>CAVQZH010000030.1:0-290117 GCA_963718345.1 uncultured Pseudomonadota bacterium | reverse complement strand
TCGCCGATGATGACAATCACGTGCCTGATCGGCGTGTTGGTGTCAGCGCCGCCGCTGTCTTTTGCGTGGGCTGCGGTTGTCGGCACCAGCATGGCAATACTCAACGCCATTGCTGTTAATACTAATTGAGGTTCAAATTTCACGGGAATCTCCTTGTCGTTAACTTGCGTTGATAAATTTAATCCTTGCTGATGGACTAGACATGCTCGAACGAAAAGAACACTGTCTTTGCGACGCGAAGATCAACGCGGATAATCCGCGCTACAGATTACGATAGTCCTGCACAGTGACAATCGAATTAAGGAATTTTTTGCAAGCGTGGTACGTTCGGCCTACCCGTCGAACGTGTGCATTTGTACTCGAATTGACGCTGGCTCAAGCATGGAGAGGAAGTTAGCCAACCATGCTCCTTTTCCTGCATGCACTTTACTTTCAAGAAACATTCATAATTGCCTGGAACACATTTCCACTGCCGTCGAACCTTTTTAGCGTCTGGCACTCATACCGCCCGAGTGCTAGAATCAGCCAAAGAGGAGGAAATGCCAATGAATGCAACAATGAGTCTACCCATACCTTCTGCCGTAGGCAGCTTGGAGGGCTATGTGCAGGCCGTGAATCGCTTTCCGGTGCTGTCGCATGAAGAGGAACTGTCCTTGGCCACACGTTTCAAGACCGAAAACGACTTGGATGCGGCGCGTCAGTTAGTGGTTTCTCACTTGCGCGTCGTGGTCAGTGTGGCGCGGGGTTATGCCGGTTACGGCTTGCCTCAAGCCGACCTGATTCAAGAGGGTAACATCGGCCTGATGAAGGCAGTAAAACGCTATGACCCGGAACGCGGTGTGCGCTTGGTGTCGTTTGCGTTGCACTGGATTCGTGCCGAGATCCACGAATACGTGATTCGCAACTGGCGTATGGTCAAGATTGCCACGACGAAGGCGCAGCGCAAGCTGTTTTTCAACCTGCGCAGCATGAAACAGGGTTTGGAGCCGCTCAAACCGCAACAGGTTAGCGAAATCGCACAGCAGTTGAACGTGAGCGAGTACGACGTCGTCGATATGGAAGCCCGTTTTGCCGGGCATGAGATCGCGCTGGAACCGCTTGCGGGCGACGAAGATGAAAGCTACTCGCCCATTAATTACCTCGCCGATAACGCCGAGCACGAACCTTCGTATATCCTGGAAGCAGCAGAGCGTGAGCACATGCATACCTCGGGCCTGCAGCAAGCCTTGGCGAGCCTGGACGAACGCAGCCGCCGTATCGTGGAAGCACGCTGGTTGCGCGATGAAGAAGAGCATTCAGCAACGCTGCACGAACTGGCTGCCGAATTCAACGTCTCCGCCGAGCGCATTCGCCAGATCGAGCAAAAAGCGCTGAGCAAGATGCAGACGCAGTTTGGATTGCCGGCCACAGCCTGATTTGAGGTTTTCCAAAAGGAAAAAGCCGCGGAATATTTTTCCGCGGCTTTTTTTATTACTTCACGACCCTGAGTGTGGGCTTGCCTTGCGGCGACGGATCGTCGGGCGGTTCGCCCGAACCCGTCATCGCACCGATCGGCGAAGACTCTTGCCCCTGAAACACCAGACCCTGCCCCGTTTCCTTGGCGAAGATACCGATCACTGCCGACATCGGAACGATGAGCTGATGCGCCACACCGCCGAAGCGACCGCCACAGGTGATGTCTTCATTCCCCAGTTGGAGATTGCGCACCGCATCCATGCCGATATTCAGGACGATCTTGCCGTCCTTGACGTAAGCCATCGGCACTTGGGTGTACTCGTCGACCTGCACTGCCAGATACGGCGTGTATCCGGCATCTGCGCACCAGTCGAAAATGGCGCGAATCAGGTAAGGCTTGGTGGATGGTTCGCTCATACCAACCTTGAAATTACTTGCGCATTGCCTTTTCGGCCGGCGTCATCGCTTCGATGTAGGCCGGGCGCGAGAACAAACGCTCGGAATACTTCATCAGCGGTGCGGCTTCCTTGTCCAGCTGAATACCATAATGGTCCAGACGCCAGAGCAACGGAGCAATCGCCACGTCGAGCATCGAGAACTCATCACCCAGCATGAATTTCTGCTTGGTGAATACAGGGGATATCTGCGTCAAATTCTCGCGCACTAATGCGCGAGCCTTTTCCGCCACCTTGGCATTGCTGCTTTCCAGGCCGGGAATGTGGCAGAACAATTCGTTCTCGAAGCGGTGCAGGAACAGACGGGCACGGGCACGCATCACCGGATCTGGCGGCATCAATTGCGGGTGCGGGAAGCGCTCGTCGATGTATTCGTTGATTATGTTGGCTTCATACAGGATCAGGTCACGTTCCACCAGCACCGGCACGGTGTTGTAAGGATTCATTACCGCCAGATCTTCAGGTTTATTGAAGACGTCGACGTCAATAACCTGAAAATCCATGCCTTTTTCATACAAAACGAAGCGACAGCGGTGGCTATAGGGATCTGTTGTCCCGGAATACAATGTCATCATGTAGCAAATTATCCTTTTATCAATTGGTTACGCGCCATTGCGCTACGCACCAGTTGATACCCTACCATGATGACACCTATGCTGACCAGCCCTCCCCACAGAACCGGTATGGTTCCAGTCCCGTTTACGCCCGCAATCCAGATGAAACGTTCGATCAACGTGCCGGCGATAATGCCCACCGCAACGGCGACCGTCAGCTTCGGATTATGCCGGGTCACCGGGAAACATAAGGTAGCGAATGGAATAACGAATTTCAAAGCTACCATGGTCCACCACAGTCCGCCATAGTCGCCGTTCTGCATGCCGTCGATACGGTCGCGTTCGTCGCCAAGATTGCCGTACCAGATCGTCAAGTACTGCGCAAAGAAGGTATACATCCACAGCAGAGTGAACGCCAGCATCATTTGCGCAAGATAGTTATAGATGTATTCGTCCACGCGCTTGAGCAGGCTGTTACGCGTATTCAGCACATAGATCCAGACCAGCAGG
Organism: uncultured Pseudomonadota bacterium; assembly: GCA_963718345.1. GTDB lineage: Bacteria > Pseudomonadota > Gammaproteobacteria > Burkholderiales > Gallionellaceae > Sideroxyarcus. Next base: position 287,143 of record CAVQZH010000030.1, on the reverse strand, counting down.
AACGACAGGAACATGCCGAAATTGCTGACCAGGTTGTACATGCCGTAGATCGCACTGTGCCAGGACGGCTTCAGCGTCATCTCAAAGTCCCACGCCACCATGGTTGCATACAGCACGGTGAAGAATGGAACCCAGCAGGCAACGTGGTGAAATTTCAACCGATCCTGTTCGCTGCGGTCGCTGACTTCCTGGCGCTTGATAAACAATCGCCATACGAACATGATCGTCAGCATGCCGATCACTTCGCGTGCCGCCAGCAATGGCAAGGTATACCACCCCGGCATGTGCACATTCTCGCCGTGGGAAACGTGACCGATCCACGGGAAAGTCTGGTTGCCGCCAATGAGCAAAACCACCATCATCGCAAAAGCCATCGGAAACAAGGCATACAGTGAAACTGCCAGTCCGCGCACCTGCATACGCCATTTGGCGCCCACCAGATAAAGCACCGAACATAGGGCCACGCCGCTCAGCGCAAGATAAACGACCACCACAAAGCAGGCAGTCAGAACCGACCAATTACTGTAAGAAATCATACTTATCCCCCTTGGTTACCGGCCATTCACATTGGCATGCACAGTTCCACCCTGTTGCAACACCTTGCGCACGTAATTGACCACATTCCAGCGTTCGGTCGGTGACAGATCGTTGGCATAGGACGGCATGACCGCCCCGCCGAACGTCATCATTCCCCAGATATAGCCGTCGCTGACTTCCTTGGCATGATCAGCGGTCAGATTGTAGGGCTGCAATACCAGCTTCTGCCCTACCAGACCGTCACCCTTGCCGGCATAGCCGTGGCACGGCGTGCAGTAGATACCGAACAGCCTGCCGCCAAACTCAAGAGATTTTTGATCGGCAGCGACCGGGTTCTTCTGCTTGTCGGCTCCATCCATGTCCTGCACGAAACTGGTCGTGCCGGGAATCGGCACTGAACGTTCCGAATAGGTTTTCATGCCCGGATGGCTCGGGTCGACGCTTTCCTGCGGCTTGACGCTGATCTGTTCCGACATGTCCTTGGACCATGGCCATGCTTGCGCCACCGCCGGCACCAGCAGCAAAGCAATTGTTAATGTTAATTTTTTCATTTGCCTGCCTCTTCCTGAATTTCCAATGCCTTGTGCCTGGTAAAAATCTCCCTGAGTATGGATACCGAACCGGCATCAGCCTTCACCAACAGACCAATCTGATCTTCCGACACCTTGGCGCTGTAAAGGGGAGAGCGCCTTGCCGGCAAACCCGCGCAAATCAGGAAACCCAGCACGGTGATATATACCCCGCCCAGAATGAACATCTCGTAGGTCAACACCAAATCCGGCGGGATCGGCACGATCGGTTTACCGCCCTTCATCTGGGAATAAAAGCTGGCCTGCGATCCCGAAATCAGCGTGAACGCCAGTATTCCACCCATAAGCGCCCCACCTAAAGTGAACCACTGCACCTTCACCGGTTTCTCGCCGAGAAACTCCTCGACTTCCGGGTGCTCGATCGGCGATTTGACTACCAGATCGTCGGCCGCGCTGAAACCTTTGATGTCAGCATTGCGCAACTCCCGCACGACGGCCTCCGCCTCGTCGAAATTGTTGTACAGGGCCAGCAAGTAACGTTTGCTCATTTAGTTGGCTCCCTTCACTGCAAGTTCTTCCTTTACAGCCAGCTCTTCCTTCTTTCGCGCCAGGCTGCGGTGATAAACCATTTCTTTCACTTCATACATGGAGACAGACGGCACAATCTTGCAGAACACCATGAACAGCAGGGTGAACCATCCGAAGCTGCCGAACACGACGCCCCACTGGATCAGGCTCGGCCACTGGTCGTGATCCCATGTCCACGGGTAATAGCCGTGCGAGAAAGTCGGCGCCACGATCATCCAGCGTTCCAGCCACATCCCGAGATTCAGCAAAATGGACACCGCAAACATCACCGGAATACTGGTCTGCCATTTCTTGACCATCATGGCGAACGGCACCACGGAACCACAGAAGATCATGGCCCACCAGAACGGGGCGTAGGTTCCGGTTGCCTTCTGGATCAGCACATCCTTGGCAACCTGGTCATGGCTGTACCACACCGACGCGAACTCGATGCAGTTCAGGTAAGTCCATACCATGGCGATGGCGAAGGTCAGCCGCACGATCTTCTTCAGGATCGGCAACGTCATGTATTCCTCGAATTTGAATACATAGCGCAGGATGACGAACAGTGTGATGATCGCCGCACAGCCGGAGTAGAGCGCACCCGCCACGAAATACGGCGGGAACGACGTCACGTGCCAACCAGGTTGCTGCGACATGGCAAAGTCGGAAGCCACAATGGAGTGCACAGACACCGCCAGCGGAATCAGGAAACAGGCCACCGTCATGTAGGTGATGCGGAAGTTGCGCCACTGGCGATCGGTGCCCTCCCAACCCAATGCCAGCAGGGTGTACAACTTCTTGCGCCAACCGGAATGGATGCTGTCGCGGCAGATCGCCAGGTCCGGAATCGAACCGATGTACAGGAACAGGACGGACGAGCTCAGATAAGTGAAGATCGCCATCGCATCCCATAGCAACGGTGACTGGAAGTTAGGCCATATCCAGCGTTCGCTCGGGTAGGGCAGCGCGTAGTAAACCTGCCACAGACGACCCAAGTGCACCGCCACGAACAAGCCGGCAGTCATCAGCGAGAATGTCGTCATCGCCTCTGCGAAACGGTAGATCGGCTTGCGCCAGTCGGCGTGCATCAAGTGCAGAATCGCCGACAACAACGTACCGGAGTGACTCATGCCAATCCAGAAGATGAAGGAGGCGATGTACAACCCCCACACATGTGGATTGTCCATGTTGGCCACGCCCATGCCTGTGTTGTACTGATACACCTCGCAACCGACGCCCACGCTGAATACGAGCAACGCTACGACGATGATGACCCAGTACAGTTTGCGAGGCGACTCAAGACTCTTGAGCACGTCTTTATTGATCTGTGCCCAGGCTATGTCTTCGCGGATATCTTTTCCCATTTTCTCTATTCCTTCCCTTAGCCTTATACGACGCTCTCGCGCACCCGCTCCAGATACATCACCGAAGGATAGGGACGGAGTTCTTCCAGAACGCGATAGCCGCGCAAACGGTTGTCTTCCTTCTCGTCCTTCTCCTGCACGTCCTTGATCAAGTCGACTTGCTGACTCTGCCACTGTTTGGCGACCTTGGATTCCGGGTTGTGCAGATTGCCGAAGGTGATGGCACCGGCCGGGCAGGCTTCCTGACATGCGGTCTGCACGTCGCTGTCCTGCACCGGACGGCCTTCGGTCTTCGCGTTATTACGGGCTGTGTAGGTGCGCTGTTTGCAGAAAGTGCATTTTTCCATCACGCCCTTAGTGCGCACGGTCAGATCCGGGTTGAGCTGCTGATTCAACGGCTCAGGCCAGGCATTCTCCTGCTCCGGATAGTTGTACCAGTTGAAATAACGCACCTTGTACGGGCAGTTCGCCGAACAGTAACGCGAACCGATGCAACGGTTGTAAATCTGCGAGTTCAATCCGTCTTCGGTGTGGTTGGTCGCGCCTACGGGGCACACCGTTTCGCACGGCGCTGCCTCGCATTGCTGGCACATCATGGGCAGGAAGCGCGCGCCCTGCTCGGCCTGGAACTCGCCATCTTTCTCGTCCCAGTAGCGCTCAATGCGCATCCAGTGCATGGCCTGGCCATGCAAATATTTTTCCTTGCCCACGACCGGCAGATTATTTTCGGCGTAGCAAGCCACGCTGCAGGCATTGCAGCCGGTGCAAGCATCGAGATCTATGCTCATCGCCCATTTGATGTCGGATGGATAAGCCTCCCAGTCGGGGACCCCTTTGTCATCTACCGGGTGGGTATGGCGAAACTTCGACCAGTTTTCTAACAGATTGGAAACTGACATGCTTTAGACCTCCTTCGAAAGATCGACTTTGTCGGCCGATACTTGGACCGCAATCTTTTGTTTGCCCGCCTGGCTGCCGCCTGCCGGACCTTCTTCCTTGACGATGATGACGCGCTGACCGGTCTTGCTGATCTTCACGTTGGTTTCGTTGAGGGCCAGCTCGCCGGTTTCCTTGTCGAATACTGCATCCAGGATGCCAAACACGTTCGCGCCGACATTCCGGGCGTAACGGCCCATCGCCTCATGACCATAGCCGACCGGTACCGAAACTGCATCCGGATGGATGCCCGGGAACAGGTAAGCCTGCGTTTTGATGGAGCCGCTCTTGGATGTCACTTCGACGATATCGCCTTCCACGATCCCCAGCTTCGCGGCCGTCTTGGGATTGATCTCGACCCAGGAATCCCACACGATGGTGGTCAACGGATCGGGCGATTCCTGCAGCCACGGTTCGTTGGCATTGCGCCCGTCGCGCATGCTGGCCGAAACATGGGGAATCAGGCGCATCGGATAGGACGCATCAATGGCAGCCGGTGCGGGCAGAGTCAATCCGGAAGCCGACGCTTTGGCCGACACCGAGTTGGCAATACCTTTCAGCTGCACGATGCCCTTGCTCAGCGTCTCGTCCCAGAATATTTCGTCGTTGTCAGTCGCCTTGCCGCCAAGCGCGACCTTGTTCTTCAGCACTGCGCTGCGCAAGTACGCGTAGAAGTCCTCAAACTCCTTGTATTTGTCGGCCTTGCGCTGTTTGAGCAGGGCCAGCAGGATATCGCCGATACCGCGGGTGTCCGGGAATACCTTGTCCATCAAGGGCTGGCGGAAGCTCATCTGCGCGTAAGTATTCGAATACGCTCCTTCCGGTGCAGCCATGTATTCCGGCACCACCGTGGCCCAGTCTTCCATCGCCGAATCCAGCGGCAATACCAAGTCGGCTTCCAGTGCCGTTTCATCCATATATTGCGCAAACGCAACCTTGAAACCGGCCTTGGCGAAGTTGTCCTTGAACTTCAATGAACTTGGCGCACTGAATACCGGGTTGGCACCGTAGCTGAATACCACCTTGTATTTGCCTGCGGCCAGGCCGTCGTTGAGAGTGGTTAGCGAAGCGCGGTTGCCCACCGTTGGCGCGATCTGCGGGAACGGCACGCTGGCGGCCGCTTCAACGGTCTTGCCGATATTGCCCAGCACCCGGTTGAGCAAGGCGATGGCTGCCGCATTCTGCGAACCGTGGGCATAGCCTTCTGCGGCACCACCTGCCAGCACCAGGCTCGGTGTGCGTTCCTTCAACAACGCTGCCAGTTTTTCGATCTGCTCAACGGAAACATCCGTCTCGCTGCTCACGCGTTCCAGTGTATAAGCATGGCTCACAGCGGCAACGTCGGCAGGAATGGACAGACCGGCTTTGCCCAGGGCATTGATGATACCCAGCGCCAGCACACCTTCCGTGCCGGGACGAATGCCGATCCAGCGATCCGCATTGGCTCCGGTCAAGGTCATCTTCGGCTCGATCTGCACCAGCACGCCGCGGCCTTCCGGACGATTTCCCTTGCGGAACTGCGCATAGGCTTGCGAGAAATAAACCGGCGAGATCCATGCTCCGAGGAAATCGGCACCGAACGACACCACCACTTTGGCCTTGTCGATACGGTAGCGCGGCATGGAAACGCCATAGGCTTTCTTGTTGGCAACGCGCAGCACGGCGGGAGAGATTGCCTCATAGGAGAAATGGTTCTTGCTGCCCAATTCGTCCATGTAATTGCCGAGCAGCGCCTGCACATGGCCGCTCATGCCGCCGGTCAGGAAAGCCACTTCCGCGCCCTTGACGCCATTCAGCTTCTCGTTGATCAGTCCCAGCGCCTTATCCCAGGTGATGGCTTCACCTTGATTGCCGGTGCGCAACAAAGGCTCGCGCACACGATCCGGATTGTAGTGCGCCTGCACACCCGCCAGCCCGAGGCCACACATCTTGCCGCGGTTGATCGGCGAATTCGGATTGCCTTCCGCCTTGAGCACGCGACCTTCGCGCACCCGGCCCATGATGTTGCACCCGGCGTCGCACTGCGCACAGGTCGAATTGAAATAGTTCGAAATACTGGGAACGACAAAAGAAGGCAACGTCACATAGGAAGTGACGGTTTCCTCGCCATTCTGGATGGAGGTATTGCCGCAACCGCTCAAGGCGACAGCTGTACCGCCCCAACCTAGCACTTTCAAAAAATCACGCCGATTAAACTCGTTTTCAGTCATAACTAATCCCCTGATATCTTGCTGGCAGTAAACGTCACGCCGCTTACTTGTGGCACGTAAAGCAATCGTTCGGACCATGCCCGGTTTTGCTCAAATCGGCACCGACCGGATGATCCTTCTGGTGGCAAGCCGCGCACCAACCCATGGTCAGCGGCTTCTGGCGCTGCGCCACTGTCATCGCCTTCACGTTGCCGTGGCAATAACCGCAGACCTCCTGATACGGACGGTCCTGCTGGAAATAGAAACGCTGGATATGGCGCTCGTGGTTGAAACGCACGAAGTCCGGAAGATCGTGCACCTTTTTCCAGGGAATCGGCTTCTTGGCGTCCCAGTATTCAAACAATTTCTGGATGCGCGGCTTATCCCGAACCGAATCGATGCTCTGATGGCAACCGATACATTTTTGTATCGGCGGAATGCCGGCCACCATGCTGCGGCGCGCGTAGGTGTGGCAGTACATGCAGTTTATCTGCATGCCGCCATCCTTCTCGTCGCCGGCGTGGCGAAAATGCGGAAACTCGATTGGTTGTTCGACTACCGGACCAACGTCGTCAGGTGTCGTGAGCGTCGGAAGCGCGTCGGCTGCATGACTGCTCGCATAGAAAAACAGACCAGCGAGCAGCGTAAGTGAACGTAAAAAACACTTCATCGTATGTGGCTCCCCCAACAAAACAATATTCAGACGCCGGCAATATTCCAGCCGGAAAAATTACGGGAAAAACGGATTTAAACAAAATGCAATGCAGTCGCCGTTCTTGTGATTTGGTTGTGATTTCAATCAGCCTCCATTGCCAGCTGTTGCGACTACACGCTTTGAATGATGTCGAGGATGAAAAATAATGTCAACCTTCTTACTCAAGATTTAGACACCCCCTATTGCGCAAGCTAGACCAGACAAGGTATTGAAGGATTTCCTTATATTCACTCTATCCGATTTTTAAAGTTAAAGACTTGTGAAGAAACGATTTTTTCAAGTTAAGGACTTGTGAATGCACGCGTTCTTAAGGGCGAAAAATCTGTCCGCCGAATCCATTATTGTTACCTGTCTTCGATGTAAACTGCGGCGCACAAACCAGACAATTTATTTCGAGAACCGTAACAACATGAACGAAGAAAACTCTGTACTGAATTTCTTTGACCAGGAAGAAAATCTCTCCCTCGCGCTGATCACTGCCGAACACCTGGATGAAATGAGACGGCAATACAACAATCGCTTCTGGAAGGCATTGCGCGAACATCTCGACATCTTTCTCGCGCAAAGCGCCAATTCGTGGCACAGCGAATTCACCGAGGATCGCAATAGCGAAGATTGTCTGGTCGGCCTGCACCTTGACCCACTGGTCGGGCAGCGCACCTTCCTGCGTCCCTTCATGGAGCAGCAGCTGCTTGGCGAAAGCTACCGAATCTATTACGGCCTGATGTGGAATACGGCGGCCGAGCCCGCGCAAAAAAACTTGCCCGCAGTCGCCACTTTGCAGGCAGATTTAGGCAATGCCGGTTTCAAGCACAGCGACAGCTTCCTCGCGTGGCAATGGTCTCGCTGGTATCCGCGCCGCAAAGATTTTCTGCTGCGCTTTTCGGGCAAGCAGGATGAATTGCTGCAGGAGGCGATTCTGCCGTGGCGCGCGTTGCTGGAGGAATTCGGTGAATCGTTGCGATTGGCCAACCTTGCCATGAACGAAACGCCGCGCAGCGCGATTGTTTCCCTCGATAAATTGCGCAACAAATCGACCGGTTAACCCTCGCCGCGATCCGGTCCAGGAATAAAGAGGCTGCGTCTGCTATAGATATTCACAGATGCGGCACTGCAGCGCAGTAATGCGGGGCCGATTCTTGTACACTTCCATCAAAATAATAAGGGAGAACGGAAATGGATGCAGTTTCGCCTGCCAATCTGTCGGCTTATTGGTCCGCCCAGGAAGTGGCGACCAACCTGATTGTGTTCCTCAATTTGCTTGGCGCACTCTTGCTGGGCCTGATCGTCGGTTATGAACGCTCCTATCACGGTCGCGCCGCGGGCATGCGCACTTACGGCCTGGTCTGCATGGCAGCCGCCGCCCTCACCGTCATTGCCGGCTACCCCAGCTTCTGGTATGGCGGACACGTGAACACCTATCTTGCCGGCGATCCCACCCGGGTCATCCAGGGTATCGTCACCGGCATCGGATTTCTCGGCGCCGGCGTCATCATGCGCGACGGACTCAACATCAGCGGCCTCACCACCGCCGCCTCCATCTGGGCCTGTGCCGCCATCGGCATCATGGTCGGCGTCGGTTTTTACGCGTCAGCCATTTTGCTCACCTTCCTCTCGGCGCTGAGCATGATGTGGATATCCAAACTGGAAAACTGGCTGCCCTCGCGCCCGGCGATCGCCATCACTCTCGAGTTCGAGAAAAATTTCATCCCCCAGGAAAACACTTTGCGCGACGTCGTTTACTCCCACGGTTATGAAATCGCCACAGGTTCCTTCTCTATCCGCTGCAGCAATGAAAAACTGGAATGGCATTTCGTTGCCATCGCCCTCAGCAAGAACAGCGGTGTAGCGATGAACGAAATGGCCAGCGGACTGAGCACCCTGCATGGCGTGGAGAACTTCTCACTCTCTCACGCAAGAAACTGACCTGCTCGTCGTCGTCCAATTAAGGGATTGCCATGCAGAATGCCGCTGAAATTACAACTGTCGCCCATGCCATTCAACTGGCGGTTGCACCTGTCTTTCTGCTGACCGGTATTGGTGCAATTCTCAATGTCATCACCACCCGTATCGCGCGCATCGTGGATCGCTCCAGGACATTGAGCAACTCCAGCACCCCCAGACAGCCCGCGCAGCTGGAAGAGATGGCAATGCTCAAGCGCAGGGTAAGGTGGGTGCATTGGGCAGTAAGCCTGTGCACCATGTCGGCACTATTCATCTGTATCGTGATCGCCGCGTTGTTTATAGGTTCAGAGATCGGCATGGATCCGTCGCGCGCTGTATCACTTTTTTTCATCACCGCGATGCTGGCGCTGATTTCCGGTTTACTGTGTTTCCTGCGGGAAATCTATCTGGCGACGGGAAATATTGAAATGAGAAATAAAATGAAGTGAGAACCCGGCCCGGCACCGGCTCGTGCTGGCGTCAACCTGCGCTACCTATACCGGGTTATCCTGGTCAAAATAACGATGCTCCAGACCGAAGCGACCCGCAACATGTTCACCCAGTGCCTGTATACCGTAACGCTCGGTTGCATGGTGTCCCGCGGCGATGAAGGCGACTCCTGTTTCTTGCGCGACATGCACGTTCTGTTCTGAAATTTCGCCCGTCAAAAACGCATCCACTCCCAGCGCCACGGCCTGTTCAAAAAATCCCTGGCCGCCGCCGCTGCACCACGCGATACGGGCGATGTTGGGGTTGGCATAGCCGATAACTTGCGGGTGCGCGTTGCAGAACATGCTGAACGCTCTGGGTAAGTTGCTGCAGGGTCTGCGGCTGTGCCAGAGAGCCGTACATGGCAATATCCTGTTCGCCAAAGCGCCCCTGTTCGACGAAGCCCAACAGTTCGCGCAGCTGTGCATTGTTGCCAAGTTCGGGGTGGGCATCCAGCGGCAGGTGGTAGGCCAGCAGACTGATATCGTGCTGCAACAGATGGGACACGCGGCGCTTTTTAATGCCGGTGATGGCGGCGTCTTCGTTGCGCCAGAAGTAACCGTGGTGCACGAGAATGGCATCCGCGCCCCATGCCGTTGCAGCTTCCAGCACGGCTTGCGACGCGGTGACCCCGGTGGCGATGCGCTTCACTTCCGCTCTCCCTTCCACCTGCAGGCCATTCGGACAGTAATCACGAAAACGGCTGACTGCAAGCTCGCTTCCGATATAATCGCGTAACTCGTTCAATCGCATCGGGATCGTCCCATAAATTTAGCGGTTCAAATCATACCATGCGCAAATTCTGGCTCTTATTCGCACAAGCAACCACCGTCGCTCTCGCAATGCTGTTCGTCGTCCATACGCTCAGGCCATCGCTGTTGCCCAATGCAGCGCGCAGCGGGGTAGTGACATTGTACGAAAACGACGCGAACGGCCTGGGCGAACTGCCATCCGAGGGTTTCAGCAGGGCGGCAAAGAAAGTGATGCCTGCGGTGGTAAACGTTTTTACCAGCAGCGAGGTAAAACCCCAGGCGCATCCGTTCATGGACGATCCGCGTTTCCGCTTCTTTTTCGGCGACCAGTTCGAAGATAACGTCCCGCAACAAAGTTCCAGCCTGGGTTCCGGCGTCATTGTGAGCCATGACGGCTACATACTGACCAACCATCACGTCATCGAGGGAGCAGACCAGATCGAAGTTGCACTCGCGGATGGCCGCACCGGCAGGGGACATGTCGTCGGCTCCGATCCGGATACCGACCTCGCTGTCATTAAAGTCGATCTTGGCGACAATTTGCCGGCCATCACCTTCGGCAAATCCGATCAGGCACGCGTCGGCGACATTGTGCTCGCCGTGGGTAATCCGTTTGGCGTGGGTCAGACCGTGACCATGGGTATCGTTAGCGCCCTGAAACGCAATCACCTTGGACTCAGCACGTTCGAGAACTTCATTCAGACCGACGCGGCCATCAACCCCGGCAATTCGGGCGGTGCGCTGGTGGATGTGGAGGGCAACCTGGTCGGTATCAACAGCGCCATTTATTCACCCAACGGCGGCTCGCTCGGCATCGGCTTCGCCATCCCGGTGAGCACGGCCAAGAAAATCATGGAGCAGATCATCCAGAACGGATCGGTCACACGCGGCTGGATCGGCGTGGCGGTGCAGGACCTCACTCCGGAACTGCTGGAATCTTTCAAACTCGGCAATGTAAAAGGTGTGTTGATCGCTGAAGTGGTGCGTGGCAGCCCGGCAGACAAGTCGGGCGTCAAGGCGGGCGACATCCTGCTCAGCATCGGTGACAAGTCGCTGACAGATTCCACCAGCATGCTGGAAACCATCTCCTCGCTACCACCGGGCAAGGTCACCATGCTCAAGTTGCTGCGCAACCAGGCAGAAGTGGCAGTTCAGGTGAAGGTTGGCAAACGGCCCAAACCCAAACCGCAGGAATAGGCGAAAAAGGCCGGGATCAAGCCGTCTTTTTCCCGGTTCCCGTCCATCCCGCCACCACGATACCCGCTTCGAAAAGTATCCACAGTGGCATCGCCAGCATGAACTGGGATACCACGTCCGGCGGGGTGAAGATGGCACCGACGACAAATGCGCCAACGATGACGTAAGGGCGTGCCTCGCGCAATTTGGCCGTGGTCACCATGCCGGTCTTTACCAGCAATACCACCGCGATAGGTACCTGAAACGCCAATCCAAACGCCACAAACATGTTCAGCACAAAGCTCAGGTATTTGTCGATATCCGTCATGACTGCCACGCCCTGCGGTGCGGCCGCCGTAATAAAACCGAACACCATCGGAAATACCGCAAAGTAGGCGAACGCCATACCGCAGAAGAACAGTAACACGCTGGAAACCAGCAACGGCAATATCCACCGTTTCTCGTTCAGGTACAAACCCGGAGCGACGAAGCGCCACAACTGATACAGGATATACGGCAGCGCGATCAGGAAGGCGGCCATCATCGCGACTTTAAGCGGCACAAAGAACGGCGTGGTGACGTCAGTTGCAATCATCTGCCCACCCTTGGGCAGTTTGGCCAGCAACGGGCGCGCCAGCAAACTGTAAAGATTTGCCGCCCACGGAAACAGGCAAATGAATACCAGCAACAGGGCAACGGCAGAATTAAGCAGACGCTTGCGCAATTCCAGAAGATGCGAGATTAGATTTTCGCTGGTGCTCACGATAGGAATAAGGAATTAGTCAATCGGAAATTGCTTCTGTTCGGGCACTGCGGGCGGCTCTTTGGGAGCGGTGCCGGCTGCCGGGATGCTGCGCGGCTTGGGCTGTTCGACCGGTGCCGGTTCCGGATCATGCAGGGATTTCATATGCTTTTCCAGCTCCTGACCGGTCTGGCTTGCCGTTTGCACAACCGAGGCCGCTTCCTGCTCGACCTTCTGCTTGAGTTGTTTCAGCTCGTCCATATGCATGTCGCGCTCAATGTCGGCGCGCACGCCATTGATGTAGCGCTGTGCCCTGCCCCACAGATGCCCCATGGTGCGGGCCACCTTGGGCAAGCGCTCTGGACCGATGACGATCAGCGCCACCACCATGATGACGACCAGTTCGGAGAAGCTGAAATCAAACATAAGAAACCTTCAGCCTCAAACCTTGGTTTGCGTCTTCTCTTTCGCCTCGCCTTCGATGGTCTTGGCGTCTTGCAAGGCTTGGGTTTGTTTGTGGGCGTCTTCTTCGCCCTTCATGCCATCCTTGAAGCCTTTAACGGCGCCGCCCAGATCCTCGCCAATGTTGCGCAATTTCTTGGTGCCGAAAATCAGCACCACGACCAGCAATACGATCAACCAATGCCATATGCTCATTGAACCCATTTCACTCTCCTTGTTTAATCTCGTTTAACCATGGGCGGGATATTGCCGCCGCCGATAACATGGATGTGCAGGTGAAATACTTCCTGCCCACCACCCTTGCCGCTATTGATGACGGTGCGGAAACCGTTTTCCAAACCATGTTCCAGCGCCAACTTTGGCGCCAGCAGCAACATCCTGCCAAGCAAGGCTGCATGGGTTTCTTCAGCATCCAGCAGCGATGCGAGATGCAGCTTCGGAACCAGCATGAAGTGTACGGGCGCAACCGGATTGATGTCGTGGAAGGCGTATACCTCCTTGTCCTCGTACACCTTGCGGCTCGGTATCTCGCCGCGCACGATCTTGCAGAAAATACAGTTATCGCTCATTTCCGGCTTGCCTTTTCCGCTATGCCCGAGACGCCTTCACGCCGCGCAAGTTCTTCCAGCACATCGTCCGCACTCAGCCCTTTTTGCGCCAGCAACACCATGCAGTGAAACCACAGATCGGCAACTTCGTATACCAAATGTTCATTATTTGCATCTTTGGCTGCCAGCAACACTTCGCCCGCTTCCTCGATCACTTTTTTCAGAATGGCATCGTCGCCCTTGCTGAAAAGCTTGGCGACGTATGAAGATTCGGGCGCAGCGTGCTTGCGCGCCTCCAGTGTCTCAGTCAACCGTTGCAGAATATCGTTGTTCATTTTTTATAAATCTCGTCGGGCGACTTCAAAACCGCATCCGTTTCTACCCAGTGCCCCTGTTCCAGTTTGCTGTAGAAGCAACTCTCGCGCCCGGTGTGACAGGCGATCCCGCCCTGTTGTTCCACCTGCAGCAAAATCACGTCACTATCGCAATCCAGGCGTATCTCCTTCACTTTCTGGATGTGTCCCGATTCCTCGCCTTTGTGCCACAGTTTCTTGCGCGAACGCGACCAGTATATCGCCTCGCCGGACTCCGCCGTGCGCTTGAGCGCCTCGCGGTTCATCCACGCCACCATCAGCACGCGCCCGGTTGCCTCATCCTGCGCGATGGCCGGAATGAGGCCGTCTTCCGACCAGTTCACTTTATTTAGCCAGGTCTCAGTCATTTAAACTCCATTCTAGCCACAGAGTTCACAGTCGCACCTCGATGCCCTGCTTCGCCATATATTCTTTGGCCTGCTGCACTGTATATTCGCCGAAATGGAAAATGCTTGCGGCCAACACCGCGTCCGCGCCACCCAGCTTCACGCCATCGGCAAGATGTTGCAAATTACCCACGCCGCCACTGGCGATTACCGGTATTTCCAGCGCATCCGTCACGGCACGAGTCAGCGCCAGGTCAAAGCCGCGCTTCTGTCCGTCCTGATCCATGCTGGTCAGCAATATCTCGCCTGCGCCCAGGGTCTGCATTTTCTTCGCCCATTCAACGGCATCCAGCCCGGTCGCCTTGCGTCCGCCGTGGGTGAACACTTCCCATTTGCCCGGTGCTGTTTGCTTGGCATCGATGGCCACCACGATGCATTGCGACCCATAACGCGCCGAAGCATCCGCCACCAGCTGCGGATTAACCACTGCCGAGGTATTGATACTGACTTTATCCGCGCCCGCATTCAGCAGATTGCGCACATCCTGCACTTCGCGCACGCCGCCGCCCACGGTCAGCGGAATGAATACCTGCTCCGCCACTTGCTCGATGATGCGGAAGATGATGCCCCTGTCGTCGGAGCTGGCGGTAATGTCGAGGAAAGTCAGCTCGTCTGCGCCCTGCTCGTCGTAACGGCGCGCAATCTCCACCGGATCGCCTGCGTCGCGCAGTTCGACAAAGCTGACGCCCTTGACCACGCGGCCCGCGGTCACGTCCATACAGGGAATGATGCGTTTGGCAAGCATTAGAGTTTGGGCGACAACTCGTCCGCCAAGGCCTGGGCGGCCTTGAAATCCAGCGTGCCTTCGTAGATGGCGCGGCCCGTGATCGCCCCGGTGATGCCTTCTGCCCGCACGGCACACAGCGCGCGCACATCGTCGAGGTTGGTGATGCCGCCGCTGGCGATGACCGGCACATGCAACGGCCGCGCGAGTTCCACAGTCGCCTCGATATTCACGCCGTTCATCATTCCGTCGCGTCCGATATCGGTGTAGATAATGGCTTCCACGCCGTAGTCTTCGAAGCGTTTGGCCAGATCGGCCACGTCGTGCCCGGTCAGTTTCGACCAGCCATCCACCGCGACTTTGCCGCCTTTGGCGTCAAGGCCGACCATGATGTGACCCGGAAAGGCATCGCACGCTTCGTGCAGGAATCCCGGCACTTTGACTGCCGCGGTACCGATAATGACGTAGGTCACACCGATGTCGAGATAGCGCTCTATGGTTTCCAGATCGCGAATACCGCCCCCCAGCTGCACCGGAATATCTCCGCCCACCGCCTGAATAATGCTGCGTACGGGAGCCTCATTCTTGGGCTTTCCCGCGAATGCACCGTTCAAGTCCACCAGATGCAGGCGTCGCGCACCTTGCGCCAGCCAGTGCTTGGCGGTGGCTGCGGGGTCATCGGAGAACACGGTTGCGCCCTCCATCACGCCTTGTTTAAGGCGCACGCATTGGCCGTCTTTCAGGTCGATAGCAGGGATGATCAGGGTTTTAGTATCCATGATTAGATTTAAGCAGGATTCCAGTTGATAAAATTCTGCAGCAGCCTCAATCCTGCCGCAGCGCTCTTTTCCGGGTGAAATTGCACCGCAAACAAATTGTCTTTTGCCACCGCGCAAACAAAGGGTTGCGGATAGTCGCTGGTGCCTTGCACCAGCGTCGAATCACTCGGCTTCACATAATAACTGTGCACAAAATAGAACCGCGCATCTTGTTCAATACCGTTCCATAAAAGATGATTGCCGTGATGCACCCTGTTCCAGCCCATATGCGGCACTTTGAGTTTGTTGCCCGCCGTATCTTGCAGACCGGAGGCGAAGCGCTTTACCGGCCCCGCGAACAGCCCCAGGCACGGCGTATCGCCCTCTTCGCTGTGTTCAAACAGCACTTGCAACCCCATGCAGATACCCAGAAAGGGCTTACCGCCCCTGACCGCATCCGCTATCACTACATCGAGACCCCGCGAACAGATCTCGCGCATGCAGTCCGGGGCCGCGCCCTGTCCGGGGAAAATCACCCTGCCCGCAGCGGCGATCACCTTGGCGTCGGCAGTTACCGCGATATCCGCCGTCGGCGCAACCTTGCGCACGGCCTGCTGCACCGAGCGCAAGTTGCCCATACCGTAGTCAACAACCGCGATATCTACCATGACGAGATTACAGTGTTCCTTTGGTAGAAGGCATGACGCCCGCCATGCGCGGATCGAGCTCCAGCGCCATACGCAGCGCGCGACCGAACGCCTTGAACACGGTTTCAGCCTGATGGTGGGCATTTTCGCCGGATATGTTGTCGATATGCAGCGTAACCAAAGCGTGATTGACAAAGCCCTGGAAGAATTCGCGTATCAGATCGACGTCGAATTCGCCCACGTTTGAGCGCACGAAATCAACGTTGAACACCAAACCCGGACGGCCGGAAATATCCAGCACCACGCGCGACAAAGCCTCGTCCAGAGGGACGTAGGCATGGCCGTAACGACGCAGCCCTTTCTTGTCGCCCAGCGCCTGATTGAGCGCCTGGCCCAGCGTGATGCCGATATCTTCCACCGTGTGGTGCGCATCGATATGCAGATCGCCCTTGGCGAGGATATCCAGGTCGATCAAACCATGACGTGCGATCTGGTCCAGCATGTGTTCGAGGAATGGCACGCCGGTATCCAGCTTGACCTTGCCGCTGCCGTCGATATTCAACCCTACGCTGATCTTCGTTTCCAGAGTGTTGCGACTGACTTGTGCGCTACGCATGATTCGCCTTATGCGAGTTGGTTAATGGTGTCCTGCAATGCAGTAATAAATTTCTGATTCTCTGCGGGCGTACCCACAGTCACTCTCAAACAATCGGACAAGGCCGGATGCCCGCCGTTCAGATTCTTGATCAATACCCCGCGCCCCTTCAGCCCTTCGAAAATTTGCGTCGCTTTCGCCACGCGAAACAGGATGAAATTGGCCTCACTGCCATAAACCTGTGTACCGCTGATCGACTCCAATGCAGCCAGCAGCCGGGCCCGTTCCAGCTTGATGCTCTCCGCCTGTGCCAGCAACACCTCGTGATGAGCCAGCAATTGCGCCGCCACCAGTTGCGGCAGAACGCCCACATTATACGGTAAGCGCAACTTTTCCAGCTGGCTCAGCCAGGCAGACGAACCTGCCAAAAATCCCAGGCGCAATCCCGCCATGCCGAGCTTGGAAAAGGTGCGCATGACCAGCAGGTTGCCGCAGATAGCCAGATGCGAAATAAAGCTGTCGCTGGCAAAGGCGTAATAGGCCTCGTCCACCACCACCAAACCGGGTGCTGCCTGGATGATCTGCCTGATCGCTTCCGCATCGAACATGTTGCCGGTAGGGTTGTTGGGATAGGCCAGAAACACCAGTACTGGGCGCTCACGCTTGATGGCATCCAGCGTCGCATTCAAATCCAGCGAGAAATCCGCAGCCAGCGGTACGCCGACGTATCTCATCCCGACGAAGGTGGCGATCATCTTGTACATGACGAAGGACGGCTCGACGCTCAACAGCACGGCACCAGGCTTGGCGACCGCGAGCGCCAGCAACTGAATGATCTCGTCGGAACCGTTGCCCAGCAGGATGTCCATACCGGGCGGCAGCTTGGTCACTTTGCGGATAATGGTCTTGAGTTCGCGCGCGGCAGCATCGGGATAACGGTTGATCTCTGCATCCGCCACCAGCCGCGCAATGGAATCGCGCAGGGTTTGCGGCAGCAAATGGGGATTCTCCATCGCATCCAGCTTGATCATGCCGCCGGCAGGTGGGACGTGATAGGCATGCAGCGCCAGTACTTCCGGGCGCAGCAGATTCTCAGGAGTAACAACGGGGCGGACGAAAGACATGGCGTGGCGAGTTCGTTAACCGGCGGTATTCTATCGTAATATCCAGCCTAGTGTACGGTGTGGACGAGGCTTATAATCCTCGCACCTGTACGGGAAAACAGAATGACAGCCAAGAAACTCCGCGTATTGCTGGTCGAATCTTCCAGCGCAGATGCGCAACACACTCTGAACAAATTGTCGCAATCGGGATATCAGCTGACACATCGAAGAGTGGACAGTGCCAGCGGCATGAAAGCGGCCCTGTCCGATGAGCAGTTCGACGTCGTGCTGTGCAGCTATGACCCTCCCGGTTACGGCGGCTTACCCGCCCTTGAGCTGGCACAAAAGAGCGGGGTCGATATCCCTTTCCTGTTTCTCTCCCACGACCTGCGCGAAGCGACCATCATCAATACCATCCAGCAGGGTGCCGACGATTACATCTTCAAGGGCAGCCTGAACCGTCTCGCCCCTGCCATCGAACACAATCTGCGCGAGGCCCGCATCCATCAGGAACATCGCGCAGCCCAACTCGCGCTGCAGGAAAACCAGACACGGCTGCATGCATTCATCGCCGACTTGCCGGGCATGGCATACCAGATGCTGCTGCAGGATGACGGACACATCACTTTTCCGTATGTCAGCGAGGGATGCCAGGCATTGCTGGGTATTTCGCCACAAGATTTGACGCATGTTTCCTCGCTCTTCGAGGCCCTGTTGCATCCCGACGACTTTGCGTCTTATTACCAAAGCATGCATGCATCGGCGAAGGACCTTGCGTTCTGGAACTGGGAAGGCCGCATCCTCACCATGCCGAACAATGAGGCCAAATGGATCAACCTGCGTTGCAGCCCGCGCAAGGTCGAGAACGGTACCTTGTGGGAAGGTATCATCTTCAATATCACCCACAGCAAACTGGCCGAACTGGAAATACGGCGCTCCAAGCTGCAGTTGCGCGAATTGTCTTCCCATATACAGGATGTGCGCGAGCAGGAACGCATCGCCATCGCGCGCGAAGTGCATGACGAAATGGGCAGCACGCTCACTGCCATCAAACTGGATATTGCCTGGCTGGGCGGCCGTCTGGCCGACAAACCCGCACTTGCCGAAAAAGCCAGGGACATTGAATCGCTGGTGGACAGATGCATCTCGGCAGCCGGCAATATTTCGCGCAGCCTGCGCCCCAGCGTACTGGATACTTTCGGCATCGTCGCCGCGATCGAGATGGAAATTGAAGAATTCGAGAAACGTACCGGTATCTGCTGCACCTTCAAGCATGACCCGACAATCGCCGAAGTCCCGCCTGACATCTCCATCGCACTGTTCCGCATTTTTCAGGAAACACTGGCCAACATCACCAAGCATGCGCAAGCCAGCGAAGTCGGCGTTCTCATGCACGACCGCGATGGCGGTGTCGAGCTGAAGGTGTTTGACGACGGTCGCGGCCTCACCCAGGCCGACCGCGCCAAGCCCCGTTCATTCGGCTTACGCGGCATCCGCGAAAGGGTAGAATACTTCGGGGGACGGGTGAGCATTGAAAGCCCCGGCGGCAAGGGAACCCACATTGGCGTGTTTATCCCGCGCGACACAGGACCGGCAAGTACAGAGGACCTGCTGGCACAACAGAATCTATTTTAAAAAGCGATACCGAATGATTAATGTGCTGATAGCCGACGATCATGCACTCATCCGCAAGGGACTGAAGCAATTGCTGGATGACACGGACGACATGCGTGTCATTGGCGAGGCCGAGAACGGCATGCAGGCCATACGCATGGTGGAAGAAGCCGCTTACGACGTAGTCTTGCTGGATATCAGCATGCCGGACAAGCACGGCGTCGAAGTACTCAAGCAAATCAAGATCAACCAGCCGCAGTTGCCGGTCCTGATGCTCAGCATGCATCCGGAAGAACAATATGCCCTGCGTTCGATGAAGGCCGGCGCAGCCGGATATCTCAACAAACAAAGTGCCCCGCTGCAACTCGTCACCGCGATCCGCCAGGTCGCCAGCGGCAAGAAGTACATCAGCACGGAATTGGCCGAACAGCTGGCCAACGGACTGTCGCAAGGCTATCAGGAGCTGCTGCACCAAACACTTTCCAACCGCGAGTACCAGACGCTATGTTTGATGGCCTCGGGCAAGAAATTGAGCGAGATGGCGGATATCATGTCGCTCAGCCCCAAAACAGTGAGCGTGTATCGTTCGCGGTTGCTGGAAAAGATGAAACTCAAGAACAACGCCGAGGCGATCCATTACGCCATCAGCAATCACTTGATTGAATAATCCGTACAAATTAGAACGATAAATTGCCGCTATTCGTTGCTTCGCAACTGTTGCGCTACCGGATAATGTCCAGCATGAACTGTTACCGTAATTTCGTACATGAGTAAACCCACGAGTCCTTCCGAAATCGCCCGCGAGACGCTCACCGCGCTCGCCTCGCGCAAACTCGCTCCCACTCCGGAAAATTACGCGCGGATGTACGGCGAAATCAGCGGGGAACCTGCACCGGCAGCCGTGGATATTGGCGCCACCACCAGCAAGGGCAAACTCGTTCCCGCCTGGTCGGAATTGATTCGCGATTTGTTGCGCCAATTGGATACACCGCACAAAGGCATCACCATCACGCGCAAGAAGGATGGTATTGACACCGTGCTGTCGCGTTTTTCCAATGACCCGGAAATATTGTTCGGCAAACTGCAAGGCCTGCTGCGCTCCTGGTCCAGCGCACCGACGGGCGCCAGTGCCAGCGAATTGGCTCCTTCGGTCACGCCAGGCGCCGCACCCGTGACCGCCTCACAGCCATCTCCGGCAACGCCCGCCGCCGCGATTTCATCGCCAGACAGCGCCGGACTCCTCGGCCAGCTGCGCGACCTGCTGGCTCAGTCTCTGGAAAGCACGCTTTCCACTCAACCCGAGCTGGCGGACGAGATACGGGCGCTTGTAGTGCAAGTACGTGCCTCCGACAATAAGGATCGTCTCAGCGACTTGGCCAAACAGCTGCGCCAATTCTGGTTCAAGCTGGAACTGCGTGGCGGCGACAAGGCCAAGATACAGGAAGGCCTGGTTCGACTGTTACGTTTGCTGGTGGAAAATGTCAGCGAGATGGTCGAAGACGACAAATGGCTGCGCGGACAGGTCGAAGCTTTGCAGGAGATCATTACCAAGCCTCTGGACAAGCGCTCGATCGCCGATGCCGAGCGCAATTTGCGCGACGTCGTCATCAAACAAGGCACGCTCAAACAAAGTCTCACTGACGCAAAGGCAACATTAAAAAGCCTGATGACCACTTTCATCGACCGCCTCGGCGACCTGACCGAGAGCACGGGCGAGTATCACACCAAGATCGAGGGCTACAGCCAGAAGATCGGCAAGGCAGACAACCTGACCGAACTCAGCCATATCCTGAAGGACGTGATGCACGATACGCGCATCATTCAGGCCAGCGCCCTGCGTTCGCACGAAGAACTGCTCGAACACAAAAAGCAGGCCGACGAAGCCGAAACCCGCATCAGGGAACTGGAACAGGAATTGGAACAAGTCAGCGAACTGGTGCGGGAAGACCAGTTGACGGGCGCGCTCAATCGCCGCGGACTGGACGAAACCATAGAGCGCGAGCTGAAACGCGCCGACCGCAGCAGAACAGCGGTCAGCGTTGCACTGCTCGACATCGACAATTTCAAGCAACTCAACGACTCGATCGGACATCAGGCGGGCGATCGCGCCTTGAAACATCTCACCCAGGTCATTAAAGAAACATTGCGGCCTGCCGATAGTGTTGGACGATACGGTGGCGAGGAATTTCTCATCGTCCTGCCGGACACCGATCTGAAGGCCGCAATAGAGGCCTTGCAACGCCTGCAACGCGACCTGACCAAGAAGTTTTTCCTGCACAACAATGAGCGGATTCTGGTCACTTTCAGCGCCGGCGTCGCTTTGCGCGGCGAAAATGAGGATGCCGAAGACCTGGTCGGACGTGCTGACAAGGCCATGTATAAAGCCAAACAGACCGGCAAGAATCGGGTTGTGGCTGCCGAATGATGTAAATAATTTGTTGGTATGTTGGTAATTGCGACCAACAATTTAAACTTATATCTTCCATAAAGTCCGATGCTCAAATGCTAATGCCAACAATTAATTTGACCATTGAGCAAATGCTGCAACAGGCGGTTGCTTTACACCAGAACGGCCAATTGCAGGACGCCGAGCGTATTTATCGCGACATTCTTCAATTACATCCCAATCATCCCGAGGCCAACCACAACATGGGAGTGTTGGCGGTGCAGAAAATGCAGCCGGCAATCGGCCTGCCGCATTTCATGGCGGCGCTGGAAGCCGACCCGACACGAGGACAATACTGGCTGAGTTATATCGACGCGCTGTTACAGGCGGGCCAGACAGAAGCTGCGCGCGAAGTATTCAACGTGACCCGGAGGAGCGGACTGCAGGGAGCTGAAATCGATGCAATGGAGTTGCGTTTGGTAAGTAATGCACCGATTGCCAATCAAACGGTATCCGTTCCGCAGCAAGCTGATCCCAGTCCGCAGGAAGTCTCTGCGCTGGTGACCTTGTTCAACGCAGGCCGCTATGCCGAGGCAGCGACACTCGCGCAGGAGATGACGGTGCGATATCCGCAGTATGCATTTGGCTGGGGAACGCTGGGGGTGGTATTGCAGCAGCTGGGGCGGAACGAGGAAGCGCTGTTCCCCATGCAAAAAGCGGTAGCACTCTCACCGGAGGATGCCCAAGCGTATAGCAACCTGGGTAACACACTCAGTTATCTGGGAAAACATAACGACGCCGTAGTGAGTTTTCGCCGGGCGCTGGAGATCAAGCCGGATTTTGCCGAGGTGCATGCCAACCTGGGGGCCACCCTCCATGATTTGGGCCGATTGGAGGAGGCCGAGGCTTGTTATCAGCGAGCTATTCAACTCAAGCCCGATCTGGCCGAGGCACATAACAATCGAGGTACTAACTTCAAAAAACTTGGCCGGCTTGATGAAGCAGAAGCATGTTGCCGACAAGCGATTTTTTTCAAGCCGAATTTCGCTCAGGCCTACAGCAACCTTGGCGGCATCCTTGACGACTTGGGCGCCTGGAAGAGGCCGAGTCTTGCTTCAGGCAAGCGCTGCAGCTGAAACCGGATTACGTGCTGGCGCATAGCAATCTGTTGTTCACGCTTAATTACACGGCCCATCACACACCCACGCATTACCTCAGCGTGGCCCGTCAATACGGCCAGCTGGTGGCGAGCAAGGTGAGTGAGCGGTTTACGGCGTGGTCGTGCACAAGGCAACCCGAACGCTTGCGTATCGGATTCGTGTCGGGCGACTTCATCAATCATCCCATCGGCTATTTCCTGGAAAGCGTCCTGTCGCGGCTGGACCCAGCCTCCGTCGAGTTGATCGCCTATCCCACCGACCACCGGATGGACGAACTCACCGCCCGCATCAAACCCTGCTTCTCGGCCTGGAAACCCCTGGTCGGTCTCCACGATGAAGCGGCGGCGCGCCTGATCCACGACGATGGCGTGCATGTGCTGATCGACCTCTCCGGCCACACCCGCCACAACCGGCTGCCGGTGTTTGCGTGGAAGCCCGCCCCGGTGCAGGTGAGCTGGCTCGGATACTTCGCGACGACGGGCGTGGCCGAGATCGATTACTTCCTGGGCGATCCGTATGTAGCTCCGCTGACTGAGGCGGATCATTTCACCGAGCAGATCTGGCAACTGCCGGAATCCTATTGGTGCTTCACCCCGCCCAAGGTGGACGTGGATGTGGCGCCGTCACCGGCATTATCGACGGGCACCATCACCTTCGGCTGCTTTAACAACCTGACGAAGATGAATGATGCGGTAGTGGCGCTGTGGGCCAGGGTCTTGCTCGCCGTGCCGGGATCGCAACTGTTCCTCAAGTGCAAACAGTTCAACGACGCTGCAATGCGCGCAACCACGCGACAACGCTTTGCCAGCCAGGGCATTGCGGCGGAGCGCCTGCTCCTGGAAGGCACCTCGCCGCGCGCCGACTATCTGGCCGCCTACCACCGGGTGGATATCGCACTCGATCCGTTCCCGTATCCGGGCGGGACGACCAGCATAGAGGGATTATGGATGGGCGTGCCCTTCATCACCCAACGCGGCGACCGTTTCCTGTCGCACGCGGGTGAAACCTTGTTACACAATGCCGGGCTGCCGGGCTGGATCGCCGCGGATGCAGACGACTATGTCGCCAAGGCCGTGGGCTTTGCGGCCGACCTGGACCAGCTGGCCCGCTTGCGCGCCGGACTGAGACCGCAGGTGCTGGCCTCGCCCCTGTTCGATGCCACCCGCTTCGCCCGACATTTCGAAACAGCTATGTGGGCAATGTGGGGTCGCCAATGCCGTACCTTATAAGTATGAAAATATAAGTGAACAACCTCATTTCCGATAACAAAGACAACGTGGATGTGCATAATTCTTAACAATGAGTCTAAAGATTTCCCCAAAAGCTCCGATAACTGGAATAACTGCGGTTGCTAAGCTTAATAAAACAGCAAACCAAAGTAAGCGGCACCAAGGCCGTGTAAGCGAATCAAGCTAAAGGAGAACTAAAATGGCACAAGTCATCAATACCAACGTTGCAGCCCTGTTTGCCGGTGCAGCCCTGAATCATTCAGCGATCGCCCTGCAAACTGCTCAGCAACGCCTATCCTCAGGCCTGCGCATCAACAGCGCTAAGGATGACCCAACAGGATTGGTCATCGCCACAGGGTATGACAGTCAAGTTCGCGGTACAAACATTGCCATCCGCGGCGCCAGCGACACTATTTCTACCGCGCAAACCAATGACGGTTATGCGGGGCAAATCGTCTCAAACCTGCAACGTCTCTATGAAATTGCAGTGCAATTGGGCGGTACCGCGACAGGTGCTGAAACAAGTGCGCTTACTGCAGAAAACGCACGTATTGCAGGGTTGACGACTGCTGCCGCCGCGACGGTGGTCAGCGGTTCGGGAGCCACCATTAAAGGCGTCAGCATCGCAGTTACAGCCCCGGCTGCTGTTACGGTTACCGGTATCGCTGCAGATATCACCACAGTAACCGCTGACCGTGCCCTGTACGGTGCCGACATGGCAACGTTCGGCTCTGCCGTTGCCACCATGCAGGTCGCCTCCGTGAACTTGTCGGCTGCGTATAGCCGTATTATGGATACCGACTACGCTGCTGAAACAACTTCAATGACCCGCAACAACATTTTGCAACAAGCGGGAACAGCCGTGTTGGCGCAAGCGAACCAAACACCCAACACGGTACTGACTTTACTGCGTTAATTAATTAG
The DNA here is from genome assembly GCA_963718345.1 of uncultured Pseudomonadota bacterium. Taxonomy (GTDB): domain Bacteria; phylum Pseudomonadota; class Gammaproteobacteria; order Burkholderiales; family Gallionellaceae; genus Sideroxyarcus. Next base: position 262,289 of record CAVQZH010000030.1, on the reverse strand, counting down.
ACTAGTCAATGTCTAACCGGGTAACCGGTTAGACATTTAGAAGTGAAGGAGAACTGAAATGGCACAAGTCATCAATACCAACGTTGCAGCCCTGTTTGCTGGCGCAGCCCTTAACTCATCGGCTATCGCCCTGCAAACTGCCCAACAACGCCTATCCTCAGGCCTGCGCATCAACAGCGCTAAGGATGACCCAACAGGTTTGGTCATCGCCACAGGGTATGACAGTCAAGTTCGCGGTACAAACATTGCCATCCGCGGCGCCAGCGACACTATTTCTACCGCGCAAACCAATGACGGCTATGCGGGGCAAATCGTGGCAAACCTGCAACGTCTCTATGAAATTGCAGTGCAATTGGGCGGTACCGCGACAGGTGCTGAAACAAGTGCGCTTACTGCAGAAAACGCACGTATTGCAGGGTTGACGACTGCTGCCGCCGCGACGGTGGTCAGCGGTTCGGGAGCCACCATTAAAGGTGTCAGCATCGCAGTTACAGCCCCGGCCGCTGTTACGGTTACCGGCATCGCTGCAGATATCACCACTGTAACCGCTGACCGCGCCCTGTACGGTGCCGACATGGCAACGTTCGGCTCTGCTGTTGCCACCATGCAGGTCGCTTCCGTGAACTTGTCGGCTGCGTATAGCCGTATTATGGATACCGACTACGCTGCTGAAACAACTTCAATGACCCGCAACAACATTTTGCAACAAGCGGGAACGGCTGTGTTGGCGCAAGCGAACCAAACACCCAATTCGGTGCTGACTTTATTGCGTTAAGTAGTTAGGGTAGCCAACGCCTGACCGGGCAACCGGTTGGGCTTTGGATTAAAGGAGACCCAAAATGATCATCCAAAGTATTAGCACCAGTCCGGGCGCTTCGCCTGCCAGGCTCGTCAGCAATGACGCGCCTTTGGTCGTCGCAGATGCGCCAACGAAATCTGTCCCACAACCGCCCTCAGCTGAGCAATTGAAGAGTGCAGTAGATAGCATCAACAAGGCGATGAAACAGTCAAACCAGAACCTGGAGTTCAGTGTTGATCCCACTACTAAGACACCGGTAGTCAAGATGATGGACACGGAGACGGGCAAGGTAATCAGTCAATTTCCGTCAGAAGCCGTCTTGGCAATAGCCCAATCGATAGACCAATATCTCAGCGACCACCAATTGCAGCAGGGCCTATTGTTACAACAAAAGGCATAGAGCAGGGGAAATAACACCATGTCCACTTCTTCAGTTACAGCGGCACAGGCATCTTCAAGCTCTGGCACGCTCGACGTCCCTACTCTCGTTTCACAATTGATGTCGATCGAGCGTCAGCCTATAAACAATCTCAACACCGAGGTAAGCAGCTACCAGGCGCAGATATCGTCTTTAGGTACCGTTCAAGGTTTGATTTCGAGTTTCCAAACCGCGGCACAGGGTTTGAATACGAATATAAATGGATTTAGTGCCACCTCGTCTAATACCAGCGCTATTACTACCTCTGCATCCAGCACGGCGACAGCAGGGATCTATTCCGTAGCAATAAGCGCACTGGCCCAGTCGCAAAATTTGGCCGCAGTCGGACAGACCAGCACCAGTGCCACAATCAACGCAGGCACCTCAACGACAGTCACTTTCGATTTCGGCACTACCAGCGGCGCCACCTTTACTTCCAATGGCAGCGGTACCAAGAGCGTCACGATCGACAGCACCAACAATACGTTGCAAGGTATAAGCGATGCGATTAATGCCGCAAATATAGGAGTAACCGCAACCATCGTTAACGATGGCAGTGCCACGCCTTACCGTCTTGTGTTGTCTTCGAACAATAGCGGTGCAAGCAATAGCCTCAAAATAACCACTAATGGAGCGGGCAACGGCGTAGATACTTTGCTGGCATATGACCCCGCCGGTACGAAGAATCTGACACAGACCGTTGCAGCCCAAAATGCCAGTTACACGCTGAATGGCATTCCGATGACGAGTTCATCGAATACTGTCTCCAGCGCCATTCAGGGGGTCAGTCTTACGCTCAACAGTCTGACGACCACGCCAGCCACATTAACGGTTGCGCATGACACAACTGCCGTCGGCACGGCCGCCTCTAATTTTGTCAGCGCATACAACGCCTTATATACTCAACTAAAGTCAAGATCTGCCTACGGAACAGCCACCGCTGCAGCAGGTTCTTTAGCGGGCGACGGGACAGTGCGCTTGATGATGGATCAGTTGCGCGGTATTTTCATGACAGGAGCAAGTGGAGGAACCTTAAGCTCGCTTTCTCAAGTTGGTATTACTACCCAAACTGACGGAACTTTGAAACTAGATAGCACTGCGCTGAATAACGCCTTGGCAAATAACTACAGCGATGTAACTAATCTGTTTTCATCTGCATCGGGCTTCACCACTCGGTTGGACGCATGGGCCACTTCCGTACTTGCTCCCGGTGGTCTGATGGCAAATCACATCACCAGCCTCAACACATCTATTACTGGTTTTAACCAACAAATCAGCCAATTGGAAGTTCGGATGTCGACTTTGCAAACGCAATATACGACCCAATACAGCAACCTAAACATGCTGCTATCCAGCATGAACAGTACGAGTGCATACCTCACGCAACAACTTACCAAATAATTGAGGAGTCATCATGAACGCAACCACCGCCGCCAAAGCCACCAATGCATACGCAAAAGTCAGTTTTGAATCCAGCGTAGCAGGGGCAGATCCTCACAAACTGATTGCATTGCTATTCCAAGGTGCGTTACTGGCAATCGCAAATGCCAAGAATGGCATTCTGCGCAAGGACATTCCGGCAAAAGGCAAAGCTATTTCCCATGCCATCCTGATTATTGACGAAGGGCTTAATGCAAGTCTGGACAAGAATGTTGGGGGGCAACTTGCGATGGATTTGGAAGCATTGTATAGCTATATGTGCGTCCGCCTGTTGAATGCCAATGTGAAAAACGACATTGAAGCACTGGACGAAGTATCTCGTTTATTGACGGAAATTAAGGATGCATGGGATGGCATTCGTCAAACGTGCGTTCCCCAGATATCGGTTTCGGCACAGATGCCTACGACAATGACCAAACAACCTTCTCTCGTCTACGGAAGGGCCTGACCGATGTCTCTACTCCTCGAAGATTACCAACGTCTCTCGGGCATCACTGGACAGATGCGGGATGCCGCCGCTGGGGGCGAGTGGGATCGTTTGATCTCGCTGGAGAAAGAATGCAAACAGAAGGTCGAGGAAATCAAGCCGCGCGATGTAGTTCCCGTCAACCCGGACGAACGCGCACAGAAGATTGCACTGCTCAAGAAAATACTTGCCGATGATGCCGACATCCGCAATCGCACCGAAAGCTGGATGGAACAATTACAGCGCATCATGCAAAGCAATCGCAGCGAGCAGCGCCTGCAGCAAACTTATCTGGCCAATAATTACTAGCTGGCTATACGATGCATGCTGCCTGCCAACCTCATCTCCACGCTCAAGGCGCTTTCGGTCACCGATAAACCGCTCATCACAGCGACGCCGGACAAAGGCACCGCCAATACCAACACGCAATTCGAATTGGGGCAGAAGGTACAGGGCACGGTACAGGCGCAGGTTGCCCCCAATATATTCAATGTTCGCGTCGCCACTCAGTTGTTGCAGATGCAACTTCCTGCCTTCATCCGCTCCGGCGACGTCATCACCCTGCAGGTCGCCTCGCTGCTACCACGCCTGACGTTCACGCTGGCCGCCTCGTCCAATCCTGTTTCTACGCCGGAGTCGCTCAGTTCGGCGTCGCGCCTGCTTTCTTCGCTCTCGCAGCAGCCTTTGGAAAGAAGCTATGTGCGCCCTATTCAAAGCGCCCCACTATGGACAGGAGGAAATGCGCTACCTGACACCACGCAACTTGCCGGAAAGCTGCACGAGGCGCTCAGCCAGAGTGGACTATTCTACGAATCGCATCAGGCGCAATGGATTGCCGGAACGCGTCCCACCACGCAGCTGCTGCTGGAACCGCAAAACCAGGCGCCTAAAAATCAGGTGGTCCAGAATCGGTTTCACAGAAAGCCAGTTGACGCAGAACGTTAGCGCAAAGAGTTTGGATGCAGGAAACGGCACGATCACCACCCAGACCGCGAGTGAGCAACGCTCTGCCTTGCCCAGCATCCCGGAACATCTGAAGACCCTGGTACAGCAGCAAATGAGTACCCTGGAAACACATCAGGTGTTGTGGCAGGGACAAGTTTGGCAGGGCCAGGAAATGCGCTGGGAAGTTAGCGAGGAAACTCACCGCACCGCAATGCACAAGGCATGGAGGAAGGACAGTGGGTCACCCAAATCAGTCTGGACTTACCCAATCTGGGGGGGGTCTCAGCGCGCCTTAGCTTCAACGGCAACGCGCTGAATCTTTCTATTGATGCATCCAATGTGCAAGCGCGCGAAAAATTGGGCAATGCCAGTCCACAATTGATGGCAGCACTGTCCGAACGCGGCATCCCGGTGGTTCATACGCAGATTCACCCAAAATGAACACGCCGGATAAACGTCCGTCCAGGCAGATGGCGGTTGCCCTCGCCTATCGCAACGGCGATGCCGCCCCTAAGGTAGTCGCCAGCGGACGCGGCCTGATCGCGCAGGCAATTATTGACCGTGCCAGGGAAAACGGTGTCTTTGTCCATGAATCCGAAGAACTGGTCAGCATGCTGATGCAGGTAGAGCTGGACCAGCATATTCCCCCGCAGCTCTATCTGGCCGTGGCAGAGCTTCTGGCTTGGCTATATCGTCTGGAACGGGGGGAAACCACCTCAATTCCGGTTACTGGATCTATTGCAAACCCGCTACAATCGTCACAGGTGAAACTACGTTGATGATTGCCCCATGCGCGCCAAAGAGATTCCGCTAAAAATCGAGTTATTCTCAAGTGACGAGGAAAGTGACTACCTGATCAGTAATCACAGGGAGATCGTTTCCATCCTGCAAAGCATAGCCCAACGCAAGGCTCGCGTTGCCCTCTATTACAACGAGGGTAATAGCATGGTTTTGACCATGATTCTGGCTGCGGACGAAAATGGTGTCTGGATAGACGCCACCTCCAATCCCTTGGACAATCGTCTTATCGAGCGCAGCAAACGCATCATCTTCGTTACCACTCACAATCAGGCCAAGGTTCAATTCATCGCCACCGATGTCATGCTGGGAATGTATGAAGACGCCCCGGCATTCAGCCTCGGCTTGCCGCGAAAACTGTTACGCCTGCAACGGCGCGACTATTACCGCCTGGTCACAGCCGACTCGAACGCGCTCAAATGCATCATCCGCCCCGTTCCAGGCCAAGCCCATATCCAGCACGAAGTCACTGTGATGGATATCAGCATCGGCGGCGTGGCATTAGTCTGCGAAGCAAGCGGAATCGAACTGCAACCCGGTATGGTGTACGAACACTGCCAGATCGAACTGCCTGAAGTGGGCAAGCTTGAGGCATCCATCGAAGTGAAGAATGCCTTTGAGATAACCGACCGAAATGGCAAGGTGAAACGCCGTGCAGGCTGTGTATTCGTCAAGCCTGACGGCAAGACCACTATGCTGCTTCAGCGCTACGTGGCCCAGATGCAACAATCGGCTATTAAGACCTAATTGCAAGAATCGCCCTTGTTTAATCCACTTCTTTCTTGCATTAACTTGCATTAAAGTTCAGCAACTCGGGTTTGCTGTCATTTTGAACGAATCAATCTTGCGTTTCCATTGGCAAGTTGAGCAGAGTTTTAGCAAACTCACTCGGTTTATTGATAAATGCCAGAGCCGAAACTTCCAGATTACCCGTGCCTGCAAAAATCCATTGAAATCCTGCTTTTTCCAGGATTGATATCAACGACTTTTTCGTAAATCCCGTTTTGTGAGCAAAGAAGTCATTACCGCTGCGCTCAATCTCTGTGCCGTACCCGTAAATAACGTCCCGGACTGTGATAGGCCCTGCAGGCGACTGGTATAAAAAGTCATCTATATCGAGGTTCTTGCTTACAACGTTGCGCATTAACTCTTCCATGTCTGGAACGCGAATGCATACGAAGCCATCGGCTTTAAGAACATGAACGAAGCCGGCCAGGACTTTCGCGGCATCATGATGATAGTAGTGTTCCAGATTGTGCGAACAATAGACCGAGTCATAAGCAGAACCTTGCAAACTGGATAATTCGCGAGCATCGCAAACAACATCCGGATTGGCTCTTGGATCAATATCCAGCAAGACCTGGTCCCACCCGTTATAAATGGGCGGCAACGGTATCGCCTTGCTGTTCCCACCCACATTCAAGACTTTTTTCATACAGGCACCTTTCATTTAAGTGGAAACATCGGCATTAAACAGAGAGTTCTTCATTCTCTCAAGAACTATTACATTTGCTTAATGCAAAATATCAACAATCCTCGCCCACATTGCCCACATAGCTGTTTCGAAATGTCGGGCGAAGCGGGTGGCATCGAACAGGGGCGAGGCCAGCACCTGGGATCTCAGTCCGGCGCGCAAGCGGGCCAGCTGGTCCAGGTCGGCCGCAAAGCCCACGGCCTTGGCGACATAGTCGTCTGCATCCGCGGCGATCCAGCCCGGCAGCCCGGCATTGTGTAACAAGGTTTCACCCGCGTGCGACAGGAAACGGTCGCCGCGTTGGGTGATGAAGGGCACGCCCATCCATAATCCCTCTATGCTGGTCGTCCCGCCCGGATACGGGAACGGATCGAGTGCGATATCCACCCGGTGGTAGGCGGCCAGATAGTCGGCGCGCGGCGAGGTGCCTTCCAGGAGCAGGCGCTCCGCCGCAATGCCCTGGCTGGCAAAGCGTTGTCGCGTGGTTGCGCGCATTGCAGCGTCGTTGAACTGTTTGCACTTGAGGAACAGTTGCGATCCCGGCACGGCGAGCAAGACCCTGGCCCACAGCGCCACTACCGCATCATTCATCTTCGTCAGGTTGTTAAAGCAGCCGAAGGTGATGGTGCCCGTCGATAATGCCGGTGACGGCGCCACATCCACGTCCACCTTGGGCGGGGTGAAGCACCAATAGGATTCCGGCAGTTGCCAGATCTGCTCGGTGAAATGATCCGCCTCAGTCAGCGGAGCTACATACGGATCGCCCAGGAAGTAATCGATCTCGGCCACGCCCGTCGTCGCGAAGTATCCGAGCCAGCTCACCTGCACCGGGGCGGGCTTCCACGCAAACACCGGCAGCCGGTTGTGGCGGGTGTGGCCGGAGAGGTCGATCAGCACATGCACGCCATCGTCGTGGATCAGGCGCGCCGCCGCTTCATCGTGGAGACCGACCAGGGGTTTCCAGGCCGAGAAGCAGGGTTTGATGCGGGCGGTGAGTTCGTCCATCCGGTGGTCGGTGGGATAGGCGATCAACTCGACGGAGGCTGGGTCCAGCCGCGACAGGACGCTTTCCAGGAAATAGCCGATGGGGTGATTGATGAAGTCGCCCGACACGAATCCGATGCGCAAGCGTTCGGGTTGCCTTGTGCACGACCACGCCGTGTACCGCTCACTTACCTTGCTCGCCACCAGCTGCCCGTATTGACGGGCCACGCTGAGGTAATGCGTGGGGGTGTGATGGGCCGTGTAATTAAGCGTGAACAACAGGTTGCTATGCGCCAGAACGTAATCCGGTTTCAGCTGCAGCGCTTGCCTGAAGCAGGACTCGGCCTCGTCTAGACGACCTGACTCTTGAAAAACAACGCCCAGGTTGCTGAGTACCTCAGCATAATCCGGTTTGATTTGTAGAGCCCTCAGGTAACTGGCCTCGGCCTCGACCAGGCGACCTGTCTCATGAAGAACTCCGCCCAGATTGTTATGCGTCTCCGCCAGATCAGGTTTGATCTCCAACGCCCGGCGAATACTCGCTTCAGCTTCTTCCAGCTTGCCCTGCTTTTGGAAAATGACACCCAAATTGCTATGTACTTCAGCGAAGTTCGGTTTGAGCTTGAGCGCATGGTTATAACTGTCCTCAGCCTCTTCCAGTCGCCCCAATTCCTTGAGTGTGTTGCCCAGGTTGTAATGTGCCTCGGCCAGATCGGGCTTGAGCTGAATGGCTCGCTGATAACAAGCCTCGGCCTCCTCCAATCGGCCCAAATCATGGAGGGTGGCCCCCAGGTTGGCATGCACCTCGGCAAAATCCGGCTTGATCTCCAGCGCCCGGCGAAAACTCACTACGGCGTCGTTATGTTTTCCCAGATAACTGAGTGTGTTACCCAGGTTGCTATACGCTTGGGCATCCTCCGGTGAGAGTGCTACCGCCTGTTGCATGGGAAGCAGTGCTTCCTCGTTCCGTCCCAGCTGCTGCAATACCACCCCCAGCGTTCCCCAGCCAAATGCATACTGCGGATATCGCACCGTCATCTCCTGCGCGAGTGTCGCAGCCTCGGCATAGCGGCCTGCGTTGAACAAGGCCACCAGCGTGTCTATCTCTTGCGGATTGGGATTCTTTCCACCATCTATATACGGCAGACGTTGCGCCCACATTGCCCACATAGCCGATTCGAAATGTCGGGCGAAGCGGGGGGCATCGAACAGGGGCGAGGCCAGCACCTGGGATCTCAGTCCGGCGCGCAAGCGGGCCAGCTGGTCCAGGTCGGCCGCAAAGCCCACGGCCTTGGCGACATAGTCGTCTGCATCCGCGGCGATCCAGCCCGGCAGCCCGGCATTGTGTAACAAGGTTTCACCCGCGTGCGACAGGAAACGGTCGCCGCGTTGGGTGATGAAGGGCACGCCCATCCATAATCCCTCTATGCTGGTCGTCCCGCCCGGATACGGGAACGGATCGAGTGCGATATCCACCCGGTGGTAGGCGGCCAGATAGTCGGCGCGCGGCGAGGTGCCTTCCAGGAGCAGGCGCTCCGCCGCAATGCCCTGGCTGGCAAAGCGTTGTCGCGTGGTTGCGCGCATTGCAGCGTCGTTGAACTGTTTGCACTTGAGGAACAGTTGCGATCCCGGCACGGCGAGCAAGACCCTGGCCCACAGCGCCACTACCGCATCATTCATCTTCGTCAGGTTGTTAAAGCAGCCGAAGGTGATGGTGCCCGTCGATAATGCCGGTAACGGCGCCACATCCACGTCCACCTTGGGCGGGGTGAAGCACCAATAGGATTCCGGCAGTTGCCAGATCTGCTCGGTGAAATGATCCGCCTCAGTCAGCGGAGCTACATACGGATCGCCCAGGAAGTAATCGATCTCGGCCACGCCCGTCGTCGCGAAGTATCCGAGCCAGCTCACCTGCACCGGGGCGGGCTTCCACGCAAACACCGGCAGCCGGTTGTGGCGGGTGTGGCCGGAGAGGTCGATCAGCACATGCACGCCATCGTCGTGGATCAGGCGCGCCGCCGCTTCATCGTGGAGACCGACCAGGGGCTTCCAGGCCGAGAAATAAGGTTTGATGCGGGCGGTGAGTTCGTCCATCCGGTGGTCGGTGGGATAGGCGATCAACTCGACGGAGGCCGGGTCCAGCCGCGACAGGACGCTTTCCAGGAAATAGCCGATGGGGTGATTGATGAAGTCGCCCGACACGAACCCGATGCGCAAGCGTTCGGGTTGCCTTGTGCACGACCACGCCGTATACCGCTCACTTACCTTGCTCGCCACCAGCTGCCCGTATTGACGGGCCACCGCGAGGCAATAGGATGAAGTATTTCCAGATTCGTAGTTTAACAAGAACAACAGGTTGCTATGCGCCAAGACGAAATCCGGTTTGAGCTTTAGCGCCTCGCCTGTAACTCGCCTCGGCCTCTTCCAGCCGGCCGATATTTTTGAGAATGATGCCTAAATTGTAATGCGCATCAGCGAAGTCAGGTTTGAGCTGAAGTGCTCGCCGAGTACTCGTTTCAGCGTCATTCAGCCTGCCTAAGTCCAGAAGGGTGCTACCCAGATTGTTATGTGCATCAGCATAATCCTCGTTGATCTCCAGCGCCCGACGAAGGCTCGATTCCGCTTCGTCAAGGCGGCCAAAATCCAGAAGGGTAGCGCCCAAATTGTTATGCGCTTCTGCGTATTCCGGTTTGATCTCCAGCGCCCGCTTATAACTGGCTACTGCTTCATCCAGTCGTCCCAATTCCTTAAGGATGTTACCCAAGTTGCTATGAGCTTCTGTGTAACCGGGTTTGATTTCCAGCGCCCGCCTGTAACCTGCTTCGGCCTCATCTAACCGACCCAGCGCCTTAAGCGTAAGGCCCATATTGTAATGAGCCTCGGCAAAATCCGGCTTGATTTCCAGCGCCCGCCGCAGACTCTTTTCGGCTTCAGTTAGGCGACCCAATTCATACAGGCTAATGCCCAGGTTGTTATGAATCTCCGCATCATCCGGTGATAGCTCTACCGCGGTTTGCATGGCTAACCGCGCTTCCTCGGTTCGACCCATCTGTTTGAGCGCCGCACCCAATGTGCCCCAGCCAAATCCATACTGCGGATATCGCACCGTCATCTCCTGCGCAAGTGTCGCTACCTCGGCATAGCGGCCCGCGTTGAATAATGTCACCAGCGTAGTTATCTCGTGTGAACCGGGATTCTTTCCTTCACCCATGCGCAGTTCCATTGCATCAATATCATCCCCCTGCAACCCATTATGTCGGGCAATTGTCAGTACTTCGCGCGCAGCTTCTGTCTGGCCTGCCTGTAACAGCGCGTCGATATAACTCAGCCAGTATTGTCCCCGTGTCGGGTCGGCTTCCAGTGCCGCCATGAAATGCGGCAGGCCGATTGCCGGCTGCATTTTCTGCACCGCCAACACTCCCATGTTGTGGTTTGCCTCGGGATGATTGGGATGTGATTGAAGAATGTCGCGATAAATACGCTCGGCGTCCTGCAATTGGCCGTTCTGGTGAAAAGCAACCGCTTGTTGCAGCGTTTCAGCAATGGACTTATATACTTCACTCATGGAAATGTAATGTTTTTGGGGCTTGTCAACATCAAGGTGATTTTCGATCCTGACAGACCGCAAGCTTTCTTATGGTTGCTACGTTCACAGACGGATGTCGGGATCAAAACCCAACATTCAGTATTGATCACTTTTCTCGGCAATCATGTTCAAACTAATGGGCACTCCCTGGAACAACATTGCACTGCCATCGTTAAAGGAGCCCAGCCTTCCCGCGTTTACTGTCCTGATATTCACATAACCGGCACCACTAAGATATGCAGTGAGAAACTCTTCATTCAGACCGACAACGTGATAATCAAATTTGTCCAGGTGGCCTCCAAAAATCATGCGCATTACATAGAACCGATCCTCAGCGGTAAGGTTCTCCTTATCAAGAAAGAACTTTGCCAGCACATCCAGGTTTGGAACGCTGACCAACAGCCTGCCACCCGGCTCCAGAACGCGATTCCATTCTTTGAGAGTTGCAAGAATCTCATCTTTATAGTCAAGGTGCTCGACCACATGAGAAGCATATATTTCAATAAAAGTATTATCGGAGAACATTGATAAATCGTTGGCGTTGCAAACGTGATCCACATATGGCGCCGGGACGGCATTCAAAATTTCCCACCCATCTGATTTTTCGTTTCCACCGATATGCAATCTCCGAGTCGCATGTTTCGATTCAGCAAAGGTAGATTGAAGTTCATCGGGTTTTTCCGCGACTGACACCTCATCCTTCAATCGCAAATCCATTGCATCGATATCATCTCCCTGCAATCCATTCTGCCGAGCAAGATTCAGCACGTCACGCGCAGCCTCCAACTGGCCAGCCTGAAACAGGCCGTCGACGTAACTGAGCCAGTATTGGCCGCGTGTCGGGTCACTTTCCAGTGCTGCCATAAAATACGGCAAACTGTTTGTTGCCTGATTCCTCTGCACCGCCAGAACACCCAGGTTATGGTTGGCTTCCGGGTGATCAGGCCGAGCCTGAAGAATGTCCAGGTAGATTTTTTCGGCGTCAAACAGCCGACCGATCTGATGATAAGCGACTGCTTGTTGCAACATTTCATTGATGCTCAAGGATGTCGTTTGTGAATCGGTTCCGGCGCTTGGAGATATCGAAGTTCTTGACGCCCCGCTAACGGAAGAAGCTGCATTGCCGTCCGCTGCTTTTGTGTCTGCTGTTTCAGGATTCAAGGACGAAGAAGAACCGAATCGACTCTGTAATAGAGCGCAAGCGACGTTCCATTTCTGCACTGCCAAACCCCAAAGAGCGTATCCATTCCAAACGTTGAAGCGATGCACTGCGTGTATAGAAGGACGAAAAAGAACCCAAGCGTTCGGATTCTTCAAGGGCGGCAGCAAGTATCCAGCCGCCAATATTTTCACCTGCGGGAATTGTGTCAAATCGTTCCGACGTTGCGAGAAACGGCTCCCCCACCTCAACCTGATTAAGCTGGAGAATGGAATTGATGAGTTGTTCTAACGCATTAACTGCAATTGAACGCGCTCCGTAATCTCGAGCGACGCGTGCCAGACTTGATAAACGCAGATTAGAAGGTTGACGCTCGCAAAGGTGCTTAAGCAGATTGAAACTGGCTTCTAACCCGCTAAAACGATCAGCCGCGGTTAGAGATGAATCTTTGCTCATGGCGTATGACGATAGTGCTTCATCGACCTCAGCACTGTTCCCAGCGTTCATCGTAAGTTGCCAAAGACTGGCAAGTTGCACGCCGTATGGAAATTTTGCGATCGTGTGTTTCCAGTCGTATGTATCACGATTGGCAGTCTTCTCCGTTTGCGGGGTTGGGAGGTCTTCTTCTCGTTGCAGCAGGAAACCTTGAGCAGCCAGCAATTTGGCTCGATCCTGTTTGCAGCAGAATAGATTGAGCAAATATCCATCCGGTGTTGAATCTTTGTCGAACGGAACCAAAAGGTCTAGCCCGGGAACCAGGCGGTAAGAGTCATAACCTAGCTCGTCAAAGTTTTGCACCAGCTCCATATGCACGCGCTCGCCTGCCTTCACTTCATACTGAATAAGCGGTGACAGCTCATCAAAAAAGCGCGCACCACCGTCAAGTATGTTTTTTTCTTCTCCTTCCGCATCGATCTTCATGAAGTCGATGTCACGCCAGTCGTAACGTTCGAGACATTCGTCCAGAGTTACCAAAGGCACAGTCTCGCTTGAATTGGATATGAATTCGCCGTGAACCAGCGCATTCAATTCGGAATTGTCGTTAAGCGTTAATTGCGCTACTCCACAGGTATTGGACAGGGCGCTCCGTTCCAGAACAATCTGGGTAAATTTGTTGGCAGCAATTCCCTGCGCGAGCAACTCTGCCGTGCTCGATGCCGGCTCGAAGGCATACACGTGTCCGGTTGGCCCCACTGTTTTGGCCATGGATAAGGTGTAAACACCATAATTGGCACCGATATCGATTACTCTTTGGCCAGGCTGCAGTAGCCGCCTCAGGAATTTTATTTCGTCTTCAAACCAGTCTTGCTGCTCCATTAGACACGTAAGGAGTAATCAGATTCAGCGAGTCCGGCACAACAATGCGGACCCCGTCGACAAGGGTAAGTGTGATAGCAGAAGTCATATACAAATAAACCTTTTCAAAGGTGCCTGTTATTGCGTGATTGCCTACTCAACTACCCGGTTCAGGTCCATTGCAAACACTATCACTTGTACTTCGATCATTGTGTTCATGTTCTTGCTTGTTTCAGGTAGTGATCCCACATGCCCCACATCGCGTTCTCGAAATTTCGGGCGAAGCGTGCTGCGTCGAATAACGGCGAAGCCAACACTTGCTGGCGCAATCCAGCACGCAGATTCGCGAGCCGATCCGGCGCCGCGGCGAAGGCCACTGCTTTTGCAACGTAATCGTCCTCATCCTCGGCGATCCAGTCAGACAACCCGGCGTTGTGCAATATGGATTCCCCAACGTGCGACAGGAACCGGTCGCCGCATTTAGTGATGATGGGCACACCCATCCACAATCCCTCAATGCTGGTCGTACAACCCGCGTAGGGGAACGGATCAAGCGCGATATCGATGCGGTGGTAAGTCGCCAGGTATTCCGAACGGCTCAATGCACCGGCACCTTCCAGTATCAAGCGGTCTGCCGTGACGCCCTGCGCGGCATAGCGTTGCAAAACGGATTCACGTATACCGGTTTCATTCAGCAACTTGGTCTTCAACAATAATTTTGAACCCGGAACTGATTTCAGTATTCTTGCCCAAAGCGCAACCGAGGCATCACTCATCTTGGTCAGGTTATTCAGGCAGCCGAAGGTAATGCTGCCCGTAGTAAGCGCAGGTAGCGCTGCAACTTCCACAGCTACCTTGGGTTCGGTGAAGCACATATAACTTTCCGGCAACTGCCATATCTGCTCCGTGAAGTGATGAGCCTCGCTCGCCGGGGCCACATGGGGATCGCCCAGGAAGTAGTCGATTTCTGAGACTCCCGTGCTTGCCAGATAGCCCTGCCAGCTCGCCTGCACCGGGGCTGGCTTCCAGGCAAACACGGGCAGGCGGTTGTGGCGGGTATGGCCGGAAAGGTCGATCAATACATGAATGCCATCGCTGTGGATCAGCCTGGCTGCCTCTGCGTCGCTTTGGCCGAACATGGGTCTCCATGCGGCAAAGTGAGGCCTGAGCCGCTCGGTGAGTTCGTCTGTTTTGTGATTGGTCGAGTAGGCAATCAGCTCGATGGACGTCGAGCCGAGGTGCGTAAGGACGCTCTCCAGAAAATATCCAATGGGGTGATTGATGAAGTCGCCCGATACCAACCCGACGCGCAAACGTTCTGGCTGCCGGGCGCATGACCACCCTGCAAACCGCGCTGCCACTTTCTGGGCCACTATTCGGCCGTACTGGCGTGCCTCCTTGAGGTAATTCGCGGGCGTCTTGTCGGCATCCAGGATATGCTGGAACAACAGGTTGCTATACGCCTTAACGTAATCCGGTTGTATTTCCAATGCTTTTCTGTAGCTGACCTCAGCTTCGCCTGTACGCCCCATGTCTTGGAGGACGTTACCCAGATTGCTGTAGGCCTTGGCGAAACGCGGCTCGATCTCCAATGCCCGGCGCAGGCTTTGTTCGGCTTTGACCAACTGCCCCTGCTCCAAAAAGGTGACGCTCAGATTGGAATGCGCCTCAGCTAACTCCGGGTTGATTTGTATTGCACGCCGGGAACAGTCTTCAGCTTCAGCCATCCGCCCCATATCCTGAAGCAGACCTCCCAAATTGCTGAGTGCACCCGCATAATCGGGATTAATTTCCAGCGCTCGTCTGTAGCTGGCTTCGGCTTCGGCTAGTCGTCCCGTATGTTGCAGGACGCTACCCAAATTACTGTGCGCCTCGGCAAAATCGGGGCTGATGTGTGCGGCCTTCCGGTAACTGGCTTCGGCCTCGTCCAAGCATCCCTTGTTCTGCAGTAAACCTCCAAGATTGCTGTATGCTTCAGCGAATTCCGGATTGAGCTGAATTGCTTTCCTATAGCTGGCTTCGGCCTCGTCCAATCGTCCCATCTTCAGCAGAGTCACTCCAAGATTGCCGTGTGCCTCGGCGAAGTCTGGGTTAATCTCAATTGCCCTCCTGAAGCTGGCTTCGGATTCCTCCAGCCGTCCCAGCTTTTGCAAGGGAACGCCCAGATTGCCGTGCGCCTCAGCAAAATCAGGACTGATCAGCAGTGTTTCCCGGTAGCTGGATTCGGCTTCGTCCAGCCGTCCGAGGCTCTGCAGGATATTGCCCAAATTGCTGTGCGCCTTGGCATAGTTGGGCTGGATATGGATTGCTTTCCTGTAGCTCGCTTCAGCTTCGTCCAATCGCCCCAGACCCTGCAGGACGTTGCCCAGATTGCTATGCGCCATCGCATAATTTGGCTGAATCTGTATGGCTCGCCGGTAGCTCACCTCGGCCTCGGGCAGTTTTTCCAGACTTTGAAAACAGGATCCCAGATTGTAGTGTGCTTCGGGATCATCGGGCGACAGCTCTGCCGCCTTTTGCATCGGTGCCAGTGCCTCGGCATTCTTGCCCAACTGCTGAAGTGCAACACCCAGCGCCTTCCAACCAACCCCCTGCATGGGAAATCGTTCCGTCATCTTTCTGGCGAGAGTCGCCGCTTCAGTTAAGTGTCCTTGGCCAAATAGCGCAACCAGCGTATTAATCTCTTGCGAACTGGGAGTTCCGGCACTCTGCGCAGTCGGGAATGAAACAGGCTGGGCGCTATGCATAACAGGCCGAGGCTCTGCAACAGCTTGCGTTGCAATTTGCCCGCCCCCCGCCATACGCAACTCCATTGCATCAATATCTTCCCCTTGTAATCCATTCTGCCGCGCAAGTTTCAGCACTTCACGGGCGGCCTCTAACTGGTCCGACTGAAACAGCCCATCGATATAACTCAACCAGTATTGTCCGCGTGTCGGATCAACTTCCAGCGCAGCCATGAAGTGCGGCAGCCCGGTAGCTGGGCGTTTCATCTGCACGGCTAAAACACCCATGTTGTGATTTGCCTCTGGATGCTTGGGCTGCATCTGCAAGATGGCTCGATATAACCCTTCAGCTTCTTGCAGCTGACCCGCTTGATGTTGAGCTATTGCCTGGACCAGAACCTGAGCGACATTCAATGCCGTAGCTTTAGGTGGCAACTCTGCGTTTGTCATGGCTTGTTTCCTGATGTATCCGTTTAACTTACAAAGTTACGCGCTCTGCTTTCATCACTGTACGAGAATATTTGTTGCCTTCACTTTTTCCAAAGGCAAACGTAGCCATGGATTGGTTGGCCTTTTTCCGTGCGAATTTGTGTGGCTACCAGTTCCTGAATCAGAAAATCATTGGCGGAAGCAAGCTGCGTCATGTATTCGACAGAATGGCCATAGCGACCCGTATTCTTGAGTTGGTAACCTAGTTTGCCGCCTTGAAGATCACCCGCATTCGATATTATTTCGGGGGTTTCAATGGAAAACGCGAGAACTCCGCCAGATCGAAGCAATCTCTTTATTTCGCCGATAACTGCATCGAGCTTGCCTAAATAAATGAACACGTCAGCGGCGATGATCGAATCGTAGCTCGAAGCCTGTTCCGCTTGCATCATTCCCAGCAATTCCGAACGCTCCAGTCTTTGGTACAGGTTGCGCGCCTGCGCTTTTGTCAGCATCTTCGCAGAAAGGTCGACGCCAACCATTTGCCGCGAAAATCGAGCAATTTCAACGCCAACCAATCCTGTTCCACAGCCCAAATCGAGAACATCCCATTTTTCCGCGCTGGGCAAATGTTGCCTGATCAGTCCCACCAGCTTTCCGGGAACATCATATTGGAGCACTTGCTGTAGATGCGTATCAAACTTGTCCGCATAGTTATCAAACACGATCTCCACATATTGGTTCGGCGCGCGCTCAGTGGTTTGCCCGGTCAAAGATGCTATTTGATGCAGCGCCACCTCGTTGCCTGGAGTGAGTTCCGCTCTTTTCTGAAAGTGCGTCAGCGATTCCTCCGGCCGCCCCAGTCTTTGAAGCGTCATGCCTAAATTGCTATGCGCTTCGGCAAAGTCCGGCTTGATCTGCAACGCGCGTCGATGACTGTTTTCGGCTTCTTCAAACCGATCCAATCCTTGGAGGACGACACCCAGGCTGTCATGCGCCTCGGCAAAATCCGGTCTGCTTTGTATTGCACGGCGGTAATTATCTTCGGCTTCTTTTAAGCAGCCCTGGAGTTGCAGGGTGGATCCCAGGTTGAAGTATGCCTGAGCAAAACCCGGGTTGATTCGTAACGCATGGCGAAAGCTGTTTGCGGCTCCGTCGAGGCGTCCCATGGTTTGGAGAATCGCTCCTAAATTGCTATGTGCTTCAGCATCGTCCGGCGCCAGTGCCGCCGCTTTTTGCATGGATTCCAGCGCATCCGTGTTACGCCCCATCTGCTTCAACGCCGCGCCCAATACCTTCCAGCCAAATCCGTGTTTGGGAAACTGCTTTGTCATCACCTGGGCGAGCGCTGCTGCTTCTGTGTATCTTCCTTGTCCAAACATTGCTGCCAGTGAATTGATCTTTTGCGCGGAAGGCTGTTTTCCTTGCTGTGGAATGATTTTTTTTGCCGACATTCCCGGCTTAACTGGTTCTCTGAAAGCCTCTCCAGGCTTGCTTGGAAGGACTCTTGACGAAGTTGGCGCAGATTCACCCAAAGGAAGATGTTGACCCGTATCCGCCGAACCTGGCGTCTCGTCACCTTCCAGACGCAGCGCCAAAGCATCCACCTCGTTCCCCTGCAATCCTTGTTGCCGGGCTAACGCCAGCACCTGCCGCGCGTCCTCCAACTGGCCTGCTTGTGCAATAGCGTCGATGTAACTCAGCCAGAATTGCGGACGCGTCGGATCCGCATCAAGTGCGGCGGTAAAGTAAGGCAGACCCAAAACTGGGTGCTTCATCTGCACAGATAAAACCCCCATGTTATGGTTTGCCTCGGGATGATTCGGATTGAGTTGCAGGACGGCTTGATAGAGCTTCGCAGCTTCTTGCAGTTGACCTGCTTGATGTTTCGCGACAGCCTGTTGAAAGGAGGTATCAATGGTCATCTGGCAGCCACTTATGGGTTTGCTTACTTGAATGCAATGGCAAGTCAATGACTTTGGCACCCAACGCTATGCCTTAAATCAAACCTGCATATTCATGATGTCATTGTAAGCCGCTACCACCTTGTTCCGTACCTGTATGGTCGTCTGAAACGAGATGTTGGCCTTCTGCATCGCGATCATGGTATCACTCAGGCTCACCTTGTCATCCCCCAGCACAAAGGCCTGCTGCAGGTCTTGCGCCTGATGCTGCGCCTGGTTGACGCCGTCCAGCGAAGATTTCAACACGTTGGCGAAATCCACCCCTGTCGCGGCGGGTGCCTGGGCCGGCTGCCCCTGGGCGGCGGCCATCGCGGCCCGCATCTGGCTTAACAGGCTATCCACACTGGAAACATTTGCACTCATGATCCACCTCCTTCTTTCATGACCGCACTGTACCCGCCCAATCCACCCGTCTAGCAGCGGAAAAGCGCCCGAAATCCCCCGCTTTTCGGCATACTGATCTTGTCTGGCAGGCAGATAATGCGCAGCGTGAGGGATTGCCCCTTGTTTCATCTGGAAGAAAAATGGCTGATACAGACACCAATACAAGCGCTTCTTTGAGCCGGCTGCTTTTCGGCATGCCCAGCCAACAAAAGCTCGGCCTGATCGTGGCGGTGGCCGCCACGGTGGCGCTGCTGGCAGGATTGTTTATGTGGGGGCAGACGCCGGATTACCGCGTGCTTTACGCCAACCTGTCCGAGCGCGATGGCGGTTCCGTCATCGAGGCCCTGCAACAGCAAAACATTCCCTACAAATTCTCCGAAGGCGGCACGCTGATGGTGCCCGCCGACAAAGTGCATGAAATACGCCTGCAAATGGCTGCCAAAGGCCTGCCCAAGGGCGGCACCGTCGGCTTCGAGCTGATGGAAAACCAGAAATTCGGTACCAGCCAGTTCCTCGAACAAGTAAATTACCAACGTGCACTGGAGGGTGAATTGGCGCGCTCCGTGGAAACCATGGCCTCGGTAGCAAGTGCCCGCGTGCATCTGGCCATCCCCAAACAAACGGTGTTCGTGAAAGAGCAGCAAAAACCCAGCGCTTCCGTCGTGCTTGCCCTGTATGCCGGACGTTCTCTGGATGCGGGCCAGGTCAACGCGATTGTCCATCTGATTTCCAGCAGCGTGCCCAACATGCCCGCGCAGGCTGTTACCGTGGTAGACCAGACCGGCACGCTGTTGAGCTCGGCGCGCGACAGCGGTGCCGAACAATTGATGGACGCGTCGCAGCTAAAATATGTGCGCCAGATCGAACAGGATTACGTCAAACGCATCGAGGACATTCTGATCCCGATTACCGGCGTGCAGAATGTGCGTGCGCAGGTCACGGCCAACCTCGATTTCTCGCAGATAGAACAGACAGCGGAGACATTCAAACCCAACCAGCCGCCGAATCAGGCTGCCGTGCGCAGCCTGCAAACCCTGGAGACTCTGAACGGAACGCCCAATACCGGCGGCGTTCCGGGTGCACTGTCCAACCAGCCACCCGTTCCCGCCACGGCCCCCATAGTCAGTCCGGCCAGTGCGGTCGCGGCGGCCGCGGGCGCCAGCACCAACACGCACAAGGAACTTACGACGAACTATGAAGTAGACCGCACCATCCAGCACACCAAGCTGCCTGAGGGCAATATCAAACGCCTGTCCATCGCCGTGGTGGTGAACAACCCCAGCACGACCGACAAGGACGGCAAGGTCACTTCCCGCCCGTACACCGCTGCCGAACAGGCGCAGATGGCCGCCTTGATCAAGGATACCGTCGGCTTCGATACGAAACGCGGCGACAGCCTGAACCTGCTCAACAGCGCTTTTAATGAAAAACAGGAAGTGATCCCGGAGACGCCGATCTGGAAACAGCCCGATAACATCGCCATGGCAAAAGACCTCTTCAAATACCTGTTGATCGCGGGTGGAATCGGCTTCCTGCTATTCGGTATAATCAAACCTGCTTTCAAAACCATCACCACGCAGAGCGCCGCACAGGAAGCAACCCAGGCAGCAGCTTACGGCCAGGTCTCACATAACACCGGCGGCGCAACAGGACAGTATGCCGCACAGCAGGCGGCAAACTCTTACGAAGACAACCTGCAACTCGCCAAACAACTGGCGAAGGACGACCCCAAAATCGTCGCCACGGTCGTCAAGGAATGGGTGAACAAAGAATGAGTGACGAAGGCATAAACAAGAGCGCCATCCTGCTCATGACCCTGGGCGCAAGCGAAGCAGCGGACGTCATGAAATATCTGGAACCGAAAGAGGTGCAGAAGATAAGTTCCGCCATGGTCGCCCTGAAAAACCTGTCGCGCGAAGACATTACCAATGTATTCGACGAATTCCATCGGGTCGCATCTGAAAAAACCACATTCGGCATGGATTCCGACGAGTATATCCGCGACATGCTGACCAAGGCCCTGGGCGACGACAAGGCGGCCGGTCTGCTCGACCGCATCCTGCACAACAGCGACACCAGCGGCATCGAAAGCCTGAAGTGGATGGATCCGGCTTCCGTTGCCGACCTGATCGTCAACGAACACCCGCAGATCATTGCCACCATCATGGTGCATCTGGAACCGGATCAGGCAGCCAGCGTGATGGCGCTATTGACTGAACGCTTGCGCAACGACGTGATGCTGCGCATCGCCACGCTGGACAGCGTACAGCCCGCCGCATTGCATGAATTGAACGATGTGCTCATCAAGCTTCTCGCGGGCAACGCGGTCGGGAAGAAAAGCATCAAGGGCGGCATCAAAACCGCTGCCGAAATACTCAACTACATGGGCAACCAGGAAGCAGTACTCGAATCCGTACGCAGCCACGACTCGGAACTGGCGCAGAAGATGATGGACGAAATGTTCGTGTTTGAGGACCTGCTGGAAGTAGATGATCGCGGCATCCAGCTGGTGCTGCGCGAAGTTCAGTCCGAATCGCTCATCGTCGCTCTCAAGGGCGCTAGCGAAGAATTGCGCGAAAAGGTTTTCAAGAACATGTCACAACGCGCTGCCGAAATGCTGCGCGAAGACCTCGAGGCCAAGGGGCCGGTCAAACTCAGCGAAGTGGAATCCGAGCAGAAGGAAATCCTCAAGGTCGTGCGCCGCCTGGCCGACGAAGGCCAGGTCGTGATCGGCGGCAAGGGAGAGGAGGCCTATGTCTGACGCAGTTGTGGCTCCCGAGAACCTCACCGCGTGGCAACGCTGGGAAGCGCCGAATCTCGACTCACGATTGCGCGAGGGTGGTGTGGAACTGCCTACTGCCTCGCAGATCGAAGAAATACAACGGCAGGCACGCGAGGAAGGTTTCCAAATCGGCCATGCCGAAGGCATGCAAAAGGCCATGCAGGAAAACCGGCGTTTGGCCGACCTGATCGGTGCGCTAGAAATGAGGGTCGATGAACAAGTCGCGCACGAATTGCTCGCACTGTCGCTGGACATCGCTCGCCACGTCCTGCATCAGGCACTCAAAGTAAATCCGGATCTGTTGTTGGGCGTCGTGCGTGAAGCGATCGGTACGTTGCCGCACTACAATCAGGGCGCGCATCTGGTATTGCATCCGGACGACGCAGCCCTGGTGCAGGAACGCATGGGCGAACAACTGTCCCACTCCGGCTGGAAGATATTCGAAGATGCCCGTGTCGAGCGCGGCGGAGCGCGCATCGAGACCGCCACCAGCCAGATCGACGCCTCGCTGGAAACGCGCTGGAAACGTGTGGTTGCCGCCCTGGGACAGGACACTGCATGGTTGATACAGAAATGAACGACAGTACAGACATCGTTGAGCATGCCGTCGCGGCCCCCGCGGGAATGGCGACGGACGCTCCTGCAGCAGGCACGCAGGAACCGCTCAGCCGCAATATCCACCAGCAGCGCTGGCAGGATCTGCTGCATCTGAACCGGGACTTGGTTGAACAGAGTACCCCCCTTTTGGTGAGCGGACATTTGACCAAAGTCACCGGATTGGTGATGGAGGCAGTCGGTTTGCGGATGGCGGTCGGCAGTACCTGCTGGATCGAATTGCCGAACAATCGCATCGAAGCCGAGGTGGTCGGCTTTGCCGGCGACAAACTTTTCCTGATGCCGGAAAATGACGTGCAGGGACTGGTTCCCGGTGCCCGTGTCATTCCTTCCGAACCCTTGCGCACGCCTGTCGCCATCGGGCAACGACAGCAGCCGCGCCGCCGCAGTGCCGACCTTGCGCGCCATCTTCCGGTCGGCGAACATCTGCTGGGGAGGGTACTGGATGGGGCCGGCCGTCCGCTCGACCAGCTCGGCGCATTGCTGGAAAGCAAGAGTGCCCCGTTGCAAAGCCGCCCGATCAACCCGCTGGAACGCGCTGCCATCAAGGATGCACTGGATGTCGGCGTGCGTGCCATCAACAGTCTGCTTACCGTCGGACGCGGCCAGCGTATGGGCCTGTTTTCCGGCTCCGGCGTTGGCAAGAGCGTATTGCTCGGCATGATGGCGCGCTATACCAGCGCCGACGTTATCGTGGTCGGCCTGATTGGCGAACGCGGCCGCGAAGTGAAGGAATTCATCACCGATATTCTGGGCAAGGAAGGATTGGCGCGTTCGGTAGTCGTTGCCGCTCCGGCCGATACCAGCCCGTTAATGAGATTACAAGGCGCAGCCTACGCCACCACCATCGCCGAATATTTCCGCGATCAGGGCAAGAACGTGCTGCTGATCATGGATTCCCTCACTCGCTACGCCATGGCACAGCGCGAGATCGCACTGGCCATCGGCGAACCGCCCGCAACCAAGGGGTATCCGCCGTCGGTATTCGCCAAATTGCCGCAACTGGTGGAGCGCGCGGGCAACGGCGCAGAAGGCGGCGGCTCGATCACTGCGTTCTATACCGTATTGACCGAGGGCGACGACCAGCAAGACCCCATTGCCGACAGCGCACGCGCGATCCTTGACGGCCACATCGTCCTGTCGCGCCGTCTGGCCGAATCCGGGCACTATCCGGCGATCGACATCGAAGCCTCGATCAGCCGCGCCATGAACCACTTGGTCAGTTCGCAACATTTCCTGCAGGTACAGCGCTTCAAGCATCTGTATGCGCATTATCAACGCAACCACGACCTGATCAGCGTTGGTGCCTATGTGAAGGGCAGCGATCCGTTGCTGGACCAGGCAATTCTGCTGTATCCGCACATGGAACATTTCCTCAAGCAAGGCATGTACGAATCCGAACCTTACGCTTCGAGCATGGAAAAATTTTCCGAACTGTTCCCGAATGAAAGTTGATGAACGAACATGATCAAGCCATTTTCACTGCAACCCCTGGTTAATCTGGCACAACAGAGGAACGATGCCGCCACCAAAAAACTCGGCCAGCTCAACCAGCAGCACCAGACCGCCCAGGAAAAACTGGATGCCCTGCAACAATATCGCAAGGACTATCAGGTGAAGTTCCAGGAAGAGGCCAAGATCGGCATGGCGCCGGCCGATATGAAGAATTTTCAGGACTTCATCGGCCGATTGGACCAAGCTATCCAGCAACAGACCGCGGTGATCGAAAAAACCAAGGCGGGCGTGCAAACGGGGCGCAGCGATCTGATGGATGCAACGCGCAAGATGAAATCCTTCGACACATTGGCGCAGCGCCATGTCGATGCCGAAAAGAAACTGGAAGCCAAGAGCGAGCAGCGCATACAGGACGAACATACCGGACGCTTTGCCGCGTATCGCGCGGCAGAGAAAAACGGCGACAAATAATCACAGGAGCAAGTGCCATGACCAATCTTCCAATCACGACCAGCATTGCACAACCAACCGCGGCGGCTGCAAAACAGGGTTCCAATTCTGCCGAAACTGGTGATGCACAAAACAGCCAGCCTTTTGGAGATGTGCTGGCGCGCCAGATCAAGAGCCCCTCAGTGAAAGAAGTAAAGGCGGGTGACAAGGCGGGCACCGAAACACTCTTGCAACAGGCCACAACTCTTGGCAGCAACAAGAAAGATACTTCGGTAGTCAAAAAAGACGCCGGCGACGACCAAAAGACCACTCCCGTCACAACCGATGCTCCAGCTACGTTGCCGACCGATATGCTTGCGGCATTATTGCCCCAGGTCATGAACACCACGACGGCAACGCCCGCGACGGCAAGCGACAAGTCCGCTGCAAATACTGTCAGTACCGCGCCGGATAAACTCCTTTCCGCCGCGCAGAAGAATATCGGTGTCAATGCGAGTGCGAGTGCCAATGTCAATGCTGCTGACTACACGACTGCGGAAAAAGCCGCAAAACCTGGTGTTCCGACCACGGATCAATCTTTCGCCGCCGCGCTCACCGAATCCGGAGTGCCTGCCTCTGGCAACACGGAGCTGGGCGCAGTTGCGCGCGAAGCAACCGCCGCCGCAACCGCCCCTCAATCCAATGCGGCCGCGGTCGCTTCCTTGCAAAATACTGCCGCAAGTCTCGCCGCATCCGCCGTTCAGCCCGTGCAGGTGACAATCAACACCCAGGTCTCACAAGCCAAATGGGCCGATGAATTCAGCCAAAAGATCACTTGGCTGGCGTCTTCCAACAAGGACCAGACGGCCGAACTGCACCTCAATCCACCGCAACTGGGACCGCTGGACGTAGTGATCAAAGTCAGCGGCGATCAGGCAACCGCGCTATTCACCTCGCCGCACGCGGCCGTACGCGACGCCATCGAGCAGGCAATGCCCAGGCTGCGCGACATGATGGCAGACAACGGCATCATGCTGGGCAACGCCACGGTCAGCGACCAGGCGCCGCGCGATCAGGGTCAATCCAGTGCACCACGCGCATCGGTATCGCCTGTCAATAACGTCCGCGACGTCCCGCTGGCCGGCAATAGTACGGCCCATGTATCCCCAATCTCGCGCCATAACGGTATAGTGGACACATTCGCCTGACACTTGAAATAAGGTTGGTTTCCCGCTTTATTCCACCGATGGCAGGCGATAGTTGAATACCATAATGCCAACCAATTAAAAGGAATCGCGAGATGTCGAAGCCAACCGCCAAACCTGCCGCACCGGCCGCCAAAGAAGAAGCTCCGGTCGCAGCCCCGCCTAAAAGCAAGAAAATGCTGATCATCGGCATCGTCTCGTCATTGGTGATCATAGCCGGCGGAGCGGGCTGGTACTTCACCAGGGGCCACGCTGCGACAGATGCGCATGCGGAAGCACCCAAGGTGGAATTACCGCATGAGGCGAAATTCGTTCCGCTGGGTGAAAACTTCACGGTCAACCTGCAACGCGAGGAAGGCGACCAATATTTGCAGGCCGGCATCACGCTGAAAGTGTTGCAGCCTGAGTTGGAAGAAAAGATCAAAGCCATGATGCCGGAAATCCGCAGCAAGTTGCTGTTCCTGCTTTCCAGCAAAAGGCCTTCCGAGCTGCAAACGATCGAGGGCAAAAACAAATTGATCTCGGAGATCATCACCGCTACGGACACTGTGCTCGGTGTCGCCGTCCCGGCCGCGGCCGTTCCGATGCATGACGCAGCTGCTTCGGGTGCGGCTTCCGCGGCAGCGGTAGCAACCGCCGCTATCGAACCCAAGACAAAAGGTGTGGTGGATGTTTTGTTCACCTCGTTCATTATCCAGTGATGGTTATTTGATGCCATGAGCAAGGAGTTTCTCTCCCAAGACGAAGTCGACTCGCTGCTGCGAGGCGTCACAGGCGAAGCCGAAGAAGCCAAATCGGATACTCCTGCGGGAGGAGTACGCCCTTACAACATGGCAACGCAGGAACGCATCGTGCGTGGGCGCATGCCCACCATGGAAATCATCAACGAACGTTTCGCGCGCCTGTTCCGTATCTCGCTGTACAACTTCATCCACCGCAGCTCGGAGATCTCTGTCGGTCCGGTAAGGGTGATGAAATTCTCCGAGTTCATCCGCAACCTGCCGGTGCCTGCCAACCTGAACCTAGTGCAGGTCAAGCCGTTGCGCGGCAATGCCCTGTTCATCTTCGACCCAAATCTGGTGTTCATGGTGGTGGACAGCCTGTTCGGCGGTGACGGTCGTTTCCATACACGGGTCGAGGGCCGCGAGTTCACGCAAACCGAGCACCGCATCATCCAGAAATTGCTGGAGGTTGTGTTCCAGACTTATGGCAAGTCCTGGGAAACCGTACAG
Source organism: uncultured Pseudomonadota bacterium (assembly GCA_963718345.1). Taxonomy (GTDB): domain Bacteria; phylum Pseudomonadota; class Gammaproteobacteria; order Burkholderiales; family Gallionellaceae; genus Sideroxyarcus. The sequence continues at coordinate 235,703 of CAVQZH010000030.1, read as the reverse complement.
AAGCTCGAATTCGAATTCATGCGCTCGGAAGTGAATCCCCAATTTGCCAACATTGCCACGCCGAACGAGGTTGTCGTGGTGACGACTTTCGAAGTGGAGTTCACCGGCGTCGGCGGCTCGCTCCATATCTGCATGCCATACGCGATGATCGAACCGATCCGCGAACTGCTCTACAGCACGATGCAAGGCGATCATGTCATTGCCGATAAACGCTGGCTGCATATGCTGTCCAAGCAGATCCAGTCAGCCGAGATCGATCTCACGGCCGTGCTGGGCCATGCCATGACGAATGTGGATCACGTGTTGAAGATGCGAATTGGAGATGTCATTCCGCTGGAAGTGGCCGATAACATCCAGGTCATGGTCGACAATGTGCCGGTCATGGAATGCAAATACGGCGCGTCCAATGGACAGTACGCGTTGCGAGTTGAAAAGATGCTGGCGACGGAACCGGCAGAAATATTGATTGGAGGAAAAAATGGCTGAAGAATCGAAAGAACAGATCAGCGCGGACGATTGGGGCGCTGCCATGGCCGAACAGGCAGCCGTCGATCCGACACCGGCGGTGCAACCGCATGTATTCGAGCAATTCGGCGGAGCCGGGGGAGCAACCGCGCACAACGACCTGGACATGATCCTGGACATTCCGGTTCAGCTCACCGTGGAGCTGGGGCACACCAAGATGCCCATCAAGAATCTGCTGCAGCTGGCACAGGGATCGGTCGTGGAACTGGCCGGTATGGCGGGCGAACCGCTGGATGTTCTGATCAACGGCTTCCTCATTGCGCAAGGCGAAGTGGTGGTGGTGAACGACAAACTGGGCATCCGTCTCACCGACATCATTACCCCATCGGAGCGCCTGCGCCGCATCAACAAGTAACGGATATCCAACTATGCGAATTCCCTCCCTTGCTGCCTTCACGAGCATGGCAGTGTCTCCCCTTATGAGGAAATCTGCCATGCTCGTTTCCCTCACCTCAATCCTCTCCCGCTTGCGGGAGAGGAAGCAAACGATTCGCTGCGCGAGTTTCATGCTCCCTGCTGCATTATTCTCCCCGCTCGCCATTGCCGCAGAAGCCACCCGCCCGGCTTTCGTACCGCCGCCGGTAGCGGCAGTGTCATCCGGCAGCGTGTTGCAAGTCATCCTGAGCCTGCTGCTGGTACTGGCCGCCGTTGTGCTGGTGGGATGGATATTGAAACGTATCAACCTGCCGCAACAAAGCGCCGGCAACGCCCTCAAGGTCATCAGCGGTGTCGCGGTGGGACAACGCGAACGCATCGTACTGGTTGAAGTGAACGACACATGGCTGGTGATCGGTGTTGCCCCCGGACAGGTGAATGCGCTGCACTCGATGCCGAAAGGCTCATTGCCTTCTGCGTCGAATACCGCGACGGGCGATGACAACAAGTTTCAGGGTTGGTTGAAGCAGATGATGGAGAAACGCAATGTCCGTTAGAAAGATCATCGCCTTAGCGCTGTTGTTTGCGCTAAGCACCTCGGCGCTTGCAGCGGAGACCGGCCTGCTTGCGTTGAACAGCACACCCACTCCCGGCGGCGGGCAAACATATACGCTCAGCCTGCAAACGCTGATACTGATCTCGTCGCTCACTTTCCTGCCCGCCATCCTGCTGATGATGACGGGATTCACGCGCATCATCATCGTGCTGGGACTGCTGCGCTCCGCCATCGGTACGCCCTCGTCGCCCCCCAACCAGGTATTGGTCGGCCTAGCGCTTTTCCTCACTTTCTTCGTGATGGCGCCGGTGTTCGACAAAATGTATTCCGATGCCTATCTGCCCTACAGCGAAAACAAGATCACATTGCAGCAAGCGTATGACAAGGGCAGCGCTCCGCTCAAGGCCTTCATGCTGCGCCAGACGCGCGAGACAGACCTCGCGCTGTTCGTGCGCATCTCCAACAGCGAACCGTTGCAGAGTGCGGAAGATGTGCCGCTCAAGATACTGGTTCCGGCGTATGTCATCAGCGAATTGAAGACCGCATTCCAAATCGGCTTCGTGGTGTTCATTCCCTTCCTCATCATCGACATGGTGGTGGCCAGCGTGCTGATGTCGATGGGTATGATGATGGTGTCTCCCGCTGTTTTTTCGCTGCCGTTCAAGATCATGTTGTTCGTGCTGGCCGACGGCTGGAATCTGTTGATCGGCTCGCTCGTGCAGAGCTTCTATACATGAAATCTACTGCGCAGACTGGATCAGGGATTGGTCGGTACTCACAATCCGGGGTCGCACAGCGACAGACAAAAGTACATTCCGGTTGCTGCGCTCCGTCCGCACCCTGCTGCAGCCTGCTCGCTACGATTTCTTCGCGAGGGCTGCAAGTTGCAAAATGAAATTATGGAGGTATCCAAATGACCCCCGAATCGGTAATGACTATAGGCCAGCAGGCACTGGAGCTGACGATCATGGTGTCCGCCCCCCCGCTGCTCACCGCACTCGTCATCGGTTTGCTCGTCAGCATCTTTCAGGCGGCAACCCAAATCAACGAGATGACTTTGTCGTTCATCCCCAAATTGCTCGGCGCGTTCGTCGTTCTCATCATCTCCGGCCCGTGGATGATCGGCATCATGCTGGATTACATAACACGGCTCTTCAACAGTATCCCTTACCTGGTCGGTTGATGCCGTGATCAGCTTTACCAGCGCCCAACTTTCTGCCTGGTTTGCCGCCTTCATCTTTCCGCTGGCCCGCATCCTTGCGCTCATCGCCAGTTCGCCGCTGTATGGCATCAAAGAGGTTCCGGCCCGCATCAAAGTCGGATTCGCGATTGCGGTCACGCTCGTCATTGCTCCAACGCTCAACATCCCGGCCGATATTGATCCGGCGTCGGCTCAGGGCCTGTTCGTGCTCATGCAGCAAATCGTCGCCGGAGTCATCATCGGCTTCTCCATACGGCTCATTTTTGCCGCGGTGGAAATGGCGGGAGATATCTCGGGCATGCAGATGGGACTGGGCTTTGCCAGTTTCTACGATCCGGTCAATGCGTCGTTTACACCTGTTCTTGCCCAGTTTCTCGGCATGATCGCCTCGCTGGTATTTCTCGCGGCCGATGGACATGTCTACATACTTGTCGCTCTGGCCGATAGCTTCAGGGAATTTCCAATCGGCGCCAGCGTGCCCTCGGCCCATGCTTTCCGCACCGTCGCCGAATGGGGAGGTTCCCTGTTCAGCAACGCACTGCAGTTCTCGCTGCCACTGATCGGTGCGCTCCTCATCACCAATCTGGCACTCGCTATCCTGGCTCGCAGCGCCCCGCAACTCAACGTTTTCGCGGTCGGCTTCCCCATCACCATCGCGGTTGGATTTACCACACTGCTGCTCACGCTCCCCTACCTCGCACCGGTGATGGATTACTTTACGCACTCCGGACTGGAAACAGTTTCGCGCGTCATGCTCCAGCTTGGCGCACATTAAGCACCCATGAATACAGCGCAATTACCCATGTCTCATCAATGGGATAAGGCATATCCTACATATTTTGTCGTATATCAATCTCAAGTCTTTAGGCGTAGAGTTAGTGCTGCAATTGCGGGGCGTTTTGCCAATGTCGAGGCAAAACGACGGGGTTCCGCGGGCTTGGCAGGTAAGGCGTAAACTATAAATCGGCAACGACGGAGGGCTGAGTATGGTGTCCAAATTCCTATTTGCTTGTCGCAGTTCGATACAGTTAAAGCTGTTTTTATCTTTAACGGCCATCGTTGCGCTCAGTCTTACGGCAATTCTGGCGAGCCAGGTCTATCTGGTTCAAGACTATTTTGTCCGCCAAGCCGAATCGAATCTGCGCAGCAGCAATTATTTATTGAGTCGTGTGCTGGCAGATCCGCTATTCGACAAAGATTTGACGTTATTGCAAGCCAGGTTGCAGGAAGTCCAAACCAAGCTTCCGCTTTGCAGCTTCCAACTCAAAAACGATATTGGCACTGTAATGTACAAGGTCGGTGCGGTGCGCGCGCGTAGCGATACCGAGTTCGACCCGAACAACCGTGATGGCTGCTATAACACGATCATCCCGGTGATGCATGATAATCAGCTCTTGGGTACGGTGCGCATGGGGGTGCGCACTGACGAGATCGCCCAGGCGCGGCAGAGCCTGATTCACGAAAGCGTATTTTTCGCATTTTTCTGGTTTGCCATATTCATGCTGCCGTTCTTCGTACAGATCCGCCGCCTGGTCAGACCGTTGGGTAATTTGTCCAAAGCCGCACAGCAATTCGCCAACGGCAATCTGGATTACCCCACCCCAGGGCTCGTGCGCGGCGACGACGAAATCTCGCAACTGACAACCAGCTTTCAGGCGATGGCCCAAGCGCTGGTGAGCAGCAGAGATACGCAAGCGGCCAACCTGGCGGCACTCACCAATGAAAAATCCACACTGGACGCGTTGCTCGCAACGATGCCGGTAGGCGTGATATTTGCTGATCGCAGCAACATCCGCTATTGCAACAACGCGTTCCGTCGCCTGTGCCTGCTCGATCAGAATGAAGAGATGATCGGCATGAAAAACGATACGCTGTTGTTACGCCTGGGTCAGATCGCCGCCGAAGCCGATACTTTCCTGCAAGCCATTGCGGAAATTCTTGAGACCCGCAACCTGATCGAGCCAAAATACATCGCGCTAAAAGACGGACGCAGCCTGCGCCTGATTTCCAATATTGTGATAACGCCGGATAGTAACGGCTACCTTGGCCGTTTCTGGCTATTCGAAGATGTGACGCAAGAAAGAAAAATGTTGCAAATGGCCGAATTGCGCGCCGAACATGACGCTTTGACTTCACTTTTTAACCGTCAACGCTACGATCAAGACCTGCCGCGCCTGATTGCCCAAGCGGAACGTGACGGATCCCGTCTCGCCATGCTGGTGTTCGATCTGGATAACTTTAAGCCGATAAACGACTTATATGGGCATGCGGCAGGCGACACCGTACTCCGGCAAATAGCTGAAACACTTACCTCGCAATTGCGCCGGAACGAAGTGTTATACCGGATCGGCGGAGACGAGTTCGCACTGTTGTTGGTCAATGCAAGCGATGAAGAGATTGCCTTGCTTGCCGAACGAATCGTCCAGACCGTTCATGTCCTCACTTTTGACTTCAATGGCACGACTGCAAAGGTCGGATGCAGTCTGGGTATCGCGCGGTACCCGCAGGATGCGCAAACGCTGCAACACCTGTTGCATTTGGCCGATCAAGCCATGTATGACGCCAAGCAACGCGGCAAGAACAATTGGGTGATGCACCAAAACACTACACGGCACTAGGGATACGCCGGACCGAATCGAACATCCCGTGCCGCTTGGTCATTCAAGCCCCGCGTGAGTTTGCCAATCCCGTCCAAATCAGTCAGACGTTGTGGGTATAGGCCGATGAATTGACAATCATCAACCGGCGCAGGCTGGGCGTGGCTATACTGACTACCTTGGCTCCATAGAAAACATCCATGTCGCGCGAAAATATTCCTCAGCTCATCTGCCCTGCCGGCAGCCTGCCCGCCTTGAAAGCCGCAGTCGATCACGGCGCCGACGCAGTCTATCTCGGTTACAAAAACGACACCAACGCGCGTAATTTTGCCGGACTCAACTTTGACGACAAGGCGCTGCGCGAAGGCATCCGCTACGCGCAATCAAAGCGACGTGAAGTACTCATGGCAATCAACACTTTCGCCCAGCCGGGCCGCGACAAGGACTGGCAGCGCGCCGTAGACGGAGCCGCCGAACTCGGTGTGAATGCGGTGATCCTGGCCGACGTTGGCTTGCTTGACTATGCCTCCAAACGTCATCCCAATCTGCGCCTGCATCTCTCGGTGCAGGGCTCGGCCACCAGCTACGAGGCGGTGAATTTCGCACAGCGCGAATTCGGCGTGCGGCGTGCTGTGCTGCCGCGGGTACTCACACTGGCACAAGTCGAGAACGTAATCAACAACACGACGGTCGAAATCGAAGTGTTCGGTTTCGGCAGCCTGTGCGTGATGAACGAGGGCCGCTGCTGGCTGTCATCGTATGCAACCGGCGAATCCCCGAATACGGTCGGCGCCTGCTCGCCGGCCAAATACGTGAAATGGGAGAAGTCGCCGGGTCAGATGACGACGCGGCTGAACGGCATCCTGATCGACCGCTTCGGCGACGATGAACCCGCCGGCTATCCGACGCTGTGCAAAGGGCGCTTCGAAGTAAACGGAGAAACCTACTACGCACTGGAAGAACCGACCAGCCTCAATGTGCTGGAGATCCTGCCGGAAATCGCCAGCATCGGCGTCGCTGCCATCAAGGTTGAAGGCCGGCAACGCAGCCCGACCTATGTCGCTCAGGTCACCAAAACCATGCGTGCCGCACTGGATGCGCTCGCCAGCGACGGCGAGCACTACCTCGTCAAGCCGGGTTGGCAGGCCGAGCTGGCCAAGGTCTCGGAAGGCAGCCAGGCAACGCTGGGGGCCTACAGCAGGCCGTGGAGGTGAACCGATGAAACTCGCACTCGGCCCCCTGCTCTATTTCTGGCCCAAACAAACCGTCCTCGATTTTTACGCCGAGATGGCGCAGAACCCAGCCATCGATATCATCTACGTCGGCGAAGTGGTGTGTTCGCGCCGCCAGCAATTGCGCGTGGCCGACTGGATCGCACTGTCGCGCGAACTGAGCGATGCGGGCAAGGAAGTCGTCGTCTCGGCGCAAGCCCTGCTCGAATCGGAAAGCGACCTGAAAGCATTGCGCCGCCTGATGGACGAAGCCAACTGCAAGGTCGAGGCAAACGACCTGGGTGCCGTGAACATCGCCGCCGGCCGTCCTTTCGTCGCCGGGCCGCATCTCAACATCTACAACGAAAGCGCACTGGCCACCTACGCACGCTACGGCATGCAGCGCTGGGTACCGCCGCTGGAAGCCGACCGCAAGCTGGTCGAAACGCTGCACGCCAGCCGTCCATCCGGGAGTCGAGACCGAGATTTTCGTGTACGGCAAAATACCGCTGGCATTCTCGGCACGCTGTTTCACCGCCCGCCATTACGACCTGAACAAGGACGACTGCCAGTTCAAATGCCTGGAGCACCCGCAAGGTCTCACGCTGAAAACGCGTGAAGGCCAACCGTTCCTGACGATCAACGGTATCCAGACCATGTCGGCACAAAGCTACAATCTGCTCAACGAAGTGCCGGTCATGTTGCAGATGGGCATCGACATCATTCGCGTCAGCCCGCAAGCACAACATACATCCGCTATCGTCGCTGCTTTCGACGCGGCGCGACGCGGCGAAACGGTCGATCGCGGATACCCGCGACTGGGATGCCGAAGGTCTGGTCGACGGCTACTGGTTCGGCGACGCCGGCATTGTGGAGCGGCACCGGAGTAAAATTCACGAACTGCAAGGAGTGCAAGCATGAGCCCAAGTTTCAACATCCCGAAATTCAAGTTGCCGGCATTGGTTGCTCGGATCGGCGGTCATCTGCCGCAATGGCCGCATGCACTTACGCTCGTAGCCGGTCTGAACGCGGCAGCGAAGATGAAACTGCTGCCGCTGGATAGTCTGGAATTGCTGGAGGGGCGCAGCTTCCTGGTCGAAGTGCTGGATACCGGCGGGCGTGCCTGTTTCACCTATCGCGCGGGATTGTTCCGCCCGATGTTTTCGGCACCGCAGAATCCGGATCTTTCCTTTCGCGCCAATCTGTCTGCTTTCATGCAACTGCTGGCCCGCCAGGAAGATCCCGACACCCTGTTCTTCAATCGCGAACTGTCGATCGAAGGCGATACCGAACTTGGCCTCACAGTAAAGAATATGCTTGATGCGGTCGAATGGCCGCAACTACCGCAATTGCCGGGCTTCAGTCACTGAGTCATTCAGCACGAACTGCACAAACAAACTGTCCTTCGATCTGGCATCCGGACTCCGTCCTGATCGGAACATCGCGTATCAGTTGCAGTTTGAAGCCGGTATCGCGCAGTAGTGCAGTCAGATAGTCCGGATGATGACTGTACCTGCCACTAATGTTCAGTTTGTAAGGAAGGTCGGCAGTGCCAACCAGCTTCTCCGTACTGAATAGCAGCAAACCGCCGGTATTCAGTTTTTCATGGATCAGTGCGACAACCTCATCCAGTCGACCCAGATAGACAAACGTGTCCATGCAGGCGATCAAGTCGTATTGCTCGCGCGTTGCCTGCAGAAAATCCTTGATATCGGCCTTGTGCAATTGCCGGTACAACTGTTTTGCGGATGCCTGCTCCAGCATTGCCTGACTAAGATCGACGCCCACCAAGCTGCACGCATAGGGTTTTAATTTTTCTCCCACCAGTCCGGTACCGCAGCCCAGATCCAGCACGTCCAGACTGGAGGCATCGATCGTGAGTGTAGCGAGATAATCCTGAACCAACTGCGGGCCGCAGTACTTCAATCTTCCCAGCACGTTTTCAAAGCTGTTGGCGAACGCATCGAATGTCTGCTCGATATACGGACTGCTGCATTGCGCGGGCATTTGCTGCCCGCGATACGCGGCCAGCAAATGCGTAGCAACCGGATTGCCTGGCTCCTCGGCCAGCCAGGTTTCGAACAGGGCAATCGCATCGTCCACCCGGCCCAACTCATACAATGCCTGGCCCAATACGATTTTCGGCTTGCTGCCCACTGGCGCAACCGCGATGCCGCGGTAATTGAAATGTCTGGCTTCTTGAAAACGTTCCAGCGTCAGATATAACGCCGACAGCAAATAGAACGCGTCGGGACAGTTCGGGTCAATGTTTATCGCGGACTGGTAGCACTGTTCGGCCCGGGTCAGCTCACCATTGGATTCGAATGCCGCACCCAAATTGGTCCAGTAAAAATACTTGTCGGGATCGATATCGAGTGCCTTTGAAAATGCTGCAATGGCGGCAGCAGCAAGGCCCTGTTTCGCAAGCACGATGCCCAGATTGAAATGCCATTCGGCATGGCGATCGTCGAGAGCAATTGCCCCCGTCAGCTGTTCAAAGGCCTCCTGCAAGCGCCCGGTTTGCTGGAGCAAGTAGCCCAGATAATGTTTGGCTTGTGCGTCGCCCGGCACCGCAACAAGTATTTGTCTGTATAGCGCCTCCGCCGACCCCAGGTCGCCATCGAGATGTTTGCGTAGCGCCGCTGAAAACAGCGCGTTGTGATTTTTCTGTTCTGACAATTAAACCTCTGTGAACCAATAAATCGAGGTCAGGGAATCTGCACCGGTGCTTGCCGGATGCCCTGCGACTCCGTGAACATTTTCCACTGCGACCGAGTCGTCTGCGTCATTAACGACGCTGCCTCCAGCATTTCTGCAACCCAGTCGCCACGCTGCGCGAAAGCAACAAGCTCATCGGCACTGGCCGCCCCGGATCGCCCGGAAGCACGCAGCTGGTCCCAAGCCAAAATTCGCCCCATGGTAGCCACCACATCCTTTAGCCGGTCCAGTTTCTTGCCCCACTCGCCGATGGAAACCCGATCTTCAGACGGTTGCAGCCCCTTCAAAATACACGGGAGTCCGCCTAGCTTCACCGGATGCAGGAATGCGTGGTCTACTGCCTGCATCCGGTTCTGGACAGACACCACCCGACTGGGCTCATCCAGCCATTCCGGTTGCCGAATGCCCAGTCGCGCGAGGTGCGGAGCCAAGGCAGATGGCTTGGCTTCCTTGATATCGAGCAGGTAGTTGCCGTCGGGAGAACCCTTTGCCCTCCACCAGAACCACGAACCTTTCGACACCGAGACTGCCGGTTCCCGCAATGCGGCGGGCGATGTCGAGGACCTCGAAGAACTTCGGGTTGGGCTGTGCGGCGGCGTAGCCAAGCATGAACTCGGCAACCAATTTCTTCTGAGCGTCGGAAGCCGGCAATGCTTTCACGCCGTCCACTATCAAACTGCGGCGGCGGGCCTTGCGTATCGTGCGTTTGTCGAGAAAAGTCGCGCGTTCGCGAGTCTGTAGTGCCGTCAACAGCGTATTCACAAGACCGACGGAGGTTTCGCGTTCAACCCATAACGGCTTGCCGGCGATGAGCGCACTACGGTAAGCATCCACGCAGTTTTGGCTGACGGCCAAGGCTTCGGCCGGTGTTGCATTTAGCGCATCTGCCCCGCACTGGATGCTGGTCAACAGCCTGACCATGTCCCAGGTCGCCGGGGCCAGCGCCGCCTCGTCGTAATCGTTGATATCGAAATAAACCAGCCTGTTATCTCCCTTGTAACTGCCGAAATTCTCAAAATGCAGATCACCGCAACACCATGCCAGTGGCGCATCGCGGAATAGCGCGGTATCCGGCAAAAAATCGTAGAAGAGATGGCAAGCCCCGCGCAGGAAAATGAACGGGCTCTGCGCCATTTTGCTGTATTTCATTGCCAGCCTTGCGGCATCGCGACCTGCGTTGTTGTTGGATATCGCTTCGAGGAAGCCGGTGGGTTGCAACGAGGATTGATCGCTCATGATGGGCCGCCTTGTTTGGATGTTGAGGTGCATAATATACATATATGAACACCGTCACGTCCGACACTTTTGCGATCAATACCACTGAACTGACGCGTCAGTTTGGCAATTTGACAGCAGTCGACCACATTTATTTAAGTGTTCCGTATGGGGAAATTTTCGGACTGCTCGGTGCCAACGGCGCCGGGAAAAGCACGGTGATCAAGATGCTCACCACCCTGCTGCCCCCCACATCCGGAACCGCCGAGGTTGGTGGCCATGACATCATTCAATCCCCGGGCAAGGTCAGGCGCAGCATCGGCTACGTATCGCAACTCTTGTCGGCCGATGGTGCACTGACCGGCTACGAGAATCTGCGTTTGTCCGCCAAACTGTACGGCCTGCCCAAGGAGGAACGCGAAAATCGCATAGAAAATGCGCTGGAATTCATGGGACTCGTCGATTCGTCACGCAATCTGGTGCGCACCTACTCCGGCGGCATGATACGCAGGCTGGAACTGGCCCAGGCGATGCTGCATCGTCCCGCGATCCTGTTTCTGGACGAACCGACGATCGGGCTCGATCCGGTGGCACGCCACACGGTGTGGGATCGGCTGCAGGATCTGCGTCGCGACCAGGGCATGACGGTCCTGATCACGACGCACGACATGGAGGAAGCCGAAATACTTTGCGACAACCTGGCGATCCTGCACCGGGGCAAAATAAGCGTGGTCGGCCAACCAGCCGAATTACGTGCCGGTTTGGGTAATGGCGCATCCATGGATGACGTGTTTGCACATTACGCCGGTGGTTTGATACAAGAGAGCGGCACGTTCCGCGAAGTCGCCCAGACCCGCAGAACCGCACACCGTCTGGGTTGAGTGAAAAATACATGAAACGATTTATCCGGGAAAGCGCTGCGATCGTGGAAGTCGAGTTGCTCAAACTCGTGCGCGACCCGACCGAAGTCATCTCGCGTGCGATACAGCCGTTACTCTGGCTGGTGGTATTCGGACAAGTCCTGGCACAGGTACGCGGCATCCAGACCGGACAGTTGAGTTACCTCGCCTTCATCACGCCGGGAATACTTGCGCAAAGCGTTCTGTTCAGTGCAATCTTTTACGGCATCGGCATCATCTGGGAACGCGACCTAGGCGTGGTACACAAACTCCTGGCGAGTCCGGCGCTGCGCGTTTCACTGGTTTTCGGCAAAGCGGTTGCAGCCGGTTTTCGCGGCACCCTGCAGGCTGTCGTCATTTATCTCATCGCCTTCATCATGCATGTCTCGCTCAGGCTGGATCCGCTATCCATCGTCGCGGTGCTAGCCGCGGTGATGCTGGGGTCGGGGATATTTGCCACTTTCTCGCTCGTCATTGCGTGCATCGTAAAGACACGCGAGCGTTTCATGGGCATCGGGCAACTTATGACCATGCCCCTGTTCTTTGCGAGCAACGCGATCTACCCCTTGGACATCATGCCGGACTGGCTGCGCATCGTTGCACAGATCAATCCGCTCACTTACCTGATCGACGCTTTGCGCGGGCTCATGGTCATCGGCGGAGAAGCCGTTCATGGTTACGCAGTGGATTTTGCCGTCATGTTCGCGGTGTTCGGTGCCATGCTCTTCGTCGCCGTGAAGTTATACCCGACGCTTGCGGAATAATATCCGCCCCGCTATTTCCAGCGCTGCAGGGCTGCAACGACCTCGTTAACCACAGTACTCCAGTCTCCCATCGCGGTTTGACGAAACAGGCGCATGGTGGGATACCACGGTGAATCGGTACGCTCGGTCAGCCAGCGCCAGTCCGTCTTGTAATCCGGCAACAAGACCCAGCAAGGTTTGCCCAGCGCACCGGCCAGATGAGCCACTGCCGTGTCGACGCAGATGACCAGATCAAGATTTGCCACGACAGCTGCTGTATCTGCGAAATCCACCAGCTGCGACCCGACGTGTGTGAGCGTCATTCCAACCGGCGGTTGCATCGCCTCATCTTCTCCCGCGCCTTTTTGCAGGCTGACACAATGCACGTTGGCTACCGACTGCCAATGGAGCCAACACATCAAGCGACGGAAGTGAACGATCTGCATCATTCTCGAATTGGGTGCTGCCTTTCCACACCAGTCCAACACGGATGAGGCCAGTATTAGGCAGAAGCGCTGCCCATTTTTCCGCGACTTGACGTGGAACTGCCAGATAAGGAATTCTGGCGGGGATGGAGTCGAGACGCGTTTTGCAGTAATTGGGGACGCTCAGAAGAGGCGTCCAATAATCCCAGCCGGATGAAGGTATTCGCTCATCCAGGGAGACGATGTGATCCAGTCCCTCCAAATCGGCAAACAATGTTGTCAATGCCGGATGGCAGATCATGGTGATCGACGCTGCGCCCTGCGCCTTTAACACCGCAACATAACGGCAAAACTGGATCATGTCGCCATGTCCGGCCTCACAACCGATCAAGACGGATTTGCCTGCAAGCGGCTCGCCCTGCCAGCGCGGACAAGCGAGATGCGCGGCAAGTGCGGAGTACCAGTTTCTAGCCTCCAGACAACGCCAGCCTTCCTCGAACCTGCCTTGGCGCAACAGCAGATAGCTCAAGTTGAAACGTGCGGTTGCATACGCTTCATCCAGAGACATAGCGATGCGATAACACTCCTCGGCATCGATTTCGCGTTTCATGCATGCGTACAGCACACCCAGATTCGACCAGCCCGCAGGAGAGGCCGGACTGAGCGCGATCGCCTGCCGGTAGGCTGCTTCCGCCTGATCGAAACGTTTGTCGCTTGCCAGGAGTGCGCCCAGATTCAAATAGGTTTCCGGGTAGGCCGGATTCAGTTGCAGAGAACGCTGATAGCAATCTTTTGCGCCGTCCTTGTCGTGCCGCTTTTCCAGCAGCAGACCCAGGTTGGCATATGCCTCAGGAAAATCCGGCGCCACTTCTATTGCTTTCCTGAAACAGGCTTCGGCGTTGGCATCATCGCCGGCTTGCATGCGAGCAGCGCCCTGGTAAAAGAGCGTCTCGGCTTCTGCACGTTCATTTGTAATCATGGCAATGATGATTTGATTGGTATTCCTTTTATTCTAAAGCAGAAGGGCGGATTCCAAGTAAAAACGGCGCGCATGGTTATGCGCGCCGTCTCTTTTAGAGTAGAGAAATTATATATAGTTGAACAGGGACAGCTTGGATACCTGTGCGAAAGACTGTTGCGCCGCCTGCAATATCAATTTTTGTTGCGACAGGTCGGTGATGGCCTGATTGTAATTGGTGTCCTGTATCGTCGACAGGGTTTGTTTGTATTGCAGGTCCAATTGCGTACCCGTAGTCTGCAAGGCGGTCAGTTCATTCAGACGAGAACCGGTTGTGGCACGAACGCCCAACACGCTATTGAGGTCCTGGCCCAGTGCGCTTAATCCGTCGCTCATCGCCTGAGAGTTTGCGGCAATCGTCGCAGCGCTGGCACCTGCCAGCGGCGTATTCAATGTCGTGATGAGTTTGTTGAGTGTATCGAACACGCTTTGGTTGGTACTCGGGGTCACGTTAAAGGTGTCGCCGGCAGCGGGAGTGCCGGTAATGCTGAACTGGATGCCGTTGAAGCTGATCGCCTGTCCGCTCGTGTACGCGACACCGGTCTGTCCGGCGACAGCAACGCCGGGCGGCCCGGCAGTCACATCGGTAACGCTGTAGGTCGTCCCACCCGCCCCAAACGTAACTTGATAACTGTTCGCATTGTACGAAGCGGCATTGGTCACCACGCTCTGACCAATGGTTCCGCTACCGGAATTGGCAGCTGCAGGAGCGGCCTGGAATGTGCCGTTCCCATTGCGTATGCGCATAAAGATGTCTGCGCCCGAATCGCTGCTGGAAATCTGGCGCGAGGGCGCAACTTGCATCTTGCGCTGCACGTCGTCGCCCTGGTACACCACACCGCTCGCGGTATTCACGAAGGGCTGCACGCTGCCTTGCGAGCCGGAATACAGATAGTTTCCGTTGCCATCGGTGCTGTTCGCCAACCCAAGCAGATCGTTCAGGCGTCCTTGCAGATCCGTCGCCAAAGCCTTGCGATTGGCATCGCTCATCGAATTGCCACCGGCACCTGTCACCGCCGTGTCATGCGCGCTTTGCAACAGCGAAGTTACGCTCTGCAGGATACCGTCCGACAGCGACAGGCTGTTGGTCGCGGCGGTATTGTTGGCTCCATACTGGGTATTGGTCGAACTGGACAAGGTGAGTTCGATCGCGCGTGCCGCGCCGACCGGATCCATGGATGGATCCAGAATGCGCTGCCCGGTCGAAATCTGCTGCGTGGTCTGCGCGATTTGCACCTGGAGCGTATCCAGACTAGAGATGTTCGAACTATAGATTGAGCTGGTACTGATGCGCATGATCTCTCCTACTTCAGATTCAGAATGGTGTCGAACATGGTGTTGGCGATTTGCATCGCTTTCCCTGCCGCCTGATAGGCCTGCTGGTAGCGCAACAGATTAGCCGCCTCCTCGTCCAGATTAACACCCGAGACAGCCTGCTGCGAAGCGGTAACCGACGCCAGCATGCTGGTTTGCGCCTGGCTGGTGACAGTCAACTGATTCGTCTGGGTACCCACTTGGCCGACAAGCTGCGCATAAGCCCCCTGGAAGCTGGTCGTGCCGTTGGCCAAGGTATTGGCAGTCTGCAAAGCGGCCATGAGCAAGCTGTTGCTGCCGTCAGTGCTAGCGTTGGTGTTCGGACCGACCGTGAACGTATCCCCGGCGGAAGGTGACCCACTCAATTGTGTCGTCCAGCCGTTGTATGTCAGAGTTGCTCCAACTGCCGGGTTATATACCGTCGACCCCGCTAGCGTTGTCGCTGTCGTGTTATCGGTGACTGTGTAATGAGTCGCATCGATAAAGCTCACGGTTACATTGTCCTGCAGGTTCGCATTCACTGGAAGACCACCCGTCACGGTTGCCGCAGCAATGGTGCCGGTACCCAGATTGGTCGTGGGAGCATTGGAACGAATGGGCGACGCTGCCGCGATCTTGGTCGGGTCTGTGGTGGCGAGACCAAAGCTGCTCGCACCGTTTACCGTGGGGCGAACCAGGAATGTATCGCCTGACGCGGCCGCACCGCTTGTCAATTGCAGCGTGATGCCGGTTCCCGGAACGACCACCCCGCCGGGAGCCGATATTGCGGCGGGAGAATACGCCCCTCCTACCTGGGTATTCGTGGATGTGTCGTACACCTTGTAGTTCGTCCCGTCGAACTGCACGCTGTAATCGCTGCCGGTCAGCGCCGAAGTACTGTTGACGGTTGCAGTCAACACGCCGGTACCGGTATTGCTGGTAGCGCTTGTGACTTGCGGCACGGCCGTAGTGAACATGCTGGTACCCAACGCACCGTTCAGATCCACACCCTGCTGCTGCTGTTGATTGAATGTCGCCGCGAACCCCATCGCAACACGACCGAGCGCATTGATCGCCGGGTCGAGTATGGTCTGCCGGAAATTGAGATACCCTCCCAGATTACCGCCCTGCAACGAGCTCTGCTGAATGCGGCTTATAACGCCATTATTTGTATATGCAACTTCCAGCGCGGTCGGATCGGTAGTGGACGTAACTGCCTGCAATGCAGTGGTTTGATTGCCGAGCACCAGCGACTGTCCATTGCCGATATAAACATTCATCGACCCATCGCTCTGTTTGATGGTCGAGACGCGTATCTCCTGACTGAGTTGACTGACCAGCTGGTCGCGCTGATCCAGCAAAGCATTGGGTGCCTGATTCGGCGTATTGGCCTGTGCCTGAACGATCTGGTCGTTCAGCGCAGCGATCTGTTTCGCGTAACTGTTGATCTGGGAAACACTACTGGTGATTTGGCCGTTCAGGCCATCGCGTATCTGGTTCAAATTCTGGTTCATGGTTTGGAAACCATCCACCAGAGATTGTGCGCTGCTGATCAACGTCTGGCGCGCCGGAACAGATTGGGGTGCATTCGCGACGGCATTTACCGCCGTGAAAAAACTTTGCATCGTGGGGGTCAACCCGCTGCTCGCAGTCCCCAGCAGATTGCTCACTTGCTGTGCCAATCCCAGTTGCGCGTTCAAATTCGACGATTGAGTTTGGGCCGACAGAACTTGTGCACTCAGGAACTGATCGTATTGCCTCTGCACGGTCAGCACGCTTACGCCCTGACCGATGAACCCTGAGCCGGTGTTCTGCGGCAGCATCTGCGTCTGGATTGTTTTTTCCAGCGAGTAGCCAGGCGTGTTGGCATTGGCAATATTATTCGAAGTTGTAGCCAGACCCGCTTGCGCGGCGTTTAGCGCACTCACTGCTATGCCATAGATACTCATATCAAGACCCTTCTACCGTTATTCAACACTGCCTAGCTTGGCTATCGGCAAAAATACATCAAACTTTAGGCCCGCGTACTGATGCTGCCGATCACACCGGCCAATTTGGTGGCGTATTGGGGGTCAGTGGCATAGCCGGCCTGCTGCAAGCCTTGTGCGAACGCTTTGGCGTCGGCTTGCCCCACCACGCCGTTATAACGGGGATTATTGCTCAACAGACTGGCGTAATCCTGGAATGATTCGCCGTAGGAACCGTAGGCGCGAAAACGCTCCACTTGCTGGCTCGCCACCCCGTTGTGATATTCGGTGGTCGTCACTTCCGCCACTTTGCCTTTCCAGTCGCGGCCTGCTTTTATACCGAACAGGTTGTGACTGTCGCTACCGTCTGCCATCTTGATCTCGCGCTTGCCCCAACCGCTTTCCAGTGCAGCCTGCCCCAGGATGAGGTGCGCCGGAATACCGGTATTGACGCTGGCTTGTTCGGCCGGCACTCGCAATTTATCGATGAAGGATTGTTGTACGTCGGCCTTGTACGCAGAAGGGACAGCCTTCGTTGCCGCCGGCGATGCCGCAGCAGGAGCGGAGGCGCTGGCAGGCTGGTTGTGGCTGAGCTGCTTTACCATGACGTCCGCCAGGCCTATGCCTCGCGACGCCATGCTCTGTGCCAATTGCTGATCCAGCATGCCGGTGAACATCTTGGTCTGCTCGCTATCGAACACGCCGTCCTGCGGCGTCGCATCGCGCATGCTTTTCAGCATCATGTTCAGGAACACCGACTCGAACTGCTTGGCTGCCGCCTTGATCGCCTGATCCGGCGTCTGCTTGGCCTGCAGGCGCAGCTTGTCCAGACTTTGGCTGTCGATTGCCAGGCTGCTGATGTCGGTACCGGAGAATCGCCATGATCGAAGAAGTTAAATGACCTCAAGCTCGGCACGCAGCGCGCCCGCAGCTTTCATCGCCTGCAGGATCGCCAGCATGTCCTGCGGCGTCGCGCCGATGGAATTGAGCGCCTTGATCACATCGTTCAAGTCCACACCGCTTTTCAAATGCAACAGGTTGCCCTTGTCCGCCTTGATCTCGATGCTGGCATTGGTTACAGCCGCCGTCTCCCCTTGTGAAAGCGGTGCGGGCTGGCTCACTGTATTTTCGGAGTTGATCACCACGGTGAGATTGCCGTGTGCCACCGCACAGTCGTCGAGTGAGACATGCTGGTTCATCACCACCGAGCCGGTGCGTGCATTGATGATGACTTTGGCGCTGCCCGCTGCGGCGTTTACATCCAGATTTTCAATGCGCGAAATGAAAACCACGCGTGCACTGCCCTCAGGCGCCTTGACTTGAATGGTACGTGCATCGAGTGCTGCCGCGACACCGGTAGCTGGAAAAAATTCGTGTTCGATCACTTCTGCCAGGCGCGTCGCTGTGGTGAAGTCGGCTGTGTTCAGTTCGAGATAGATGTACTCACCCTGGCCCAATGCGGTCGGCACTGAACGCTCAACTGTCGCGCCGCTGGGAATACGCCCAACATCCAGATGATTGACCTGGGTCTTGGAACCGCCCGCTGCCGCGCCTGCCCCGCTCACCAGCATGTTGCCCTGTGCCATGGCATACACCTGACCGTCCGCGCCTTTCAGCGGCGTCATCAACAACGTGCCGCCGCGCAGGCTCTTGGCATTACCGATGGATGACACAGTAATATCGATAGTCTGTCCGGGACGCGAAAACGGAGGCAGCGAAGCCGTCACTGTCACCGCTGCCACGTTCTTCAATTGCAAGCTGGTATTGTCCGGCAGCTTGATGCCCATCTGCGCCATCATCGTAACGATACTTTGCACCGTGAATGGCGTCTGCGTAGTCTGGTCACCGCTGCCGTCCAGACCGACCACCAGGCCGTAACCCAGCAACTGGTTCTCGCGCACGCCGAGCACGCTAGCCAGGTCCTTGATGCGCTCCGCTGCCGCGCTCATCGAAACGAGCATCAGCAGCATGAAGGCAAACGATCTGATTTTCATGATTTCACCCTATCCCTCTCCTCAATCCTCTCCCGCAAGCGGGCGAGGAGGCAAACGAATCGCTGCGCGAAATTCATATTAAAAGGGCAATACCGAGTAGAACACACGGTTGAGCATGCTGAAGAATGCCGCCGAGTCGATATTGTTCGCTCCCTTGTATTCGACATGCACGTCCGCCACCTGGGTCGACTGCACCGTGTTGGTACCGCTGATAGTGGCGGGATTCACCACGCCGGAGAAGCGCACATATTCCTCGGAGAGTTTGATCGCCACTTGTTTCTCGCCGGCAACGCGCAGGTTGCCATTGGCCAGCACCTCGGTCACCGTCACCGTGATCGCACCGGAGAATGTATTGCTGCCCGAACTATCGCTCGCGCTACCGGATTTGATACTGCTGCTGGTACCGGCACTGCCGCCAACCCCTTGAGATACTCCGCCCAGCATAGGTGCCTTCAAGGCAATACTGCCGCTGTTCGTATCATCATGGCCGGACTTGCCGGAAGCCGATGTCGTCTCGACGATATTGATGATCAGCACATCGCCGACGTGACGCGCACGTCTGTCCTCGAAAATGGGATAGTCGTTCACGCCCGCCTGAAAGATGGCCCCGTTATTTGCAGGCGCCGCATTCGCCGGAGTCGGGAGCGCAGTCAAGGGCTGCTTGATGCCGGTAGATGGCACGCATGCCGTCAGAGACGACGCCAGCACCGACAACCATATTGCTCCGATCACTTTACGCATGATTCGCAGGGATTTCAGATCGTTTTTCACGATTGCCCTTTCTCCCGCTTGCGGGGGAAAGTTGGATAGGGGGTCGCCGGATGCGAAACCAGCCATTCCAATTTGAGTTTTAAAAATATTTGTCATCACTTACATCTGCGTCAGTTTTTGCAACATCTGATCCGAGACCGTGATTGCCTTGGAATTGATCTCATACGCGCGTTGCGCCTGGATCATGTTCACCAGTTCTTCCACCACGTTCACGTTGGAAGTCTCGACATATCCCTGACTCACGGTTCCCGTCCCATTGGTACCCGGCACGTTGGTGCTGGGCGTACCCGAAGATGCGGTCTCCACATACATGTTCTGCCCCAGGCTCTCCAAACCGGACGGATTGATGAAAGTCGCCAATTGCATGCTGCCGACTTGCACCGGGGCCGAGGCCCCGGGTTGCGTGATCGTAACCACGCCGTCCTGGCCGATGGTGACCGAGGTGGCATTGGCCGGAATGGTGATTGCGGGTTGCACCACGAAACCGTTGGAGGTCACGATTTGCCCCTGGCTATCCGTCTGAAATGAGCCGTCGCGGGTATATGCAGTCGTTCCGTCCGGCTGCAATACCTGGAAGAAACCCGCGCCCTGGATCGCCACGTCGAGCTGATTGCTGGTCTGTTGCAGGTTGCCCTGGGTATGCAGGCGTTCGGTCGCAATCGGACGCACACCGGTACCCAACTGAAAGCCGGAAGGAATCTGTGTCAGTTGCGACGACTGTGCGCCGGGCTGGCGCAGATTCTGGTAGATCAGATCCTCGAACACCGCGCGCGAACGCTTGAAACCGTTGGTACTGACGTTGGCCAGGTTGTTGGAGATCACATCCATCTGTGTCTGTTGTGCTTCCATACCGGTCTTGGCAATCCACAGGGAACGAATCATGATGAGTATCCTTTATAAAAATCAGCCTGTGACGCTTAAGCACGCCGCTGGCTTGTTTGGCGTTGTCGTCCGCCGTTGTCAGCATCTTCATTTGCATGTCGAACTGGCGCGCCAGTGAAATCATGTTCACCATCGATTCCACCATGTTCGCATTGCTGCCTTCCAGACTGCCCGATATCACCGTCACCTTGGCGTCGGCATCCGCAGGTTGGCCGTCTTTTGTGCGGAACAATGCATCCTCGCCGCGCACCAGCTGGTCTTCCGGTGGATTGGTCAACTTGAGCCTGCCAACGATCACCACTTGATTCACTTGAGACGTCGTGGGCACTGTCGAAATGGTGCCATCCTTGGCGATCGTCACTTGAGTATCCGGCGGGATGGTGATCGGTCCCGTATCGCCCATCACGTTCAATCCGCTTTTCGTCTGCAAAATACCGGCGGGGGTCAGCTTGAGCCCGCCGTTGCGGGTGTAAGCCTCGTTGCCGTTGGCATCCTGCACGGCGATCCAGCCTTTGCCGTCAACAGCGACGTCTAGCGGATTGCCGGTGGCTTGAGTAACGCCCGGTGTGAAGTCCGTACCCGATGTCGAATCCACCACGAAGGCACGTGTGGGAAGTCCTTCGCCCACTATCGGGACACTGCGAAAAGTATCGAGGGTCGAGCGAAATCCCGGCGTATTGATGTTGGCCAGGTTCTGCGCCACCGATGCCTGTTGCTGCAAGGTGTGCGAAGCGCCTGTCATCGCGGTGTAGATCAGCCTGTCCATGTTACTTTCCTCGCCTCAATTCGCTTAACGCAAGTTGACGATCGTCTGCATGATCTGGTCCTGCGTCTTGATCGTCTGCGCATTGGCCTGATACGCGCGCTGCGCAGTGATCATGTTCACCAGCTCGGCAGTCAAATCGACATTGGAATCTTCTGTCGCCGAAGTCTGCAGCACGCCCAGACTGGCCGATCCCGGCGTGCCCACCAGCGGTGTTCCAGAAGTGGAAGTCTCCGCCCACTGGTTGTTGCCGAGGGATTGCAAGCCCTGATCGTTACTGAAATTTGCCAAAACCACCTGTGCCAGCGTCTTGGTCTGGCCGTTGGAATAACGTCCGGTAACAACGCCATCCGAGCCCGTACTGAAACCGGTCATATGGCCCGAGGTAAAGCCGTTCTGGCTCATCGAGTTCACACCGAAGGTACTGCCGAATTGCGAGGTGGAAGCAAAATTAAACGAAAGTTGTTGTGGAGCGGCCAAAGCAGAACTGGTTGCCGTCAAGGTCACGGGCGAAGCAGTCGCCGTCGCATTCGCCGATAGCGTGATGGTATTCGGCGCTGTTATTCCGATGATTGTCGTCCCGCCCGGGATACCTGCGCCTGTCACCGTATCGCCTACCGCCAAACCGGTGGTGTTGGTCACGGTCACGACAGCCGTTCCCGTCGTAGTGGAGGAACCGGCCAGTGTTGTAATGCCCGGCGTAAACGATGCCGACGATACGGCTGACGTTGGCGTCAACAACACGCCGCTCGTGCTGAAGGTCATCGCCGAGAGCAACCCGGAACCGGCCGGAACCAGGGTACCGTCCACGGTCAAATAGGAACTCCAGGCATTTGCCCCGGTTTTGGCAAAATAAATCGAGGCAACATGACTGCCACCCAAACTGTCATAGATCGTCGACGAAGTGGAATTGTTAAACGTGGACGGATTGTTCGGATCGAAGGGTGCTACCGCAGGGATGGTCGAACGTGCATCCAGGTTAAGTCCGGCGGTAATCGATGTGGTTGCTTGTGGCAACAGGTCGGCCTGGGAGATCTGAATATCGGCAGGCGAGGTTGCCACAATCACGCCGGCTGCATTCGGCAAGAAACCGGTCAGGTGATTGCCCTGGTTATCCACGATGAAACCGTTCTTGTCCATCTGGAATTGGCCGTTGCGCGAGTAGGTGATCGAGCCGTTGTTGTCCATGCGGAAGAAACCGCTGCCGCTGATCGCCATATCAAGCGAATTGTTGGTCGTTGTGATGTTGCCCTGGCTGAACTGCTGCGCCACCGTCGCCACCCTGACGCCGATACCGGCTTGTGCCCCGCCACCCGCCAGTGAGCTGGCATAGACGTCGGCGAATTGCGCCTGCGATTGTTTAAAGCCGACAGTGCTGGAGTTTGCGACGTTGTTGCCAATCACATCCAGACTCTTGGATGCTGCATTCAGACCGCTTAGACCCTGTTCGAAACCCATGACATCCTCCTGTTAAATTCGATCACACGCACGTGGCGCAACGCTCATCACAAAATCTGCCTGACCGCACTTAGCGCCACTTCGCCAAGTGTACCCATACCCAATGTAGGACCGCTTGAAGTCAGCGCAACGCTGCCCACCGTTCCATAAGACAACGTGGTCGGGGTGCTGTTGCTAGAACCCAGTGTCGCGGTGGCACTGAACGTATAGTTGCCGTCCGCCACTGTTGCACCGGTATTGTCAGTCCCGTCCCACTGGAAGTTGGCAACGCCGGCAGCGCTTTGCGAGCCAAGTTGCAGGGTACGCACCAGATTGCCGTTGGAATCGGATATCGTCACCGTAAGCTTGTCCGCCGGCTGAGTCAATTCCACTGCCCCGATGCCTTGTCCGCTCGCCAGGCTGACCTGGTTACCCGGAACCAGCGCTGCGTGTCCAATCATGGAAGTCGCCTGCAACGATTGCGACGTTGTCATGCTTGCACTCAGCGCCTGCACTGTGGAGTTCAATTGATTAATGCCGCTCACCGTGGAAAGTTGCGCCATCTGCGAGGTAACTTGCGAGTTGTCCATCGGATTCAGCGGATCCTGGTTCTGCAACTGCGTCACCAGAAGGGTCAGGAACCGGTCCTGCGTAGCTGCCAGCTGGGAAGTCGCTGTCGCAGCAGCAGCCGCCGTTGCAGCGGTTGATGAAGTGGAACTTTGAACGGAAGTCGTCATGATTTATCTCCTTTTTTATTGTCCGAGGGTAAGTGTCTTGATCAGCAAAGTCTTGGATGTATTCATCACGTCCACGTTGTTCTGATACGAACGGGAAGCTGAAATCATATTGACCATCTCGTCCACCGGATTCACATTGGGCATGGTCACGTAGCCCTGCCCGTCTGCCATCGGATTTTTGGGGTCGTACACCATCTTCATCGGAGAGGCATCCTCAACCACCGCCGATACTTTTACGCCTTCGCCCGGTTGCCCGGCCAGCGGCACCGTACTGAACACCACTTGCTTGGCCCGATACGGCTTGCCATCGGGACCGGTAGCACTGTCTGCGTTGGCAAGATTGCTCGCCACCACGTTGAGTCGCTGCGATTGCGCCGTCATGGCGGAACCTGCGATGTTGAATATGCTGAATAGAGACATTTCTATTTCTCCTTTACCCTTTCCCGAAGCCCCCTATCCAACTTTCCCCCGCAAGCGGGAGAAAGGGCAAACGAGAAAAACAATCTTTAATTCACCCTTGCAAAGCGGCCAACACGTTCTTTACATCGGCGCTGACGAACGTCACGCTGGCCTCGTAACGCAGGGCGTTGTCGGCGAATTGCGCCCGTTCCACATCCATATCCACGGTATTGCCGTCGGCACTCGGTTGCAACGGCTTGCGATACATCACCGGAGCGCCCATCACGCCCCCGCCCGTCGCACCAGCCAAGTGCTGCGGCGAAGTCTCCGCCACCTGCAATTTTTGGCCGCTGCCGGATAAGGCGCCTTGCAACGCACTGGCAAAGTCGATGTCTTTCGCCTTATAGTTCGGCGTGTCGGCATTGGCGATATTGGACGCCAGCAATTCCTGCCGGGCAGCGCGCAGATTCAGCGCTGTCTGCTGAAATTGAAACATTTGATCTATCGTGTTGCTCATTTCGCCCTCCAGTCTGTCTTTCCGCGCACTGCAGTTCTCAATATCCGACCCCAGCCGCTACTTCTTTCATGGTTTGCATACTAATCACGGCCTGTCTCCCCCTATCCGACGAATAAGGGTGGAAACCCGTTCTATTTCCCGCTTTAAAAATGCCCTTCCCGTTCCACAATATCGCCATGAAAACCTTGTGCTCTTCGTTGCTTGTATTCCTTATTTGCGCCCCAACCGTGTGGGCCGCAGACAGGCAAAGTCATGCCCGAATACGCGAGGTCGCCCTGGCTTATGCACAAGCAGAAACACATGCGTTGCCGGGCAAGGTCAGCATCAAGATTGAAGACATCGACACCCGCACTGTCTTACCAGCCTGTGCCGCTCTGGAGGCCTTTCTGCCTGCCGGATCGCAATTGATGGGCAATACCAGCATTGGTGTACGCTGTAATGAGAAGCCCGGTTGGTCGATCTTTCTGCAGGCCAACATCAGGGTCAAAGTCGATATGCTGGTCGCCAATCGACCATTGGCGCAAAACACCGTATTGGGTGTGAATGATTTTAGTTTTCAAAACGGTGAACTAAGCCAGCCCGGCATCCTTACCGACCCGGCGCAGGCAGTCGGCAAAACGCTCAAGTTCGGCATCGGTGCTGGACAGGTATTGCGGCAGGACATGTTGCGCGCACCTTTCGTTGTGCTGCAGGGCAAGACGACCAATGTACGGGTAAGCGGCGACGGGCTCGCCATCAGCTCGGTAGGGCAAGCGCTCAACAATGCTGCTGCCGGGCAAAATGTCCAGCTGCGCATGCCTTCTGGCCAGGTGATCAGCGGCGCGGCGAGCGCCGACGGAAGCGTGGAAGTGCGCATCTGAAGCAGTTATAATGAACCCAATTGATCAGGTACCCTAAAGTTTATCGATCACCTGCCGATGTAATGGTATAGACGTGTAAGTGAGAAGGGGAATCCCCATGAAAATCGAAAAAACCAGCAAGCCTTTACCCCCCACCCCCGCAGGGGATACGAATACGCGCGCATCTACAGCGCGAACCACAGGCAGCCAGTCGTCGCCGACCGACAACAGTGGAACCAGTGTGCATCTGGGCACCACTACCGCGCAGCTGAAAAGTCTTGAGGGCAGCATCGCCAGTTCCCCGCTGGTGGACACACATAAGGTCGCCGAGATCAAGCAGGCTATCAGCGAGGGGCGATTCAAAGTTAACTCGGGCGTGGTAGCTGACCGTTTGATCAACTCTGTGCATGATCTGATCACTGCGAGCAAGCATTGACCGACAAACCGGCAAATAAAACCACGGCAGAGATTCTGTCCAACCTGAACGACGAATGCACATCCCTACGCGCATTCGTCGTTTTGCTTGAAGACGAACAACGCATTCTGCTCGGCCAGCATACCGAAGAACTGTTACCTCTGGCCGAAGCCAAGATACAACTCACCAACAAGATCGCCACGCTTTCCGCCGCCCGTCAACGAAGCCTACCTGAAGGTGCCCGCGACATGCTGGAATGGCTCAAACGGAACGCCCCGCAAGGAATACCCAAGTGGCATGAAACGCGCCAATTGGCGACGCATGTGCAAAATCTCAACCAGACCAACGGCGAGCTGATCCAGATCAAGCTGCGCTACAACCAACAGGCGCTCGGCGTACTTTATGGCGCGGCTCAAAGCACTGCAGGACTATACGGCGCTGACGGCCAACCCAATCTTCCAAGCGGGAGTCGTACGCTTGGTAGCGTCTAAAAGATTCTTGTTGCTCTAATAAATACTGGTCTATTCCGCGCGGTGAGCCCGAGGACTTGTGCTGCGATCTTCAACGGTCGAATCCGCAATCAGTTAAATGACACTACGCTCTCAATTCTTCGTAGTGGCGCTCCATGATCTCAAGTGCAGCAGCTAGCCGTTTGGGCATCAAGGTACGTGCCTTTGCATATTCGACCGAGGTCTCGCCATAAAAAAGATTCACCAGATAAGACACGCCGATCGCGTCGTGAAGCTCAGTGTCCGCGTTTTCCAGCACAGTGTCGATGAAAGCAAAGTGCGAGCACAGCGCAGACCAATCGCACTTCAATATTGCCTCTCTCGATGCAAGCGTCATAGCGCCGACCTCGAGGTGCAGCGCCCAGCAATCGGTATCAATGCTCGCTGCCACTTCAGGAAAATGTACGGTTAGGTAGTCCGTAGAGTGGGAATTCCCGGTTTCCGGGAATGGGTTGCGGAAAGCAAGCTTGCGCAGATCGCTGAACGATTTGATGTTAACTTGGGATTTTTCATTTCCGGACAGCCTGTTGCCATAGGCGTGCCAAGTGCCAGTGCGCTCTTCTTCGAATACCATTAGAACCTCCCTTAAAAGTTGCAATGATAGTAGGGACAGTCTGGGTCGGCAGAGCGTGGGTGTCAACTAGCTTCGCCTAGTCGCCAGGATCGCACTCTACCCTCCGAATGTCCTGTCTAGAATCGTCTGGTGCGAAATATTTGCCTAAAAAAAGCTCCAAGTACCGAGCCTCGGAGCGTTCGCATCTCGATCGATGCAGTTTAGTCAGCGCTGGCTAACAGTGCCGGGAGTACCACTACCAATGCGGCAATAGCGGCTACCACCCATCGAACGTACTTGGCTGCTTCTTCGTATATCTGTTTCATCTGTTACCTCCAATTATTATTGGGTCACGAAGCAGTACTGGACGTTCTTATCGCGCCTTCCAGCACTGCTTCAGTTAGGCAAAGCTAGCCAACGTGGCGATAGATACCGCGGCGGCTGCCAGCCAAGCCAATGCTGACTTGAAGTTGATATCTGCCTTGTCTTCACCGCTGATGATTTTGTCGCTCATGATAGTCTCCTAAAGTTGTCGATTTGATGAATTGCGTACGCTTACAAGCTGGCTGCAACGGCGGCGATGCTTACAGACAGCGCCGTCAGCCAACCCAGATTGCCGATGAACTTGGTGTCATCCACCGTCAATTCTTCCTTCTTGTTGATCTTGGCATTGATCTTGTTCAATTCCGCCTCCAGTTCCTTCAGATTTCCTTGTTGCTTCTGCAGATCCTTGATTTTGTCCTCATAGACCAATCTCAGGGCGCTGGTGTCTTGATTCATATCCATTTCAGTATTCCTTTCAGTTAATGATTGCTTTCGTGTCCATCAATCCACTATCGTGCTATCTCAATTCGCACCGTGAATCGTGTGGGTGATGCGATGGGTGCATCTTGCCCGGAGTGCTGCGGCATGTATTTCAGTGGAATCTGAAACTGGCCTAGGAAAATTCTGATTTGGCGCTGGGAATAGCCTTTCCGGATGCCGCAAGAACTGGACAAGCCACCACTGTTTCGATTGCAAACGCCTTGCGTAAGCGGGAAAGCATGAAAAATACTAATGTTAAATCAATGGGATAATGATATCGATCGATCTGCTGGAGTTCGAAGTATTAACAGAGGCCTAACTGGGGAGTCCGCCGCTCGTGGGTATGGCCACTTATAGCAATCCACCTGAGAAGATCAGACACAACTAAAGACAGAAACGAGGATCTGTTTGGCAGTATCCAAACAATTTTTGTCGCCGTGCTAACTTATTGTTGTTCCGGCAATGAGGCTGGAGTCGCAGACTCTTTTTCCGGCTCTGGCGTCAGGACAGTAATGGTCACGCGCCTGTTCCGCGCACGACCTTCAGCGGTATCGTTCGACTCCACCGGCTGATTATCAGCCGAACCCACCGCCTTCAAGCGTCCGGCAAGAATCCCCTGGTCGATAAACAATCGCACGACGCTGCTGGCGCGTGCCGAGGACAGTTCCCAGTTGGAGGGAAACCGGTTGGTGCTGATGGGCATATTGTCGGTATGCCCTTCCACTTCGATAGCATAGTCATTGTCCCCCAATACCTTTGCGGCATCCGCCAGCGTCTTTCGTGCTTCGGGTTCAATGTCCGCTTCACCTTGCTTGAACAACGCACTGGCATTGATCTCGAGTTCCACGCCGCGACCGGTTTGGGAGACATTCATCTGTCCGCTTTTGACAAACGAGGCCATGGACTTATTGAGATTGTCGGCAAGATTCTGCATGCGCTCGTTCTGTTTGCGCTGTTTCTCGGCAAGACGAGCGTTGCGCCTGTCGACCAGGGACTTGAAATACATTTCCTGCTCGTTCAGGTGGATCGCATTGCCTTCTCCGGCTTTGCCGTTGGCGCCGAAAGCCTGGTTGACGGAAACACTGAAGACTTTGTATTTGCCCTCGTTCACTGACGAGATGCCGTACATGACAACGAAGAACGCGAACAGCAGGGTGATGAAGTCTGCGTAGGAAACCATCCAGCGCTCGTGATTGTCGTGCTCCGCTCTTTTGGGACGACGCGCCATTTTATGGGATGTAACCCTTCAGTTTATTCTCAATGAAGCGGGGATTCTCGGCATTCGCCACCATGCACAGACCGTCGATCAGCATCTCGCGCATGTTCACCTGTTGCGCGATGATGATTTTCAACTTGCCCGCGATCGGCAGGAACAACAGATTGGCGGAACCGACACCGTAGATGGTGGCGATAAAAGCGACCGCGATGCCTGCCCCCAATTTGGCCGGCTCGCCCAGACTTTGCATCACGTGCACCAGTCCCAGCACCGCACCCAGAATACCGATAGTGGGCGCGTAGCCTGCAGCCGATTCCCATACTCGCGCCGCCTGCCAGCGCAAGGTCTCGTAGCTTTGCAGATCGATGTCCAGCACCTCGCGAATTTTTTCCGCACTGTTGCCGTCCACCAGCATCTGCAGACCTTTTACGACAAACGGATCTTCTATATTCTTTAACTGGGCTTCCAGCGCAAGGATGCCGTCCTTGCGTGCGACACTACCCCAGGCAGTGATCTGGTAGGCCAGTTTTTGCGTATCGATTTGCGGCGTGACGAATACCCAGCCTGCCATTTTGATGCCGCTCACAAACACGTTGAGCGGGTGCTGCAACATGACCGCGCCGATCGTGCCGCCGAACACGATAAGAAATGCGGCCATTTGCATCAGCACATTGACCGAGCCGCCTTCCAGCAATTGTCCGCCAAGTATCCCAGTAACGGCGACCACCAACCCGAACAGGCTCAGCTTGTCCATCAATGACCCTTCATCGAGGTACGCAGGCGCGCCACCGCCTGGCTATGCAACTGGCACACGCGCGATTCGGAAACACCCATGACTTCGCCGATCTCGCGCAGGTTCATGTCCTGCTCGTAGTGCATGCCCATCATCTGACGTTCGCGCTCGGGCAGGCGCTCGATAGCCTCGACCAGTGCCGCGCGGAAACGTCCGTCCTGCAACAGCTCCAGCGGATTGCTGTCGCTGGAAAATTCGAAACGTTCGAAAAAATCCTCGTCGCCTTCACCGTGAAAATCTTCGTAATAGAGCAGTTGCGCGCCGCGCCCTTCCTGCAGCATTTGCTGGTATTCCGGCAACGCTACTCCCAACTCTTTGGCGATTTCGGTCTCGCTCGGCGCTTTGCCCAGCTTCTGTTGCAGACGGCTGATCGCCGTCTCGATCTTTCGCATGTCGCGGCGCAAACTGCGCGGCAGCCAGTCAGCCCCGCGCAATTCGTCCAGCATCGCGCCACGTATGCGCTGTGCAGCGTAGGTTTCGAACATGGCACCGCGCAGCTCGTCGTAACGGCTGGCGGCGTCGAGCAGCCCCATCATTCCCGCCTGGATGAGGTCGTCCACTTCTACGCTGCCGGGAAGTTTGAGCATCATGTGATGCGCGATGCGCTTCACCAAAGGCGCGTACTCCTTCAGGCATTCTTCCTTGTCGCTCAGTCCATTGGGCGTGTACATAGCCTTCGTCTTAAGGTTGCCGGCGATATTCATGTGATCGCCATTGTATTTTTTGCCGGACGCGATTGTCGCATCATGCGTTGCATCACGCTGCCCAGCACATCATGCCCTTCATCCGATACCCGCGGCACCCGCAGCAAACCCTGTGCAATCTCGCGCATGGCGTAGGATGCCTGCGCCGACGGAAATGCCTCAATTACCGGACGGCCTAATTGTGTCGCACGTTTGAGCTTTTCATCAACCGGAATATGGCCCAAATATTCCAGATGCACCTGTAAATGACGTCTGGCAACCTGCGCCATATTGTCGAAAATGGCCAAAGCCTCCCGTTCGCTACCAACCTTGTTGACCACGATATCGAAAGCCTGCCTGCCATTATGCATCGCCATCTGCTTGAGCAGCGAGTAACTTTCCGTGATTCCGCTGGCAGTGGCATTCAGTACCAGCAGCAAAGGCTCGTCGCCGGAAAGGCTGGCACAGACCGAATGTCCGGCGCGCGCCGCATCCACCAGCACCACATCCATATCCTTGGCAGCTGCACTCAGCGACTCCAGCAAGCACCCGCGCTGCGCCTCGTCCAGTTTCGGCAAGCCTTGTATCGCCCGTGCCACGGGCAATACACGCACGCCTTGTGTGGCGTGCAACAACACATCCTGCCAGGTCTTGTCTCCGCGTACCACATGCAGCAAGTCATAACGCGCCTTCAACGCCAGCGTGTTGGCCACGTTGTCCTGCGACAGGTTCTCGTCCAGCACCAATACATCCTTGCCCGAGTTGCCCAGCACCGCCGCCAGATTCACCACGATACTGGTCGCACCCAGTCCGTCGCGCGCACCGACCACCGTCACCACGCGCGAACTGGAGCGCGCCAGCAGACGGCGCAGCCCGGCTGCCTGATCAGGGATATAAGATTGCCTTTCTCGTTTATCTCCTCTCCCGCTGGGGGGAGGATTGAGGTGGGGGGATGTCAGATCGCATATTGCCCCCTCATGCTCTGTGCGCTGCCCATCCCGGCCATGAAGGTTGGCAATTCCGCCTCCTGCATGGCAAATGCCGGGCTCGTTTTGCCTACGTCCTTGAACACACGGTGCAACAGGTATTCCAGATTCACTTCATGCAGGTCTTCCGGCACGCGCTGGCCGCTGGCGATGTAGTGCATGGTCAATTTGTGGCGCACCACTACGTCCAGCACCGTGCCCAGCGTCACCGCTTCGTCCAGCTTGGTCGGGATGCAACCGATCACGCCGGTGCCGCCGTACATCTTCACCACATCGTCCAGCGTGCCGCCGGAACTGGTGGCGTTCAGCAACAGCAGACGCTGTACGCCCACCGTATCGAACATCTGCGCCTGTTCCGCCACCCGGCTGTCGCGCTGCCCCACCCCCATGGTGTCGATCAACACCAGATGCTTGTGCTTCAAACCGGACAGGGTGAGTTTCAAATCTTCGGTATCGCGCACGGCATGCACGGCAACGCCGAGTATCTTGCCGTAGATCTTCAATTGTTCATGCGCGCCGATACGGTAGCTGTCGGTGGTGACCAGCGCCACTTTGTCCGCACCGTAACGCACCACCGCACGTGCCGCCATCTTGGCCGTAGTGGTGGTCTTGCCGACACCGGTAGGGCCGACTAGCGCATACACGCCGCCGCGCGCAACGACATCCTCCTGCACCGTTGCCACGCGCAGGTTGTGCCCGAGTATGCGGCGCAGCCAATCCAGGCCGCCGTCGGCCGGAATCTTGTCCAGCAACTGACGCGAAAGCATGGGGCTGAAGCCGACGTTGAGCATATCGCGCAACAAGCCGCCGCGTACCGGATCGCGCTGCTGCATATCCGACCAGGACAGGCGCGCCATCTGTTCCTGCATCATGTTGCGCATGTTCTTGATCTCGGACAGCAGCGATTGTTGTTCCGCCGTCGTATCCTTGGACTTGCCCACAGCCACACTCTCGCGCATGGTGTTCGCTTCCAGTACCTTGGCCCCGAGTGCTGCCGCCTGAGTGGCACCTTGCGCAGAAAGCCTGCCGGGAATCTGGCGCCTTTGCGTTTTCCTTTGCTCGCGCCTCACTCCGCCGCACGCTGAGATGACCGGTCCGGACCGCGCTGCTCCGCAGCGCCATCCGCTCACGCGCGTCTCGCTCAAATGAGCCAATTCGGAACCGGCCACTGCCACGATCTCCACTCCGTCCGCCACTTTGCGGTTGGACAGGATCACGGCATCCGCGCCGAGTTCGATGCGCACCAGCTTCAGTGCGTCACGCGAACTGGCCGCGATGAATTTTCTGGCGTTCATGCTCTACCCCCTACCATGGATGTAAACCGTACCGTTTTGAATCCCGGTACTTCGTCTTGCGAAATCACTCTGAGTTGCGGCAGCGAACGCTTGAGGAAGCGCGCCAGCAGGTCGCGAATATGCCCCGGTACCAGCAATACCGCGGGCAAGCCCAATTGCTCCTGCGTCTGCGTTGCGTTGCGGGCCTCACGCAGCAAGGTATTGGCCAGACTGGGTTCGATGGCCGAACCGCCCGCCTGCAAGGCTTGCGCCAGGACGTATTCCAGTTCCTTGTCCATGCCGATGACCTGCAGTTCTTGCGCCGACGGGTAGAACTGCTGCACGATGGCAGCGCCCAGTGCCACGCGCACCAGTCCGGTCAGGACGGTCGGATCCTGAGTCTGCGGCGCATGTTCGGCCAGCGTCTCGAGGATGGTGCGCATGTCGCGAATGTGCATGCCTTCGTCCAGCAGGTTCTGCATCACCTTCTGCACCGTCGACAGCGACAGCAGCTTGGGAATGAGATCTTCGGTCAGCTTGGGTGCCAGCTTGCCCAGATGGTCCAGCAATTGCTGCAACTCCTGCCGTCCCAGCAACTCGGCGGCGTGCGTGTGGATAAGATGACTCATATGTGTAGCCACCACAGTGCCTGCATCCACCACGGTGTAGCCCATGACCTGGGCCTGTTCGCGCACCGCCGCATCCACCCAGACCGCAGGCAAGCCGAACGCCGGATCTTTGGTCGGCGTGCCGGGCAAGGTGCCGCTCACGCTGCCGGGATTGATCGCCAGGAACATATTTGGATATGCCTCGCCGCTGCCGATCTCCGCGCCTTTCAGCGTGATGCGATAACCGTTCGGACGCAGTTCCAGATTGTCGCGGATATGCACGGCGGGCGGCAGGAAACCCATGTCCTGGGTGAATTTCTTGCGTATGCCCTTGATGCGCCGCAACAGGTCTCCGTCCTGGGTCTTATCCACCAGCGAGATCAGGCGATAGCCGACTTCAAGCCCCAGCACATCGACCTGTGCCACATCTTCCCAGCTGGCTTCGGGCGCTTCGGTACTCTGCGCTAGTGCCGGATTGATCACTTCTGCCGCTTTTTCTTCTTCCAGCTTGGTGCGTTGCAACAGGTAAAAGGCGAACCAGCCCAGTCCACCTGCCAACAACAAAAATGCAAAGTGCGGCATGCCGGGAATGATGCCCAGCATGCCGATGATGGCGGCGGTCAGGATGAGGACCTGGGGGCTGGAGATCAATTGCTTGGTCAGCTGCTGGCCGATGTTGTCCTCGCTGGAAACGCGGCTCACCACCATACCGGCAGCCGTGGAAATCACCAGCGCCGGAATCTGTGCCACTAATCCGTCGCCGATGGTGAGCAAGGTGTAGTTCTTGGCCGCAGTGGCCAGATCGAGATCGTGTTGCAACACGCCAATGACCAGACCACCCACGATGTTGACCAGCATGATGATGATGCCGGCGACGGCATCGCCGCGCACGAACTTGGATGCACCGTCCATCGCTCCGTAGAAGTCGGCTTCCTGTGCGATTTCGGCACGCCGTTTGCGCGCCACGTCTTCGCCGATCAGCCCGGCGTTCAAGTCCGCGTCGATCGCCATCTGCTTGCCCGGCATCGCGTCCAGAGTGAAACGCGCGCCCACTTCGGCGATACGTCCTGCGCCCTTGGTGATGACCACGAAGTTGATCACCACCAGGATCATGAACACCACGATACCCACGGCGTAGTTGCCGCCGACCAGGAAGTGGCCAAACGATTCGATCACCTTGCCTGCCGCAGCCGGACCGGTGTGGCCTTGCAACAGCACCACACGGGTGGAAGCAACGTTGAGCGACAAGCGCAGCAAAGTGGAAATCAGAAGTACCGTGGGGAATACGGCAAAGTCCAGCGGCTTCGTCGTGTTCATTGCCACCAGCAACACCATGATCGCCAGAGCGATGTTGAAAGTGAACAGGATATCCAGCAGAAACGGCGGCAGCGGCAGCACCATCATCGACAGGATCATCACGATCAGAATGGGGCCTGCGAGACCGCGCACACCGCCGCGCATCATCGCATTCTTCAGCATTTCCAGGATATTCATACGCGCCTCTTGAGTTTATTCTTGCAGTCCGCGAAGACTGCTTCTCCTGTGCGTATTATCTGAAACGCGCGTCAATTCGATGACGTGAATAGAGGGGGATTTAGGCGGCAATTCAGGCGTGTCGGTAAACTACCTACAACGCTGCATTCGCCGGATCGAGCTCTTTCGGAACCGGCAACCCGTGCGGCTCCTGCGGATAGACGCCGCCCACCTGTTTGTAGCGGCGCAGTTGATAGACATAGGCCAGCACTTCGGCCACGGCGGTGTAAAGCGCCTCGGGAATCGCCTGACCCAGCTCGCAGTGCCTGTGCAGGGCGCGCGCCAACGGCGGCGCTTCGAGTATGGGCACGTTGTTCTCGATGGCAATTTCCTTGATGCGCGCCGCCATCAAATGCGAGCCTTTCGCCACGACGATGGGTGCATGCATTTTGTTGTCGCTGTATTTCAGGGCCACGGAAAAGTGCGTCGGGTTGGTCACCACCACATCGGCGGTCGGAATTTCCGCCATCATGCGGCGGCGCGCCATCTCGCGTTGCATGCTGCGGATACGCTGCTTGACTTGCGGATCGCCCTCGGTCTCCTTGGCTTCCTGGCGCACCTCTTCCTTGGTCATCTTCAGTTTCTTGTTGTGCTCCCACAACTGGAACGGTACATCCACCGCAACAATGATCAGCATGCCGCCCATGATGGCGGCGAAGCTGCCCCACACCAGACTGCCCAGATGCGGGATGGCGCGGGCGAGCGGTTCGCTCACCAGCAGCAGCACCGTATCCTTGTTATGCCAGATGACCAGCGTCCCGACCCCGCCCACTACCAGCGCTTTGGCAATCGCCTTTCCCAGCTCCATCAGGCTGTTGGTGGAGAACATGCGAGCGATGCCGGCAATCGGGTCGAGCTTGCTGAAATTGGGTGTCAGGGGTTTGAACGAGAACAGCCAGCCATTCAACAGTAGCGGCGAGAATAACGCGACCAACAGCATCAGGCCCAGCAGCGGCAAAAAGGCCAGCATCGTCGACATGCTCAAGTCATACAACCGCTCCACCAACTTATCGGAATGGAATGCCAGGTTGGTGTCCAGTGTGAGTCCTTCGCGGACCAGGGAGATGAGCTGCTGCGACAATGCGGAACCCATGAGCCAGATGCCCGCACCGCCTGCCATCAAGACGGCAAAAGTGGAAAGCTCGCGCGAGCGCGCGACCTGACCTTCTTCGCGCGCCTGGTCAAGGCGCCGCTGCGAGGGCGATTCGGTTTTATCTAAGTCACTGTCTTCTTCGGCCATGGCACGATCCTTTGTACCTGGCGATTATCGGCACAACCGGAAAATCCAATCGCAGGAACAAGAGGGAAAATCCGGCTTATCTTGCCAGCGCAAGCCTTGCCAGCACCCGTTCCATCATCCTTGGCAGCGCTACGATTTCGTCCACCGCGCCCAACGCAATGGCCTCGCGCGGCATGCCAAACACCACACAGGAGGCTTCATCCTGGGCAAAATTGTAAGCACCCGCTTGCTTCATCTCCAGCATTGCCGCTGCGCCGTCCTTGCCCATACCGGTCAGCATCACGCCGATCGCATTCGCGCCCAATTGTTTGGCCGCAGACCGAAACAACACCTCAACTGACGGACGGTGGCGATTCACGGGCGGGTCACGGCTAAGCACAGTGCGGAATTTCCCACCGACCCGTTCCAGCAGCAAGTGGGAATGACCGGGAGCCAGATAAACCCTGCCTGCCACGATGTCCTCATGCTGCTCCGCCTCTTTCACCTGCATCGAACATAGATGATCCAGTCGCTCGGCAAACGATTTGGTGAACAGTTCCGGCATGTGCTGCGCAACGAGAATCGCCGGGGTGCGTTCCGGCATTCCGGTCAGAAACACCTTGAGTGCTTCCGTGCCACCCGTGGAAGACCCGACCACGATGATCTTCTCACCTGTCATTGCCTAGTCCTTTGCGGCCAATTCGTAGACGGTATGTCCGCGCAACTTGAACACGGTGCCGGCATGATAAAAATTTTCCGAATGCCCGGCGAACAACAAGCCGTCGCTGCGCAACAGCGGCGCGAATTTCTTGAGGATCGAAAACTGGGTCCCTTTGTCGAAATAGATCATTACATTGCGGCAGAATATGGCATCCAGCGGCGCGTGAATCGGCCATGTCATGTCCAGGAGATTGATAGGGCGAAAGTCGATCATGCGTTGCAATTCGGGCTTCACTTGCACATAGCCGGACTGATCCCCGGCACCGCGCAGGAAGAACCGGTCGATCTGCTGCGCCGGTAATTTGGCCACGGCATCTGCCTTGTAACGCCCGGTGCGCGCCGTCTCCAGCACTTTGGTATCCACATCCGACGCGATGATGTGAAAAGGCCTGTCGTAACCGCCCAAAGCTTCCACCGCCGTCATGGCCAGAGAATACGCCTCTTCCCCCGTGGAACAGGCAGAACACCACAAGGTCAGCGTCCTGCCCGGCTCCTGTTTGCGCAGATGAGCGGCCAGAAGAGGGAAGTGATGCGGCTCGCGATAAAACGAGGTGAGATTGGTGGTGAGGGAATTCGTGAACGCTTCCCATTCCGCCTTATCCCCGCGTTGCAAATGATTGAGGTAATCGGAGAAATTCTTGATGCCGGTAGCGCGCAAGCGCCGCGCCAGTCGGCTGTACACCAGTTCCTGCTTGTTCTCGCCCAGCGCGATGCCCGCGCGCTCGTAGATCAGCTTGCGGATGCGCTGAAAATCCTGGTCGGTAAAGGCAAATTCGCGGGGGTGTGCATCGCTCATGCAAGGATTTTAACCTTTTGTGCAGCCTATACCTCAGGTTCCGCGCACGTCGCTGAGCAACTCCTTGATATCCAGAATCAGCACGATGTCGCCCTCGCTCGACATGGTGACGCCGGCCACACCCTTGGGACGGAAGGTGTCCAGTGATTTGATCACGACGTCTTCATGCCCGACAAAACCGTCCGCGGTGAGGATGAAACTGTTATTGCCGAACTGCATGAGAACGCCGACTTCCGAATTCTCGCTGCTTCCCCATCCGATCAACTGAGACAAGGGCAGCACCGGCAGCACTTCGCCGCGCACCACCATGGTCGCCTTGCCGGAAACCTTCTGCAGTCCCTGCTGTGTGACCGGCAATATCTCGCGCACCATGGATAGCGGCACGGCAAACGACTGGTCGGCCAGGCGCAGCACCAGCACCGGCAGGATTGCCAGCGTGAGCGGCAATGAGATGGAGATAGTCGATCCCTTACCCTCTTCGGATTGAATAGTGACGGTTCCGTTGAGTTTCTGGATGTTGGTCTTCACCACGTCCATGCCGACGCCGCGGCCGGATACACTGGATATCTCGGCCTTGGTGGTAAAGCCGGGCAGGAAGATCAACTCCAGACAGCGGCTCTCGTCGAGCGTATTCGCGATCTCGGCCGTGATCAGCCCTTTCTCGACTGCCTTGTTGCGTATCACTTCCGGGCGCATGCCCTTGCCGTCGTCTGTGATCGTGATGAGAATATGGTCGCCCTCCTGCCGTGCAGAAAGCTCGACGAAACTCTTTTCCGACTTCCCGGCGGCGACCCGTTCTTCTATTGTTTCCACACCGTGATCCACCGCATTGCGCACCAGATGCACCAACGGATCGTTCAGATCTTCGATCATGGTCTTGTCCATCTCGGTCTCTTCGCCGATCAACACCAGCTCGACGTCCTT
Source organism: uncultured Pseudomonadota bacterium (assembly GCA_963718345.1). Taxonomy (GTDB): domain Bacteria; phylum Pseudomonadota; class Gammaproteobacteria; order Burkholderiales; family Gallionellaceae; genus Sideroxyarcus. Next base: position 197,588 of record CAVQZH010000030.1, on the reverse strand, counting down.
CCCCAAAGAGCGCGCCAGATCGCGCGCCAGGCGCGGATATTTCTTGAACAGGCGACCGATGGGTTGCATACGCGTCTTCATCACGGCGTTCTGCAGGCTGACCACCAGCATGTCGAGCTGGCTGACGGACTGATCAAGTTCGCGCAATGTGTCCGCGTCGTTGTGTCCCTGCAGGATATCGGAACGCAGATGGGTGAGACGGTTCTTGGTCAACCCGATTTCGCCGGACAGATTGAGCACCTGGTCCAGCCGGTCGGTATCGACGCGGATGGTCGTTTCTTTTGCTTCGGTTGCGGGAACATCGCCTGCCCGGCGACCGACGGTTGCACCCGGCACATCGGTGGAGCGTCGACCAAAGGCCTTCCTGGTGGACTCTTCCTCGTTGATCGCCTCGGCAATTTTTTTCTCGTCGCGTGTCGCACCGACTTCCTTGACGATATCGTTGCCGCCCGTGATTGCGTTATACAGCGCATCCCAATCCACGTTGTCGGCGCCCGCCGTGGGAGCGGCAGGGGCTGCTGCTGCAGGCGTCGCGGCCGCAGCCGCGGGTTTGGGTGTGCTTTTGGGGATCGCCGCGATCGCTTTGCCGCTCAACACATCCTTCAAGGCCTGGATCACTTCTGCCGGGGCGGCAGCCGGTTGTACGCTTTGCTGCAATGCACTGAACATCTTGCGCACTTCGGCCGTGGCGGCAAATATCACGTCCATCAACTCCGCTGTCAGTTTGAGCTCGTTGTTGCGCAATTTATCGAACAGATTTTCGGTAAGGTGGCACAGCGTCACCAGTTCGGAAGCGTTGAGGAAACCCGCACCACCCTTGATGGTGTGGAAGCCGCGAAACACCTCGTTGAGCAACGCGGCGTTGTCCGGACTCTTTTCCAGTTCCATCAACTTGCTGTCCACATCGGACAGCATGTCCCCGGCTTCCATCAAGAAGTCCTGCAGCAGCTCTTCCATACCCACGAAATCGTTCATGTTCGTCTCCTATTCGAGATGCAGGATACGGGATACAGGATTCAGTGAAACCACCGCCGCCCCTCCCTGTATCCTGACTCCTGTATCCCGATCCTGATTCTAGAACCCCAAACTTTCCAGCAGATCATCCACCTGATCCTGGCTGGTCACCACATCGGAACGTCCCTGCGCATTAATGACCGGTCCGTTCAGCAAACTCGAATTGATCTCCGCCTTCACCGACGCCGGCGCGTTTTCCAATAACAGCGCCAACAATTGCTGTTCCATGTTCTGCGTCAATTCGATGATCTTCTTGATGACCTGGCCTGTCAGGTCCTGGAAATCCTGTGCCATCATGATCTCGGTCAGTTTGGCGTGGGTTGCCTTGGTCTGCCTTGGGGTCTCATGCAGGTAGGCATGGGTCTGGGTGACCAGATCCTTGAATTGCGGCACGTCGAGTTTCTTTTCGAACAGCAGGTCCCATTGCTTGGCCAGATGCTGGGCATCGCTACCGAGTTTCTCAACCACGGGCTGCGCCGCTTCGGTGGCGTTCAATACGCGCTCCGCGGCTTGTCTCGTCAGCGTCGCCACGTAATTCAGACGATCCCGTGCGTCGGGAATAGTTGCCGCAGCCTTTTCGATTTCCTTGTTCAAACCCAATTCGCGCAAGGTGTCGTGCAAGGCGCGCGCCATGTGGCCGATCTGGTTGATGACCTTGGCCGGATCGCCATCGCCGGCTGCCACGGGAGAATTGGCCGCCGTCACCGGCGCCGGTTTTCCTTCATTCGTATTCGCGGCAATGATACTGTCGAACAGTGCCTCGAGGTCGTCTGAATCCTGACTTGCAGTATTGGTAGCCATGGCCTGCCTCACTTGTTAAGTTGCGGAAACGCCGCAAATATCTTCTTCAACTTCTCGTCCAAAGTTACCGCGGTGAACGGCTTCACCACATAGCCGGAAGCCCCTGCTTGTGCCGCCATGATGATGTTTTCCTTCTTTGCCTCTGCCGTCACCATCAATACGGGCAGATGTTTCAGGTTTGCATCGGCACGGATCGCACGCAGCAAGTCGATACCGGTCATGTTCGGCATGTTCCAGTCGGAAACGACGAAATCGAACGGCTCGCCACGCAGCTTGTTCAGCGCATCTACGCCGTCCTCGGCTTCCTGTACGTTGACGAACCCGAGCTCCTTAAGGAGATTTCGCACGATGCGGCGCATCGTGGAGAAATCGTCCACCACCAGAAATTTTGTATTCTCAATACCCATCACCTTCTCCTAAATCCTCAATCCCTATCCTATGTCAACAACGGGCGCAGTGTCGTGGACAGCACGATCGAATCGAATTTCGACACGTAATAATCCACCCCGACGCGCTTGCCCATGGCCCGGTTCGCATCCGACGACAGCGAGGAATGCATGACCACCGGGATTTCGTCGAAACGATTGTCGCCCTTGATGTGCTGGGTCAGCACATAACCGTCCATCTCCGGCATCTCCGCGTCGGTGAGAATGACCTGGATCTGGTCGTGCAGGTTGACCCCAGCGCTCTGTGCCGCGTCTGCCATGGCTTTCAGCCTGTCCCAGGCTTCGCGTCCGTTGTTCGATTGCACGTGCTTGATACCCATCTTGTCCAGCACTTCGATGATCTTGCGCCGTGCCACCAGCGAATCGTCGGCGAAGAAGATGCACAGCTCATGTTCCGACTCGATCCGCTCGACGTTGCCGACCACGGCTTCGCCGAATGCGTCGGCCAATATCTGCTCGACATCGAGTATGGATACAAGTGAACCGTCTTCCAGTTCGGTGATGGCGGTAATCAGCGCCCCTTTGTCCGAGAGCATGCCTTCGGTGGGATGAACCTTGTCCCAATCGACGCGGATGATTCGATCCACGCCCTCGACCAGAAAACCCAGAATATGGCGGTTGAATTCCGCGACCAGCATGGTCTCGTGCCTTTTTTCCGGGTGCATGCCCATGAAGTTGGCCAGGTTCAATACCGGCATGACGTGACCGCGCAAGCTGACGATACCGTCGACGCCGCCCGGCATGTTCGGGGTGCGGGTGATCTTGCCGATCTGGCACACTTCCTTGACCTTGAACACGTTGATGCCGAACTTTTCGTTGCCGCCCAGGCTGAACAGCAGGATCTCCATCTTGTTGGTACCCGCCAGATTGGTGCGCGCATCGATATGCTCCAGCAGCCCGTCCTGCCCCGAACTCAACATGTCTTCTGCGTAACTCATCTTCAGCTCCTCACTAAGCCAACAGCCGGGTTAACGTCTGCGCCAGTTTCTGCGGTTCGAACTTCGGCACATACTCGTCCACGCCCACCGCCTTGCCGAGCTGCTGGTTGGACGAGCTGGACAGGGACGAATGCATCAATACCGGAATGCCGGCGAAGCGTTTGTCCGACTTGATCTTGCGCGTCAGCATGTAACCGTCCATCTCCGGCATCTCCACGTCGGTCAGGATGACCTGTACCAGATCCTTCATCGAGGTGTGCGAGGCATCCGCATAGTCGGCCATTTTGGTCAGTTCCAGCCATGCCTGCCGCCCGTTGATGGCCGCAATGGATTTGACCCCCATCGCGTCCAACGTGCGCTGGATCTGATGCCGTGCCACGGTGGAATCGTCGGCGTAAAACACCGTACGATCCTTGCCTATCGGCTTCACGCTCTTGAAGATCATCTCGTCTTCATCGAAGTGGCCGGTCTCTGACAGTACCTTTTCCACGTCCATCATCATGACCAGACGGCCATCCTTGAGTTCGGTGATCGCCGTGACCAGACCGCCCATTTGGGCCACCAGCATCGCCGGCGGCACGCGCATCGCGGACCAGTCCAGGCGCAGGATGTTGTCCACGCCCTTGACCAGGAAACCCTGCGTGTGGCCGTTGTACTCGGTGACGATCATGATATCGGCCTTCTCGTCCGTTTCGATGCCGGCATATTTCGCCAGATCGATCACCGGCACCAGGGCACCGCGCAGACTCACCATGCCCTCCACCGCCTCCGGCATGTCCGGCGCACGGGTGATCGGGGGGATGCGCATCACCTCACGCACTTTAAACACATTGATACCGTAGGTCTCCTCGCGCCCGGTGCGCTTATCCAACCCGAGCGTGAACATCAGGATCTCCAGCTTGTTGGTACCCGCCAGCTTGGTGCGGGCATCAATGTTCTTTAACAGATCAGACATTTCTCTCTCCTTCGGATGATTGGGGCAAATGTCCCAGCATCCCAGACTTCATTTGCGCACAGCACATTTTGTTAACGGATATCCCGCCTTACTCAGTTCATCGGCAGATTTTCCCAATTCTTCAGTTGCAGATTTGGCATCTTGTGCAGAATGGGTATTGTTGTCCACCAATCCGGTGATTCGCTCCAGGCTTTGGGCCACATTTTCACCTGCCGCCGACTGCTCTTTCGAGGCCGTGGCGATATGATCGATGCGTTCCGATACATTCAACGTCGCGCTCATGATCTGCTTCAGCCCCTCGCCATTTTTGCGTATCAGTGTAATGCCGTCTTCAACCTCGGTCACTGCCCCCTCCATCGATTTGACCGCAGACTCCGATACCGTATTGATCTCGGCGATGGTATTGGCGATGTCTTTGGTGCTGGTCGCTGTCCGCTCCGCCAGTTTACGCACTTCGTCGGCCACCACGGCAAATCCGCGTCCCTGCTCGCCCGCACGCGCCGCTTCGATGGCCGCATTCAACGCCAGCAGGTTGGTCTGGTCGGCGATCTCCTTGATGTCATTGGCAATCACGCCGATACGCTGGATGGCCACGCCCAATTCCGCGATGGTTTTGCTGGACGACCGCACGGTAGTCGCAACCTTGCCTGTCGCGGTAATACTGAGTTCCATGTTTCGGCTGTTTTCCTCGACGACGCGCTGCATCGTCTTGGCATCGTCAAGCGAGTCCGACGCCATGTTCGCGACTTCCGCTACAGACTGGCTGAACTGTTCCATGGTTGCCGCGATCTGCTGGATATGGTCCTGTTCGGTAAGTGCGTTATTTGCTACTCCGCTCACCCTGGAGTCGACATTCTCGATGTGCCCGTGCATACCGTTCACCGATGTGACGATCTCGTCCATCATGGTACGCAAATAGGATTGCATGGTCTGTATCTCGCATAACAACATGCCCATTTCATCCCGGCTGGAAATGTCGAGTTCGTTATCCAGATCGCCTTCCATGATGTGCTTGAATTCAGACCTGACCATTTCGGCCGGTCGGCGCACATAACGTTTTACGCAAAACCCGATGAAAAAGAACAGAAATACGTGCAATGCGACCTGTCCCAGAACAGTTTCCATCTCCATGCGAAAGATGTGGTCGTACTCGGGCTTCATGTCGATCACCACGTCGGATGCGCCCAGCACCGTTCCTTCCGTCGCGGCATGACAGACGGTGCAATCGGTGCCGTGGAAATCCTTGCTCGCCAGATAAGGTGTGATCACGCGCAGGATCGGATTGCCTTGCTCGTCCTGCACGAATGTCATGCTGGCGTGCTTGTCCTCGATCACACGGCGTTGCGCGTCGTCCTTGATCTGTTCTTCCGGCAACCCGGCTCCGTACAGGTCGACCACCGACTTGGCCCGAACAATTTGTGCAGATTTGACGTTAATCCCGCTACTGACTTTGTGGATGAGCAACTTGCGGTTGTTAACGTCGCCGATCTGGCCCGTCACCATCAGCATATTCGCACTGTCGATCATCTCGTTGGCGATTTGCGCACCTTTCTGCTCCGCCAGCGTCTTCGATTCCTCGCGCAGGTTGGCAGAAACGAAAAGTTGGGCAGATGACAGCACGATCAATAAAGTAGTCTGAATCAGGAACTGCAACTTGGAGATCAAAGACCAATTCTTGAATTTGTAACGTTCGAACCTGGATAAGACCGGCGCGCCGGTGCGGTTTAATTCGCTATACAGCGTTTCTGCCGCGGCTATCTGTTCGCGCGTCGGCGCCCGGCGTATCGATACGTAGCCGGTAATCTTGCCCTTCTCGATGAAGGGTGCAACCGTGGCACGCACCCAATAATGATTGCCGTTCTTGCAACGATTTTTTACCACTCCACGCCACGGCCTGCCTTCGGCAATCTCATCCCACAACCATTTGAACGCCTGCGGCGGCATATCCGGATGACGCACGATGTTATGGCTATTCCCGAGCAGTTCTTCGCGCGCGTAGCCGGAGAGCTCCACGAATGCATCGTTCGCGTAAGTAATGATTCCCCGGGTATCGGTCTTGGAGACCAATACCGTCTCTGCCGGGAATGGCACCTCTTTTTGCGACACGTATGCATTCTTGTTTTGCATGGTTTCCTTGGGCCCGGCTACGCCTTGAAGCGCCCGATGGCTGATTGCAACTCTCGCGCCATTTGTTCCAGGCGCACAATATCCTGCGAGTTGGAATTGACGGCAGCGTGATTCTCTTCCGACATTTGTGCAATCTTTTCCACGTTGCGTGCAATCTCGGTGCTGGCCAGGCTCTGCTCGCTGACCGACGAAGCGATGTCGTTCACGCCATTGCTGGATTTCGTAACCGATTCGCCTGCCTCTGTGAGCATCGACGAGACTCGTGCCACATAGTCCTGCGTCGCCTTCAGGGAGCGCAGGCCTCCTTGCACGGTGGCTTCGACATGCGCGGATTTCTGGTTAAGCGAGTTGGTTACCTGATCGATCTCGCTGGCAGACTGGGCGGATTTCTCCGCCAGCTTGCGCACCTCATCCGCCACCACTGCGAAGCCACGGCCCTGCTCACCGGCACGCGCCGCCTCAATGGCGGCATTCAGTGCCAGCAGGTTAGTCTGGTCCGCAATGTCTTTCACCTGTTGCGTCATGCTGGCGATGGCACGCGTGCTGTCTACGAACTCTTTGACCGATCCCTCAATCTGATTCACCGCATTTTGCACACTTTGGATCTCGCCGATCATCTCGGTCACGCTTTGGTTGCCATTCCGCGTCTGTTGCAAGCTCTGTTCTGATAGCTTGCGCACATCTTCGGTATTGGCCGCCACCGCATTAATGCTCACGGTGATCTCCTCCACCGCTGCCGCGGTGGAAGCCGCGGCTTCGCTTTGCACTTGCGACCCTTGGGTAATCTTGGTGGAAGAGGCCGCCAGCTGGGCTGCGGTGGAAATTACCGAATCCGCACTTGTATGCACCTGCCGAATCGCAGTGCGGAAGCTATCCATAAGCGTATTAAATGCCCTGGCAGACTTGGCCACTTCGTCCTTGCCGTGCACGCGCACCTCCCGCGTCAGGTCGCCATCGGCGGCCGTGCTCGCCATGACGGAGCTCATTTCACCGGTGGAGCGCACGATTCCGGAGATGATGGAATAGCCCAACCCGACGCCCACCAGCAACGCGATCAATGTACCGCCCAGCATGAGCATTTCGGCGTTATGTGCGGAGGTTATTGTCTGTTCCAGGGCGCGCTTGGCTGATTCATCCTCATATGCGGCGTATGCGTGGCCTTTCTCGATTGCGACATTCAATATTGGATTGATCTTGGTCAGCAAAACACGCTCCACCTCGTCATAGTGTCCGGCCTTGATTGCCTCCATTGCAGGGCTCATGCCTTCTTTGACCCACCTGAGACGAGCTTCTTTCAATTCTCCGAACAACTTTTTATCCTCTTCGTTCTGGACATTTTTTTCCATAGTGTCGAAGAATTCATTCATCGTGGATCGATTCCCCAATATCTTGTCAAAATGCATGCTGATAGGATGATCGTGGAGGCTGGAATACTTGTAAGTCGGATCATGCTGTAATGCGCCATAGAGCTCGTTTCGCTGCTCCTGCCAAATATTCATGACGCGATAGACAGTGCGTATTTGTTGAATGCGCCGCCCGGCAATATCCTGCGTAGCCTCTTGCAACTGCGCCAGCCCCATATAGCTGGCCACCTGATTGAACAGCACCACCGCCATGATGGCACTCACCAGGAGTATCAGCCGCGCTTTGATTGTCATATTCCCTAACATTCGATTCTCCGTATCTTCATTTCTATACTTTGAAACGCGCAACTGCGTTCTGCAGCTCTACACCCATACGTTCCAGCTCGGTGATGTCATGGGCTGTCTGCTCAATGGCCGTGTGGTTCTTCTCGGCCATCTGCGCGATATGTTCGATATTGCGCGTAATCTCGTTGCTCGCAACGCCCTGTTCGCCCACTGAAACGGCGATCTGCCCAACACCCACATTCGATTCTTTCACTGCGGCTCCCGCCTCGTTCAAGACGACGGACATCTCTTCGACATGCTTGTGCGTCGTCTGCAGAGACTGCACGCCGGATGCGATGGCCTGCTCCACACGCGCCGATTTCTCGTCCAGTTTGCTGGTGACTTTGTCGATCTCGCTGGCCGAATTGGCGGACTTTTCAGCCAGCTTGCGCACTTCGTCGGCCACCACGGCGAAACCTCGACCCTGTTCTCCGGCGCGTGCAGCTTCGATTGCGGCATTCAGCGCCAGCAAATTGGTCTGGTTGGCGATGTCTTTAACCTGTTGCGTCATGCTTGCGATAGTGCGAGCACTTTCCACGAATTCGTTGGCGGACAGCGCGATCTGCTGCACGGCGTTTTCGATACTCTGTATCTCACGCACCATTTCTTCCACGCTGCGATTGCCCTGCTCTGTCTGAAGCAGGCTTTTCTCGGACAATCCGCGCACCACATTGGTATTCTCCGCCACCGAGTTGATGCTGACGGTCACCGCGCCGACTGCGGCAGCAGTGGATGAAACTGCCTCGCTCTGGGCACGCGAACTGTCTGCCACTTCCGACGAAGTAGCGGCAATGTGATTGGTCGTTCTGTTGATCTTGTCCACGCCTTCCAGCACTTGCCGGATGATGGATGAAAAATTGTCGATCAAGGCGTTGAAGGCCACGGCAGTCTGGCCGACCTCGTCCTTGCTGTGCACCGCAACGCGCCGGGACAGATCGCCGTCAGTCTGCATCGCCAGCATGATCTGTTGCAATTCCCGTGTTGGGCGCGTCACCTGATTGATGAGCCAGCCGATGACGAAGAACAGCAGCATCTGCACGACGACTTGTCCGATCCACAGAACCGCACTGGCTTTGTTCATCGCTGCGTATTCACCGGTCATGTCCAGACTCACCGTCACGGCGCCGATCACCGCGCCGTCGTCCACCACATGGCATTGCAGGCAATTGGTACCGGTTCCGCGAAAATTTTTCGATGCGGCAATGGGCTGCACCACACGCAAGATGCGCTTGCCGTCTTTCTCGGCGAGCTCATTCTGCTGCTCGCCGCGCTCCAGGGCTGCACGGTCCAGATCGTCTGTGGGCTGCTCTTCGGCAAGACCGGCGCCGAACTGAGCCTGTACCGGTTTGCCGCGCAACACACGCAACTCCTCGGCATTACTGGAGGCGGTCATCTTCTTGACGAACAACTTCCGTTGTTCGACATCGGAAATCGTGCCGTTCAGCATCATCATGTTCAAGCCGTTGAATACGCCATCCGCCGGGATCACGGCACGGTTCTTTGCGTCTTCCAGCACGCGCATTTCATAGCGATCGAAGGCCCATCGCTGTGCGGCAACCATGACCACCAGCAAAATCAACTGGATTGGTATCTGCAATTTGTTCTTGATCGAGAGACTGCTCCACCATTCGCTCATTTTGTTTGCCTCTTGCCGCTTAGTTTCGAATTGTTTACTGCCGTCAAACCTTGAAGCGCCCAACGGTCTTGTTCAAGTTCCTGGCGAGTTCTTCCATCGATTCCACCGAGTTGACCGTGCGCTTGACGACCTCGTTGCTGTCCCTGGCCATGTTGGCGATCTGATCGACGTTGCGGGTGATGTCCTGGCTCGCATCTCTCTGCCTGTTGATCGAGCTCGCTATATTCTCCAGGCCGCGATTCACGCCATCCACGGATGAATTGGCTTCCGCTAGAACTGCAGTGACCTCCCGGATATGCGCCTGACTTCCTTGTAAAGCCGCCAGTCCGCGCTGCACGGTCTTTTCGACTTGCCCGGATTGCGCACCAAGCGCCTTGGTGACGTCGTCGATTTGCATCGCCGATTGTGCGGATTTCTCCGCCAGCTTGCGCACCTCATCCGCGACGACGGCAAATCCGCGCCCCTGTTCGCCTGCCCGTGCCGCTTCGATCGCCGCGTTCAGCGCCAGCAAATTGGTCTGCTCGGCAATGTCGCGCACCTGTTGCGTCATGCTGGTGATGCTCTGCGTGTTATCGATAAATTTACCCACATCGGCGGCGATCTCTTGTACCGAACTTTCCACACGTCCCAGCTCTTGCATCATCTCTTGCAGACTTTGCTGGCCCCGGTTCGCGCGAGCCAGGCTTTCGTTTGATAGTTTGGCAACCTGATCGGTGCCTTCCGCAACTTGTGCGATGCTGGAACTGACTTGTTCCAGCGCTTTCGAGGTGGAGCCGGCCGCATCGCTCTGCCGTTGCGCACTCTGTGCGAGTTGCCCGGCATCCTGTGCAAGCGAACGCGCCGCATCGGCAACCTGATGGGCATGTCCATCTACCTGGCTGACGATGACCTGAAAACTGTTGGTCAGATCGTTGAAAGCTTTCGATGTCTTGCCTATCTCATCTTCACTGCGCACAGCCACGCGCTTTGAGAGATCGCCGTCGGCCTGCATGGCCTGCATGGCCATTTGCAACTCCCTCGCCGGCCTTGTCACAAATCCGATCAGCCAGCCGATGATGAAATACAGGGCGATTTGCAGAACGATCTGCGCACCCCACAGAGTCAGGTTTACTCGATGCACCACGGTATATTCGCCAGAAAGATCCAGCGTGATGCTGGCAGCTCCATTGACCGTGCCTTCCGGCACGTTGTGGCACATCAGGCAGTTGGTACCCCGAAAATCCTTGCTGGCAATGAAGGGGACCACCACGCGCAATGCCGGTACACCGTTCTTTTCCAGCAATTCTTTCTGTTGTTTTGCGGATGAAAGCGCCAGACGGTCAAGATCATCAGTCGGCTGTTCGGAAGGCATGCCGGGACCGAATTGATCCTGTACCGGCTTATTGCGTATGACGCGCAGCTCCAGCACACGATCGGAGGCGCCCATTTTTTTCATATACAGGGTTCGTTGATCTTCCTGACTGATGATGCCATTGAGCATCAGCATGTTAAGTCCGTTGATCACGCCGTCGGCAGAAACCACGGCCTTCTCGCGCGCCACGTCCAACACGTGCTGCTTGAACTTATCCATCCCCGTCACTTGCGCCATGGTCATAACGCCGATCAGGATGAGCTGAATAGGAATCTGCAGCTTGTTCTTCAGCGAAAGTCTGCTCCACCACTTATTCATTTCATTTCCCTGACTTTTTTTACCCTGCTATATGCCAGCTCTTTATTCCATAGCGGCACAGGGTTCTTATTCTTTAATGTGGAGCTACCGTCTGAGCGCCGTTTGCACCTGCTTCTGGCGTCACCTGTGCGGTCGCGGCGACGGGAGCAGATGCTGTCATCGTCACTCCGGACGCGGCGTCCTCCTGCTTCGGCTCGATCGGATCGCCCGTTTCGGCATCAATATCTACACTGCCGCCGTCTTTCAACGCGGCCTCTTCTGCTTTTTTGTTCATCACGATGATGCTGATACGTCGATTGATGGGATTGAGAGGTTGCGCCTTGTCGAACAGCACGGCCGACGACAGCCCGACCACACGCACGATCTTGTCAGCGGTTATGCCGCCTTTTATCAGCTCGCGCCGCGAGGCATTGGCCCGGTCTGCGGATAGCTCCCAGTTGCTGTAACGCCCGTCCGCCGTGATATAAGGCTGCGCATCGGTGTGGCCGGACAGGCTGATCTTGTTGGGCATTTCGTTCAACATCGCCCCGATCTCGCGCAGGATGTCCTTGGTATATGGCTCAAGTTCGGCGCTACCGCTCTGAAACATGGGCCGATTTTTTTCATCCACGATTTGCACGCGCAAACCTTCGGAGGTGAGATCGAGCAATATCTGGTTCTTGAATTTCTTCAGCTTGATGTCGGTGTCGATTGCCTTCTCGATATTGGCTTTCAGCTCTTTGAGCTTATCCAGTTCTTTTTTGCGCTCCATGCGCAAGAATTCTTCCTGTGTAGCCTTGAGGTTGATGATTTTCTTTTCCGGCGGCAGCTCACCCGATTTAACTTGCCCTTCGCTTCGTGTGAGATCCTGCCCGCCGCCCTTGATGATGCTGGAGCTGTCTCCGCTCCCGGTGCCACCCATCAAGGCCACTTTCAGCGGCGTTTTGAAATACTCCGAGATGCCGTTGAGATCGCCCTTGGACGTCGAACCCAACAGCCACATCAGCAGGAAGAACGCCATCATTGCCGTCACAAAGTCGGCATAGGCAATCTTCCACGCGCCGCCATGAGCACCGCCCATCACCTTCTTGATGCGCTTGATGACGATGGGTCTTTTTTCTTCGTTAGCCATGATTCGGTTCTATGCAGTATCGACTGTGTAGTTGTAACGACTAACGCTTTTGCTTGACGTGCGCTTCCAGTTCGATAAAACCGGGACGCTCGGTCGAATTGAGCGCCTTGCGGCCGAATTCCACTGCCATGGCCGGTGCATAGCCGTTTAGGTTGGCCAGCAGGACGACTTTAATCGCCTGCAACATTTTGCTGCCTTCTTCGGCCTTTTGCTCCAGCAGGCCGGCCAAGGGACCCACGAATCCATAGGCCAGCAAAATACCGAGGAACGTTCCCACCAGAGCGTGTGCGATCAGCATGCCCAGCTCGGCGGGCGGAATACCCACGGACTCCATGGTGTGCACCACGCCCATCACCGCGGCGACGATACCGAACGCCGGCATGCCGTCGCCCACCTTGGCGATCACATGCGAGGACACGAGCGCCTCGTGGTGATGAGTCTCGATCTCCACATCCATCAGGTTTTCGATCTCCATCGCATTGAGATTGCCGCTGACCATGATGCGCAGGTAATCGGTCATGAACTCGACCACATGATGGTCGCCTAAAATCTTCGGGTATTTGGCGAACACCGGACTTTCGTGCGGATTCTCGACGTCGCCTTCGATGGACATCAGGCCTTCCTTGCGCACTTTGCCGAGCAGCTCATACATCAGCGCCATCAGCTCCATGTAGCTTTCTTTGTTGTACTTGGAGCCTTTGAATATGGAGGGCAGATCCTTGAACGTCGCTTTGATGGCCTTCATGTTATTGCCGACAAAGAAGGCACCGCCCGCACCGCCTGCGATCATCAGCAGCTCCAACGGCTGCAACAGCGCGGCCAAATGTCCGCCGGCGAGGGCAAAACCGCCGAACACGGAGCCCAGGACCACCAAATACCCAACGATCACCAGCATAATTCGCTCCCTCGAGTCGCTACTCTTCTAATATACGTTGGCATCGTAGCAGCAAGAAACCTCGCCCATACTTGAAACAAGACGCGATTTCACGGGCTTTTCCGCTTTTCACCTGCTCCAGACGCAACAACGCCGCCACTGCTGATGATACCTACTCGTCAGTAGTAGCGGCGCTTGATGTGATAACTTTAGGCGATTGCAGATTCCTCTTGCGCGATTTTTTTCGTTTTGCCAGCACGCGAAGGCGGCCTGCATATGCCGCAGTTGTAACTCTCGCACAGCTCGTTGGTATGCACTACGAAATGCCCGCCGCACTCTTTGCATTCGGTTAATTGCAGCATCTTAGCATCGAAGAAACGAATCAGGAACCAAGCGCGCGTGATACTCAGGACCGCTTCTCCCGTAGTGACCGCCACTTGCTCAAGATACAAACGGTAACTCTTGATCAGCGCCTCGACACCGGACACGTTGGCATTCTTGATCAGGTAATGGTGAATGCCCATAAACAGGGAAGAATGAATATTGGGCAACCAGCTCATGAACCAGTCTGTCGAGTAAGGCAGCATACCCTTGGACGGCGATTCGCCTTTCACTTCCTTGTACAGGCGCAGCAAGCGCTCACGGCTCAGCCCCGTCTCCTCTTGCAGCAACTGCAGGCGTGCGCCCAGTTCGATGAGATCGACAGATATCTGTATCTCGCGGGCTTCGTTCACTACGCTCTTGTTTCGCATGGCTCCCACCTGTTCGCTTAGAGAGCCAAGGCTTCGGCAGGTTGTCCTGACATCAGGATGGTGGCATGTGCCTGCGACATCATCCTGTCCTTGTTGTAATCGGTGACCATGTTGAGCAGCAGGCGCTCGTCAAAGCGGAAACGGCACAGCAACATGTTCGACGCGGCCATTTTGAGCATCTGCGCCGAAGAAAGCCCGACGATCAAATCTGCCAGTTCCTCGCTGACCCCCAGCCGGAAAATCGCGCTGGCCTTGTCGTCGCGTATCATTTGTTGTGCCAGCAACATATAAGAAAGATTGGTTTCTTTGATTTCCTCATGCATTTGATTAGTGTTCATTGCGGTCCCCTCGCTTAAACAATGTGATGTCTTGTTACGACGGTTGCATTCTCGGGGAGATAATCCTAGGAAAATATCCGATGTCTTCCGATTATCGTGTAGGAATATGACTTACAAACAAGCCGAACCACCCCTGCCAGCAATAAGGCCAACAGGGGTGGTTCTGGTGGTACAAGCCGTTGCGAGGGGACGCATTCGTTTGTACATATGATGTATCGGCAGGAATTTTGAAAACTTTAGGGAGATTTTAAGAAATTTATTACTCTAAACAAATATATTTTATTTCAAACAGTTGAGCTTGAAAAAGCCACCTTGTTCGCGCCACGACCGCCAAAAGTCAGCGAATTGGCTATTTCTTTGTGGGCGCCATTTCGACTATCAAGCAGGCCATCGCATATTTCAGTTCGCAGCTTTTTCGCATTTCTTCCATGGCCTGATCATCTTCATGCATCATTTTCATCGAAAATCCCTTATCGAAATAGGCTTTGCCATATTGCGGATCAAGTTTGATAGCTTTATCAAATTGCGCTATTGCCTCCTGATAGCGGTGCAAATTGCCATATGCCACACCAAGATCATGTTGTACGATGGCATACTGTGGATCGCGTGCAGCGACTTTCTCATAATCGACTACCGCTTCCTCCCATCTATTTGCCCCCGCTGCGCCTAGCGCACGGTTATACAAAATCCTGTCCGCCCCAGCTACCTGATCATTCTGCAACAGCAAAGCGGCGTCATTCCAAAGACGGTAGTTATCTCCGAACACCCACAAGCGGTTCCATGCCAGCGGCAACAAAATTAAAACGGCCACAGACAGTACATGCATGGTGCGGCGTCCTGGCAATTTGAACAGCAGTAGCGGGACAAGCAGCATCAACCCCGGCATCCACAAATAGCTGCGATAGAGTACAAAAGGCTCCTGCACTCGTATGGCTGCCATTTCCACCGGAAACTGCAGCCATGGATACAGCAAAGCCAAACCAAGCAATCCACTGCGCCCGCCGCGCAATAGGAGTCTGAACGCTATCAAACCATATGCAAGATATGCCAACGCTCCTGCCCAGCCTTTCCAATCCGACCAGCTGGCAACAAATAGCTCGCGCATATCCACCGACATCCACGCGGGATTTGGCAACAACCAAAGTAGCAGATATTTAAAAAACAACCCTGCCTGCGTCAGCGCATTCAACAGACGCAGCATAGGGGTACTTGCGACAAGTCCTTGTTGCTCGAACATAATCGCGGCCGTTGGCTCATACGCGGCACCTAGGACACCCTTGGCACGCATTACCAACAAAAGACTTATAGCCAGAAATGCACTCCAGCTAAGCAGAAGTGAGGTGCGCCCTGCGCTCTTGAAGAACAGTCGGCTTTTGCCATGCAATAAGATGTGCTCGGCGGCCAACACGGCGGGCATCATCACACTGTGTTCCTTGGAAAATCCGGCCAGAAAATACCCGATGACCGCGAGAATCAACCAGCGCTTATCACCTGTCAACAAGGCACGCACATAGGCCAGTTGCATCACCAGTGCAAAGCATGTCGCCAGCAGAATACTGCGTTCAATGATGTATCCCGTTGCATACACAGCTACAGGATGACAAGTGAACAGCACGGCGCCAAACCATGCGCCCCAGACGGCCGTACCAAGTTTGTCTTGGTCGCCGATAACTGCGCCGAATAGCTGACGTAGCAGGTAGAAAAGCAAGATGACGTTACCTGCGTGTATCAGCAAATTCCCCAGATGGAAGAAATACGTATTGATGTCACTGAAGACAGCGTAAGTCCAAGCCAGGCTGGCATAGGGTAACCAGCGCAGATCTAATCGAAAGGATGAATGCGCATATCTGTCCAGCATGTCGCGCGTAAAAAAATTCATGTCGTCGAAGATGAACGGATTGCCAAGAAAGGGCAAGTAAACAATGCATACCATCACAAACAGCGAGAGTATCCAAGCGCGGTCGTGCTGCTGAAAATAGTCCAACAACTTTGTGCGGTACGACATATCAGGAAACTCTCCCAAAAACAAACCCCTCCGAAGAGGGGCTTTTGTGATTCTCAAAAGTTGCGCTTGTGCTGCAATTATGGACAGCTGAAGTATTTCTGTGCAATCGCATCAAGGCCTGCAGGAGTAGTGAGACATTTCCACTCAATAGCCGTACCACCCGCAGTTCCGGTAAACGTTATGGTCTTGCCATCGATCGAATTAGCCTTGATTGCACCTGGCAAAATTTTAACGGCTATAGTCGCCGTAGTTAGTCCGGTACCATCAACGATAAACGCTGCTGGATCAACCTCAGTAGGCATGGTAGCTCCGTTAACCAATCCCAATGATGTCCAGATTGCACCTACCGTAGCTGAAGTCGATGCTCCATTTGGGAAGGAGCCATTTTCCTGATAGTACATAGACAACGCCAGTTTGACTGGATCCAAGAGTGGTCTGCACCTTGGACAGCTTAGCCTTTACAACATAGTCCTGGTAAGCAGGGATTGCCACTGCTGCCAGAATACCGATGATCGCAACCACGATCATCAGCTCGATCAGGGTGAAACCTTTTTGAATACGTTTCATATTGAGCTCCTTTGGAAAAATTTTATTGTAGCTTTTGCGGGTTACACACAAGGTGTGCGGAAAGATAGTAGCAGAAGCCGTGCCAACAGGTAAACCTTCGTGATGCGGGCTATCGTACGGGCTTTGCAGCTCATCACGGCCTATCTGGAGATAAATCAAAGTGCGCTTGGAACTGAAAAACGGCAGGCTGCTGACGTTTTTTGTCACTTTCCGTAATTGAGGATGTATTTGGAGCATAAGGATGTTGGTTGCCTTAGGGGATATAGCCCGGAATCTTGCTTTCATCCACCTGGTCGATCTGCTCCGGTTCGAGGAATTGCTTGGCGTAGGTGAGATAGACCTTTTCGCGGATGAACACGTCGAACAAATCCGGGTCAATATGCCCGTTTTCCTTGAATTTGCCCAGGATGGTCAACGATTCCGTGAGTGTCTTGCCTTCCTTGTACGGGCGGTCCTTTGCCGTCAGGGCTTCGAAGATATCGGCAATCCCCATGACTCTGGCCTGTATCGGCATCTGTTCGCGCGTGAGGCCTTTGGGGTAGCCTTTCCCGTCCATGCGTTCGTGATGCCCGCCGGCATATTCCGGCACGCGCTTGAGATGGTTCGGCCACGGCAGCGCATCCAGCATCTTGATCGTGCTCACGATGTGATGGTTGATGATCTCGCGCTCTTTCGCGGTGAGGGTACCGGCACGGATCGTGAGATTCTCTATTTCTTCTTCACTCAGAAAATTGGCCTGCTCGCCTTGCACGTTGCGCCATTGGTATTTGGCGATCTGTTGCACACGGGCGATATCCGCATCCTGCATCTTTTCCGATCCGATGTTGCAATGACGCAAGAATTCACGGTCGTCATCGAGTTGCCGTGCGAGTGCATCATGCTCCGCCTTCGACCTGATTCCCTTGAGAACTTCAATCTCCGCATCGCGCTTGAGGACCTCGAAGCGCGTGTCGATCATATCGATGCGGTCGCAGATGGTCTGCAACTTGGTGGATTTATCAACCACATGCACCGGCGTGGTGATCTTGCCGCAGTCGTGCAGCAGCCCGGCAATCTTGAGTTCGTAGCGATCCTTGTCGGTCAGGTTGAATCCCTTGAGTTCGCCTGTCTCGCTATGATTCGCGGCCTCCGCCAGCATCATGGTCAGTGCCGGCACCCGCTCGCAATGCCCGCCGGTGTAGGGAGATTTTTCATCGATGGCGGTGTTGATGAGGCTGATCAGGGATTCGAACAGCGCTTCCAGTTGCTGGATCAGGCGCCGGTTGCTGAGTGCGATGGCCGCTTGCGAGGCCAGCGATTCGAGCAGTTGCTGGTCGTCCTTGGAAAACTGCTTGACGCCGCCCGTGGTCGCATCGAGCGCATTGATCAGTTGCAATACGCCGATGATCTCCTGCTCATGGTTGCGCAACGGAACGGCGAGGAAGGAGCGCGATTGATAACCTGTCTTTGCGTCGAAATTTTTCGTCCCGGAAAAATCGAAGCCTTCAGCGATATAGGCATCCGGAATGTTAACGGTCTCCCCGCGCAACACCGAATAGCTCACCACCATGGCCAGGTTGGGCTTGCCATCGTGATACAGCGCAATGGGATAAAACGGGATCGGATTGCCGGATGTCCCGCCCATGCGGATATTGAGTGAGTCGTTATGCAGAATTTCGAAGTTCAACACCTGCTTTTCCGGATCGACCAGATACAGCGTACCCGCATCGGCATTGGTGATCTTCTTGGCAGCAACCAGAATATTTTCCAGTAAGTGGTTGATATCCCGCTCGCTGGACAACGCTGCACCGATCTCGTTGAGATCGCTAAGCCGGTTCAGCAGGCTTTCCAGCATGGCGCGCTGTTTATTTTCCTGCGCCTGGTAGGCTTTATGTTTGCCTGTCTCCACTATGCCCCCATTACTTGATACACACGGCACGCACTTGATGAACGTCGGTGATACCACTCAGCACTTTTTCGATACCGTCCTGTTTCAACGTGCGCATTCCTTCTTCCAATGCAAGGGCAAACAATTCGGCAACCCGCGCATGTCCCTGAATGGCCTTTTTCACCGGGTCGCTACCGATCAGCAACTCGTGCAAGCCAACGCGCCCGCGGTAGCCGGTGCCGGTACATTTTTCGCATCCGACCTTTTCATACAAGGTGATTTGGCCGTTTGCATCGCCGAACAGCTTGACCCACTCGGCATACAAATTCTTGAACGCCGCGTTGGGATCTTTTTTCCAGGTCTCGGTACTGCGCATTTCTTCGGCATATTCGGTGAGCAGCGCCTTGATCTCGTCTTGCGATGCGATGTGCGCCTTCTTGCAGTCCTTGCACAGGCGCTTGGCCAGACGCTGCGCCAGGATGCCGAGCAAGGCATCGGCAAAGTTGAACGGGTCCATGCCCATATCGAGCAAGCGAATAATCGATTCCGGCGCGCTGTTGGTATGCAGGGTGGCGAAAACCAAGTGGCCAGTGAGCGAAGCCTCGATGCCGGTGGAGACCGTTTCCTTGTCGCGCATTTCGCCGACCATGATCACGTCCGGATCGGCACGCAGGAAAGAGCGCATGATCGAGGCGAAATCCAGCCCCGCCTTTTTGTTGACCTGCACTTGGCGCAAACCTTTTTGCGTGATTTCCACCGGGTCCTCGACCGTCCATATCTTGGTGTCCGGCGTGTTGATGTGTTTAAGAATCGAGTGCAACGTGGTCGTTTTGCCGGAACCGGTCGGTCCGCACACGAAGAACAGGCCATACGGCTTGGCAATCGTCTTTTTCACCAGTTCCAGATTGCGCGCCGAGAATCCCATGTTGTCCAGCGGGATGGGTTCGCCGGACGCCAGGATACGCATCACCACATCTTCCACACCGCCCTGCGACGGAATGGTCGCCACGCGCAGCTCGATATCCAGCGGACCATATTTCTTGAATTTGATCTTGCCGTCCTGCGGCTTGCGCTTCTCCGAAATGTCGAGATCGCACATGATCTTGAGGCGGGTGATCATCGCATTGCGATAAGTGGAAGGCACTTCGATGTAGTTGAGCAACGTACCGTCCTTGCGCAGACGTATTCCCGTCTTGCCCTTGCCCGGCATAGGCTCGATATGGATATCCGAGGCTCCCATCTTGTACGCGTCGATGATGATCTTGTTGACCAGCTTGACCAGTTCGTTGTCGGCCGCCGCACTGACGTCGTCCTGACTTGCACCGCCCGCCTCTTCATCCTCCCCCACGCTCAACGAGGTCAGGAGGTCATCCATACTCCCGGTGTCTTCCATAAAGCTGCCAGTGCTGTCGCCCACGCTGGAGCCGCCGCCTCCATAAAACTGGTCGAGCGTGGTCTTGAATTCGCGCTGCGTACAAACCTTGTAGATCAGCCGGTTCTTCGGGAAGATATTGTTGACCACGCGCGAAGCCTGAATACGCTCCGGGTCGGTGGTGAGAATCACCACCCCTTCCGGCGTGTCGTCCACCGGCACCCAGTGGCTGCTTTCTACATATTCGCGTTTAAGGTTGCGCAACAGTTCCGATGGTTTGATCCGATCCGGCTTGAACGGCTCATACGGAACGCCGAAGAAACTGGACAGGGCCTTGCCCAAAGCCTCCGGCTTGACCTGGAATTCGTCCAGCAACACGTCTTCAACGTCCACTCCTTTGCGTCGCGCGGTGCGCGTTGCCAATTCGAATTCGGCAGCAGACATCACGGCGTCGGAAACGAGGTAGTCGTACTTGGTCTTGACCGTGTTGGCCTGTTGCTGGCGCTGCTTGAGCGCAACCGCCAAGGTCTGGGTCAGTTCCCGCGCACCCTCTTCCACCATGGTGGGGAACGAAATGCCAGCCTTGTTGTTGATGATCTGCATCACCCCGATCAGGTCGCCACCTTCCACATCGACGATCGGTGCAACCAGCATCTGTTTGGTGCGATAACCGGTGCGCCTGTCCACATCCTGCAGGAAGCGCAATGTCGTGCTGTAAGCCGCCAGCTCATGCTCGTCATAAACGTCCTTGAGATTGAGCATTTTCTTGTGGAACGCGGCATAACCCGCGATGCTCTGCTCGGCAATGGGCAGCTTCAGGTCCTTGAACGAATTCAGTCCGGTCTTGACCTTTGAGATCAGCGACGCCTTGTCTTCACCCACCACATAGATGGTCAGCCGGTCCGCATTAAACAAGGTGCAGATATCCTTGCTGACATCCAGCATGATCTCGTCGATATTGCTGGTGGCGTGGATCTTGTTGGTGACGTGATTGAGGTTCTTGGTGAACTCCAAACGCAACCCCATCTCGTTCATATTGCCTTGCACCGGACTAGCCATACTTTTCTCTCCTCAACCTTTCAACTGCTATTGTTGCTGTGCCTTGGGCACGGACCACAAGCCGTTTTCCAAGACGTACACATCGTATCCCGCCTGCGCCAGAATGAACGCGGCGGCAGCACTGCGGCGCCCGCTCTGGCAATATGCGATATATGTCGTTGCCTTGTTCAGTACACCTATGGCATTACGGATGTCGTTTAGCGGCACATTGATCGCGCCCGGCAGCTTGTCGTAACGATATTCCGGCGGATGACGCACATCCAGCCAAATAGCACCCTCGGCAACTTTTTTCTTTGCATCCTGATAACTGATGCGATGCAGCAGCGGCTCCTGCATCAATTCCAGAAAATCCTGTTTTTTCAGGCGCAACAGCACGCCGTTGCTCTTCATCGTCACCGTGGCGTTGCGTTTCGATTCGGAGATGAGCGCTTCCTCGCCGAACACGTCGCCTGACTTGAGTTCTGCCAGCACCAGGTTCGCGCCGCCAACCAGGCGCGTGACTTGCGCGCGCCCGCTTTCGATCAGGTAGTAATAATCGCCCTCTTCACCCTCGTGAATGATCACATCCTTGTCCCACACCGCAATCGCTTCGATGCAGTTAAGCAGTTTACCGATATTTGCCGACGGCAGATGCGCAAACGGGCTGTTGCTCAAATTCTCCGCGCTGAACATGCCGGAATTGAGCAATCGTTTCACGGCAGACTCAGAGCCATCCTTCAATGCCATCGCTTTGCCGTCGTCGTGATAGGCAAACTGATCCCAGGTCACCATGCGATCCAGCAGGTCGTCGTTCACGCGCAACAGCTGCACGCTGCTCAGCGCTTGCGCCGAGCGGATATTCGGTTGCCGCTTGCCTATCGGATGCCGCGCCCACTCGGAATCGGACCGGATCAGCACCCGGTTGTTATCCTCGTACACCACTTCCAGCTCGCCCCGCAACAAATAGACGGATTGACCGACGAGTGGATGATCCTTGAAGGGATCGCTGCCCTGCGTCACGCTCTCGATATGGCAATAGTCGAGCAACTCGCGCAAGCGAGCCGGACTGAACGATGAGATCGGTTCCAGTGCGGCGAGTACCCTGATGTCCACTATGTCTTGCATATCGTCTCGAATATTCCCTAGAACTCGAACACCTGTCCGTTTTGCAGCATCTTCGGCACAAATTTCTGCACGCACTCACTGACTTCCTGCATGGTCAGTTCGATTTCGCCCGGCTTGAGGTGAGTGATGTAGATCTTCGGATTGAGCTTCAACTTGCACAATTCCTCAGCCAGCAATGACGGACACAGATGCTTGGAAATGACGGCGAGATCTTTTTCCGCGTTCGAGAACGCCGTCTCGACAATCAGATATTCCAGGTTCGGGATGCGGTTGACCACCTCCCACAGGGCATCACACGTGGTGGTGTCTCCGCTGAATACGAGGCTTTTCTTGCCGCTGTCGATCCGGTAGCCGACTGCCGGAACCACATGATTCGCCGGCAAAGGCGTGATCAGGCGACCGCCGACTTCCACTGTCTCTCCCAGGACGATGCGCTCATAGCGCAGGATAGGTTGATGCAGACTGGGGATTTCGCTGAAGTCCGGCCATATTTCCCAATTGAAAATATGTTGCTTGAGTATATTCAGCGTT
Organism: uncultured Pseudomonadota bacterium; assembly: GCA_963718345.1. Taxonomy (GTDB): domain Bacteria; phylum Pseudomonadota; class Gammaproteobacteria; order Burkholderiales; family Gallionellaceae; genus Sideroxyarcus. The sequence goes on along the minus strand of CAVQZH010000030.1, from coordinate 174,734 downwards.
TCATCGGTGGCGTGAATGACCAGCGGTTTGTCGCGCATGAAGCCCACGCTGTCCACGAGCAAAGGCAGGCAGGCGATATGATCGAGATGCGAATGCGTCACGAAAACGTGGTCGATGACGCACATCTCGGCCAGGCTCAAGTCCCCGACGCCGGTACCGGCATCGATCAGCACATCGTGATCGAGCAGCATCGAGGTGGTGCGCAAATTGCCCCCGATTCCGCCGCTGCACCCCAATATTCTCAATTTCATCTTTAACGTTCCTGCCACTTATTTCGTCTTGAAGACGAACACGCCATCCCAGTTCTCTCCGGGTGGATTGTTACGGTAATAGGCGACGCGCTCGTTGTATACCTCATACAGTTTCGACTGGGGGGCCATCTTCAACAAGTTATACAGCTGCAGTTCTGCCTTGTCCCATTCCTGTTTGCGGTACATCCTGAGCACTTGCTGGAATAGTTTGTTTTCTTCCAGTACGGCCGCTTCCACCTCACCGGCCAGGCCTAGCGGTTCAAAGATCGCAACCGGTTTGTCCTTGCCTTTGACACGCACCAGATCCAGTTCGCGATAGACGAATTCAGGGGCTTCATCCTTGGTCCCCTCACCCACCAGCACGCCGACACCATATTCCTTGGTGATCCCTTCCAAACGCGATGCCAGATTAACGGCATCACCCATGACCGTGTAAGCCACGCGAACTTCGGAGCCCATGTTACCCACGCTCACGCGCCCGGTATTGATGCCCACGCCGACGGCAATTCTCGGCCAGCCGCGTTCCTTGAAATGCGGCTGCAGTTCACTCAGTTTTCTCTGCATCTCCAGCCCGGACAGCACGGCGTGGTAAGCATGGCGTGCATCGGGCAGCGGCGCCCCCCAGAACGCCATGATACAGTCGCCCATGTATTTATCAATTGTGCCGCGATGCCCGTAGATCACGCGCGATAGCGGCGTCAGGAACTCGTTCATCAACAGCGACAGATCCTTGGGTTCAAGCCCTTCCGAGATCGTGGTGAAGCCGCGCACATCGGAAAACAGGATGGTCATTTCCCGGCTTTCGCCTTCCATCGAAACCTGCTCCGGATTCTTGCTCATCTCGTCCACCACTTCGCTTGGCACATACTGGCCAAACAGACCGGTGATCTGACGCTTGGTGCGTTCCGTCGTAAAGTAACCGAAGGTCATGTTCAGCGCGAATAATGCGAATACCAGAATCAGTCCGCCAGCCAACGGCAAGGCGATCATGCCGTATTTCCACAACGAACCATTGACCACAACCTCCAGTAGCAACACACCCGCCGAAAGCAACGTGCCGTAAACGGGACTCAGCAGGGGCAACAGAACGGCCAGGGCCACGCCGATGACCATCAGGATCAGCACATTCGCGCCCAATACATAAGGTGGATTCTGTTTGATGTCCTGATTGAGAATGCCGCTGATCATATTGGCATGCACCTCCACTCCGGGATATATCTCGCCGACAGGCGTGGAGCGCATATCCATCAGCCCCGGTGCGGACGTGCCTACCAGCACGATCTTGTTGCGCATGTCCGTCGCAGGAATGCGTTCATGCAGCACATCCGATGCCGATATGTAGCGGAAAGTACCGCGAGCCCCGCGATAAGTTACAAGTGTACTTACATCTTCATCCACCGGAATGCGCAAACTTCCCTGTGCCGAATCCAGTGTCAACCATTCCAGACCGCCGTAGTTCTTGTCCTTGTTCGGCGCATAACCGGGAGATAACTTGGGCATTCCCAGCACGGCGCGCACAACGGCCAGCGACAGGGATTCGTAATACGAACCGTCGTATTCGACGATCATCGGTACGCGACGCACTTCACCGTCGAAATCGACTACGGGGTTGAAGTGCCCTGCGGTTACCGCGCTGCTTTGCAATTCCGGCAGATTTGCGCCAAAACTGTCCCAGCGCATAAATGCAATTGGACGCCCCTTGAAAGTTCCCGCGGGAAATACCGGTTCCGGCAAAACACCGGAAATACTCTTGCTGGCGCCTCGTTCGCTGTTGCTGAAATAGTATCCCAGCACCACGTTACGATGTTTGATCTTGTCGGCGAATAGCGCGTCGTATTCAAGGTGGGGCTCAATCTGGGTCAGCACGGACTGGAACTGCGCCACGTTCTTGAACTGGTTCTTCCCCAAATCCTGCAACACTTTCAGGCCGGAACTGGTGTCCTTTTCGGCAAACACAACGTCGAAGCCGACCACAGCGGCGCCATAATGCTCGAACAATTCGTCCATCAGCGCGGCCATCTTGTCGCGCCCCCATGGCCATCGTCCGTCTTCTTTCAGGCTTTTCTCGTCGATGTCGAGGATGACGATGCGCTCGTCTCCCTTGTTCGGCAGGGTTAGCCGCAAGCGATAATCGTATAGTTTGGCGTCGATGAACTGGACGAAGCCGAGGCGGTAGAATTTGGCCGCATCGCCCATAAACAACAGAACAAGTGATATGCCGAGAGCAATCAGAAGTGCGTGCTTCTTCACTTGCCACCCCGCCTTTCACCCCACTGGATTGCGCGTCGTCTGATCACTTGGGCAATCAGGTCTTGAAGTAGAACTCCATCTTCACCCCGGCCAGTTCGATGAGGTCATGGTCTCTCAGTTGGTGCGGTTGTTCGCCTATGGACGAACCGTTCACCGTTGGAAAGCTGCCGCCTTCCACGTGAGTGATGAAAAAGCCGTGCGGACGACGTGCCAGCACCGCCACCTGTACGCCCGGCTTGCCCAAGGTCGTCAGATTCTTCACCAGCTCCAGTTCTTTACCCGCGTTGGGGCCGTTCAATATCTGCACCACCGCGGCGGAAACCTGTGCCGCCGTTGCTTCGGCCACCATACCGCTGTTGGTTGCATTGAATTGCGGACTGGCTTCCGTTTTTCGTGTCACCGTGACGTCCAGCGGGGACTTCGCAACGCCTTCAGACGGGGAGATCTTCACCGGAGCGCGCAGCACCATGGTCTTCTCAAAATCGGCGGCCGAGGTCTGCGTCGGCTGATCATTCAGATATTTCAGCTTGTACTTGCCGATCTCGACCACGTCGTTGTTTTGCAGAAAGTGTTTTTTTGTCGGCGTTCCGTTGACAGCCAAACCGTTGGTACTGTCCAGGTCTTCCAGGAAGGAGTCGTTCAGGATGGTGACGATGGCAGCATGTTCACTGCTCACCGCCAGGTTGTCGATCACGATATCGTTGTGCGGCTTGCGACCTATCGTGGTGCGTTCCTTGTTCAGCGGATATTCTTTCAGCACCGCCCCATCCATGCTGAGTATCAATTTAGCCGGCATATCATCAATCCCCGTAGTTAACTCTTGCTATCTCAATTTCCAAACCATGCACGCAACTTTTCCCACCAACCGTGCGGGGCCGCGTAGCGTCCTTTTACCTTGACCAGAATGACGGACACGTTATCGCGCCCGCCATTGTCATTCGCCAGCTGTATCAACTGCGTCGCTGCCAGCGGCAAATTGTTCTGCAGCATCCCCAGCGTGGTCCCGATGTCATCGTCCTCGACCATATCGTTCAGTCCGTCGGAACACAGCAAATATATGTCCCCGACCTGAACCTCGTGCACATGCAACTCGGGAACGACATCCTCATCGATGCCGACCGCGCGCGTGACCAGATTCTTGTTCTTGGACAGCCGCGCATCTTCTTTACTGATTATTCCACCGTCAATCTGCTCCTGCAGCAGCGAATGGTCGCGCGTGACGGATTCAAATTCCTCGCCGCGCAAACGATACATGCGCGAATCGCCAACATGCGCGACTGCCACGCGGTCGTCGTAGAACAGCGCGGTGACGATGGTCGTGCCCATGCCCGCATATTGCGGCTGGCTCTGCGCCGCGCGGAAAATGGACAGGTTCGCCTTCTTCACGTTGTCGCGCAGCAGCGTTACGCCCAGTTCTTCACCCGTGCCACTAAGATCCTCCGGGTGTGCGCCTTCCAGCATATGCCGCACTTCGCTCGACAAGACCGAAACGGCGATCCCGCTCGCCACTTCGCCCGCATTATAGCCGCCCATACCGTCCGCCAGCACCACCAATCCAAGGTTCGCATCGTAGGCGACGCTATCCTCGTTATGCGAGCGCACCATCCCAGGGTTGGTCTGGCTTACTATTTCAAGCGCATCTTGTATATCCACATACACCCCTGAAAACTTCTTCTCGTTATCGTTTATGTCTCAATTACAAGCTGGCCGCGCACTGCCGTATCGCTTCAGCCATCGCGCTACCGCTCGCATAGCGGTCTTCGACTTTCTTGGCCAATGCCTTGTCGATGATGGCAACCACGCACGGCGGCAGATCCGGATTGATATTCAGGATATCCATATGCCGCTCGTTGGCGATACGGAACATCAACTGCGCCATCGAATCGCCCGCGAACGGCAGCTTACCACAGGCCAGTTGGTACAGACTCACACCCAGCGAGAACAGATCCGAATGCCCCTCGATCTTGACGCCCGACAATTGCTCCGGCGACATATAGGATGGCGTGCCCAACACCATGCCGGTCTTGGTCTTGGACGAATCGGTGATGCGTGCGATGCCGAAGTCGGTGACCTTCACCGTATCGCTGTCCGGGTCGTACATGATGTTGGCGGGCTTGATGTCGCGGTGCACCACGTTCAGGCTATGCGCATAACTCAACGCGTCGGCCACGCGCGCGACGATGCTCAACACTTTGGGCAGCGGCAGCAAATTAGGCAGCTTGGTGTATTCCGTCAGATCCTTGCCCTTGAGGAACTCCATCGCGATGTAGGCAAGATCGTGTTCCTCGCCCGCATCGTACATGGTGACGATATTGGGATGATTCAGACGTCCCGCCGTCTCGGCTTCGCGGAAGAAACGTGCTTTGACGTCTTCCAGCTCGTCCGCCTCGAACTCCTGCGACAAGGCCATCGTCTTGATCGCCACCACGCGGCTGATCTTCGGGTCCTTGCCCAGGTAGACCACGCCCATCGCGCCCTTGCCCAGTTCCTTCTCGATCTCGTAGCGCCCCAGCATCGGCTTGGCCAACCCGGCTTGATCCAGCTTCATCGTGCTGTCGTTGCTCCGACCGGAAGATCCGCCGAGTATGATGGTTTCCGCCATCGCCTTGGATTGGGCTGTACGCGCCTCCAGATCACGGAATTTCGGATTGTGGTCGGCCATGTATTTGAACACTGATTCGGCCTTGTTGAACTGGCGCTTGCGCTCAAAATCCAGCCCAAGGTTGTACAGCACGTCCATCAAGCTGTCGTCCAGCGGCACTTTGCGGAACTTGTCGAAAGCCATGTCCAGCTGGCCTTGGCCCTGGAATGCCAGCCCGAGCATGCGATTGCTTTCCGCGGAATCGGCATCGGACTTGATCTTGCCCTTCTCCGTCAGCAGGAAACGTTTGGTGGTGAGCAGCAGGTGGCCGACCAGCAATAATGATGCGGGCAACATCAATTGCAGCCACATGCCGTGCGTCGTCATCAAAATGAAGTGCACCGACAACAACAATACGAACAGGCCGCCCGTGATTGCCGCAGCCACGCCCGCACTTAACCGCGGCACCAACAGGATCAAGTAAAGTGCGACCAGGAGGAATACGGCACTCTCGGCCCCGAATGCCCATCTGGGCGAAACGAAGAAGTCTTGCTTGAGTATGCTGGAGACGGAATGCGCCAGCGTCAGCACGGGCGACATTCCGGCCGAAATCGGCGTCACTTGTGACGCGCCCACACCGGCAGCAGTTGCGCCGATCAACACGATCTTGTCGCGATATTTTTCCGCCGGGATCTTGCCGTTTAGCACGTCGTAAAAGGAATCCACCTGAAACGCAGGTTTCCCGTCATGGTTGCCGTAGAAGAAAGTGTGCATGCGCAACTCCGGATCGGTTGCGATATTCAGGTTACCCAGCTTGACGCCCTGCCCTAACGTGACTTTGATATCTTTAGGCTCAAGGTTAAGACTCTTGGCCGCCAACATCAGCGATAGCGACGGATAGTATTGGTCGAAATAGCCGATGACCAGCGGCTCCGTGCGCACGCCACCATCCACATCCGGCGTGACATTGAGGTGGCCGACAGCCGCTGCAGTCGAGCCAATGGCAGGTATCGGGATTTGCACGCCAAGCGAGGGAATGGGCAAAGCGGAATCTTCGCCTCCCGTCACATTGGTCAGGTTGTTCTTCAGGATGTAGTCGGGAAGCGGATTATCCGGCTTGCCTTGCGGATCGCCCAATTCAAAGTACATGCCCAAAAGCACATCGTTGGCTTTAAGCATGCTTGCGGCAAGCTGCTTGTCGTTGTCGAGATGCTGGATTGCGTCCTGCATAAGCGCATCCAACTGCGACCATTCCGCCGGATTGCTACGTTGCAGGGAAGAATTGGCGAGAATCGCGCCGATCTTGTTGATGTAGTCCAGGCCCGCATCGACTTGCGGCTCGAAGAAGAAAGCGGTGTTCCCTACAACCTTGGCGTGACCAGCAGCCAAAATGTCCAGCATCTTGCCCTGCACTGCGCGCGGCCAAGGCCAGCGCCCAAGGTTCGCGATACTTTGGTCATCAATTGCAATGATGGCCACTTTATCGCTGGGTACGCGCGATGAAGCCAGTACACCCCAGTCATAGGCCTTGCGTTCCAGACTTTGGATCAGATCGGTGTTGGCACTGAACAGGAAGACCAACGAGATCAGCAAAGCAGCAAACCAGTCCGATTTCCAAAATGCTTTTTTCATATGCGCCCTGCCGGTTTTCGCTCAATACTTGAGCACTCAAGGGCGAATACTAAAACAATTTTCAAGCTCAAACCATACCTGTTTGATTTATCAGCCGTTTCACTTAATGAGAAGTATCGGCACGCTGGTCAATTGCGTGACTTTGCTGGCCACCGACCCCAGCAACAGGTTGGATAGCTTGTCCTGTCCGTGCGCACTCATCACGATCTGGTCCGCTCCCTGCTCTTTTGCATATTGCACAATGCCCTCTGCCGGAGAACCCACACTGATGTGATAGCTATAGGCCAACCCGGACGCATCCAGTTTCGCACGCGCCTCGGCCAAGGCAGACATACCCTGTTCGCGGTAATAATCGTTGACGGTTTCCTGGTTGATGAAGAGCTTCACGTTGCCGGAAGCCAGTTTCCATTGAACGTTCAACAAAAATACCTGTGGCGTTTCCTTGAGCCAGGCCACACTTGAGATCACATATTCCACTGCGCGGTTAGCGCCAGCCGACCCATCTACCGGAATCAATATTTTCATCTGCATTTCTCCGTTCAGGATTTATCGCGTGCGGCGGGAACTTGCTCGTCTACCAGATCCACCGCTTTCGCCGTTATTACCTTGCGCGCAGCCAACCACTTGCCTGCGGCCAACACCAGGATTGCACATAGCGCCGGAACCAGCCAATGCGGCACATGGGGAGCTTGCAGCAACGGCTTGAACATCGCCTCGCCGATCAGCATTTCGCCCGCCACATAACCCAGCAACGCACCACCCGCATAAATAATGAAAGAAAAATGGTCGATCAGCTTCAACACCAGTTGGCTGCTCCAGGCGATGAGCGGGATGCTCACCAGCAGCCAAATATCAGCAGCATTGCATTGCCATGTGCCGCACCTGCAACACCCAGCACGTTGTCCAGACTCATCACAAAATCGGCGATGATGATCGTTTTGACCGCACCCCACAGGTGTGTGTCGGCCTTGACATTGCCCTCGCCATGCTCCTCCTGTTCCGGCTGGATCAGCTTGATGCCGATCCAGATCAGCAACAATGCCCCAATCAGCTTGAGGTACGGCAACGAGAACAGGTTCACCGCAAAGAAAGTGAGTACCACCCGCAGGATGATCGCCCCAACGACGCCGTAGAAGATACCTTGCTTGCGTTGTCCGTGCGGCAAGTTGCGGCATGCCAGCGCAATCACCACCGCGTTATCGCCGGACAGCAACAAGTCGATCATGATGATCTTGAATACATCCACCCAGAACTGGGTCAGAACTCAACATTTCCAGCACGGAGTACCCTCCAAAAGCAGAGAAGCGGGAAGGGTGAAGGAATCGCACCTGCGGTAGCTCAGGCGCAAGCCTAGCCTTTACCCTTCTCCCTTCACCCTCCCCCTACTCAATTTACCACGCTTCAGTATCTTCTGCATTGTACGTCCCATCTCCGCCGGATTGCGCGTGATGTGGATGCCGCATTCTTCCATGACTGCCAGCTTTTCGTTGGCACCGCCCTGACCGCCTGAAATGATCGCACCGGCATGGCCCATGCGTTTACCTTCTGGGGCGGTAACGCCGGCAATGAATCCGACCACGGGTTTTTTCATGTTGCCTTTGATCCAGCGTGCGCATTCTTCTTCATCCGTGCCGCCGATCTCGCCCACCATGATAACCGCATCGGTTTCCGGATCGTCGTTGAACAGACGCATCACATCGATATGCTTCATGCCGTTGATGGGGTCGCCGCCTATGCCCACACAGGAGGACTGACCGTAACCCAGCGCACTGAGCTGGCCGACCGCTTCATAAGTCAGCGTACCGGAACGCGATACCACGCCGATACGGCCCTTCTTGTGAATGTGTCCGGGCATGATGCCGATCTTGATCTCGTCCGGCGTAATCAGTCCGGGGCAGTTCGGGCCGATCAGAAGCGTGCGCTTGCCTTGCATCTTGTAGCGCGTCTTCAGCATGTCGTGCACTGGAATGCCTTCGGTGATGCAGATCACCAGATCCAGATCCGCCTCGACTGCTTCGTCGATCGCTGCGGCGGCACCGGAGGGCGGCACGTAGATCACTGAAACCGTAGCGCCAGTTGCTTTCTTCGCATCCAGCACCGATGGCGTAGACCGGAATGCCCTCGAAGTCTTCACCGGCTTTTTTCGGGTTCACGCCGGCAACGAAACAATTGGCGCCGTTCGCATAGCTCTTGCAGTGGAAGGTATGGAACTGACCGACCTTGCCGGTCATGCCCTGGGTGATGACTTTGGTATCTTTATTAATAAGAATGGACATGATATTTAACCTTTCGCAGCCGCAACGACTTTTTGTGCCGCGTCCGCCATATCGTTACCGGAGATGATGGGCAATCCGGATTCAGCCAGTATCTTTTTGCCCAGTTCGACGTTGGTGCCTTCCAGACGCACCACCAACGGCACGGAAAGATGCACCTCGCGTGCTGCCGCGACGACGCCTTCGGCGATCACATCGCATTTCATGATGCCGCCGAAGATGTTGACCAGGATCGCCTTGAGCGACGGATTCTTCAGCATCAGCTTGAATGCCTCGGTTACCTTCTCCTTGTTTGCACCGCCGCCCACATCCAGGAAGTTGGCCGGACTGCCGCCATACAACTTGATGATGTCCATGGTCGCCATTGCCAGACCGGCACCATTCACCAGACAGCCGATGTTGCCATCGAGCTGGATGTAGCTCAGTTCGAACTTGGAAGCCTCGATCTCGGCCGGATCTTCTTCGTCCAGGTCGCGGTAGGCCACGATCTCGGGACGACGATACAGCGCGTTGGAATCAAAATTGAATTTTGCATCCAGCGCCACCACGCGGTTATCCGCGGTGATGATCAGGGGATTGATCTCTGCCAGCATCGCGTCCTTGGCCACAAAGGCCTGATACAGGCCCTGCAACACTTTGACCGCCTCGGCATTCGCCACATCCGGAATACCGATGGAGCGTGCGACTTCAGCGCCTTCTTTATCCGTCAAACCGGTGACTGGATCGATACGTACGGTACGGATCTTTTCCGGTGAGTGCTTGGCGACCTCTTCAATTTCCATACCACCTTCGCTGGAAGCCAACAGGGCAACGCGCTGCGAAGCGCGATCCACTACCATGCCAACATAGAATTCCTTGACGATCTGCGCACCCTCTTCGATCAGCAAGCGGCGTACCACTTGGCCTTCGGGTCCGGTCTGGTGCGTGATCAGATGCATGCCCAGGATCTGGCTCGCAAACTGGCGCACTTCATCCAGCGACTTGGCCACCTTCACGCCGCCGCCCTTGCCGCGACCACCTGCATGAATCTGTGCCTTTACCACCCAGACTTTGCCGCCCAGTTGCTTGGCTGCCGCTACCGCTTCCTCTACGCTGAAACACGCTACTCCGCGCGGAGTCGGCACGCCGAACTCGCGCAGTATTTCTTTACCTTGGTATTCGTGGATTTTCATGGTCGCTCCTGTTTTAGGAAGAGAGGAATCTACCAGACCGCGCCAGACGTGCTGTCTGACGCCTCTTAAATAATAATCATTATTAAAATGCCAAACCGAAAGGCACGGATCGTATCCCGCACTGCAGTAACGTATGCAAAAACCCTTTCAGAGACACACTGAAAAAGGTTTCCAGGCCGCGATGATACTCCGCAACCCGTCTAAAAATCCCAGCGCAGCCCTGCAGAACAGAACAATCTCGTGGTTTTGGAACTATTCGCCGGGCCGCTGTAATCGATCTTTTGATAGCCACCGTCCGCATCGAAGGTAAATCGCTCCCTGAATCGATAAGAACCGCGCAGCATGGGCATGAACTGCGTCGTAGTACCGCCGAATTGGTCCTTATAGCCTGACCATTGCAGCGTCACGTCCATCATCCAGAGAGTGCTGACCTGGTTATGGTTATAAAAGAAAATAGAATGTCCGTTCGCCGAACTGCCATTGCTTAAAGTGACACTCCCTGACCATATGTCTCCCTGTTTGCGCAGGCCGCTACCGATAATCTGCCCGGTCACACTTTTTTGCAGTCCAGGGCCAGGATTGGCTTGAACGCATCCCTGGGGTGTCTGGGCTCCGGTACACAGCGTTGTTGGCAAACCGGTTACGGGATCTATGGTCTGTCCGCTGGCGGGCATACCTGTCGTGTTGGTCAAACGAAGATCCCCACCAACCTGCCATTTTTCTCGAACGGGAACGGTGATGCCAACCTGTCCCATATTGGAAGTTGCAGTACGCGCCAACGCCAGATCACGCAGGCTGCTGGCCGACATGGTCTGCAGCAGATCGGTAACCGACGATGTCGTCGCACCGTTCAACGCATTGCGAATACTCAGGGAAGGCGTCTTGCGATGATCCAGCATGAAACTCAGGTTGCTATTCTGGAGCGGCCCCATGCCTTTGGTCATGCCCATGAACTGAGCCGCATTCACCGCCTTGAAATAAGTATCGTAGTCCAGCAGTCCGAATGCATTGCTCTTGTCATCGAAATACCGGAACTCGGTACCGACCGCGCGGCGGTCCTGTATCCCTTCCAGCGTTTGATTGATGCCATAGAACGAAAATGCTCCCCTGTCCACACTGGCGCCGAAGAACTGCGGTTTTGTGCCTTGCGAATAATCCGAAAGCGCTCCCGCTACGGCATTCACCCGCAAATCCTGGGCATCGCCGTAGGATGCGGCAAGGCCCTCAAAGCGCCCCAACACCCCGCCGCCCGTTGGCGACTGCAGTCCCGCTCGCACCAGGTAACTCTGGGTACGCCCCTTGATCTCCCCGTAGGCCGCGCTCACCCTGTTCTGACTGGGTTGAGTGGACAGAAAGCTCTGCGAGTTCACGTTGCGGAACACCAACCGGCTGTCATAGTTTTCGGTTCTATAGCGCTCGGATGCATCCACGCTGGTGATGAGCATGGATTGATCAGTCAACGATATTGAATCTGTCGTCGTCGAACCGTTGAAGGTGTTGGTCGTGTCGATCTTGCTCCTGCCGTAGTAATAGCGCGAAGACACGCTACCGAAAGTCATCATGGTGGGTGCCTGCGTTTTCTCTTTACCGACTGCCATGGGCTTGCCATTACTGCCCAGCCCCGACAGGCCGTTCAAACGCTGGGCCACACGCGCCGCGCCCTCACCTCCCGGAAACAGTCTCAGGTAAAGGTCATACTCGACCTTGGCTTTATCGGGTTGCCCGGCGCGCTCGCGCGCTACACCCACCCATTCCTGGCCGTCCTGTGTGTAATCATTGGGCGGCAACAACAACAACTTGTTCAACGCATCCACCGCTGCCTCATTGTTCTTGGCCGCCAGTGCATCGCGCCCCTGCACCATCAACGCTCGTGCTTCCTGGTTGATCTTTGCTGCGGCTTCTTCATCCGGCTTCAGGATCACACCCTCCGCAGGTTTAACTTCCGGTTTTATAGTTGGCAACAAGGGCAGCGGCTCGTCGCTGACTGGCTGCCTGTCCGGCCGGATGGTGATCAAAAGACTGCGGCTGTCTTTGCCCGCCGCAACGCTGAATTCGGCCTCGCGAGCGAATTCGATCACCAACTTCGGCTGCTTGGTCGACTGATCACGCGTGGTCACCGTAAACCCCGGAATAAGTGAGGATGGTGGAGATTTCCGAATTTCATCGTCTGCCCACGCTTCGGTGCTGGTCGCATCCTGGATCCGGTCATAATAAATCTCCAGCGTCTTACCGTGACTTTCCGGAAAATGCCGCAGATATTGCACCGGCCCGGTCAGACGGATGGTCGCCACGATGCCCTGGCTCTGATACTCCAGACTCACCTCATCCAGCGGCTGTGCATTCGCGCTTAATGCAATTGCAGAAAGCGACAGCAAACCACACAAGATTTGATACGGCCTCAAAATATTGTTGCGAGTCATCGCCCAACTCCAGTGCAATTTTTATTAATTCTGCTTTGTACGTAAGATGGCAGAATATCGAAGGTTGAATACAAAATAACGCACAATCATCACTTGTGCGGCTCGTTCAATTGGCCTTCTTAACCACCACCACTCCATCGCGTATAACTCAGTGGATGACAGCCGGTACAGTCCTTGCCATTCACGTGGCTACTAGACTTTGTCTGAATCACTGCAGAAAGATATTGTTGTGGCGACAGGTGACAAGTCGTACAAGGTGATACTGCGACGTAGTTATGCAATATTCCATTCCCATCCGTTAAGCCAGCGGGATGGCAAGAACTGCACGTCGCCAGCGCAGTGTTATATGGGATATGGTTAGATGGCATAGCACCTAGCGCTCCCAACCAGCTAAAGGTAGACGTGTGACACTGATTGCAGTCGTTTAACCCCACCGCCACATGTCCTGCCGGTGTTCCTTGTGCAGTGCTCCCGTTGTGGCAGCTATTACATGCGCCACCGTAAGGCTCATGCATGGGCGAACTCCAGGAAACGAAACTGATATGGCAAACGTCACACGACTTGGAATTTGTATCTAAATAACTGCTGTGGTTCACCGGCGATACTGCTGTCGCATAAGTGTACCTGTTCGCGTTTCCGCCGCCGGGCAAATGGCAACCCGCCTGATTACAGGTGTGTGCACCTATAGCTACGCCAGTATGGTTCCAGCTTGCCGGAAGAAACGCATATGACCTGTGACAGTTATCGCAGGAGCCAGTCACCATCAGTCCAGCGTTATGGTTTGCCGGACGACCCGTGGTTATCCTGCCGTTATGGCAGGTCACGCATTGGCCGGGCAGTGCCGTGCCGTGATTATATTTCGCACCATAGAACGTGAAAGTGTTGAAGTGGCAGGTCTCGCACGGAGCATCGGTCACGATGTGGCTGGTGGATTTCGGCGTTGCAACCACGCGCCTACCCAACGCATGACAACCGTCGCAATTCCTGGCTGTACCCTTGAACACGCCAGCGACGTGACAAGTCTCGCAGGCCGCCATGGCGTGCCCACCGGTGAGTGGAAACCCGGTTAAAGCGTGATCGAAGTCGCGCCCGGCAAGCTGTGACGCTGCCATCGCCTGCATCGAAAACACAAACAACATCATGGCAAGCGTATTGCCCAAAACCCGATCCAGTTGTTGCATGATCCACCTCCCTTGATTAACTGTCGCTTCCAAACGCTTCGTTGACTACTTCCTGCGCGTGGTTGTCACACCTATTTTTATTTGCTTCCAGTCGTTGCCTTCATGGCAGCGTTCGCAACGATCGCCGAAGTTGCCGTTATGCACGTCGTCCTTATCATGGCAAAGGCCGCACGCCGTGGACAACAACACTTTTTTATCCATCGGCTTTTTGTGGCATGCATAGCAGTCGCTGCCTATTTTCTTGTGCGGCCCGTCCAGCTTGAAATTGGTCTTGTTGTGATCGAAATCCCACGCCTTCCAGTCGCGCGCGTTGTGGCAAGTCTGGCATTCCGTACCTAGCTTGCGCTTGTGCGTGTCCGTCTTTTCGTGACACGACCAACAATCCGATTTGGCATCCTTGAACGTTACCGTTGCATGGCACTTCTTGCACTCCACCAAAATGTGGCGCCCGAGCAACGGAAAATTCGACATCCTGTTATGGTTGAAAGAAGTCTTGTTCCAAGTCTGCGCATCATGGCAGGTCTCGCATTTTTTTCCTTCCTGGCCTTTGTGCTTATCGTCCTTCTCGTGGCATGAGAGGCAATCGGTCTGCAGTTTGTCCTTGTACAGATCGCCTTTGTGGCAACTCGCGCACTTCGCGGCCTTGTGTTTGCCCAGCAACGGATACTTGGTCTGCTTGTCGTGGTCGAAGACAATCTCTTTCCAGTCTTTTTCGACGTGGCAAGTTTCGCACTTCGGCCCGAAGTTACCCTTGTGCGCCTTGTCGTCTTCCTTTTGGTGACAGGAATTGCACTTGGTGGGCAATTTATCCTTGTACAAATCACCCGTATGGCACGCAACACACTTGGCAGATTTGTGCTTGCCCAGAAGGGGATACTTGGTCAGTTTGTCATGATCGAAAATGATCTCTTTCCAATCCTTCTCCACGTGGCACGTTTCGCACTTTGGTCCAAATTTGCCTTTGTGCGCCTTGTCGTCATCCTTTTTGTGGCAAGAACTGCAGAGCTTCGGGGTGTCCTTGAACTTGTTGTCGATGTGACACTTGTCGCACTTCACCTCCTTATGCTTGCCCAGCAGCGGAAACTTGGTCTTCTTGTCGTGATCGAAAAGGATGTCCTTCCAGCTCTTCTCGGTATGGCATGACTCGCATTTAGGTCCGAGCTTGCCTTTGTGTTTGTCGTCCTTCTTATGGCATGCGTTGCACAACATGGGGGTATCTTTGAACTTGTTGTCGATGTGGCACTTGGTGCACTTCACATCGACATGCTTGCCCACCAGTTTGAACTTGGTCTTGTCGTGATCGAAGGTTACGGTTTTCCAGTCTTTTTCGACGTGGCATTTTGCGCAGTCGGTTCCCAGTCCGCCCTTGTGTTTGTCGTCTTTCTTGTGACAGTCGTTGCAATAGCTGGGCGCGTCACGATACTTCTTGCCAGCCTTGTGGCAGTCGGTGCACTTCACCTTCTCGTTCAGGTGAGCGCCCTTGAGGGGATAGTCGGTTTTGGTATGGTCGAATTTTCCGTGATCGAATTCGTCAACTTTGGCGTCGCGCCCCTTGTGGTCGGTATGGCACTCTTTACATTGCTTACTCGTATCAATTCGGCCGTGGAAACCGCGCTTTTCAGCAAGGTCCTTGCCGATTGCCTTGTGGCAATCTGCGCATAGTTGGGACTGCGCGTTCTTATCGAATTTCTTGTGGCACTTTTCGCAATCCTCTTCAACCTTCGCGTGGCTCTTGATGACCTCTCCCGGCATCAGCAATTTATTGGCCTGTGCCTGAAAGGGAAGCGCACACAAGAGGCTCGCCAGTGCAAGGAGACGACAAGTTGTCTTCATATGGTCAAATCCGGAATTCAGTACGCATGAACAGCATATACATGATAGAAAGCGCTAAAAACCATCATATAAACCAGCGGAATATGGAAGATATGCCACCACGAAAACATTCTTTCGTAAGTATGGAATTGAGCCGCATCGCGCACAGCTTTCAGATAGGACCTGATCTTTTGCTGATACTCCGGGTACTTCATTTCCATATTCGCCAACTGCGCGTCGTCGAAATTGAACTGTCTGGCTTGCGTTTGCATGGCCAGTTGCACCTCTTTGGGCAGAGTGCGCGAGAGCGATGAAGCCTGAAATCCGACCCTGATGAACTGGACGAAATTGTAGCCAGACTCCTTGCTGCTTTTCTCGTTGCCAACGCGAAATTCCTCCAACGCCTTTTCGACATTGGGAGCAAAGTTGAACATGGATTGAACGTCCTCGGTCTCCTCCAATTCGGCCTGCAGCTCGTTTACCGTGGCTTGACGTCCGTATAAACCATGATGGATCTTGGTATAGAAGAACCTACCGAACGTGCCGCTGCCGGACACCAGCAACATGCACAGCATCGCAACCGCCGCATTGGGCGATCCGTTAGGGTGCAGCAGCGGAATATATACGTGATAGGTGGAATGAAAAATGATGGTCAGCGGACCCAGAATACCCAGCACCATGTGCCACTTAAACCAGGTTGGCAATGCCCCCATTTTGTCAAAGAATTTGACGCGTTTGCGCAATGGGTACAACAGCAATACCAACATCATCAATCCGCCTGCCAAGCCAAGGTTATAACCAAAATCAAACAAATTCTCGCCCGGCTTGAAAAGCGTTTGCGGATACAACAGAAAATATCCGCCGAACGTAATTACGCCCACAATGCTGATAAATACCAGCCAGCGCCGGTGCTCCGATTGTCGATCTATCCTCATACCTTACTTCCAGCCTAGTTATCTAATGCAAAACGGCTAATTGTAACGGGAAAGATACAATCTTCAAACTGACTGTTTGTCTTACCTCGCGTCGGGGCTTAGAATAGCTTGGCTGTCTGGATATCGCCTTCGGCCAGCTCCTGAACAACATTCAACGAACAGAATTATCACCTTGTTTATAAAGCATAATCATATCCAATGAACATTGAATCGTTTGCAATCTATCTGGCACCGCTTGCGCTGATCGTATTCTTCTATTTGCGTGGACGAGTTAAGCATGAGCACGCTGCTGTCGACCTGTTAACTGAAAACGTTGAAGCTGGACTTACTGAGCCTCCATCCTTACACCCTGAAATAAATGCAACCCTATGTATGGGCGCAGGTACCTGCATCACGGCTTGCCCGGAGGGGGCGATCGGCATGATCAAGGGGAAGGCTGTGTTGATCAACCCGACACACTGCATCGGTCACGGAGTATGTGCCCCTGCTTGTCCGCACAACGCGATTAAGCTGGTGTTTGGTACCGCGAAGCGCGGTATGGATATCCCGCAAGTGAACCCCAACTTCGAAACCAATGTACCCGGACTGTTCATCGCGGGTGAACTTGGCGGTATGGGACTGATTAGAAAGGCGGCAACCCAGGGAATCCAGGCCATGGAATCCATTGCCAAGCTCAAGGGTAGCAGCAACCCTTACGATGTGGTTATTATCGGCACCGGACCTGCGGGGCTGGGTGCAACGCTTACAGCAATCGAAAAGAAGATACGTTATGTGACCATCGAACAGGAAGAGGCACTCGGTGGCGCAATTTTCCAATACCCGCGCAACAAGATCGTCATGACTGCGCCGGTACAGTTACCTATCGTGGGAAAAGTACACTTCCAGGAAGTCAGCAAGGAAAAGTTGCTTGAGTTCTGGCAAGGCATCATCGATAAAACCGGTATGAAACTGAACTTCAACGAGCGCATGGAAAATATAACCAAGACCGACAAAGGCTTTGTTGTCCAGACCACCAAAGGATCATATGAAACCCGCGCCGTGTTGCTCGCCATCGGCCGTCGCGGCACGCCGCGCAAACTGGGCGTTCCCGGTGAGGACCTGCCGAAAGTGGTTTACCGCCTGATTGAACCCGAGCAATACAAGAAGATGCATGTATTGGTGGTGGGCGGCGGCGACAGCGCGCTTGAAGCGGCCATGGCCATTGCCGATCAACCCGAAACGACCGTCACACTTTCCTATCGTAGCGATGCATTCGGACGCGGCAAACCGAAGAACCGCGACCGCCTGAAACAGATGTCAGAGCAGGGCAAACTCACTGTGCGTCTGAAATCGAACGTTAAATTGGTCAATAAAGAAAAAGTTTTTCTGGAGCAGGACGGCAAAGTACTGCAAATGCCCAATGATGCGATCATCGTTTGTGCCGGCGGGGTCTTGCCTACTCCGTTCCTCAAGAAGATCGGTATCTCAGTCGAATCCAAGTTCGGCACCGAGTAAGGTATCTCGCGCAAAACAAAAAAGGCTTGCATGTATGCAAGCCTTTTTGTTTTATTGGTGCCGCTTGTCGGATTCGAACTGACGACCTACCGCTTACAAGGCGGTTGCTCTACCAACTGAGCTAAAGCGGCTTTGGTTTTGAAACTGGTGGGTCGGGCGAGATTCGAACTCGCGACCAACGGATTAAAAGTCCGCTGCTCTACCGACTGAGCTACCGACCCCTGTTAAAAGGAGCGCGCATTATACGGGTTTGACTTCGACTGTCAAACGAACGGACAGATAGTCTATTCACCGCGATAGCGCGTGGAATCTGGCACTCCGGCTGATTGAAATCCTTCCTGGCGCAAGCGGCACGAATCGCAGCGACCGCAGGCCCTGCCCTGCTCGTCGGCCTGATAGCAGGACACGGTAAGCGCGTAATCCACCCCCAGCCGCACTCCTTGCTGAATAATTTCTGCCTTGGTCAGGTGCAACAGCGGCGCATGCAAAATGAGAGGCTTGCCTTCTACCGCCGCTTGGGTCGCCAGATTCGCCATGCGCTCGAACGCTGCGACGTATTCGGGACGACAATCGGGGTAGCCGGAATAATCCACGGCGTTCACGCCGAAAAAAATATCTTGGGCATGCAGCACTTCCGCCCACGCCAAGGCGAGCGACAACATGATGGTGTTGCGGGCGGGAACATAGGTTATCGGGATGCCGCTGCTGGCATGCTCCGGCACGGCAATGTTGGCGTCGGTCAGCGCCGAGCCGCCGAAACCGGTGAGGTCGATGTTCACCACACGCTGCTCACGCGCACCGAGCGCCTGCGCCACCCGTTGCGCCGCAGCGAGCTCTGCATGATGGCGTTGCCCATAGTCCACACTCAGCGCGTAGCACTCGAATCCCTGTTCTCGAGCCAACGCCAAGCACCGTTGCCGAATCCAGTCCTCCCGACAGTAACACCACCGCTCTTTTTATCATCAATGACCTGCCTCGTTACCCCATAGCAATTTGTGCAGCTGCACTTGCAAGCGAACCGGCAATTGGTCGCGCAATATCCATTCGGCCAGATCCTTGGCGGCAAGCTGTCCTTGCGCGGGGGAGAACAACACGTCGCAACGTCCAGTTAACTCACGCTCCTGCAAAATTTGTTTCGCCCACAGGTAATCCGCCTCGTCGCACAGTACGAATTTTATTTCGTCGCTGCGGATTGAGATGATCCAGATTACTCCACAGGTTCTTTTGCACTTCGCCGGACGCAGGCGTTTTGATATCCAGCACTTTCATCACACGTTCATCTACTCCGCTTACATCCAGCGCCCCACCGGTTTCGAGCGAAACTTCGTAGCCCATATCGCATAGCGCCCGCAACAAGGACAAACAATTCTTTTGCGCCAGCGGCTCGCCGCCGGTGACGGTGACATAACGCGGCGCATGACGTGCCACTTCGTCCATGATCGACGCATGCGTCATAGTCTGCCCGCCGCTAAACGCATAGGCCGTATCGCAATAGGTGCAACGCAACGGACAACCGGTCAGGCGCACGAACACGGTTGGCAAACCGACGCGGCTGGTCTCGCCCTGCAATGAATAAAAAATCTCGCTGATGCGCAAAGAATCGCTGCTGATGTACGACATGGCTTTCGGGGAATCTACTTGATAGTTGCAAGGCGTTTTTTTGCCTTGTCGGACGCGTCGCTACCCGGGAATTGGGAAATAAGCTGTTTGAGTGTCTTTTTGGCGGCTGCCTTGTTCTTTAATTCCAACTGACAATCGGCCATATTCAGCATCACCTCGGCTACGCGAGGATGGTCTGGAAACTTGCTGACCAATGCTTCATAACTGCTCACGCAATTCTTGTAATCCTTTAACAGGAAATATGAATTCCCCATCCAGTAACGGACATTTGCCTCATGCACCGATTCGGGATATTTCTTCAGAAAATCGCTGAATGCCGTGGTGGCATTGGAATAATTTTCTGCTTTGTAAAAAGCATAGGAACTCTCGAAGGCCTGCTCCTCGCCGCCCGAATTTGCCGGCACCGCCTTGGAACCGCCCGACGTATCTGTTGCCTGGGCCGCTGTTGAAACACCGGCCTCGATGTGACGCAAGCGCGTATCCAGATCGATGTAAAAATCCTTCTGGCGTTTTTCAGCGTCTTGCAAGTTGTGCGTAAACTCTTCGTTTTGTCCGCGCATCTTGCGCAATTCGGTATTCACCGCATCCATCTGCATCTGCATGTCGAGCATCGAGCGAACCGCCTGCTCTTTGTCCGCATCCGACGCGGCCAGCGCCTGCTCCAGCTTGACTATGCGTCCCTCCAGCTGCTGTACCTGTTTGCGCGCATCTTCGTCCGCAAACAGCCCCGCCGAAGCGTGACTGCTTGCAAGACATAAACAAAACAGCAACCAGAAACGCATAGCTTAGCGTCCTACTTGGTCAGGTAATCGATGTCAGCGCGTCGATTTTGCGACCAGCAAGATTCATTGTGTTCGGCGCAACGAGGCTTTTCTTCGCCGAAACTGATGGTTTCAATTTGCGAAGCTTTGGCGCCGGACAGAATCAACAATTTCTTTACGTTATTGGCACGGCGCTGTCCCAACGCCAGGTTGTACTCGCTGCTGCCGCGCTCGTCGCAGTTGCCTGCCACGCGCACTTTTACATTGTCGTTCTTGCCCAGATAAGCTCCGTGCGCCTGAATTGTGGCTTTATCGGAATCCTGAACCACATCAATATCAAACGGGAAATATACGCTGCGGACTTCAGGAATTGCAGCTGCTGCAGCTGGTGCTGCTTCGGCTGCCGTGTTGGTTGGTGCCGGTTCGGCAGCAGCAGTCGCCGGTGCCGCTGCTACAGGAGCCGGAGCAGCAGGCTCAGTCGCCGCTTCTTTCACTTTTTCGCTCGCACAAGCAGCCAACAGATTGACCAATACGATACTCAAAATAATTTTCTTCATCGTGATCTCCAATATTATTATTTAAGGAACGGACCCCAGATCGGCTCGCGTATGTCGCCGTGCTGAGCGACCATCTTCTGCCTGACTCTACCATCAATGGATACGGTCGCTAATATACCACGACCTTGTGACTCGGTTGCGAACAAGACCAACTTGCCATTCGGCGCAAAGCTCGGTTTCTTCTCCCATCCGCCGCCGGTCAATATCTGCATTTGGCCGGTCGCGAAATCCTGTGTTGCTATATAGAAAACTCCATCCACGTAGTGGGAAAATACGAAACTTTTTCCGTCCGGATTCACGCGCGGTGAAAAATTGTTTGTTCCGTCGAAAGTAAGCCGTTCCGCAGGGCCGCCTTCCGCCGCAACGCGATATATCTGCGCGCTGCCCCCCCGATCCGAAGTGAACAACAGCGTTTTCCCATCCGGAGAAAAGGCCGGCTCTGTGTCGATGGCCTCGCTAAAGGTGATGCGGCGCAAATCCTTGCCGTCGTTACGCACCAGGTAAAGCTGTGAGCTGCCCTCGCGCGACAACACCATGGCGATCTGCTTGCCGTCGGGCGACCATGTCGGTCCGCTGTTGCTTCCCGGAAAGTCGGCCAGAACAGTGCGTTGCCGTGTCGCCAAAGACTGCACAAACAACGACGCATGCCCGCGCTCGAAACTCACATAGGCAAGCTGACTTCCGTCAGGCGACCATGCCGGCGACATGATGGGTTCGTTCAGCGCCAGCAATGTCTGTTCACCGTAACCATCGCTGTCGGCCACAACCAGACGAAATTTCTTGCCCTCGCGATTTACGTACGCAATACGCGTGCTGAACACCCCGGCATCGCCCGTCAATTTTTCATACACCAGATCGGCAACGCGATGCCCGATGGCGCGAATTTGCTCTTTCTTGGCAGTCACCGCCAAGGCAATAAGCTCGGTGTGGCGCACCATATCCAACAGTCTGAACCTAACCTCCACGCGCTCGCCGTCCAGGGTTTGCACTTTACCGATGAGCAGCGCATCAACACCCGGCCACTCGACGTAGCTCACCTCATTGGGCTCATGCGGCGCCTTGCCGGCCGGATCGATCAACTTGAATAAACCGGTGCGCAGCAAGTCGTTAGACACCACGCCGCTGATTGACGACGCTGCATCCATCTGGTCTTCACCGGCAAATCGCACCAGTGAAATGGGAATCTGATGCTCCCCCGCACCCGTAATCTCAATAGTCAACTCGGCGCGTCGCCGGCAATGCTGCGCACAACAAAAAGACGGCCACCAAAAAACGCATTACATACACTCCTAGGGTTTGATCGACAACTTCAATTCGCGGAACATCTTCTGCAAGGCAATATCCGTCGGCACCGGCAGCGGTTCTGCCAAAAGAATAGCACGCTCCGCCGCATCGTCGTAAGCTGGGAAGCCGCTGCTCTTTATCAATGCCGGATCGCCCATCAGCATGCCATCCGGCAACAGGGTTACTGCAAAAACTGCCTCGGCGCTGTCAGGCACATCCGCCACTTTTTTCATTTTGCTGCGGATCTTGTTGCGTATCATGTTCTGATAACGGTCGATCTGCGTCTGTGTCTCCGCGCGCGCTTCCGAGCGCATCTGCTCCTGTACGGCCTGCCTGGCTTGGTCGGCCTGCTGCTTCTTTGCCTCTTGTTTCGCGTCATAGTCCGCCAATTCGGCTTCCCGCTTGGCCTGGGCTTCGGCTTTTTGTCTCTTTTCGTCCGCCTGGATCATCTTTTCCTGTGCATCGTTCTTCTTGCTTTTTTTGTCGCGTATCTCGATCTCGGCTTTCACTGGCGGCAATACCGGCGCAACCGTTTTGGCTACAGCCATTGGTTCGATCTTGGGCGGGGGCGCCGGCACGGGAGGAACGGGCACAGGTTCGGGCCTGGAGGCAACTTCAGTATTCGGCAGGCTGTCCCACATCTCGACTGTAAATTTATCTGACGAATGCGATTGCCAGCGCACGCCGAAATACAGCACGATAAAAAAAGCGAGGTGCACCCCCAACGCCAGCGCACCGGCGGAATATCGATAAGGTTCGTTATAGGCCAGCGCGGTACTCATCGTGTTTTGGCGAGCAAACCGATCTTTTTGATATGTTGCTGTTGCAGCGTGTCCATGACATTGATGACCTCCTCATAGCGCACGTTTTTATCAGCCGAGATCACGACGGGCTGCTCCGGATTCCTCTTCAGACTGAGTTGCAATTGCGCGGCCAGCTCAGCGCGCGACACCGGAAACTCCACGCCTCCCTTCGCATGATCGCGCAAGGACAAAGTCGTGTCCTTCTTGATAATGACCTCAAGCGGAGCAACCGGCGGCGCCAGCGATTTGCCCACACTGGGCAGGTCGATCTGCCCCGGATTCATCAACGGCGCAGTGATCATGAAGATGACCAGCAGTACCAGCATCACGTCGATGTAAGGCACCACGTTGATCTGGCTCATCGGCTGGTGAGACGCACGGCGACTATAATTCACGGCGCACCTCCGACAGAGCGAATGGGTCGCTGCGTAGCAGCGGGGAACCCATCGGCCTACCCCTTGCGGGTACGTGCAGTAGGTAGTGCGATGCAGCCATTCCCGCACTCATCGCTATCGCGCACCGCGTCATGGCTGCCTCTGCAACACATTGGAAAATTCTTCGATGAAACTCTCGAAGCGCGATGACAAACGCGAGATGTCATGTGCATAGCGGTTGTATGCCACAACCGCCGGAATGGCAGCGAACAGGCCCATCGCCGTCGCCACCAAAGCCTCGGCGATACCGGGCGCAACCTGGGCCAATGTAGCCTGCCCGACGTTGGACAGTCCCCGGAATGCGTTCATGATGCCCCATACGGTGCCGAGCAGACCGACGTAGGGACTGACCGAACCGACCGTGGCAAGGAAGGACAGATGCGATTCGAGATGATCCATTTCGCGCTGGTAACGGGCGCGCATTGCGCGGCGCGTGCCGTCCATTACCGCGGTACTGTCCACACCGTGCGTTTTTTTCAGTTTTACAAATTCAGCGAAGCCCGCCGCAAAGATACGTTCCAGCGCGCCCACATCGCCACGTGCCTGGCTGGTTGCCTGCTGGTAGAGCGCATTCAGGTTGGAATTGCCCCAGAACGCATCTTCAAACTCGAGCGACTGTTTCACGGCAGAGCGCACAGCAAAAAGTTTGAGGAAGATATACCACCACGACATCAGCGATA
This sequence comes from uncultured Pseudomonadota bacterium, assembly GCA_963718345.1. Taxonomy (GTDB): domain Bacteria; phylum Pseudomonadota; class Gammaproteobacteria; order Burkholderiales; family Gallionellaceae; genus Sideroxyarcus. Next base: position 150,594 of record CAVQZH010000030.1, on the reverse strand, counting down.
CCAATAGCAGTAAACCCAAAACCAGCTGCACCAGTATGCTGGCATTAGAAATCAGATGAAAAAACGACAAATCCTGGATCAGTTCCATTTACTCAATCCCAATGTTTACGCAACGCATCCGGCACGCTCACCGGCTTGAACGTCTTTACATCCACACAGGCCAGATGTACCTCGCCCTCGACCAGCACCTCGTCGCTGCGCAGTACGGTCTGCAGTATGTTCAAGCGACTGCGGCCAATCTCCTTGATCTGCGAGGTCACCGTCACCAGATCATCCAGCAGGGCAGGCTTCAAGTAGTCCAGCTTGAGCGAACGCACCACGAATACCACGCCCAATTCCTTCATCAAACCGGCGTTACTGTAACCGAAGGTGCGCAACCACTCAGTACGCGAACGCTCCAAAAAGTTCACATAACTGGCGTGATAAACAACACCGCCTGCATCGGTATCCTGGAAATACACGCGAACCGGCCAGGAAAAGACCTTGTGCTTACTCATCCCATAATTCCTTGTTGTTCCCGCTACGCGGTTGCACAAGGCCGAAATGCATGTACGCGTTCGCCGTGGCCATGCGACCGCGCGGCGTGCGTTGCAAATAACCCTGCTGGATCAGGTACGGTTCAATCACATCTTCGATAGTGTCGCGCTCTTCGCCGATGGCGGCTGCGAGATTGTCCACGCCGACCGGCCCGCCCATGAATTTTTCGATGACCGTTTGCAGCAATCGTCTGTCCATCACGTCCAGTCCCGCGCGAGTCCACATCCAGCATGGTCAATGCGGCATCCGCGACTTCGCGCGTGGCGTTGCCGTCGGCGCGCACATCGGCGTAATCACGCACCCGGCGCAGCAGACGGTTGGCGATACGCGGCGTACCGCGCGAGCGTTTGGCAATTTCCAGCGCACCGTCTGGCGAAATGGGCAGTTCGAGCAAACCGGACGAGCGCGTGACGATGCGTTGCAATTCTTCCGGCGTATAGAATTCCAGGCGCGCCACGATGCCGAAACGGTCGCGCAAGGGATTGGTCAGCATGCCGGCGCGCGTGGTCGCGCCGACCAGCGTGAACGGCGGCAAATCGATTTTCACCGAGCGTGCGCCCGGACCTTCGCCGATCATGATGTCGATCTGGTAATCCTCCAGCGCGGGATAGAGAATCTCTTCCACCACGGGCGACAGGCGATGGATTTCGTCGATGAACAGCACATCGTTTGGTTCGAGATTGGTAAGCAACGCTGCGAGATCGCCCGCACGTTCCAACACCGGACCCGAAGTGTGGCGGATGTTGACCCCCATCTCGCGTGCGATGATCTGCGCCAGGGTGGTCTTGCCCAGGCCGGGCGGACCGAACAGCAGCACGTGATCGAGCGGCTCCTTGCGCTTCCTGGCAGCCTCGATGAATATTTCCAGTTGCCCGCGTATCTTCTCCTGCCCGACGTACTCGTCCAGCTGCTTGGGACGCAGCGCGCGTTCCAGCGCTTCCTCCTGTTGCGAGGCAGGGTGCGGCAGAGAGGATGCGCGGTGCGGCGGAGAGATCGTCGTTATGGATCATGCTTTGGATAATAACTTAAGCGCCTGGCGTATTCCGTCCGAAACGTTGGCTTCCTTGGGCAATTGCCGCGCAGCCCAATCGGCTTCCTTCTCGTTGTAGCCCAGCGCCAGAAGTGCATTGACGATATCACTGCCGTGAGTAGCCGCAGGAACACCTTGCGCGGTACCCGCGCCCGTCACTGCGAACTTGCCCTGCAGTTCCAGCAGCAAACGCTCCGCAGTCTTCTTGCCCACCCCCGGGATCTTGGTCAGACGCCCCGCATCCTTGTTTGCGACTGCCAATGCAAGATCGCCGAGACTCAGTCCCGACAACACCGACAACGCAAGTTTGGGGCCGACTCCGCTGATCTTGAGCAGCTGGCGGAAGGCGACACGTTCTTCATTCGTGGCGAAGCCATAGAGGAGCTGCGCATCTTCGCGCACCACAAAATGGGTATGCAGCACGACTTTTTCATGCAGGGCCGGCAGATTGTAGAACGTGCTCATCGGCACATCCAGTTCGTATCCCACGCCCTGCACGTCCAGCAAGATTTGCGGGGGATTCTTTTCCAGCAGCGTGCCGCTCAGTCTTCCGATCATGCAGTTCCTTTACTCAAAATCAGCGCCAGCGACAAGCAACGTGCCATGCACCATCATTGCGCCTATGGTCAATTTGATCGCGTCGCCCAACTGCTGCGGTTGCGCCGCATGACGATACAACAGGCAGGCAGCCTTCACGCTGAACGGCAGTGCCAGCAATACCAGCAGCGCCGGTGACGGCAGCCATCCAAGTATCACGCTCAACAGCAACCATGCGTACGCCAATAACACGATCAGCGCGTAACCCCAGCGCGCATGCTGCACGGAAAGTCGCGCCACCCAATGCAGCTTGCCTGCTGCCGTATCGGCAGTGCGGTCGGGAAACTGGTTGATGTAGAGCAGATTGGTCACCAGCAGCGCATATGGCAAGCCGGCGATGAACGGCGCGACGGCAAAGCCTTTGCGCTGAACGAAATCGGTACCGACGGTTATCGCGAGGAATCCGGCAGCTACACACAACTCGCCCAGCCCGCGGCTGTTCAAACGAAACGGCGGCGCAGAATAGGCCCAGCCGATGAACAACCCAGCCACGCCGACATACATCAGTTGCGGCGCAGATCGCGCCATCAGCCACAAGCCGGCCAGCATCACGCCAGCCATCAATGCGAAACCGAAGTTGCGCGTCTGTGCCAGCGTCAACACGCCGTTCTGGATAAAACGGCTGCCCCCGGTGAACGGGAAGATGCGTTCCGTATTTTGCGCATCAGTACCGTTGAGCGCATCGTAATAGTCGTTGAGCACATTCACACCGGCATGCGCCAATAAAGCGAACAGCAACGTCACCAGCGCGAGCGGGATATCGAAGACGAGACCGCCGTGCCACGCGACAGCCAGACCCACCAGACAGGCCATCAGGCTTGCCGTGAGGAACGCGGGGCGTGTCGCGGCGAAATAGCGGGCGAACGGATTTGGATAAATTGCGAGTGTTGGTTCCATCGGTTGCGTCATACCAGCCTTCCTCCTCGTACTCGAAAACCCTTGGTTGCCAAAGCGCCCAGACCCATGCCGCCATGTGCGTGGCAAATCGCGCAAGCCAGCGCATCCGCCGCATCCGGGCTGGGTGTGCCGGACAGTTTCAGCAAGCGTTGCACCATCACCTGCACTTGTTCCTTGTCGGCGTGCCCGTTGCCGACCACCGCCTGCTTCACCTGCAGCGCGGTATATTCCGCCACCGGCAGATCAGCCTGTACCGCTGCGCAGATGGCCGCACCGCGCGCCTGACCCAGCAACAAAGTCGACTGCGGATTCACGTTCACGAACACTTTTTCCACGGCTACCTGCTCCGGCTTGTGCTGCGCGATGACTTCGCCCAACCCGCACAAAATGACTTTCAATCGTTCCGGCAACTCGCCATCGGGCGTCTTGATGCAACCGCTGGCGACATAATGCAACTGTTGGCCTTCTTTATCTAACACGCCAAACCCGGTGATACGCAGTCCAGGGTCGATGCCTAAAATTCTCATTTCGATTCCGGTTTGCCTGCTAAACGAGAACAAGGCGGCAAGTGAGCGGCGACGAGACAGTGCTCAAGCACGGCGACGACGAGTCGCGTAGCGCAGCCAACGCAGTTATCGTGACGCAGGCGAAGCGGAATCATTCTTCGATCACCGCGGTCGTATACACTTCCTGCACATCATCGCAGTCTTCCAGCGCATCCAGCAGCTTGCGCATCTTCACCGCGTCCTCGCCCGTAAATGAAACCTCGTTCACCGGCTTCATGGTGACTTCGCCCATCTCGGGTTTGAATCCAGCCGATTCCAGGCGCCGTTTCACGGCGCCAAAGTCATGCGGCGTTGTGATGACTTCGATACTGCCATCGTCGTTATTGACGATATCTTCCGCACCGGCATCCAGCGCCACTTCCAGCAGCGCATTCTCGTCGGTGCCGGGCGCAAAGATCATGTGGCCGCAGTGCTTGAACAGGAATGCCACCGAACCGTCTGTACCCAGATTGCCGCCGTACTTGGTAAAGGCGTGGCGCACATCGGCCACGGTACGTGTCTTGTTGTCGGTCAGGCAATCCACCATCACCGCCGCACCGTTGATGCCGTAGCCTTCATAGCGCAACTCCATGTAATCCACGCCCTCCAACTCGCCCGCCCCGCGCTTGATGGCGCGCTCGACGTTGTCCTTGGGCATGTTCTGGTCGTAGGCCTTTTCCATCGCCAGACGCAGGCGCGGATTGATGTCCGGATCGCTGCCGCCCAGCTTCGAGGCGACAGTGATCTCCTTGATAAGGCGGGTGAATATCTGGCCGCGCTTGGCATCCTGGCGACCTTTGCGATGCTGGATGTTTGCCCATTTACTGTGGCCTGCCATGACTCTTCCTTACTGATCGAATAAGCCGGATGGTAACATTTAGCGCCGCATAGACCCAAACGCGCCCCTTGAAGCGGTGACCGCCCGGCGCCAACCGATTAAGCACGCCAGCGGCTATAATCCACGGACTTCACCATTTCATTCACCGAGGAGCGCCCCATGTTTCGCAAACTTCTAATTCTTTCCGCAGGCCTGCTTCTGGCCGGTAACGCACTCGGCGACGAGGCACTGCTCAGAAAGAGCGGCTGCCTGGCCTGCCATACCGTGGACAAGAAACTCGTGGGGCCTGCGCTGAAAGATATCGCGGCCAAATACAAGGGTGTCCCCGGTGCCGTCGCCACACTGGCGAAGAAGGTGCGGGCGGGCGGGTCCGGCAACTGGGGCACAGTGGCGATGGCCCCGGCACCCGCGACGGTGAGCGATGCGGATCTCAAGGCCGCAATCGCCTATATCCTTACTCTCAAATAATTACCTGCCCCAAAGCAAACAGGCCAGCTTGTAGCTGGCCTGTTTCATCTATATATAAAGAACACGCAAACGCTTACATCGGGTCGGGCTTCTTCGCACCATCATCGGCCGGTTTCATCATTTCCTTGTTGTCCGGTGCCATCATCCCCTTATCCATGGGTTGGTCCTGCATATGTTCATGCAACTTCTTCATGTATGCGACCACTTCCTCCTTGGTGATCTTGCCGTCCTTGTTCGTATCGATCTCGTCGAAATGCTTGAATAACATCGGCATGCCTATCTCTGCCTCGTCTTTGCTTAAAGCCCCGTCGTTATTGATATCGGTTTCGTCGAAGCGCGCATCGAAGTCCTTGTACCCTTTATCCGCATGCGTATCGCATTTGTCGACCATCTTGTCGTGCACGGCGTCCATCTCTTCCCGTGTGATCTTGCCGTCATGATTCAGGTCGAATTTCTTGAACTGCGCACTATGGTAGGCATCGAATTCCTTTTTGCTGATCACGCCGTCGCCGTTCTTGTCCATTTCCTTGAAAACATCCTCTTCGTATGCACCGTGATGCATGACATCGCAGGCCTGCACCAAGGGCGCGGAGCATAGCAGACAGCCTGTGATGAACAATTCTGGAAAAACTCTCATGATTACTCTCCACGTGTGGTTAATAGGTCCGCCCGCAGGCAGGCAGCGCATTAAGGACAGATTAACATGAAGGAAGTTCAGCGGCGGGCCGTCAGGTTATAATCGGCCGGAATTTTTTCAGCACCTCCCAATGAACATATTTTACGAAGAAGACGGTGGTTTCAAGGTCGGCAATATCCTTACCGACAACACCACCTCCCTGCAGGTCGAGAATACCCACGGCAAACGCAGCAAAATCAAATCATCCAATGTGATGCTGCGCTTCGCTCAGCCCGGCCTGTCCGAATTCATGGCGCAAGCGGAGCAAGTGGCTGCTGACATCGACATCGACTTCCTGTGGGAAGCCTCGCCGCCGGACGAGTTCAACTTTGACAGTTTGGCACGGGAGTATTTCGGCCATGCGCCGAACCCGGTCGAGGCGGCAGGGGCATTGATCCGCCTGCACAGCTCGCCCATGCATTTCTACAAAAAGGGCAAGGGTTGCTACAAGGCCGCTCCGCCCGATGCACTAAAGTCGGCACTCGCCAGTGTCGAGAAAAAACGCCTGCAGGCCGAGCTGCAGGCACGCTACACCGAGCAGCTCAGCGCCTTCCATTTGCCGCCGGAATTTGCCGAACACCTGAACATGGTCCTGTACAAACCGGATCGCAACACCATCGAGGTCAAGGCGCTGGAGGCAGCTTGCGCCGCCACGCATTTGTCCGCAGCGCACCTGCTGCATCAATGCGGAGCCTTGCCGTCCACGCACGACTATCACCTGAACAAGTTCCTGTTCGAGAACTTCCCGCGCGGCACTACCTTTCCCGAAGTCGCGGTGGAAGAACATCCCGAATTGCCGAAGGCACACGTCAACGCGTTCAGCATCGACGATGCCAGCACCACCGAAATCGACGATGCGTTTTCCGTCGAAAAACTTCCGAACGGCAACTGGCGCATCGGCGTCCACATCGCGGCTCCTGCACTGGGCATCCCCCCGAATTCTCCGATCGACGCCATCGCCGCGCAGCGCATGTCCACCGTATATATGCCGGGCGACAAGATCACCATGCTGCCGGACAACGTGGTGCAGGCGTTCACGCTGTGCGCGGACAAGGTCTGTCCGGCGCTCTCGCTGTATGTGGAAGCGGATGCCGAGACACTTGCGGTAGTGCATAACGAAACCCGGCTCGAACGTCTGCACATCGCGGCCAACCTGCGCCACGACACCCTGGAACCCTTGTTCAACGAAGAGACATTGGCTGCAGACAAGCTTGATTACGCCTATGCGCCCGAACTCAAGCTGCTATGGGACTTCGCGCAAAAACTGGAAGCCGGTCGCGGCAAATCCGCCGACAACAGCACGCAACAGATCGATTACACATTCCATGTGGAGAACGACCGCATCACCATCGGTCAACGCCTGCGCGGCTCACCCATCGACAAGGTGGTGTCGGAACTGATGATCCTGGCCAACAGTTCCTGGGGCAAGCTGCTCGACGACCATGATGTGGCCGGCATCTACCGCACGCAAAACAACGGCAAGGTCAAGATGAGCACCGTTGCCGCCCCGCATCAAGGGCTGGGCGTCGCACACTACGCGTGGTCGAGTTCGCCGCTGCGCCGCTATGTGGACATGGTGAACCAACGCCAGATTATCAGCGTGTTGCGCGGAGATCCACCCGTCTATGCACGAAACGACACCGCCCTGTTCGCAATCCTGAGCAGCTTCGATACGGCCTACACCACCTACAACGAATTCCAGCGCAACATGGAACGTTACTGGTGCCTGCGCTGGCTGCAGCAGGAAAAGGAAAAATTGGAAGCCCTCACCCCAACCCTCTCCCGCCTCGCGGGCGAGGGAGCAAACGCATCGCTACGCGAACTTCTCGTTTCTGCGACCATCCTGCGCGAGAACCTGGTCAAGCTTGCCGACATTCCCCTGGTCGGGCGTATTTCTTCCCTGCCGGAAACGCCGCCGAATACCCGGGTGACTTTGGACATAGGCGAGATCGACCTGCTCGACCTGAACTTCGACGCAAAATATCAGGCTAACGTGGAAGTCCCTGCATGAGACAAAGGCTCGTCAACGCGCTGCAACAATCCAGGGAACGCCTGACATTCTCCGCATTGTTCTCGCTTGTCCTGCACTTCTTTGTCCTGTTCGGCATCGCCTTCACCGTGCCGGCCGCGAAAGACGCCACCCACTTCAGCCAACCGCTGGAAGTAACCCTCGTCAACAGCAAATCGAGCCAGCGCCCGACCAACGCAAACGCCTATGCGCAGAGCAACCTCGATGGGGGCGGCAGTACCGAAGACGAACGTCATGCCAAGACCCCGTTTCCGGTGCTCGGCGATGCGCAACACTTCACGCCGGAACAAACCGCTCAACGGTTGCGCCAGATGCAACAGGAAAGCAAACGCATGCTGACGCGCAACAAGAGTGATTTCAGCGTGGCGCAGAACAAGACGCAGCAGCAGAACCAGGACAGTTCCGCTGACGACGGCCATGACCTCGTGCAGCGTTCGCTTGAAATCGTGCGCCTGGAGGCGGAGATCAGCAAGAACCTGCAAATGTACGAAAAAATGCCCAAGCGAAAATTCATCGGCGCGCGCACGCAGGAATATCGCTATGCCCAATATGTCGAAGCGTGGCGCTCAAAAGTCGAACGCATCGGCAACCTGAACTACCCCGAGATCGCGCGCACCAAAAAGATATACGGCAGCCTGACCCTCACCGTTTCCATTCGCTCCGACGGCAGCGTGGAAAGCGTCGAAATCAGCCGCCCGTCCGGCCAGCCCATCCTCGATGCATCCGCTATGCGTATCGTAAAACTTGCCGCGCCCTACTCCCCGTTCCCGGCGGACATCGCCAAAGACACCGACATACTCAGCATCACGCGTACCTGGACCTTTACCAGCAGCGACAAGCTGGAAAGCGGTGATTAGTCCAGGCAACACGCTGTAACAAATCCGAATTCGGGTACGTTTTATCGCGTTCCTCACCACGTGTAACAAATCCGATATGCAGGCGGTAAGCCTTGCCGCGTTCACTCGCCTTTGTTAAGGTAACACCCGTCATGAGATCGTCTCGCCTGCTTCTGCCGCTGTTTCTCGTCTTCGCCCTGCTGGTCGCACAGTATGGTGCATACGCGCATGGCATCTCGCATACGATAGCCGACCAGACGCAGGACCAATCCCTGCCGCACGACAAGCATTGCGACCTGTGTGCGGCTTATGCGCAGATAGGCGGCGCCATCAGTGTCAGCCTGGTCCATTTCGACTTCTCTTCGTCTTTCGAAGAAACCCTCGCCACTTATTCCACCTCTTTCCGCACTGTTGCGTTCACCGCGTTCGCGGCGCGCGCGCCTCCTTTATCCGTATAAAGCGTTGTCGACTCCCCGCAGCGGATCGCGCGGGGTTTTGTGTGCTTTTTTGGAGTAAATCATGTTCAAGAGAATCTGTTCGAATACGGCCATCGCCGTACTGTTAAGTCATTCCATCGGCGCTTTCGCCGCCGAGACAGGGAACGCGAATGCCTTCAACCCTGCCCTTTCGCTCATCCTGTCCGGCACTTATGGCAATCTGCAACGCGATCCCGCTATACCCGTCACGGGTTTCGCCATGAATCCCGTTCCGGGACATGAGCAGGGTTTCAACCTGGGTGAATCGGAGTTGGGCATCTCCGCAAACATCGACCCGCAATTTCGCGGCGTGGCAACGATATCGCTGTTGCCTGCCGGCGGCGCCAGTGTGGAAAACGCCTTTGTTCAAACGACTGCACTGGAAAACGGGGTTAACCTCAAGTTCGGTCGCTTCTTCTCCGGCCTGGGTTACCTGAACGAGCAGCACGCACATACCTGGGATTTCGTCGACCAGCCGCTGGTGTATTCCGTGCTGTGGGGAGATCAGTTGAAAGAGGATGGCATACAGCTCAAGTGGTTGGCACCGACCGACCTGTTCGTCGAACTGGGTGGCGAGCTCGGCAAAGGCAGCAACTTCCCCGGGACAAATACGCCGAAGAACGGCAGCGGTGCGAGTACGCTGTTCGCGCATATCGGCGACGACATCGGTATCGAGCAAAGCTGGCGCGCCGGCCTGTCGCTGCACCAGACCAGACGGGTGGATGCGGTCAGCACCGGCGTACCCGATCTGTTGAATACAATAGGCGGTGTCAGCGACAGCTTTACCGGCGACAGCAAAACCGCCGGGCTGGATTTCGTGTGGAAATACTCGCACAACGGCAATTTTCGCGAGAGCTACCTGAAGGTGCAGAGCGAATATTTCCGGCGCAAGGAAAACGGACTGCTGACATACGACATGGGTACACCTCCAGCGGCAAGCGGGCCCGTCACTGGCAACTACACCGTCACGCAAAGCGGCTGGTACCTGCAGAGCGTATATCAGTTCACGCCGAACTGGCGCAGCGGTGTGCGTTACGACCGGCTCGATCCGGGCACCGCAAGTCTGGGCGCATCCCTATCGGGCAAAGTCATCGGCAATTACGGCTACAACCCGTCGCGCCTCACCTGGATGGCGGATTACAACACCAGCGAGTTCTCGCGCTTGCGCCTGCAACTGGCCCACGACAATTCGCGGCAGGGCTTGCCGGATAACCAGATATTCGTGCAATACATCATGGCCATGGGCGCGCACGGCGCGCACCAGTATTGATACGCACCAATTTAAAGGATACATCATGAACAAGACACTTGGTGTATGTTATTTCTGTTGCTGCTAAGCAGCACCGCCCACGCCGCGCTCAACGTGTTCGCCTGCGAACCGGAATGGGCCGCGCTCACACAAGAACTCGCGGGCGACAAAGCCAGCATTTATACCGCCACCGGCCCGCTGCAGGACCCGCACCAGGTGCAGGCCCGCCCCAGCCTGATTGCCAGGGCACGCGGCGCGCAACTGCTGGTATGTACCGGTGCGGAACTGGAAATCGGCTGGATGCCGGTGGTGTTGCAGGAATCTGCCAACAGCAAGATTCAACCCGGCAGCAGCGGACATTTCGAAGCGGCCCACTATGTCACCATGCTGGAAGTGCCGACCAGACTGGATCGGGCCGATGGCGATGTGCATGCGGAAGGCAATCCGCACATCCAGACCGACGCGCGAAACTTCCTGCCGATCGCGGACGCACTAAGCAAGCGGCTGATCGAGCTGGATCCGGCGAACACCGCGTTTTATCAGCAGCGTTACGCGACTTTCAATCAACAATGGCGCGCAGCCATCGCGAAGTGGGAAAAGCAGGCAGCCCCGCTCAAGGGCATATCGGTCGTGGTGCATCACAAAGGTTTCCCCTATATAAACGACTGGCTCGGACTGAAGGAGGTAGCCGAACTGGAACCCAAACCCGGCATGGAACCCAGCGTGTCCTATCTGGGAACGGTATTGAATGAGCTGCAGCAACACCCGGCACGCATGGTATTGCGCGCCGCCTATCAAAACGAGCGGCCTTCCGAATGGATCGCAGATCGGGCGCACATTCCCGCCGTCATGCTGCCCTTCACCGTGGGCGGAACGCCGCAGGCAACAAATCTGTTCACATTCTTCGACGACACCATTGCCAGATTGCTGGCGGGATTACATTGACTGGGTTCCCCCACCCCGGCCTCCCGGCGGGATACTCAGTAGTGCCTTCTCTTGCCGCGGAGAGATTGAATGAGGATCCCCTTCGCGTAACGACGAAATTAGGAACTACCATGAACAGCATCGAACTCGACATCATCCTTCCGGCTTTCATCGCGGGCCTGCTGGTACTCGCCACGCATATTCCTTTCGGCATGCGTGTGTTGCAACGCGGCGTGATCTTCGCCGATCTGGCCGTCGCGCAAATCGCCGGGCTCGGCGTCATCATTGCAAGCCTGCTCGACCTCACCGAACATCCGCTGTGGGTGCAGCTCATCGCCGCCACCAGCGCGTTGTGCGGCGCGGCGCTGCTGGCATGGATAGAGCGGCGCCTGCCGGAAGTGAAGGAAGCCTGCATCGGCCTCACCTTCGTACTCTCCGCCACCCTGGGCATCCTGCTCATGAGCCATGACGTGCATGCCGGTGAACACCTGAAAGACCTGCTGGTGGGGCAGATACTTTGGGTGAGCAACACGCAACTCATCGCGACCGCCGTGCTCACGGCCGTCCTTCTCGCCGTGTGGAAAGTCTTCCGCCAACGCCTGGGCTACTTCGGCTTCTACGCCCTGTTCGCGATTGCCATCACCGCTTCGGTGCAACTGGTCGGCGTCTATCTCGTGTTCGCCAGCCTGATCGTGCCGGCACTGGCCACCCATGGCCGCAACAAACGGCGTTATCTCTTCGCTTTCGCGGTCGGCATCGCGGGCTACGCATTGGGCCTGCTGCTGTCCGTCTGGTTCGACCTGCCGACGGGCGCCGCCATCGTCTGGGCCATGATGTTGAGCGGCGGAGTCATGCTGTTCATCCCCAGGCGGCACTGACCGCAAGCTATGTGCCCGACCGCACATTTGCGTCGTGTGGAGGTGTGTTATATTCAGACTCCATACACGAGGAATGTCGCATGTCGTTGGGTAGAAAGGTCTTTGCAGCACCCGCCAGGCTCTGGCTGAACTGGCCGCTCTGGGGCGGACTACTGGCGATGTTGTTGCTGGCAAAACATGCCTGGGTGCTGTTCGCTCCGTCCGAACACGCCGTGCCGAGCACCGCGATTTCAGCGCAGTCAGGGCAAGCCGAACAGCTGTTTGGCGCTGTCAGCACCGGCACCTCGACCGCCTCGCTCAACGGAATCCGGCCCATCGGTATTTTTGCGAGCCGCAAAGACGGCTTCGCCGTCATGCAGACCGAGAGCGGACAGGTCGGCGTTGGTCTGGGTGGACAGGTCGTGCCGGGGGTACGTCTGGTCGAGACGCATCCCGGCTATGTAATCCTGGAACGCAACGGCACGCAGCAACGAGTCGACCTGAGCCAGGCAACTGTTGCCGCAAGCGGGATTACCCCGGCCCGCGCGACCGTTCCGGCACAAGCCGATCCCGGCGTTGCCGCACAAATGCAGATGCTCAATCGGTTGTCGCCGGAACAACGAACGGTCTTGCAACAACAGCAGCAGGAAATACTAAGGGGAAGACATTGATCTACAGCCTATTGCGACGAACCCTGCTGGCATTAAGCCTGACGCTCCTCGTCGCGGCTCCATGTCACGCAGAAAAACCGGACGACCGGGTCTCGCTGAATTTCGTCAACGCAGATATCCAGGAAGTCATCCGCGCCATCTCGCAAATCTCCAAGAAGAATTTCCTCGTCGATCCGCGCGTAAAAGGCACCATCAACATCGTATCCGCCACGCCGGTCTCGCCTGAACTGGGTTACGACATCCTGCTTTCCGCGCTGCGCCTGCAAGGCTACGCAGCCGTCGAATCGGGCGGGGTGACGCAGATCATCCCCGAGGCCGATGCCAAGCAGCATATCGGCTCGCTCGGACAGGGCAAAGGCGACAAGCTGATTACCCGCGTGTTCGTGCTCAAGTACGAATCCGCCTCGCAACTGGTCAATCTCGTGCGTCCCATCATTTCGCCCAACAGCGTGGTGGTTGCCTATCCTGCAAGCAATGCCCTGGTCATCACCGATTACGCCAGCAGCGTGACGCGCATCGCAAAACTCATCGATTCACTGGACCAACCCAATGCAGACGCACCGCTGATCATTCCGGTCCGGCATGCTTCGGCAGTCGATCTCGCCGGCATCATCAACCGCCTGATGCCGGAAGCAACTGCGCCCGCGGCAGCGGGCGGAGACGAAAACCAGCGCTTTGTTTTGATCGCGGACAGTCGCACCAATTCGCTGCTGCTGCGTTCGGACAATCCCGGCCGCATTAACCGCGTCAAGGAACTGGTGGCGCAACTGGACAGCGCAACCAGCACGCAGGGCAATATTCATGTGGTGCAACTGAAGAATGCGGATGCAACCAAGCTCGCGCAGACGCTGCGTGCCGTGATGAGCGGCGACACATCCGCCGTTGCCCAGCCAAGCTCCACGCCGCAAGGTACGGCGGCACAGCCGGTGACAAGCTCGGGTCCCTCCGGCGGAGGCATCATCCAGGCGGACATTCCAACCAACGCGCTGATCATCACCGCGTCCGAGGCGGTCTATAACAATCTGCGTTCCGTCATCGACAAACTCGATGTGCGCCGGCCACAGATATACATTGAGGCGCTAATCGTCGAAGTGACGGCAGACAAGGCATCCGAGTTCGGCGTCCAGTGGCAAAAGCTGAACGGTGTGAACCAGCCCGGCAACAATGTCATTGGCGGCACCAATTTCGGCACGTCCAACAACATTATCGGTGCAGCGACCAACCTCGGCAGCGTGGGGCAAGGCCTGAACATCGGCGTCGTGAACGGAACGACCACGCTGCCCGGCCTCGGCACGGTGCTGAATCTCGGCGTGCTGGCGCACGCACTGGAGAGCGACACCAACGCCAACATCCTGTCTGAGCCCAACCTGATGACACTGGATAACGAAGAGGCCAAGATCGTGGTCGGCCAGAACGTGCCCTTCATTACGGGGCAATATGCACAGACCGGCTCCGCCACCACCGCCACGCCATTCCAGACCATCGAGCGCAAAGACGTCGGCCTGACGCTGAAGATCAAGCCGCAGATCATGCAGGGCGGCACGGTGAAGCTGCAGGTGTTTCAGGAAGTATCGAGCGTGGTCGCCTCTTCCTCCTCGTCCGTCTCCGGCCCGACCACCAACAAGCGCACCATCGAATCCACCATCCTGGTGGACGAAAACCAGATCGTCGTTCTCGGTGGCCTGATCCAGGATCAGGTGAACGACGTTGCCAGCAAAACACCGTTGCTGGGCGACATCCCTATCCTCGGCAACCTGTTCCGCTATGAAACGCGGCAGCACGTCAAGACCAACCTGATGGTATTCATCCGCCCCTACATCATGTATCAGCGGGATTCCTACAATAAGCTGACCGAAGAGCGTTACGACTTGATGAGCAAACGGCGCGAGGCATTGCGCATGCCGGATAGCTGGATCATGCAAAACGACGACAAGAACAAGGCGCTGCCGCCGGTACACCCCGAGAATCAGGTTCCCGCCGCGAGCGCGCCTGCGGCGACTTCCAATCCCGATGCCGCCAGTGCGCCCGCAGCGGCAACTACTGCCGAACCGGTCAAGCCGCAGCCGTGACCCAGGCCAATATCAATCGCCGCGCCGCACGCCGACTGCCCTACACGTTTGCAAAAGCGCAGGGAGTGGTTCTGACCGATTGCGCTGATCGTGCGGCGCTGGCCGTACGCCGCGATGCCAAACCCGAAGCCATCGCCGAAGTGATGCGCCAGCTCGCGCTGCCGGTGGATGCCACACTGGTCGATGCGGAAGATTTCGAGCGCATCCTGAGCGATGCCTATTCGCAGGCTGAAGACTCCACCGCCATGCTGCTCGACGATGCGGAGCAGGACATGGACCTGTCCATGCTGCTGCACGACCTGCCCAAATCGGCCGACCTGCTGGAATCCGAAAACGATGCGCCCGTCATTCGCATGATCAATGCGCTGCTGGCGCAGGCTGTGCGCGACAACGCCTCGGACATCCACATCGAACCGTTCGAAACGCGCTCCGTCGTGCGCTTCCGTCTCGATGGCACCTTGAAAGACATCGCCGAACCGCACCGCGCGTTGCATGCCGCGATGGTGTCGCGCATCAAGGTCATGGCCGATCTCGACATCGCCGAAAAGCGCCTGCCGCAGGATGGCCGCATCGCGCTGCGCCTGGCCGGTCGCCCCGTCGATGTGCGCGTCTCAACCCTGCCCACCGGACACGGCGAGCGCGTGGTGATGCGTCTGCTCGACAAGGAAGCCGGACGCCTCGACCTCACCAAGCTCGGCATGAGCGCAACCTCGCTCGAAGCCATGATGCGCCTCACCGCGCAACCGCACGGCATCGTGCTGGTCACCGGCCCGACCGGATCAGGCAAGACCACTACCTTATATGCGGCGCTGTCGTGCATCGACGCGACCGTGACCAACGTGATGACGGTGGAAGACCCGGTGGAATACGACCTCGACGGCATCAGCCAGACGCAGGTCAACCCGCGCATCGACATGAGCTTCGCCCGCGCGCTGCGCGCCATCCTGCGCCAGGACCCGGACGTGATCATGATCGGCGAAATCCGCGACCTCGAAACCGCGCAGATCGCCGTGCAGTCCAGCCTCACCGGCCACCTGGTGCTCGCCACGCTGCACACCAACGACACCGTGAGCGCCGTCACCCGCCTCACCGACATGGGCGTCGAACCGTTCCTGCTTTCTTCCAGCGTGGTCGGCGTGCTGGCGCAACGTCTGGTGCGCTGCCTGTGCAAGGACTGCCGCGAAGCCTATACGCCGGATGAAGTGGAGCTCACACTGCTCGCTCCATCCGGCAAACCGGATGTGCTGTATCGCCCGGTCGGCTGCGCCAAATGCAACCAGACCGGCTATCGCGGCCGCACCGGCATCTACGAATTGCTGGAAGTGGACGACACCCTGCGCAGCATGATCCACTCGCGCGAAAGCGAACAGCATCTGCGCGACTACGCGATGAAGATCGGCATGCTGAACCTGCGCGACGACGGGCTGCGCTGGGTCGTCTCCGGCGACACTTCGCTGGAAGAAGTGATTCGCGTGACGCGGGATTGAGGTAGCAAATGAAGCCTTTCAGAAATCTATCGAATAACTACGCCGTTCGCCTGAGCTTGTCGAAGGGCTGATTACCTTGAATACACGTTAGCCATAGGGATCAAATGAAGCTTATATCGTCAATTTTAGTTTTCTTGTTTGTTTCCACATTTGCATACGCAGACCCAGTTTCGGAAAGCATTGTTGGCACTTATTCGCTTGAAATGGCAGACCGGGAACAGCCTTGAGATGATCTTGGAATGCACGACGGAAGCTACGTGTACGCTCACGTCGATTTCAAAGTCTGACAAAAGTCCATTCAAGAATATAAAGGCACTGAACAATGTGCGCCCTGTTGAGAGCCTAATTTATGCGTCCAATGCACTAAAGTACGCAATCGACCACCAGTCGCAATCACCACGCAACCAAGACGCTATTGAATCTATGAGCCGTTTGCGACCTGTGCTGCTAACCAAACCGAGTATTTCAAAATGCTGGGATTTGAACTATCCATCTCGGGATACATGATCGCGTGCACCCTTTCCAATACACCTGCGGATTCCCCTCCAATATTTCTATTTGCCACTCTGATGACCAGTTGCAATGACGTGTTCTGCCGTTATCTGATTAATCCAATGTCACGCGCCGAATGAAATCGCATGGCAAACCCAGCTCGAGTAGGGCGCAATAACCAACGGGCATTGCGCCGCATGTGTGGATCATAAACATCCGGTGCAATGCGCTGCGCTTATTGCACCTTACGATACTGAAATTCAAAACCCATTTGCCACAGAGGACACAGAGATCACAGAGAAAGCCGATTCAAATCACCGAAACCGTGAGCACCGCCACATTCTCTGTGCGCTCTGTGATCTCTGCGGCTAATTGTTTTAGCTTTTAAGTTTTTTCAAACTCATAAACCATGGCCGCATTCCACTACAACGCGCTAGACGCAGAAGGCAAAGCCAGCAACGGCATGATCGAAGCCGACTCGGCCCGTCTTGCCCGCACCCAGTTGCGCGAAGGCGGTTTGTTCGTGGTCGAATTGAATTCACTGTCCGACACCCCGGCGCAAGGCGGTGCCCGCAGTTTCAATCTGCCGTTCCGCAAACGCATCCCGCTGTCCGAAGTCAGCCTCATGCTGCGCCAGCTCGCCACCTTGCTCGAAGCAGGATTGCCTCTGGAACAGGCGATGTCCGTACTGATCGAACAGGGCGACAACCCGGCCATGCGCCAAGTGATCGCGGCCATGCGTTCGGAAGTGCTCGCCGGCAACACGCTGGCGCGCGCCATGGATAAACATCGCGACACCTTTCCGGAGATTCATCGCGCACTGATCAGTGCCGGCGAAGCGTCCGGCGAACTCGCCACGGTGATGGACAAACTCGCCACCTATTCCGAAGCACAACAAGCCCTGCAACAGAAGATCGGCCTGGCGATGGTCTATCCCGCCATCGTCATCGTCGTCGCCGTACTGGTAGTCGGCGGCTTGCTGATCTTCGTCGTGCCGTCGGTGGTCGAAGTGTTCCAGCAGACGCGCCAGGCCCTGCCCTTCCTCACCCGCGCGCTGATCGCGCTCAGCGGTTTCCTCGCAGCCACCTGGCTTTATCTGATCGCGATCCTTGCGATCGGCGGCTTCGCCGCACAACGCGCGCTGCAACAGGAAGCATTGCGTTTCCAGCTGCATCTCAAACTGTTGCGCCTGCCCATCGTCGGCAAACTGATCCGCGGCAGCAACACCGCGCGCATGGCCAGCACCTTGTCCATTCTGGTCGGCAGCGGCGTCGGCCTGCTCACCGCCCTCAATGCCGCTTGCGGCGTGCTCACCAACCTGCCCATGCGCCGCGCGCTGGAGGATGCCGCGATGAAAGTGCGCGAGGGCGTGACGCTGAGCCGCGCGCTGGCCGCCTCCGGCCTGTTTCCGCCCGTGCTGGTGCACCTCATCGCCAGCGGCGAACAGAGCGGCCGCCTGGACATCATGCTGGACCGCGTCGCCAAACAACAGACGCAGGAAGTGTCCGGCTTCACCACCGCCCTCACTTCCATCCTCGAACCCGTGCTGATCCTGTTCATGGGCGCGGTAGTGCTGCTGATCGTGCTGGCGATCTTGCTGCCCATCATCCAGATGAACCAGATGATCAAGTGATGACGTTGGTTTTATCCCCTCTCCCGCTGCGGGAGAGGGTTAGGGTGAGGGATGTTGAGTCCAAACCAAATTGGTGAGACGCATTGCCCCTCATCCCCGGCCCTCTCCCATGCGGGAGAAGGGGATAAGTAAGTTCATTATAAGGAAAGGCATCTAATGAAAACTCATAGCACCATCCACCGCTCCCGCGGTTTCACCCTGATCGAAATCATGGTCGTCATCCTCATCATCGGCGTGCTGGCCGCGCTGATCGTGCCCAAGGTAATGAGCCGCCCGGATGAAGCGCGCATCACTGCCGCCAAGCAGGACATCGCCACCATCACCCAGGCGCTCAACCTGTACAAGCTGGATAACGGACACTATCCCACGACCGAGCAGGGACTGGCGGCACTGGTGAAGAAGCCAACCGATCTCTCCTATCCCGACCAACTGGAAAAGCGAAGGCTATCTGGACCGTGTGCCGAAAGATCCATGGGGCACGCCTTACCAATACCTGCAGCCCGGTGTGCATGGCGTGATAGATGTGTTCAGCTTCGGCGCGGACAGAGCAAGCGGCGGTGAAGGCAACGACGCCGACATCGGCAACTGGCAGGACTAACTTCTTCCTGAACAAGAGTGATTGTTCCTTGCCGCTTTCTCCTCCACCCTCAGTCCCTCCCCCGGAGGGAGAGGGAAGTTGAAACCAAATTCCCTGTGGAGAAAAGTTGGGGAGCAGGAATGCATGGCTTCACCCTACTGGAGATGATGGTCGTGCTGGTCGTCGCCGCCATCATGCTGTCCGTTGCGACGCTGAGCCTGATGCCGACCGCACAGTCGGTATTGCGCGACGAGTCGCAGCGACTGGCGTTCCTGATGGAAAACGGCGCGATGAGTTCGCAGGCGGGCGGCCAGCCTCTGGCATGGTCCGGCACCGGCAACAGCTACCGCTTCTGGAAACAAACCAAGGAAGGTGAATGGGTGCGCATCGAACGCGACAACCTGCTGCATCCGCGCACGCTGCCAGAAACTGTACGTATCGGTGAAGTCAGTTTCAACGGTCGCCGCATAGAACCGGGGGCGCTCGTTTTGCTGAGCCCGGAGTTATCGGCGAAGGATTTTCGGGTGAGTTTGCTTAGCAGCAATCTGAATGCCGACGTCGTCGGCGACGGGCTGGGCAACGTGACGGTCGTTGCGGGGAAGACGCCATGAACACAATTAAGCCGCACCGTTCCTTCCCCTTGCAGGGGGAAGGCTAGGATGGGGGTTGGCTCGGAGAGGCATCACAATATCTACCCCCACCCCACCCCTCCCCCTGCAAGGGGGAGGGAGAATAAAGCAATGGTTTTACCTTCATCGAGGTCCTGGTCGCCCTCTTCATCCTCGCGGTCACCATGGCCGCGGTGTCCCGCACTGCTTCCTCCAGCATCCACCATGTGGACGTATTGCGCATTCACGTCGTCGCCGACTGGGTTGCACAGAACAGGTTGGCGATGCACCAGGCGCGCGGCGACTTTCCCGCTCCCGGCATACAGACGGGCCAAGAAGAACAAGCGGGTCAAAACTACCCGTGGCAGGAAGAAGTCATCGCCACCCCCAACCCCACCATGCGCCGCATCGTTGTCAGCGTGTACGACCCGAATGACGTGACACACAGCTTGCGCGAGCTGACGGGATATCTGGTGCAATACCCGCGATGACTGAGGTCATGATGAATGCGCGCGTGAAAATGAAATAATCCCTATACTTTCAATAATAAACCAACAGTCACATCAAACTCAGCAAGAACTGAGTAGTTCCTCGTCGTGTCGAATCAATAGTGGGATAGACGGGCATCTGCGCACCTGCTCCTTTCCGAATTACCCACCAAGCTACTCAGGAATTTTGCGGGGATAACTATCTTCGCGATACCTTATGCCACACGCTTCTCGGCGTAATCGCAGCCAGGATATAGCAAAAGATATAGACCTTTTGGCATATTGTTCAAAAGCAGATACCGCTATAGCGTAACTCCGATTAATTAATGCTTGCTGGTTCGCATAGTCGCGTAAATATAATAAATCATGCACACGATTCGACCACAATTGATCCGACTCTGACAGAAGAATGGGAAACGCAATGAAAGAACTAAAGAAGATATATTTGGTATTAGTACTGATGGTTTTATTGGCGCAGATTCTTCTGGCTTGGAGCGATCCGTTGCCCGAAAGAGTTTCCAAAGTTGCGATTCACGCACGAATACTGCGCTTGGACTACGACGCGATCGGTGAATATGCGATTGGAGTTAATGACGGCAGCACATTAGTTCGGCAGGCCGATGGCGGCTATCTAGACTGCGCTGACGCTGACTGAACATTGGACTATGAAGAGGGAGAAACAGGGTAACGGTAACGTGACGATAAACGAAACAAGGAGAATGACGATGAAGATCAAGACAGTTTTGTTGTGTGCTTGCGCTGTATTATGCAGTCAGATCGGTTTGGTTTGGGGTGCACCAATCAAAAGTACAGTACAAATGTGGCCATCAAATTTGATCGGTCCTTTGGGTAAACCTACCGCGAAGTCAGAGTATTTAACGTACATCGCTTGCGTTGATGTACGAAATGGACAATATACTAACTGCGCCTACGATATTCGAATAACTGGATTGGCTCAACCAGATAGCTCCGTGTCAAATAACGGTGGTCATTCGCCGAGCACTCACAGCGGCACGCGCCCTGTTGGCGAACTGCAAGAAATTTTTCCATCAACAGGTGCCAAAGCCCAATACGTATCCGGACAGACACAGTACAACAAAGTCTACGTGTCGCATGAGATGCCTGAGGTTAGCGGAAAAATAGAAACGGTATTCAATCTTCATGTCCCGCCAGGCTGGTACACGGTTTATCCAGAATCCTGCGATGGTAAATTGAGATACTGGTGCTTCTATGTAACGCTGGATGTGGGCGTGACGACTGGCCTTCTTCCTTTAGCTGATCCTAAGAGCAATCCGGGTGTTTCCTTCTCCTATACTAGAGTTCGTAACGCTTTGGGGCACCCGGACGAAGTTGCTTATTATGGAACGATAAACACTTTGTTTTTCCTTAATAACATCGCAATTTCGTATAAGAAAAAGGGATACAAGCTTAGCGTTAACGATATGAGTCTACCCAGAGGGGGGTTATTTGATGTTGATGCAGATTACCTTGAACCACATAGCTTTCACAGAACCGGGGAGAGCGCAGATATCAATCAAGATATCAACGGTGATTGCCTCCAGAATGATTTGTTACGCAGAGCGGTAGATCGAGAAATGCCGATCCAAGCAGGGTCTCCATTTGCCAACGCCAAACGCTATTTCCCTAGTCGCTTCCTTTGCGAACAAAACAACAATAATAGTATTCACCTTGATTTCGATGGGATGGTATTTTGACAGGAGTTACGCAATCTCTTTATCTGTTTCAATCACACAAGGATATTCGCCATGTCATGCTTAATTAAAGTCTTCCTGCTTGGGTGCCTATTGTTAGCAACCCAAGTTCATGCAGTCGGGTTGATGCCCACGCCAATATTAACCAACGCACGTATTACTGCCGATGCGATTTTTGATCAAGCAGCTGGCACATACACTTATGCTTACACTGTGTCCAACCCGGCCAGCAACACTGGTGAGATATGGAACATCAAGATCGATATTTCAGCCGACGGGTCGACGAATGGAATGGCAAATAAAACGTGGGGGCTCACCTTACCCTCTGGCTTGATCAGAGAAGATTTTGCAACTGCGCTATCTGATATAGTTGCAACGAATAATCGATTAAGTGAACCCTGGCCGCTAACCATCGTGCCGTTCGGATCGAATGTACCGCCGGGCTGGTGGGGCGACTTGGGAATCGATAGCGTTGCCTCCTTCAATAGCGGCAATAAATCGCTGCGCATCGCGCCAGGCAGCAGTCTCGGAGGATTTCAGTTAGTAAGTTATGGCGTTCCCACCATACGCAATGTGCAGCTTATTCCATTCTGGGTACATGTCGTTACCAATCATGACAAAGTGTCCACCGCAGACAGGCTGGAAGCAGGACAAATAGAGCGAGACATCATTTTCCACACGGTGTCACTCGGCCCTTCTGGCGTTGGCTATGGCTCGTTTGCCCATTGGAACCAATTGCGTGATGACCTGGTTAGTGCGGTCCAACTTGGCTGGATCTCCGACAAAACGCTGGCAAGCACTCTGACAAGCCAACTGGCCACTGCGCGTCAATCAATGGATGCGAAGGATTTCTATACGGCTAAAATCTTGTTGCAACCCATGCTGGCTACGATTAGCCAATCTACACCTGCGCAACGCACCAGCGAGGGCTATGCACTGGTCTATCTGAATGTGCAATCGTTGATCAATAACACACCGAATAATCAGATTGAGCCAAAAGTATCGCTGACCCCCAAAAGTTCACTCTTGTCGATTGGCGGCAACCAGATACTTACCGTTACCGTGATTGATCTTGCCAACGGCAGCGTACCTTTAGGGGGTGTTCCTATCAGCTTTAAAGTTGATACAGGCCCGAATGCAGGCGAAGTGTTAGGCAACGCGCAAACCGATACGCAAGGCATCGCAACGATTACTGACACCAGCATACTGACAGGAACGGACAGCATCATTGCCACCGCCAAATTTTATGGCGGCGAGGTTGTTTTTAATGATAAGGGAATCATCATTTGGTCAGGCGGGCCGGATTTGGTAGTTCCATTATTCAGCCCTCCTTTGTTGATTACCAAAGGGGGAAGAAAATTCTTCATGAGCGAGGAAACCCAGAACATCGGCAACGTCGTGGCGCCGGCATCGGTTACCCGCTACTACATTTCCGCCACGCCGATTGTTGATATTATGACAGCGATAGTTCTTGGCGAGCGCTCGATTCCCGCGCTGCAGCCTGGGAAATCCAACAGTATCAACCAACGCAAATTCCATATGCCCACGAATCTTCCCGTGGGAACGTATTATTTGGCAGCTTGTGCGGATGCCAATAACACGGTTGTGGAATTGAATGAAAACAACAATTGCTCATTTAGTCAAATTGAGGGGCATCAGTCTTTCATCGTACCAGTCAAGAGAACTCAGGACGCCAACCAAAATGACGAAGATGACGACGAGGGCGAGAATAAATGCAAGGAAAAAGACAAGGACAAATGCAAAGGCAAGGATCATCGCGATGATCGGGACAGCAGCGAGAGTAAGGATGACTGGATATTAGGAAAGCCTTTCGAGAAATCAGATGTAAAACAACATAAAGAAGCAGAATAACGTAGCATCCTATTGATACGACAAGACCAGCATAAGGCTGGTCTTGTCACAGTGTGAGCCACACGCATTAATGCATTCGCGGCGCAGAAGCAACCAATTCGTTACAATCCTCCCTGCCTCGACCATGAAAGTACTCAGCAAGCACTTGGGTCGAATTATATTCATCTCAACAAAGCAAACTGAATAAACACTGATGGCAGACAGGAATAAAACACGCGGCTTCACCCTCATCGAACTGCTCGTTGCACTGTTCGTGTTCGCGTTGCTGGCGGTCACCGCCTATCGCGGACTGAATGCGGTGACGCAAACGCGCGCCCACATCGACCAGGAAACGCGCAAGTGGCAGGCGCTGGAACGTTTCTTTGTGCGTCTGGATGGCGAGACGGCGCAGGTATTGCTGCGTCCGGTGCGCACGTCGAACGGCGCGGAAGCGCCCGCCCTGGTGGGGACCCCGTCCGCCACGGGCAGTCTGGAAGACGTGCAACTGGCGTTCACGCACAATGGCGGTTTCGATGCGGATGGCACGCCGCTGCCGCCGCAACGCATCGGCTATCGTCTGCGCAACAACAAGCTGGAGCTGTTGCGCTGGACCGCGCTGGATAGCGCCCCGTACAATGTGCCGTCGGTGGATACGGTGCTGGACAACGTAAACGAGTTCAACCTGCGCTACCTGAACAGCCGCCTGAGCTGGGACAAACAATGGCCGCCTTTGGTACCCGATGCCGCGTTGCCCAAGGGGCTGGAAGTCGAACTGGTATTGCAGAACGGCGACAAATTGACCCGGTTTTTTTCACTGCAATGAAGACCAGAACACAACATGGTGTTGCCCTGGTGATGGTACTGCTGATCGTGGCCATGGCGACGACCATCGCCGCGTTCATGGCGCAGCAGCAAGGTTTCTGGCAGCGCGAAATGGAGAACGGACGCGACCAGGCACAGGCGCGCCGCATCGCCGAAGCGGGAATAGACTGGGCGCGTGCCGTGCTGGCGGACGATGCTTCGGTAAACCAGTACGATAACGGAAAAGAAATGTGGGCGATGCAGTTGCCCGCCATCCCGGTGGAAGGCGGCGAAGTGCAAGGCACCATCGTCGATCAGCAGGGATTGTTCAACCTGAACAATCTGGTGAGCAACGGAGTTGTGAGCGCACCTGCCCTGGCGCGCTACCAGCGCCTGCTTACCGCGCTGAATCTGCCGCAGCAGCTCGGCGACACCCTGGTTGACTGGATGGATGCCAACAGTGAGCCGATGCCGAACGGTGCGGAAGACGAGTATTACCTGAATCTTGCCAAACCCTACCGCTGCGCCAACCGTCCTCTTTCCGACATAGGCGAACTGGCATGGGTGAAAGGTTATGATGCGACCGTTATCAGGCGCTTGCTGCCCTTTGTGAGTGTCCTGCCCGAAATGAATACCGGGGTGAATGTGAATTTCGCGCCGCCGGAAGTACTGGTTGCGGTACTGCCGGGATTGACGTTGGAGGATGCACGACAGATGGCGACATCAGATCAAAGCGAACCCGTACAAAACCATGGCGGAATTCTTGCAGCAATTACCCAAGAGCGTGTCACAGGACAGCACCATGATACTCAGCGTCAGCAGCCAATATTTTATGGTGACCGGACACGCCACCCAGGGCGACGGCGCATCGTCGGCACATGCCCTGCTGCGTCGCAGCGGGATCTGGGCCACTCAAGTCAGAAAGAGCCTGCAATGAACCTGCGCATCTATCTCACCGCTCACTGGCAAGATGCCGCGTCCGTTTGTGCCTGGGCATTGCTGGACGATGCGGGCAATGTGCGCGAATCCGGCAACGGAACATTGGCTTCGATGCCGCAGAACGATAACGCAATCGTGATCGTCGCAGCCGAAAGCGTGCTGGCCACGACTGCAGTCCTGCCCAAGATCAAGCGCAGCAAGCTGGAAACGGCGCTGCCTTTCGCACTGGAAGATGCGTTGATCGACGAGGCAACCGAGGCGCATGTCACGGCCGGCGCGAAACTGCCGGATGGCCGCACCGTGCTGTATACCCTGAGCAAAAGCTGGCTGGCGCGCTTCCTGGCCGCCAGCGCCACTTCCAGGATCCGCGTGCGCCGCGTCGTTCCCGAGTTTTGCCTGATGCCGACGCGTGCCGGCGAATGGAGTTTGGCATGGGATGGTACGCAGGGCTTTCTGGCTACGCCCCACAATCTGGGCGGCGCACTCGACAGCGGCGACGATGTCCACGCACCGGTTGCCCTGCAGTTGCGTTTGCAAGACGGCGCGCCTGCCGCGTTGCGCCTGTTTGCGCTCGGCAGCGAAGTACCTGCGCCGAACTGGGGCATCAAGGTTCCCGTGATTTGCGAACAGCAAAGTTTCGATTGGCGCAAGGCACCGGTTCCCGGCGATGCGCCCAATCTGCTGTGGGGGAAATTTGCACCGCCGCCGCGTATCAGCGAAGCGTGGCCGTGGCTGCGGCCCGCGCTGATGGCGGCTCTGCTGCTGTTCGGCGTGGAAGTGGTCATCAGCAATCTGGAATGGGCATTGCTCGCCAATGAAAAACACCAACTGGCAAGCCGGATGACGGACACCTTCCGCGAAACATTCGGCGCCGACGCCACCATTGTCGACGCGCCCTTGCAGATGCGCCGCAACGTGGCGCGCCTGCGCCATGCGGCAGGCGTTATCGACGACGCGGATTTCACTCCGCTGCTGCAAAGATTCTCCGGTGCCTCGGGCGCGATCCCCGGTAGCACCTTGCGCACGCTGCGCTACGAAGACGGCAAACTGGATATCGAGATGGCGCTGGCGAACACTGCCACGCTCGACAAACTGCAACAGCGCATCGCGGAAGCCGGACTGCAGGCACAAGTAGTGGACACGCACACATCGGGCAGCGGATTGAATATACAACTGCGGGTCTCTGCGGGAGGTGCGCGATGAACGCGTTGATCGCCAAATTGAAGGGACGCCACTGGGATACGCTCAGTGCCACCGAACAAAAAACCATATTGCGCGGCGCATGGATACTCTTGCCGCTGATGATGTACGGACTGCTATGGCAACCCGCGCATCAGGCGCTGCCAAAATTGCAGGCTGCATTGCCGCAACTGCGCTGCACAGGCGGACCAGATGCAATCTATCGCCGGGCAGGTTCAATCGCTGCGCCAAAAGGCACAACTTGCCGTACTCGACAGCGATGCCCTGAAGATCGTCGTGGAAAAATCGGCACAGGCAGCAGGCCTGCCGCTGGTGGTCGCGCCGGGAGAGCAGAACAGCGTGCGCGTCAGCGCCGAAAGCGTCTTGTTTTCGCGCTGGCTGCAATGGCAGCAAACACTGGAACAGAACCAGCACATTCGCGTGGCCAGCGTGATGCTGGTGGCATCGCCCGAATCGGGCATGGTCAAGCTGCAGGCCACACTCACCAACGGGGCAGATCAGTGACATTGCGCCGTGTGCTGCTGGCGCTGGCGTTCGGCAGTGTCTTCATCATCGGGCTGATCGCCTTCGCACCCGCTTCACTGATGGGCTATGCGCTCGAACGCATCTCCGGCGGCACGCTGTCGCTGGTGCAAACGCAGGGTAGTGTCTGGCACGGTTCGGGGGTTGGGCTGTTGCGGCAGAATTCCCGCTACCAGTCACTGGGCAGCTATCGCTGGCAACTGCAAGTGTTCAGCGCGTCGTTGCAAGTGCAAGCCGGAGAGGCCGCACCGATGACCGTACGCTATGTACCTTTCGCCGGCCGCGTCCATGTCGACAACCTGCATATCTCGCTGCCCGCCTCCATTATTGGCAGCATTGCCCCGCCGTTGGGCCCCTACCAGCTGCAAGGTTCGCTCGAAACCAGCAGCGACCATCTGACACTGGATGCGGCGGGAATGCATGGTCAGATCACAGTGGATTGGCTGAATGCTGCTTCCGCACTTTCCGAAATACGTCCGCTGGGCGACTATCGCATCTTGCTGCAAAGCAATGGCAGGGCGCTGGACGCGCAACTCTCAACCCTATCCGGCAAACTGAAGCTGGAGGGCAAAGGCAGTTTTGATAATGCATCCGGGATGCGCTTCAACGGCACCGCACAGGCTGCCCCCGGAATAGCAGAGACAGAAATGAACGAGTTGTTACACCACATTGGACCGGAAGTGAGTCCGGGCGTCTTCGCATTGGCGCTGATACCGCAACCTGTTGCCGCGCGCTGACACAAAATCCACCGCTTACGTGTCGCATTGTTCCAGAAATGGAATGTTCCATATCGTCGGGCGTTATTTATCTACGAATTTGAAACGCATAAGATGGAACCATCTGAACTACCGAGATGGAGATTTCATGAATATGCCGCAGACAGACTTTTCAACCCGTTCTCCCGAACTGCAGTCGACGCAACTTGCCGGCAAGTACACAAAGACTGCGATCGCCTTGCACTGGCTCATGGCCGCAGGCATCGTCAGTCTTTTCGCGGTCGGCCTGTATATGCATGACCTTCCGTTGTCGCCATGGAAGTTGCGTATTTATTCGTGGCACAAATGGGCCGGCGTCACACTTTTCACCCTTGCCATCGTCAGGCTTGCATGGCGATTTGCCAAACGTCCGCCGCAATTGCCGTCGCACATGGGACAGGCAGAACAATTTGTCGCGCATGGCGGTCATGGCCTGCTTTATCTTTTGATGTTCGGCATTCCGCTATCCGGCTGGCTGATGAGTTCGGCCAAGGGTTTCCAGACGGTACTCTTCGGCGTGCTACCCATTCCCGACTTGCTGGCAAAGAACAAGGAACTGGGCGATTTATTGCATACAGTGCACTGGGGATTGAACATGTTGCTGGCTGCGATTGTCGTTGGTCACATCGCGGCTGCGCTCAAGCATCACTTCATCAACCGGGACGATGTTCTGACCCGCATGCTGCCGCGCCGCAGCTAATCACAACTTGATTGAACTAAAAAAAGGAAAAGACATGCCCCTTAAACTGCTTGGCATTTCCGGCAGCCTGCGCCGCCAATCCACCAACACCGGTTTGCTGCGCGCTGCGCAAAGACAGCTTCCGCCCGGCGTGACGCTGGAAATAGCCGATCTGTCAGAGGTTCCCTTTTATAACGCCGACCTTCAGACCAAGCCTGCTGCCGTAGCGCGCGTTCTCGGCCAAATGGCCGATGCCGATGCTTTTGTTTTCGCCTGTCCCGAATACAACTACTCGCTCGCTCCCGCCCTCAAGAACATCCTCGACTGGGCATCGCGCGAGCCCGGCAACGCACTTTTGTCGGACAAGGCGGTTGCAATAATGGGTGCCGGCGGCGGCATGGGAACCTCAAGGTCGCAGTACCACTTGCGGCAGGTATGCGTATTCCTCAACCTTCATCCATTGAACAAACCGGAAGTGTTCTCGAATGCTTTCGCCGGCGGTTTCGATGCAGATGGAAACCTGACCGATCCCAAGATCACCCAAACCATCGCCGATCAGATGCAAGCCTTGGTGGCGTGGGCACAGCGCATAAAAGTCTGACGCAAAAATCTTGCCCTATTTGCATCCTGCCCATGAACAAGATGGGGCGAGAAATAGCATTTTTTCAACATTACAAACGGCGTAACCTGACGTTCGCGGGTGAGCTCCAGTTCGGCAAATCACTCATCTATTACAGGGTTTTAAGGCGAGTCAGCCTGAAATCATTTTCTCTAAGAACAAGTTTCACGTTTACCGTTGCAAGATCAGCTGGGATGGTAAGGCACTTCAGCCATTATCCGGTTATGGGTAATAGCCTAGGTGACTATATAGACCTTTTGGCATATTTCGTTTTCAGTCAGTAAAGCGTAGCGTCCCCTTATTGTTTTAGCATGATTGGGAGCGGCTATGAGCAATGAAATCCCATACTTTGAATATCAACCACCAGCCCGATACAACAATAAATGTGGAGCAATCAAGTTGCATGGAGAAGTAATATATAAAATTGAGAAAACAGAAGAGTTTTACAGCGCGTTTGGTTACACGCCAGAGATGGCGAAAAAAGAGATTTGGCCTGACGAGTTTATATGGGAAACATATTTCAAGAACACTGACAAAAATTGTCCCCGTTGTTTTCAGCAACATCTCGTTGATTATTTGTTAAGACACTCAGAAACATTTTCAAACAAATATCGGTATCAGTGTAAGGAGTGGCTTGCAACATATGCAGCAGCAAGAACAGCTTGTAGCACAATGGTATGCATTGAACTAAACAAGTAACTTGCCTCAAGCAATTTATTCCTGGAACAACGTCTGACGAGTTGGGATTGAAATAGAGCATACCGGCCTCACGGCTGCCGTAGTTGCGCACCTATGCCGCTTCCAGGTAATTGTCATTCTCCACCGACTGCTTTCAGGCATTTCAACTAAATTGGATGACGACTGACAGCCCAAGCACTTGCAGCGTTCTGATAAACTGCGTCGGCTCAAGTCTGAGTTGATACATCCAAGATATGTGGTCCGCCACCTGCACAAAGCCGAAAGATAAAAAATGAGTTTGGGATTGATGATTTTTCTTGTTGTAGCCGCTTCCTTGTTTTGCGGTTTCTATTATTTTTCCCTGATTGTCTCAATCGCAATCTGGTTTCCTCACAAAGCAAAAACTAAATGGGTCGACCTTACCCAGTCGCAAGGCATTGATGCATTCAAGTGGTTTTGGAAATGGATTGCGCCGGTTTGGCTGGTGACAATGACAATTGCGATTGTATTCATCGCAATCCGCCTGGCTTTTGCGTTCTTCATTTAGCCCGTTTAAAACGAACTATTTCCATAAGCCGTCGGCATAATTTTCACGGCCTTGGGTACCCGCGAATAAAAATGGGCGCAGCCCGTTTCCAGACTGCGCCCGCTACCAAGCGATTTCCCGACCGGATGTTACATACCGTGCCGGTGTCCGCGGCTTCCCGGGCGGGGCATTTGGTCGTCGAATATCTTCTGCTGTTCCGGCGTCAGCACTGCGTAGAATTCTTTCAGCGCCGCCAGATGTTCGGTCATTTTTGCTTCCATTGTTTTCATGTGTTCCAGACCTTTTTCCAGACGTTGCGGCGCGTTCAGTTTTTCCATTTCAGCCGGATCGGGGCGCAGGGATTTGTCTGCCATCGGATTGACCGCGGTAAATTTCTTCCAAGCGGGTTCTTGCTGGGCGGTCAATTTCAGTTTGTCGTGCAGTTTTGCCATATGCTGCTCGTGATACTTTTCCATCTTTGCAGGATCACCGCCCATCATCCCTCCGTGCCCGCCGTAGCCGCAGCCATCTTCGCTGTGCGCGTACACGCTTGCGGACAGAGCGGCAATTGCCATCCCTGCCAATAGCATTTTCACTGACTTGTTCATGTTCGTTCTCCATCGTTGGTTGAATAACGTGCTTCCAAGCACGGTGCCCATTTAACCCGGATCATGTATCCGCCGTATGTCACCCTGCAAACATTTTGTACAGATTTGTATCGGTTGCCCACAATTGCCGATTTCGTTGTAATGTCCTCCTCATGACGACACCCGCCACATCGCCGCGCATCCTGATCGTTGATGACGATGAAGACATCCGTACCCTGCTGGCCGATTATCTTGGCGAGCAAGGCTGGCTAATCAGCACTGCGCCGGACGGCGAGCGCATGCAGCAAGTGCTCGACACCACGCCCATAGACCTGATCGTGCTGGACCTCACCCTGCCCGGCAGCGACGGCTTGACCCTGTGCCGAGATCTGCGGGCGCATTCCACCATTCCGGTCATCATGCTAACGGCGCGCAGCGCACCGCTGGATCGCATCCTGGGATTGGAAATGGGGGCCGACGACTATCTGTGCAAGCCATTCGAGCCGCGCGAACTGCTGGTGCGCATCCGCAATGTATTGCGCCGCAGTACTGCAGCGGCGAGCGATGCCTCCGGCGAACCGACGATGTGGTATTTCGCGGACTGGACGCTGGACGAGAATACGCGGCAGTTGAAGAACAAATCCGGCCTGGTGGTCATGCTTTCCGGTGGCGAATATCGTTTGCTGAAGGTGCTGCTGGAGCGCCCGAACCGCGCACTCAACCGCGACCAGTTGTTGAACCTTACCCAGGGCCGCGAAACCGATCCGCTGGACCGCTCCATCGATCTGCATATCAGCCGCTTGCGCCAGAAACTGGGAGACGATGCGCGCGCGCCGCACCTGATCAAAACGCTGCGCAACGAAGGTTACATGCTTGCAACCGCCGTAAAGCGGGGGCCATAACATGTTTGCGTTCCTTCGCTCCATGCATGGCCGCTTATTCCTGATCCTGCTGGCAGGCATCATCGTGACCTCCATCAGTACCATGCTGCTTACCCATTCCAGACAGCAGGAAATTTACGAACGTGTACGCGCCCAGCATCTGGCCACCGATATTTCCGAATTGGTGGAGACGCTGGAAATGACACCGCCGCGCCTGCGCGATGAAATTTTGCGCGAACCGCACGGCATGGGCATACACGGATATTTAAGCAGTGACGTCGCGCCGGCATTCACCGCCAGGGACGAGGTGATGGAGAACGCACTCAAGCAAAGGATAGACGGGGTAAGCATAGAGGCGGAATTGCCGAGTGTTACCGCCTGCGGCAACGAGCCCATCCGATGGCCCCGGCATATGCATGCTACGCCGCTGTGTCAGCGTATCCATATCACCTTGCCTGACGGCAGCGGACTCTCGCTCGTGGTTCCCATGCCACCCATGCGCGACCAGCCCTACCCGCCGCCGGTCTTGAGCGCGCTGTTGCTGTTCGCGGGGTGTATCGGTTTGCTGGCGTGGTTGGTAGCCCGCATCGCCACGCGCCCGTTGCGCCAACTGGCCGATGCAGCCGACAAGCTCGACATTTCACGCGCGGGAGAACCGTTGCCGGAATTGGGCAGCAGCGAAGTGCGCGTGGCCACGCGTGCCTTCAACCGCATGCAAAAACGCATCTACGAGGACGTGCGTGAACGTACCGGCATGCTGGCCGCGATCACCCACGACCTGCAAACCCCGCTGACACGCCTGCGTCTGCGCCTGGAGAAACTGCCGGACGAAGCACTGCGCAACAAACTGGTGGGCGACATGCAGTCCATGCAGCAAATGCTGCAGGAAGGTTTGGAACTTTCGCGCAGCCTGGACGCCAGTGAAGCTGCGCAATTGCTGGATCTGGATTCGTTGCTGGACAGCCTGTGCAGCGACGCCATCGAAGCCGGCCAGCCAGTGGTTTATTCCGAGCACACGGCCGTGCAATTGAAGGCGCAACCGCTGGCCTTGCGGCGTGCTTTTTCCAACCTGCTGGACAATGCCGTGAAATACGGCCAGCGCGCCGAAGTCTCGTTGCGCCGCGACGCGCGCCAGTGCCATATCCGTATTCGCGATTTCGGTCCCGGCATCCCGCCGGAATTGCAGGAAGCCGTTTTCACTCCTTTTTACCGCATCGAACATTCGCGTTCGCGGGAATCGGGGGGAACCGGTCTGGGCTTGAGCATCGCACGCAATATCGTGCTGCGCCACAACGGTGAGTTGACACTAACTAACCATGCAGAGGGCGGATTACAAGTGCATGTGGTATTGCCGCTTTAATTCAGTACTGAGGACCGAGTGCTGAGTGCCGCATGAAGCTATAATCCGCGCTCCCAAACTCAGCACTGACAACTCAGTACTCAGAACTTCAGCAATGACCGACCGTTACGCCGTTATCGGCAATCCCATCTCGCATAGCAAATCGCCGCTGATCCACAAACTGTTCGCCGAACAAACGGGGCAGGACATGAGCTACGAAACCATCGAAGCTCCCCTGGACGGTTTCACCGCGACCATCCAACGGCTACGAGCCGAAGGTTATAAAGGCTGCAACGTGACAGTACCGTTTAAATTCGAGGCATTCAAACTGTGCGACCGTCTTGGCGAACGGGCGCGCGACGCAAAAGCGGTCAATACGCTGATATTCCAGGACGGAAAAATCCTCGGTGCCAACACGGACGGTACCGGACTGCTCACGGACATCGAAAACAACCTCGGCTTCAAGCTGATGTGGAAAGACGCGCTGTTGCTGGGCGCCGGCGGCGCCGCCTCGGGCGTGCTATGGCCGCTGTTCAATGCCGGCGTGGGCGTGGATATCGCCAACCGCAATATCGAAAAGGCACAATTGCTGGCTGAAGAATTCACCGGTTCCGGTACGGTATACGCGCGGCGCTATGAAGAGCTGGCCGGAAGAAAATACGATCTCGTCATCAACGCGACTTCCAGCGGGTTGTCGGACGAGTTGCCTCCGCTACCGGATGGACTGTTCAAGCCCGGCGCGCTCGCCTATGACATGATGTACGGACGCGAGACGCCGTTCATGGAATACGCCCGCAGGCAGGGTGCAACGCTTGTTGCGGACGGATTGGGTATGTTGGTGGAACAAGCGGCCGAAGCATTCTATCTGTGGCGCAATGTACGCCCCGATACAAAACCTGTACTGGACATAATGCGCGCATGAAACATGTAAAAAGTCTGGTTTGGCGCATCCTGCTGGCGCTGCTCGTGTTGTTGGTGCTGTATCAACTGTGGCTGTTCGCGCATGTATGCTGGTGGATCAAATTCAATCCTGCGACCAGCGCCTTCATGGAAGACCGCCTGGAAGTGATGCAGGACAAGAACCCCAAAGCGGGACTGCAGTACAAGTGGGTGCCCTACGAGAAGATTTCCGACAATCTCAAGCGTGCGCTCATTGCTTCCGAAGACGCGAAGTTCGTCGACCATGAAGGTTTCGATTGGGATGGTATCGCCCAGGCCTACCTGAAAAACATGAAAAAAGGCCGGATCGTTGCCGGCGGTTCCACCATCAGCCAGCAACTGGCGAAGAATCTGTTTCTTTCCACCAAACGCACGCCGTGGCGCAAAGGCGAAGAAGCCCTCATCACCGTGATGCTGGAAGCAGTGATGGACAAGCAACGCATTTTCGAGATTTACCTGAACGTGATCGAATGGGGTGACGGAGTATTCGGTGCGGAAGCGGCAGCCCGGCATTATTTTGGCGTCAGCGCCGCGCAGCTCAGCCCCGAGCAAGCCGCCAGGCTCGCAGCCATGGTGCCCAACCCGCGCTACTACGACAGGCACCGTGAAGCGCGCGGCATGCTGGCCAAGACCTTCGTCATTCTCGATCGCATGCCGGATGCGGATATTCCCTGAGCCAACTGGAACGTGCTCATAACGATTTCGTTAGCGCACTATCACCCTTCTCTCTTCCCAAGATTCATTGACTAAACGACGGCAGTGATTAAACTATGAAACCGCAGAGTTGAGTTCCGTATCCGGCAGCCCGGAAAGACCTTAACCCTGATAAATGTTTCTCAAATGGCAAGTATTCCTGCTACTTACGATTTATCGATAATCAGAACGATGGGCGTACTTAGAACTTGCCGCAGCATTGGAAATGTTGATCGTTTCTTGATCGGCACTTAAGCGCTAATTTGGGGATGTTTATTACTCGCACCATTTTCTCGATTAGCGATTATTAAGGGCATGTGCAGGAACATATATTCCATACTGCATATGGCAATTATTCACTTTGATTGACGAACTTTGAATCTGTCTTGCACTTAGCGCATTACATTTGATGTAAAGGAAAAATTCAAAAACCTTCATTAAGATTCCGAGGAAACTGATGAAGACCAATACTCAATCGGGCCGAGACCCCTGGCTGACATTCATCGGCAGTGTGGGCGTGGCTAACGTTTGCGGGTTTTTTTGTGCTGTATCCCCAAACGCTTTTCAAGCCGAGCGTAAAGCTTTTTGATCTGGGCTATAACCTGGGATTAGCCGGCGGTCTGATGATGTTGTCGTTGCTGCTGTATCCGTTGCGCAAACGAGTCAAGGCCATGAGCAAAATGGGCGCTCTGTCGACCTGGTTCAAGTGGCACATGGTGATGGGAATTCTGGGGCCTCTGGCCATCATTTTTCATTCCACTTATCACGTATATATTCCCTACTTTCACCCCATCGGCTCCCCGAATTCGGCGGTTGCAATGTTAACCATGCTGATAGTGTCTGCCAGCGGCGTGTTTGGCCGCTTCTTCTACACCAAGATTCACCATGGATTGTATGGCCGCCTGGCGACGGTAAACGAGTTGAAAGAACGAATTGGACGGCTCAGAAGACGTGAAATCTGTATTCAGTTTTGCGCCGGAGGTGGAAAAAGCGCTGGCGGATTTTCGCGCCCGAATTGATCACCATACAGGCCAGACTCGCGCTGGCGTGATCGACTTCATCGCTGTCGGTTTTCAAACCATAAAGTTGTCCAGAACCTTGCCCAGGGAAATCAGCCGAATCATGCGCACCCAGGCTGTACAGAACAATTTCACCGCTGACCAAAACGCCGACACGGAACGCCTGATTCTGGATTACCGGGAAAAGATTATTTCCTATCTCGAGGCGGTGCGGGATGCCGCCCAATTTGGTACTTATGAAAGAATGTTTTCGTGGTGGCATATTTTCCATGTACCGCTGGTCTACCTGATGTTCTTCAGCGCGTTCTATCATGTTTACGCGGTACATATTTACTGACACCTGGCTGCAGTTTTAAATCGAATGCGGTGCGCAATTGAATAACTGAAATGGTTGTTTGCTATTTTCCCGCGAGTGAAGGATGCTGTCGCCACGGGCGAAAAAAAGAATAAAGGAGATAGCAATGCAAAGAGTCCTTTTGATCGTTTTGCTGGCCATGGCGAGCAGCAACGCAACAGCAGCATGGATCAAGGTTAATGAAAATACTGAATTTACAACCTATGGTGATCCTTCCACTATTCACAAGAAGGGACATATCGCAAATATGCAGTCGATGTTCGACTTCAAGACAGTTCAAACATTGCTGTCGGATTCTGCAAAATACGCATCTACCAAGCAGACCGGCGCATACGACTGCAGAGATGAAAAAACAAAGATGCTCACCTCTACGCTATACGCAAAAAAAATGGCTAAGGGCCACGTGGTTCACCGCTATAAGTTGCAGCTCGAATGGCAAACTTTAAAAGCAAAAAGCGCAAGCGAGGCGCTTTGGAAACTGGCTTGCGACAAGAAGGTCACGCATTCGGAATAGATCCCCATTTAACTGGAACCGCGATGCGAATGGTGCGCCCCCGTTATGCTCTGAATCTGGGCAGCTGCTTGGTCTGCGTAGTATGGGCAGAGCAATGCTGGAGCTTGCGGCGTATTTCGTGTGAGCCCTGCGCAACGGGAGAAAACTGATGGCTATTCCAATACCGTATGTCCATGTTGGAATCGGAATCCTGACGGTCTTGCTGTCCATTCCGCTGGCCCTGCGAAAAGTTCCAATGAACCGGGTGTATGGAATTCGCTTCCGCCAGGCGTTCATCTCGCCGCACAACTGGTATGCGATTAATGCATACGGTGGCAAGCTGCTGCTCGCATTCGGTTTGTTTCTTCTTTTATTCAGCTGGTTTGGCCAAGACTACGCACCGCCGCCGACCAGCATCTGGGCACCCGTGTACTTGCTGATTCCTGCGCTGGCGCTTGTTCCCACGCTTGCAATGATCATTGCCTTTGCGCGGCGCTTGCCGGACCAATAGCCCATGTAATTTACGGCGCCTGCATTTTGAAAGTTGGGTCTCGTCTAAGTACGGCCGGGCGAACCAAACCCGGACAGCGTCGGCTCCTGCCTTGCATACCCCATTGATCAGGAAACATGGGACGCTAAAGCGCCCCATGCAATTAAAGCTGCAGTTCGTTTAGAGATGATTTTTCGCGCTTCTCGAAGAACTTCAGCAAGTGGTAGGTAACCCACGCGATTACCACGAGCGCCACGGTGAAAAGTGAATATGACACCGGCCACGGGATGCCCTGCGTCATCATCGTAAACTCGGACATGCCGCCGATTCCTGCCAACACGTTGAGCGGCATGAACACGACGCTCAATACCGTCAGCCGTTTGACGTTCTTGTTCTGGTTGTTGTTGATAAAGCCAACCGTGGCATCCATCAGGAAGTTGATCTTGTCAAAGATGAACGCGGTGTGTCCGTCCAGAGAATCGATGTCCCGCAGTATCTGCTGTACATCATCGGACTGTTGCTTGGTCAGCAATTTGCTGCGCATGAGAAAAGAAACCGCACGCCGGGTATCCAGCACGTTCCTGCGGATCAGGCCGTTCAGGTCCTCTTCGTGGGCAATGGCAGTCAGGGTGCTGTCTGCCTGTTCGCCGATATTGTTGTTGTTGAGCACTTGCTTGCTCACCACCCGCAACCCCTGATAAACGTCCTCCAGTGCATCGGCCGAATATTCGGCATCGGCCGCATACAGGTCGAGCAGGACATCGCGCGAATCGAGGACGTAGTGCGGTTGCATCATTGCGCGCAGTCGCTGCAGACGAAACACCGGGAGATCCACTTTTCGCAGCGAGAACAGGATGTCCTGGTACAAAATGAAGGCTACCGTAACGCTTTGCGAGACGTCCTGCTTATCCAGCAAAAAATCGGAACGCAGGTGTACGGCGGCGGTGTCTTCAACGTAGAACCGGGCGCTTGATTCCAGGTCGTTCAGCTTGTCCGGGTCCGGCAGTTCCAGTCCGAATATTGCGCCCACCCAGATTCGTTCTTCAAAAGTGGGGTTCACCATGTCGATCCAGATCGGCTTGACCGTGATCAAGTCGTCCCGGGTGCTGATCTCCATTTCGCGCAGACGTCCTTCATGCAGTTCAAACGCTTTGATACTCGATTTTTCGGTTTTGTACTCGCGCTTTCCCAATGCCTGGATCAGCGAAATCGGGACGTCCTGCAGGATCAGCTCCTTGCGCTCGTCATTGATCTGGTCCCACACGAACAGTTGGTCTTCGGGGGACAATTCTTCCAGAATTTGCGAGACTTCCAGCGAAGAAAGCTGGTTGAGAATCTGCTGCATTTTTACCAGATTCTGCTTGCGCACCAGCGACTCCACCAAATCATGCCGGGGCATATCCTGCTTATGCACGAATTCCTCGACGAGTTTGTGCTTTTTCAATAGATTAAGAACCGTCTGCTGGCTGCTCAGGTTTTCGGCATTCTGGACATTTGGCATGAGGAAAAACCTCGCGGTAAAAACAGAAGTGATGCCCGGATTATAAGTTATCCTCTACCCCGTCAACCTGTTATCTACTATATTTAGCGGTGCGATTTGCATGATTGAGTACCATGACTAAGTCCGAGCCACGAAAGCCATTACACCGAAAATGTGCAGGAGCATTTCCTGCAGGTACAGCACTTGCTGGAGAAGCAAGGAGTTACCGGAAACAGCAGCCGATCGCCAGGAATTGCCGCGCAATGAACGGCATGAGTTGCTGGACAAGATGGTCCACAAGCGCCACGCGGCCGAATTGCGCAAGAAGCTGGACGAGCTCCACGCGGCAGACATCGCCTACATTCTGGAGGCGTTGCCCATCGAACAGCGTTTGCTGGTGTGGAACCTGGTCAAGGCGGACCGCGACGGTGACATCCTGATCGAGGTTTCCGACGCGGTGCGCGAATCACTCATCGCTACCATGAGCCGCGAAGAGCTGCGCGAGGCGGCGGAACACCTGGATACCGACGAGATTGCCGATCTCGCCCCCGACCTGCCGCAGAACGTGATGCGCGACGTTTTCAAGTCCCTCTCCATCGAGGAACGCGAGCAATTGCGGGCAGCGATGGCGTATCCGGAAGATTCGATCGGCGCGCTCATGGACTTCAACATGGTGCACGTGCGCGAGGATGTGACACTGGAGGTGGTATCGCGCTACCTGCGCCGGTTTGACCAGCTGCCCGACCATACCGACCAGGTATTCGTGGTCGATCGCGACGATCGTTTCATGGGCGTGCTACCTATCAACTTGATCGTGGTGAATGAGCCGGAAGTGACAGTGGGCAGTCTGATGCTGACCGACACCATCCGGCTCGACCCGGACGTCAAGGCAGACCTGGCGGCACAATCGTTTGAGCGTTATGACCTTATCTCCGCGCCCGTGGTGGACGAGGACGGCAAGTTGGTCGGACGAGTCACGGTAAACGTGGTGCTGGATTTCATCCGCGCAGAATCTGAAACCGAATTGCTGAATCAGGCCGGTCTGCGCGAAGAGGAAGACATCTTCGCGTCGGTGTGGAAATCGGCGCAGAATCGCTGGACCTGGCTGGCATTGAATCTGTGTACGGCTTTTTTTGCTTCGCGCGTGATCGGCGGCTTTGAAAACACGATCGTGAAATACGTGGCGCTCGCCACACTGATGCCTATCGTTGCAGGCATCGCGGGCAACTCGGCGAATCAGACCACCACCATCATTATCCGATCGCTGGCGCTGGGACAGATCACGCACGGCAATACGCGCCGGCTGATGCTCAAGGAATTGACCATAAGCGGACTGAACGGTCTGGTGTGGGGCGGTATCGCCGGTTTGTTCGCTTACTTGCTATATCACAGCATGGCGCTCGGTATTGTCATGACCAGCGCGATGGTCCTGAACCTGATTCTGGGTGCCATCGTCGGATTGTTCATCCCTCTGGCCATGCAGAAGATGGGACGCGACCCCGCGATCGGCTCCAGCGTCATGATCACTGCCATCACCGACAGCGGCGGATTCTTTATCTTCCTCGGATTGGCGACGATCTTCCTCGTCAACTAACGCAGGCTCATTGAAACGGGGACTTGTTCCATCTCTCCAGCCATGCGGGCAAATCGCCCGCCGGCATGGGGCGCGCGATACCGTATCCTTGCCCGTATTCGCAGCCCATCTCGATCAACGCCTGGAACAGTTCTTCAGATTCCACGCCCTCGGCCACGATCTTGCGGTTGAATGCTTTGGCAAGCGCAATGACGCCCTGCACGATCGCCCTGTCTCCCTTGTCGTGCATCATGTCGCGTATGAACGATTGATCGATTTTGAGCGTATCGACCGGCAGACGTCCCAGATAGGACAACGATGAGTATCCGGTTCCAAAATCATCCAGCGCAAAGTTGACGCCGATCTTGCGGCAGCGTTCGATGGTCTCGCTCACCCTGGGGATATCCTCCAGTGCCGCCGTTTCCAGGACTTCTATCTGCAAGCTGCCTTTCGGCAGACTGGCGTAATGCAGCAATTTGCGCTTCAACTTCCAGGCAAAATCCTTCGCCTGCAGTTGACGCGCCGAGACATTGATACTCAGTTCCATCGGCAACCCGCCCGAATGCCATACCTGTAGTTGCTCAAGTGCCGTCACAACGACCCAGTCGCCCAGCTCCACTTCGAGGATGGACCCCTCGATAGCATGCAGAAACTCGGCGGGAGCAAGCAGACCGCGTTCCGGGTGATGCCAGCGGATCAGCGCTTCCGCACCGACAAGTTGGAGTGTTCGCATATCGACCTTGGGCTGGTAATACAGCTCGAACTCGTTTCTCCGTAGCGCAAGCGCGAGTCGCCGCAGGAATTCGTGCTGTATGCGCGTGCGCTGGTCGTTTTCGGCATCGTAGAGGTAATAGCGGTTCTTGCCGGACTGCTTGGCGGTATACATCGCCTGGTCCGCGTGCCGCAATAAGGTATCGGCATCGTGATCGTCGCTTGGATAGATGGCAACGCCGATGCTGGCGCTGACTTCGAACAGCTTATTCTTGATCTCGATAGGTTGGCTGATGGCTTCCAGCAGGCGGTTCAGGCTGGCAGAGCACTCTTCCGGCGCATGCAACCCGAGCAGCAGCACGGCAAATTCGTCCCCCCCCAGGCGCGCCACGGTATCGTCGCCGCGTATCGATTCCTTGATGCGCTTGGTCACCTCGATCAACACCTTGTCGCCGGCTTCATGCCCCATCGTATCGTTGACGAACTTGAACCCGTCCAGGTCCAGGTAGCAGACTGCAAGAAGGGATCCATCGCGTTTGCTGTGCGCCAATGCCTGCTGCAAACGGT
This sequence comes from uncultured Pseudomonadota bacterium, assembly GCA_963718345.1. Lineage (GTDB taxonomy): Bacteria > Pseudomonadota > Gammaproteobacteria > Burkholderiales > Gallionellaceae > Sideroxyarcus. Next base: position 109,201 of record CAVQZH010000030.1, on the reverse strand, counting down.
CGGCCAGCAGCAGACGATTGGGTATGCCGGTCAGCGCGTCGAAGTGTGCGATGTGTTCCAGTTGTTTTTCGTGCTGTTTGATCAGGGTGATATCGGTAAAGGTTCCGACCATGCGCAATGGCGCCCCGGCGATATCGTGTCGAATGGCCGTACCGCGGCAGAGCAGCCATTTCCAGGTGTTGTCGTGACATGTCAGGCGCATTTCAGAAACATAGTGTCCTGTGTTCCGCTTGAGATAGTCCTGCAATTCATCCCTGACTCGGAGTTCGTCATCGGGATGAATGATCTTGAAGAATTGTTCCGCCTTTTCCCCAAACTGTCCGTAGTTATAACCCAATATTTCGGCGAAACGCCTGGAGTAATGGAACTCCCCTGTTTCCGGCGTCCAGTCCCATACCGCATCCCCAGAACCTTCCAGTGCATGGCGCCAGCGCTCTTCGGTCAGACGCATGACTTCCTGCTCGCTATCGCTAACAATTTTGGATTCCCTGAACGTTTCGTAATTTTCCAGCACAAAGAACAGCGCAATCAGGTAGAGACAGGTGGAAAATATATCGATGTCAGAGTAAGCCGTGTCGAAATACGGCAGTAGATGAACACTCAGGATGGCCAGCAGAATGAGGAACAGCCAGATACGCCCCGCTTTGCGTCCTTTCAGGAAGAACGCGCCCGACAGCAGCAGGAAGAAGAGCGACAGGCGCATGGTGTTATAGGGCGCCATGACATAGACGGCCAGAAACAGGCCAAACGAAATCGCCAACACGAATGAGCCCATCTGTTCGACCCGGGACGGATATCGGTACAAGTAAGCCAGCAAGACCAGGCACAAACCCGTGAAGCCGAAATCGATCATTCCCATCGTCACACTGGCTTGCCAGCGTATGAAGCCCATCGTGAAGGCGACGAGGCCATCGAGCAGAAGCACGCTGGTCAGAAATTTCAACTTGTATCTGTGATCGCGTTGCGCTTCGGATACAACCGAATCGAACGTCTCGAATTTCTTCATCGAAGCGAATCTCTCCCGTCCGGACGCTACCGGACATTCATTATGCCTGTCCGCCTTAAAGCGGAATGATCTTGCACATGCCGGACAGAATTCGCTTACGATGCTGAAAATCCATAGCCAGCGAAACAAGACGTGTGCTATTTTCCAAACTTGTGAATTACCCGACTTAATTTATCGCCCGCGCAATGTTATCACGCACCCGACACGGAAATGACCGATAGCCAATTCACGCAGTTCGAAAAACACGACCCATTGCTTGAGCGCGCGCTGCTGGATATCGGTATCCCGCCTTGTCCGGATATCCTCAACCGCATCATGGCTGAAATGCATAAGGAAGAGCCGGACTACCATCGCCTGAGCAATATGATAAGCGCCGATGTCGCCCTTGCAGCGGGACTCATCAAAACCACCAATTCGCCGTATTTTGTCCGCCCGCAACGGGCGCGTTCCGTGCACGACGCATTGACGGTACTCGGCCTCAGGGCTGCCAGTCATACGATCGCCGGCATCATCCTGCGCAATATCTTTCCCAACACTCCCAACCTGACACGTTTCTGGGATGCCTCTGCGCGCAAGGCGCGCCTTTGTGCATGGTTGGCGCACAAGCTCGATATTCACGGCTTCAACGCAGACGATGCCTATACATTCGGGCTGTTCCACGATTGCGGCATTCCGGTATTAATGGCACGTTTCCCGAATTACAAGGACGTATTGGGACAGGCAAACAGTGACAGGCAAAATGAATTTACCGCTTCAGAAGATGCGCTGCTAAAAACCAACCATGCCGAAGTCGGAAGTATTCTGGCTCAAAGCTGGTGGCTGGATGAAGATATGTGCCTGTCCATTCGCCATCACCACAGCCTGACTGCATTGGCTCCGGATTCGACTTTATCGAAGACCAACCGGTTATTCATCGCCACCGTTCATTTCGCCGAGCATTTCTCGCAACAACAACTGGGCCTGGACATGACGCAGGAATGGCACAAGTTCGGCGACGCTTGTCTGGAAGCGCTGCAGATCGACGAGGACGATATGGAGTTTTTATACGCCGAGGCGAAACAGGTTGTAGCCCTGCCGGATTAAGCCGGATCACCACAACGTCCCCAACCAGCCAATCAATGCCCGGCTAACGTGCGGGCTCAACTGCCAGGACCTCTAAACCGTTTGAGTAGAAACGAGAGAATAGCGGATACACGCCGCTTCCATGGCAGGCGTAAATTCAAGGGAAAGCGAGTACGGTTCGCTGAAGGTGCTCAACAAACGTTAGATCAAAACACTGCTCTCCGATATGTCGGAGTTCGCAGAAAGGGCGAAACGCAACGACCCGGCGCCCGCCCCAATCTACGAAGCTTAGGCGCCGAGGATGCCTTTTCCTGCAGCAGGAGCGGATTTCTTCGCTACGGCCTTCTTGGCAGGTTTTTTCGCTGCTGCTTTTTTCGCTGCCGGTTTCTTGGCGGCTACTTTTTTAGCGGCTGGTTTCTTTGCTGCCACTTTTTTCGCTGCCGGTTTCTTGGCGGCTACTTTTTTAGCGGCTGGTTTCTTTGCTACCACTTTTTTCGCTGCCGGTTTCTTGGCGGCTACTTTTTTAGCGGCTGGTTTCTTTGCTGCCACTTTTTTCGCTGCCGGTTTCTTGGCGGCTACTTTTTTAGCGGCTGGCTTCTTTGCGGCGGCTTTCTTGGCGACAGGCTTCTTCGCTGCGGCGACTTTCTTTACTGCTGGCTTCTTTGCGGCAGCCTTCTTGGTGGTGCTTTTTGCTTTGGTTGTTGCAGCCATTTTCATTCCTTATAAAAATTGATGGACTAACCAGTTGAATTTTTCGTGCACCAACTGCACTCCCGATGCGTCTTTCTACAGCTTGAAATCTCCCAACACGCGCGGTGACCGCATTCTATGCGCGATTAAAAAAAATGCGCAACACTTTTATGCATATTTCGCGAAATAATTTCACGCGACGATTTTCTCTGAAGCGTAGAGCTGGCGCACTGTTTCGCGCTCTCTGACCAGATGAACTTCCGCTCCGTCCACCATCACTTCGGCCGCCCGCGGACGGGTATTGTAGTTGGAACTCATGCTCATTCCGTACGCTCCGGCCGACATCACGGCAAGCGCATCGCCTTTATCCACGGCCATCTCGCGGGCATGACCGAAAAAATCCCCGGTCTCGCAGATGGGTCCGACCACCTCGTATTGTTGTGTCGCGACCGCCCGTTTTTGCAATGGCAGGATGGCGTGGTAAGCATCATAAAGTGCCGGACGCATGAGGTCGTTCATCGCCGCATCGACGATGGCAAAGTTCTTTTCTTCCCCGTGCTTGAGATATTCGATGCGCGTCAGCAGCACCCCGGCATTGCCAACCAGCACCCGACCCGGCTCCACGATGAGCTTTTCGGAACGCCCTTGCAGCGCGCCCAGCAAGGCTTGCGCGTATGCGGCGATGGACGGCGGCGTCTCGTCGTCGTAACGGATGCCAAGGCCGCCGCCCAGGTCCAGATGCTCCAAAACGATGCCGGAGGCTGCCAGTTGGTCCACCAGCGCCAGTACTTTTTCCGCCGCCGCGATGAACGGACTGGTCTCGGTGAGCTGCGAACCGATGTGGCAATCCATGCCGGTGATGTGCAGGTGCGGCATGGATGCCGCTTTACGGTACAGCTCCAGCGCCTCGGTGTAGGCCACGCCGAACTTGTTCTGCTTGAGCCCGGTGGAGATATAAGGATGGGTCTTGGCATCCACATCGGGATTCACGCGCAAACTGATCGGTGCGATCTTGCCCATACTGCCCGCAACCTCGTTTAGCCGATCCAGTTCTGACGAAGATTCGACATTGAAGCAAAGAATTTCGGCATCCAATGCCTGGCGCATTTCCGCCTCGCTCTTGCCCACGCCGGAAAACACCACTTTGTTCGCCGCACCTCCGGCTGCCAACACGCGCTCCAGTTCGCCGCCCGAAACGATATCGAAGCCGGCACCCAGACGCGCAAACAGATTGAGGATGGCAAGATTCGAATTGGCCTTCACCGCGTAACAGATGAGATGTTCACGGTTCTTGAACGCTGCGGCGAACTGGCGGTAACCGTCGGTCAGAGCGGCGCGCGAATAGACGTAGCATGGCGTGCCGAAGCGTTGGGCAATGTCGTCAAGCGCAACGTTTTCGACAAAAAGCCGGTCTTGCCGGTAGTGGAAATATTCGTTCATGGTCACTTCTTGCTTTCGGATTTGTCGGTGGAAGGTTGTGCGGGAGTGGGTGTCGGCGTTGCTGTCGGCGCAGCCGGAAGGAACAAGGGACCTTTGCGTCCGCAGCCTTGCAAGATGAGGGTCAACAGCAACATAATGCCAAGGGTACGCATGACTTTATCTTTCACAATGTTTGTAATCAGAGCGGGCGCGATTATATGACGGAAAGCCCCGGCAACGAACCGAGCAGCGCGCTGTTTGCCCGTATTCAGCAGATGGTAGACGAGCGCGGCGTGGACATCCGCCGCAACCTGGACGGCAATGCACTGCGCCTCGAATTCGCGGACGGCCAGCGTATTCTCGTCAACCTCGACGCCAGAACCAACAATGTGTGGCTGGCCGCGCGTTCCGGCGGTATCGAATTCATCCATCGCCACGGCACCTGGCGCGCACATGACCAAAGCGAACTCTTCGCCAGACTGAGCGAGAGCATTGAACTGACAATCGCCAGCAATCCGCTCAACGCAGCGTCCACCCGGCCCGCAGCCGCAACCAGCTATCCGCCCGGCTCCCGTCATCTATGCGGAAGCCGGGGAAAGCCACAGACTGAGAAACGTACTCATCGTACTGCTGGCAGTCGTAACCGGTTTCTGGGCGGCACAATCGTTGAACCGCTCCCATAACCCCGGTGATGAAAGAGCAAGCGCCCCGGCGCAAACGCTGTCTCTCAACAAACTGCATTATCCATGCACGGGTCCTTTGCCTGCCAACGGCAGTGTCAGCGTTTTTCCCGAAAGCGTCACTCGCGCCAACAATCCGGGCGATCCTGAATTCACCCTGAAAAACGATCATCCCTATCCGGTACTGCTGATCCTGTCCGCCCCCAATACGGCGATCCCCTCATTGTCGGTGTTGGTTCACGCAAGACAGAGCACCACCGTGCACCTGCCCCAGGGGCAATACGACATGATGTTCAGTGTCGGCAATACATGGTGCAATCCGCGCAGCGGGTTTTCGGAGGGACACCTGCTCAAGTTCGACAAGCCGCTAGTCGTGCAGACGGACAAGCCGGTACAACTGGCCGTGCAGTCCTCCGGTGCGGGCATGGAAGATCTGCAGCTGTTCGTCAAAACGACCAGCCCCGAGACGCCCCCGCCACCGCCGACGTTCACCGGCGACGGCAGCATGGAAGTGCAACGCCAGGCCAACGGACACTTCTATCTGCCCGGCACCATAGAAAGCATACCGGTTACCTTCATCGTCGATACCGGCGCGTCGGTCACTTCGATCTCCAGCGATCTCGCGCGCCAGGCCGGTATCCGCAACTGCAAGGAAATGCAGTTCCAGACCGCAAACGGCTCAACCACAGGATGTATCGCGCTGCTGCCGCACATGACACTGGGCAATTTCGTATTGGAGAACATCACGGTGGCAGTGATGCCCAATCTGGAAGCCAATCTGCTCGGTGCCAATGTGCTGCGTAATTTTCAGGTGAGCCAAAACGACAGCACCATGCTGATCGGACGGCGTTAATCAGGGACGACAAGGGATACCCAAATGACAGAGAGCGAATTCAACGAACTGGCCGACGCCGTCTTCCAGCGCATCGAGCAGGCGATCGACGACAGCGATACGGATATCGATTACGACAGCAATGGCACCGTAATGGAAATGGAATTTGCCGACGGCAGCAAGCTCATCGTCAATCGCCATGTGCCCAACCGGGAGATATGGCTCGCCGCCAAAACCGGCGGATTCCACTACGCACTGGACAACGAAACATGGTTGAGCCAGCGCGACGGTAGCGAGCTCTTCACCAAGTTAAGCGAGCTGGTGCAACGTGGAACCGGAAAACATCTGGATTTCTAGGCCGGCCACGCCGATATTGGTTGCAGGGGAAGTGCCAGGCGGAAAGGATTGAATACTTCGACACGTCAGCTATCTGGGGGAGGAGACTACTGTGAATCGCACCCTCTCCACCTGGCGAGACGGACTCTAAAGTCATTTGCGGCAATTGGGAATGCGGCATATTGCCGCAGGCAGCAGATACAGCCCTGCCTACTCCGCCACGCCGTAGCTGCGCAATTCCGCACGACACTGCTTGTAGTCTGGACACGCGCTTTCAACCACGCGCCAGAAAGCGGGAGAATGGTTCATTTCGAGCAGATGCGCCAACTCATGCACCACCACGTAGTCGATCAGGTGCAGCGGCATCTTCACCAGCTGCCAGTTCAGCCGCACCACGCCCTGCACCGTGCAACTTCCCCATTGGGTGCGCGCCGCGGACAGTTTGACCTCGCGCGGCGACACCTGCAGCAACGGTGCAAAATGCTCCACACACTCTATAAACACGCGCAAGGCTTCATCCCGGTACCACTGCGTTACCGCCTTTTCGATCTGTGCTGCTTCCGCCTCCAGGCCGGCGGGTACGTGCAATACCTCGCCATGCAGTTGCGCTGCTGCGCCGCGCTGCTTGGGCGTCAGCGTTAAAACGAATTCTTCACCGCGAAATGGGATACGCGCACCTTCGGCCCAGAATATCGGCGGCGGCTTTTTCGCCTGCCAGCCGTCCAGTTGTTTCAGGACCCAGTCGGCTTTGTCGTGCAGCACGCTGTGCAGCCATTTTTCGGAGGCGCGCAGTGGCGCGTTGACCGTCAGGCCGCGGTCATCGATACGAAGGCTGATGCTGCGGCGATAGCCGCTGCGTTTGAGGGTGTAACTGATCTCTTTACCGGAAAGGTGGATGTTGCGTTGCTCGACGACAGGCGGTGTGCCTTTTCGAAGTAAGGCTTTGAACATCAGTCGAGCCTGATCATTTCAGCCTCGATCCAATCCTCCACGCGGCGGTTGATCTCTTCCGCCTTGAGGCCTTTGGGATCGATGGGCTGGCCGATACTCATGACGATGGTGCCGGGGTATTTCAGGAAGGATTTGCGCCCCCAGAATTTGCCCGCATTGTGCGCCACCGGCACCACCGGCGCGCCTGAGCTCTCACCCAGCAGCGCGCCGCCGACCTTGTATTTGCCGCGCACTCCATACGGCATGCGCGTACCTTCCGGGAAGATGACCACGCAAAAACCGCTCTCCAGCCTGTCTTTGCCCTGTTCCAGCAACTGCCGCATCGCCTGCTTGCCTTTACTGCGGTCGATGGCAATTGGGCTGGTCAGTGCCAATCCCCAACCGAAGAACGGCAACCATAACAATTCGCGCTTGAGCACCCACACCTGGTCGGGGAATACCGTCTGCAAAGCAAAGGTTTCCCAGGCCGACTGGTGTTTGCACATCACGACACAAGGTGCTTTCGGGATGTTGTCCGCACCGCGCACTTCCATGCGGATACCGCAGATCACACGCAACAGCCATATCGTGCTGTAGGCCAGGCCGGTGGCGATGCGATAGCGCGTGTGCGGTTTGAACGGGAAGCTGAGGAAGAACATCGATGCGTAGACGGGCGTCCACACCACTTGCACCAGGAAGAAGACCAACGAACGAATGAACGTCATACCAGTGTCGCCACCACCGCGGCCAGATCGGGATAGATCAAGGTATTCTCGGGCATGCCGCCTTTGGCCTGCGTCTTGTGCCCCTTGCCGGTCAGCTACAAGTATGGGCTGCGCTTCCAGACGCGCCGCCGCTTCCAGATCGCGCAGCGAATCGCCCACTGCAGGTACGCCTTTCATGCTGACGCCGTAACGCATGGCGACTTCCTCCAGCATGCCGCTCTTGGGTTTACGGCAACCGCAGTTCGCATCATTCGTATGCGGGCAGAAGAACACCGCATCGATGCGTCCACCCAGCTGCGAACACGCCTTGTGCATCTTGTCGTGGATCGCATTCAACGTGGGCATATCGAACAGGCCGCGCCCGATGCCGGACTGGTTGGTCGCCACCACCACGCGATAATCGGCCTGACTCAGGCGCGCGATGGCTTCCAGACTGCCGGGGATGGGCTTCCATTCATCCGGATTCTTGATGAATTGATCGGAATCGAAATTGATGACGCCGTCGCGGTCGAGAATGATGAGTTTACTCATGCTGCCAGTTTCGAGATATCAGCCACCTGATTCATCAGGTCGCCGAGTTGTTTGAGCAGCAGTGCACGATTGATGCGCAGCTTCTTGTCTTCCGCCATGACCATCACCTGGTCGAAGAAATCGTCGATGAACGACTTGAGCGTCACCAGCGTCTTCAGATTCTGCCCGTATTCGCCGCGCGCGAAATACCCCTGCGCGAACGGCGCGATGTCCAGCATTGCCTGGTGCAGATTGCGTTCGGCTTCGTCCGTCATCGATTTGGCGTCGAATACCGCATTCGCCATCGCCGCACCGAGTTCCTCGTGATTCTTGCGCATGATGTTCTGCACGCGCTTGTTCGCGGCCGCCAGGTCCTTCGCCACTGCCAACGTTGCGAAGCCGCGAACGGCCTGCAGGCGCGGCAGCACTTCGTGCAGACGACCGTTCAACACCGCCAGCACTGCCTCGATATGCGACACATCGAAACTGCGCTCGCGCAGGTAGCCGCGCAAGCGGTCCAGCATGAAAGCTTCCACGTCGGCCGCCACCGTCGCGCTCAGCATCCCCTTGGGGAAGTTCTCCGCGGTTGCGTTGAGCAACGCAGGCAACGGCAGATCCAGCGGCGTCTCGATCAAGATACGCAAGATCCCCAGCGCCTGACGCCGCAAACCGAACGGGTCCTTGTCGCCGGTGGGAACCTGACCGATGCCGTAAATGCCGATGATGGTCTCCAGCTTATCCGCCAGCGCCACCGAGCACGCCACCGCTCCCATGGGCAGGGAATCTCCGGCAAAGCGCGGGTGGTAATGCGCCTCGATGGCGTTCGCCACTTCCAGCTCTTCGCCGTCGTGGAAAGCATAGTAGCGCCCGATGATGCCCTGCAGTTCCGGGAACTCGCCGACCATGTCGGTAATCAGGTCGGCCTTGCACAAACGTGCCGCCAGCTCCGCATTGGCTTTATCCGCCTGCAGCAAACGGGCAATCGTTCCGGCCAGGGTCGTGATGCGCTCGACGCGCTGCAACTGCGAACCCAGCTTGTTGTGATAAACGACTTTGCCCAGCTTCTCGACGCGAGATTCCAGCTTCTGCTTGCGGTCCTGATTGAAGAAGAAACGCGCATCCGACAGACGCGGACGCACCACGCGCTGGTTGCCCTCGATGATGTGGTGCGGATCGGTCACCTGCATGTTGGAAACGATCAGGAATTTGTTCAGCAGCTTGCCGGTGTTCGCGTCCAGCAGCGGGAAATATTTCTGGTTCTGCTGCATGGTGAGAATCAGGCATTCCTGCGGCACATCGAGGTATTCTTTCTCGAACTCTCCGACATACACCTCCGGCCATTCGACCAGTCCGGTCACCTCGTCCAGCAAAGTGCTCAACACGCTGCGTTCTTCGTTGGACATGGATAGCAGTTTATCCAGATCGAAGTTGGCGTGCCCTACCCAGATCGCATGATTCTCCTGCGACAGATCGTCCAGACGCGCCACGATGCTTTCGCGGCGCTGTGCGAAGCTCGCGATCACACGCCCGTCGCGTGCCAGGGTCGCTTCATAATCATCTGCCTGACTGATCGTGACCGGCTCGCTGCACATGAAGCGATGGCCGCTGGTGACATTGCCGCTGGTCAGCCCCAGCACTTCTGCCATCACCACGCGCTTGCCGTGCAGGATGGTCAGCCCGTGTACCGGACGCACGAACTGGTGCTCCGAATCGCCCCAGCGCATCAGCTTCGGCACGGGGAGTTTCTTCAGGGCCTGGATCACGACGTCCTGCAGGTATTCGTCCAGCGACTTGCCCTTCTGTTCGATGCGCGCGACAAAGTATTCCGTCTTGCCGTCGGCAACGCTCTTCAACTGCGGGAACGTGACACCGGCCGAGCGCATGAAACCTTCCAGCGCTTTGGTCGGCTTGCCTTCTGCATCCAGGCCTGACGCGATGGCCGGGCCTTTGCGTTCGATGATGCGGTCCGGCTGCTGCTGCTCGACTTCGGTGATACTCAGTGCCAGACGGCGCGGTGTCGCATAGGGAGTGCATACGCTGTTCTCGCTCAGCAATGCCTGGTCTTTCAGCGCAGCCAACACTTCATTCGCGAAGGTGGTGGAGAGTTTTTCCAGCGCCTTGGGTGGCAGCTCTTCTGTGAGCAGCTCTATCAGTAATGTCGCTTTCATTGCTTACCCCCGACTTTGGCCATCGGGAAACCCAATGCTTCGCGCGAATCGTAGTATGCCTGTGCAACCTGGCGTGCCAAGGCGCGCACTTTGCCGATATAAGCTGCGCGCTCGGTCACCGAAATCGCACCGCGCGCATCCAGCAGGTTGAAGGTATGCGAACATTTCATCACCATCTCGAAACCGGGCAGCGGCAGACCGGCATCCATCAGGCGCTTGGCCTCGCTCTCGTACTCGTTGAAGTGACGGAACAGCATCTCGACGTTGGAATGCTCGAAGTTGTATTTGGATTGCTCCACCTCGTTCTGGTGGTACACATCGCCATAGGTGACGACCGTATTGCCGTTCTTTGCCCATACCAGGTCGAACACGTTTTCCACGCCCTGCAGATACATGGCCAGACGCTCCAGTCCGTAGGTGATCTCGCCCAGCACCGGCTTGCAGACAAGCGAACCGACTTCCTGGAAATAGGTGAACTGCGTCACTTCCATGCCGTCCAGCCACACTTCCCAGCCCAAGCCCCAAGCGCCCAGCGTCGGCGACTCCCAATCGTCCTCGACGAAGCGGATATCGTGCTCGCCGGTGTCGATGCCCAGTGCGCGCAGGCTGTCGAGATAGAGTTCCTGGATATTGTCGGGGGAAGGTTTCAGCACCACCTGATACTGGTAGTAATGCTGCAGGCGGTTGGGATTCTCGCCGTAGCGCCCGTCTTTCGGGCGGCGCGAAGGCTGCACATAGGCGGCGCGCCAAGGCTCGGGGCCGATCGCGCGCAAAAAAGTGGCGGTATGGAACGTACCTGCGCCGACTTCGATATCGTAGGGTTGCAGCAGCGCGCAGCCCTGCTTGTCCCAGAATTGCTGCAGTGTCAGGATGACTTGCTGAAAACTTGGCTTTGAACCAAGTTTCGGCGAAGACTCATGCCCGCTTGCGGGCGTTATGTCGGAACCAAAAGTGCGCATGTACTAATTGACCACCGGTATTTGCGAAAGGCCGCATTTTACGGGTTCCCGCGGGTTACGTCACGCCGCAATATCCCAATGGTGCGGGCCGGAACATTAATTCATCCTGCCAATTAACGTCGCCCGCAGCTGGCGGGTGATTGATTCGCAATGCCCGGAATATCGACTACTGAATCCTGCGGACCTTATTGTTGTTCGAATCCGTCACATACAGGGATTTGCCGTCGGTGGTAATGCCACTGGGCCCATTGAACGTCGCCGACGTGCCCATGCTATTGTCCACGGCTCCCCCGGCAGCAAGAGCCGATCCCGCCAGGGTAGTCACCGCGCCGGTGGCAAGCACGATCTTGCGGATCGTGTTATTGCCGGTATCCGCCACGTACAGGTTAAAGCCGTCGGTGGTAATACCGTCGGGGCCTCTGAATGTTGCCAACGTGCCGGTGACATTATCATCCGCTCCAGCCAAACCCGATCCGGCCAGGGTGGTGACTGCTCCGCTCGCTATGACGATCTTGCGGATCTTGTTGTTGCCATAATCGGTCACGTACGCGTTTATGCCGTCAGTGGTAATGCCATAAGGATGTTGAAACGTTGCCGGGATACCGGTGGCAGTGTCCGCGGCTCCCGCTGCACCTGTTCCAGCCAGGGTAGTCACTGCGCCAGTTGAGATCAGGATCTTGCGGATCTTGTTGTTGCCATAATCCGCCACATACAAGTTTGTGCCGTCGGTGGTGATGCCGTAAGGTGCGTTGAATGATGCCAACGTGCCAATGGAATCTGCGTTACCGGGCGTAGTGTTCCCCGCCAAAGTGGACACCGCCCCGCTGGTAATCACGATTTGGCGAATCATATTATTGCTGGTATCGGCAACATATAAATTCCTGCCATCGGTAGTGACGCCCCGCGGAAAATTGAACGTTGCCAATGTGCCGGTGGTGTTGTCTGCGGAACCCGGCACGCCCGATCCCGCCAAGGTACTCACTTGGCCGCTGGCGATGACGATCTTGCGAATCTTGTGGTTATTGACGTCTGCCACATACAGGCTCAAGCCGTCCGAGGTAATCCCATCGGGCGCCCTAAATGTTGCCAAAGTGCCAACGGAATTGTCGGCAGCGCCGGGCGCGCCCGAGCCCGCAATCGTGCTAACGGCAGTAGTCAGCATTAGCGCGGTGCCTTGCAGTCCGCCGCCAATCTGCGAGAGTGTAGTACTGTTTGGCGATCCTCCACCGCCGCACCCGGCAAATGCCAGTACGACAAACAGGCTCAGGACTACGCTTAACTCCGACGATATATATAGTGTTCGCTTTGGTTGCATGGCGATGCTCCCCTGTAAAACCCATCAACCACAAGAACGGATGATGTCCGGCATTGTACAACCGCTTCATTCAAGAATTAATCGGTAACTCGTGCCAAATGGTTATTAGCATATGACCTTGCACCGCGCCCGCATTACTTCAGTTTTCAAGTTAGGGACATCCGCTTGATCTGCATTTCGCGCCTCAACACAGAGGATTTGTCGGCGCAGGGTTCGTGGTAAACCAATGTTACCGGAAAAAAATAGCCGGGGTGGCCCCGGCATTCATGCACCGCAACAAACAAGCGGTTCCTCACTCACAAGGAACCGCCTGCCGCTGCCTGTTTAGAACTGATATACCGCAGAAGCTAGTGCGCTCAGGGTGTTGTAGCCTGCATCGAATCGGCGTCCGACCCCACCGAAATTAACCGTGGTGTCGACCGTGACCGTCGAAAGCCGTGCTTCACCACGGAACAGCAGGTTCTTCACCCACGGTGTCTGCCATTGCACACCGCCGAATATTTCCAAACCGGTGCCCTTGCTTTGTGAGCTCGCGCCACCAAAAGAATAGGTTGGGCCACTAATGGAAATAAAGCCGGCGCCAACGTAAGGAAGCGCCGGAGAGTGGGCGATGTTGAACGGCTTGTCGATCAGATAAGTGCCACGAACATCGATTGTGGTGAAGTTGTTGCCGTTGCTCAAGCCGATCGATGCGCCGATGTTATCGCTAAACCAGTGCCCAACCGATGCGCCGATCGTGGAATTGCTCACATCGACCGTACCCACCACTTCGTTCGTATTGGCCACGTGCCGAACTTCTGCGTGCGCCGACGCTGCCGCCAGCAATGCACCCGCCAGAGCGACGGAAACCACCAAATTGTTTTTCATGCGAACTCCTTATTGTTTGAAATAACCAAGGAAGCACCGAACCAGTTTGCCCTTTTCCGACGGAAAAGAAAATTGCCCGGAACCTCCCCTGATAGTGAGTCTAGTCCCATCCTGTTAGTTGCAATGGATGTCTGATTCTTTCAGACCTGACCGCAAAGTTGAAGAAAAAACGATATGGTGTGGCTTTTACGCAACAGAGTTGGCAACCTTGTCGGCTCGCGGTGTTTATTTAGGACGCAGATAAAAACTGGGCATCAACAAAACAGCGCAAGCTTGTCAGCGCGCGGCAAGGCCTTGATCTCCCGCTCGCGCTTTAACGCGGAGGATTTGTCGGCGCAGGGTTCGGAATATTTCAGTTTTACCGGGGTACGGCCGCGGGTGTATTTGGCGCCTTCGCCGGCGTTATGCGCGGCGAGGCGTTTTGTCAGGTCGTTTGTGATGCCGCAGTAGAGGGTTTGGTCGGAGCATTGGAGGAGGTAGCAGATCCAGGTGTTGTTGTTCTTTGGTTTCATTTGTGAGTACCTGATATCCGTTCGTCCTGAGCTCGTCCCCTCTCCCCCGGGGAGGGCTAGGGTGGGAAGCCTGAATGGGCGAAGCCCGCTGGTTTTATAATTCAAACCCAACCCCGTCGGGGGTAGCCCGACAGCTAGTCACTTTTTCTTGCTTCGCCAAAGAAAAAGTAACCAAAAAGAAGGCGACCCCGGTGCGCCGCTGCTTCGCAGTTCCCTGCGTTGCTCGACTGGTCAGGCTTCCTCATAAACTCGCACGATCCGCTACGCGTCCACCTGCTCAAACATATTCGTCAGAATTCCCTGACCAGCCTGCGCTACTCGGCGGCGCACAGGGGAAGGAAAAGCGAAAATCAAAACCACAGCGTGGGCACTTCGTGCCCACGCTACCTAGCTATTTCGTCGTTAATCATCCTTGATTGGATCTTCCCATTCGTGCCTCGCATGATCGACTCGGTTTAACTTGATATTGATACTTCAACGTAATGACGGATCAACGTTGGGTTCCAACAATTGCTCAGTTCGAACTGAGACAGCGGTTACTAAATTGTCGTCTTCAAGCAAGCAATAAAAATGAGGAGATTCATCTAAAGTTGGCATTGCAGTATTAGGCAACGCATTAATTTGGTATGGCATTGTCAATGCGTCAAATAGTGTTTTGAGCCGGTTATCAATATCGCCTCCTTGCGTAATCAAACTACCTGGAGATTCCGGGCGCAAAATTGTTATTGATAGCTCAGCAACGACATTCATTTCTGCAGTAATTAGTGGGACAAAAGTACAAGTCCAGGCATCAAAGCGTCCTCCCGAGTGAGACCACGCTATAATTTCCAGCATTTCCGAGATGTTGAAGCCATAAGAAATGGCTTAGTAGATGGCTCCTTGAATTGCGCAAGATCAATTCTGGCATGCAAGGAAAGTCGATTCCTCCGCCCCTTCTTAACCGTGAATCGCTTTACGCGAAGTCCATCAAGAATCAATTCCAAGCACACTCGGATACGATTTACGCAGGCCTCATAATCCCCCCATGAAAGAACAAATGCTGAAGTTATGAGATTTGAAACTGCTACCGGAGTAGAAGCAGGTATTGTGAATAGATGTGGCGAAGGACTAACGAACCTAGGAAAAAATACTCCATAAAATTGCCGACGACTCAGATCATCTGCTTCCTTCTCTTGCCCAACACCAGCTACTGATGCCGTTTCATTGCAAACCTTGTGTCGCACTGCAAAAAAGCACTGAATCGAAGTTCAAGATCACCTCCCCTGTCTCCCGGGTCTTCGTCTAGACGTGCATAACCCGCTCCCGAAGGTAGATAGGAAACAGAATCAGGCTTAAGCACCATATGCCCTTGACCACACCGAGGACACAGCCAGCGAGGTGCATGGAAGCGGGAGAAAGAAGATTCCCAGAGTGCGCGATTAACGGACATGTGAGTGAATAGCTAACGTAGATTGCGCAATGTACCGGAGTCGAATTGTTTTGACTATGGTGGGCAACTTGCTGCCACCATGCGGTTTTGATCTTTGCTTTTCCTTCCCCTGTGCGCCGCCTCGATATTTCGCCAACAAGCGGAGGTTTAGGCGAGCACTGTTTGAGCTCCGCAGTGGGGCACGGTTTGTGTGCCCCGCCAGGGCGAGTTGCGCAGCCCCGCTTGTTGGCGAAATATCGAGGGAACCCCGAAGGGGCGGCAAACCGGGGTCGCCTTTTCTTTGGTTACTTTCTTTTTGGCGAAGCAAAAGAAAGTGACTAGCTGTCGGGCTACCCCCGACGGTGTTGGTTTTAAAGGAAGTGGAAATGCAACGAGCTTCCCCCACCCTAGCCCTCCCCCGGAGGGAGAGGGGATGATCTGACGCCGCATCCACCATGCAGCCAGCAACATCACCCCAACCAACACCAGCATCCCCCAATTCCCCCAAACCACATACGGCGTCCTCCCCACATACCCCTTCACCTCCGCCGTCAACACCCCCTCCTCATGCTGCGGCAACATAGCCTGTATGCGCCCATCCACACCAATCACAGAAGTCACCCCGGTATTCGTCGCCCGCAACATCATGCGTCCCGTTTCCAGTGCACGCATCTGCGACAGTTGGTTGTGCTGCATCGCTGCGTTTGAATCGCCGTACCACGCGTCGTTGGTGACGTTCACCAGCAGCGTGGCCTGCGGCAATGCGTGAATGATCTCTTCGCCGAAGGCATCTTCGTAGCAGATATTTACCGCAACTTTTTGCCCGGCGACGTTGAGCGGGGCTTGCGCTGCGCCGCCGCTGGTCAGGTCGCCCATCGGGATGTTCAGCACGTCGTTGATGAACCAGCCGAGCGCGAAGCGCAGCGGAATGAATTCTCCGAACGGAACAAGGTGGTCTTTGCGGTAGTGCTGGCTTTCTGCGCTGCCGAGGGAATACACGCTGTTGTAATAATTGCCGTCTTCTTTCTCGAAGGCGCCGACGAGGATGTCTCCGCCATTCTTGCGCGCATGGTCGCGCAGGATGGTCTGGTAAGTATCCGGGACGTTATGACGCAATATCGGCAGCGCGGTCTCGGGCATCACGATAAGCCGTGCATCGCTGCTTTGCGCCAGACGCCGATAAGTTTCCAGCGTACCAACCAGCGCCTCATCCGAAAATTTGGTGTCTTGCGGGATGTTGCCCTGAAGCAGGCTGACCTTGATAGGTTCACCCTGCTGGTGCGTCCATTCGACGTTACGCAATACCGCACCGCTCACCCATATTGCCAGCAACACGGCCAGTGCAATTTTGCCCGGTCTGCTCCAGCGTACATTCCACACAAAAAGCAAAATCCCGGCGCTCAATGCCACGATAAGCGATACCCCAAATACGCCGAGCAGGGGTGCATAGCCCGCCAGCGGACTGTTCGGCACTTGCGAATAGCCGACCGAGAGCCAGGGAAAACCCGTGAACAGCAGACCGCGCAGCCATTCGGCCAGCGTCCAGATCGCGGGCATGATCAACAGGATGCGCAGATTCGACGTCGCCCGGAATTTCGCCTGTGCATACCCCGCCGCGGCCGGCAGGGTGGCATTTACCGCCGCGAACAGTGCAGTGGCCAAGGCCGCCAGGATGGGATGCATGTAGCCGTAGTCATGCAATGCAACATATATCCAGCTGATGCCGGTGCAGAACAAACCCATGCCAAAGGCGAAGCCCAGCCATGCCGCCTGCGCCGGACGTTCGGCCTGGCTCCATAACCGGAACAGGACGGCGAGAGCCAATATGGGTAAGGGGAAAATGCCGTAGGGTGCGAATCCGAATACGGCGCTTGCTCCGGCGAGAAATGCTATTGAATAAGGCGAGGCGATGAGTCTTTTCACAGTTGGTCGCGATAAAGTTGATTCGCCCGATTATACGGTGTAAGTTCCGCCGCACGTCACCGTAACCCAGACTCGTAACATGCCCAACAACTCCGCCCTGCTTGAAGAGATCAGCTCCATGCTGATCGAAAGCGATCTGTTCAGCCATCTTCCTGCAACGGAATTGAGCGCTGCTGCGCACTATTTCAGTATCAACAAGGTCGCCCAGGACGAAAACATCTTTGAAGAGGGCGACATCGGCAACTTCATGTGCATCGTGCATTCCGGCAATATTGTCGTGATCAAGGCCAATCAGCATGAGCAACCGGTGGAGATGGTCAAACTGGGTCACGGCCGCGCGTTCGGCGAGATGGCGGTGCTGGATGGCGAGTTTCGTTCCGCCACCTGCCAGGCAACGGAAGACACCATCCTGCTGACGCTCTCGAAAGAAGCGCTGGACCAACTGCTGGAGGAACACCCGCGCATCGGCGCACAGATCATCCGCGCCATTGCCGTCAGCCTGTCGCGCCGTCTGCGCATGGCGGTGGGGCAACTGGTCGACCACATCATCTGATTCAAGCCATGCTCGACTTTACCGAATACACCAAAATCTTCATCAGCCTGTTCGCGATCATCGATCCGTTCGGCATCATCCCCATCATCATCGCGTTTACCGCAGGCATGACAGCGCAAAAACGCGAGCGGGTCGGACGCATCGCCTCGCTGTCGGTGTTCGGAATCCTGATCGCCGCTTTGCTGCTGGGCGAGGCGATACTGAATTTCTTCGGTATTAGCATCCATTCCTTCCGTACCGCGGGCGGTATCCTGCTGTTGTTGATGTCTATCAATATGCTCATCGGCGACAAACCCAAGCTCGCGCCGGACGACAGCGACGTTGACGCCACCTCTTCGGTCGCCATCGTGCCGCTCTCCACGCCGCTGCTGGCCGGGCCCGGCGCGATCAGCACGGTGATCCTGGACGCGCACAAGGGCAACAGCGCAGGTCACTACGGTATGATGGCGCTGGTACTGGCTCATTTTGAGCTTCATCGTCTGGCTCACTTTTCTCATCGCCCCCTGGGTCTCGCAACGTCTGGGCAAAATCGGCAGCAACATCGTGACGCGGATGATGGGTTTGCTACTTGCCGCCATCGCGGTTGAATTTATCGCAGGCGGGCTTCGCGGCCTGTTCCCCACACTAGGTTAGTCATGGAAAAAATCAGACTCTCAAAATTAATGTCCGAACAAGGACTCTGCTCGCGCCGCGAAGCGGACGATTACATCGCCAAGGGCTGGGTCAAGGTGGACGGCGAGATCGTCAGCGAACTCGGCACCAAGATATTGCCGACGCAGAAGATCACGCTGGAAAAAGCCGCTCAAGCCAAGCAGCAAGGACGCGTCACCATCCTGCTGAACAAGCCGGTGGGCTACGTGTCGGGGCAGGCCGAGGAAGGCCACAAACCCGCCATCGTGCTGCTCGATGCCGCGACGCGTTGGGAACAGGACAAGTCGCCGCAACGCTTCTTCCGCAGCCAGATGCTCGGCCTTGCTCCAGCCGGTCGTCTCGACATCGACTCGACCGGATTGCTGGTGCTCACGCAGGACGGCCGCATTGCGAAGCAACTCATCGGTGAAGATTCACCGATTGAAAAAGAATATCTGGTGCGCGTGCAAGGCCAATTGGTCGGCAACGGATTGAACCTGCTAAATCACGGCCTCACGCTGGATGGCAAGAAACTCAAACCCGCAAAAGTAAGCTGGCTGAACGACGACCAGTTGCGCTTCACCCTCAACGAAGGCAAGAAGCGCCAGATCCGCCGCATGTGTGAATTGGTGGGACTGAAAGTCACCGCGCTGAAACGCGTGCGCATCGGCAAGGTGAAACTCGGCGATTTGCCGCTGGGGCAGTGGCGGTATCTGGGCGAGGACGAGAAGTTTTAGCAATCACCGGAAATTCCAGCAGGCAATATAGAACTGCCACCCATTCCTTTTTGGGTTTGGGACTCAACGGCAGGTCGTCTCTTGGTCTGTTGCCCGCGAGGCAAGCTGTGCCCTTATCTATGCCGGCGCAATCTAGCCAAGAGCCAGTGCTCCGATAGATATCATCAAGAACAAGCCGAATCCCAACATGGACGTTGCTGCCGGAACACCTAGCGCAGTCGCCCAGCTATATCCGCCCACGAATAACAGCATGGAAATATTCTCGGCGAAGTTCTGCACTGCCAGCGCATTGCCTGCGCCTATGGTTTCGTGTCCACGCTCTTGCAGTAATGCATTTAGGGGGACAACGAAAAATCCACCGCATGTTCCAATCGCGATCATCAATGCGATCCCTGTCGTAAGTTCGTGGACGAAGGCTAGCGCAAAGATGATGGGACCTAGCAGCAAGCCACCAAGCAGCGCGCGGTTTACCTTGGCTAGCGACACCCACAGGCCCGCGCCAAAGGCACCCAGCACGATACCCACGGAAACTGCGCCCATCAGGTTGGCGGGAGTCTGGTTATCCGTGATCAGCAATGCTGCCGGTACCCACGCAAACAACAACAAGCGCAGGGTAGTGCCGCTGCCCCAGAACATGCTGGTTCCCAGCAAGCTGAAACGGGAATCCGGGTCTTTGAACAACCCGGACAGCGCTGTCACAAATTGCCGTGTCAGTCGCCACGGATGAAAGTGCGCTCCCGCGTGTTCTGCCGGTAAGCGTGGGATGAACAAGTTGGCCAATGCAGCCAGGCTGTAAGCTGCCAGCACGCCGATGAACGCCCATGTCATGGAGTAATCGGTGAGCCAGCCACCCAACACTACGCCGAGCAGGATCGCAACAATGGTGGAACCTTCCATCATGCCGTTCGCCCGCACTAAACGAGCAGGCCCGAACATCTGCGAGAGGATGCCGTATTTTGCGGGAGAGTACATTGCCGCGCCGATACCGACCAGGCCGTAGGCCACCAGCGGGTTGAGCCCGAAAAGCATGGCTAGCGCACCGGAAAGTTTTATCAGGTTGGCGCCCAGCATCACTCGCCCCTTGGGAAAAGCATCAGCGAATTGCCCGACAAACGGGGCAAGCAGTATGAAGGGGACGACAAAGAATTCCTGCAACTGCGGAATAAGATGGGGTAGCCCCTGCGCCTTAACGATGGCGATCGCCGTAATCAGGATGGCATTGTCGCCCAGTGCAGATAAGAATTGCGCCGTCAAAACGGACATCATACCCAGCGACATCAGGGGAATATCCAGGGACTTTCTCAGAATCATTCCAGGTTCTCCGTGAGTTACCTCCATACGAGCAAGCTCTGTTGCAAAGTTTAGCGCCGAAAAGTGACAAGCTGATGATCTGTTACCGAGTCAATGTCGCTGAAACAGTGACAGCAATTTTCTGAACTGGTTGAAGTTATTCCCGTTCGCTTGCCGCGATCAGTGTCCGTTCTACCAGCAGCGAGTGCAATCTTCTGCTGTCCGCCCGCAACACGGTAAATTGCCATTCGCCGATCTGGATGCGTTCATTGCGCTTGGGCAACTGACCTGCCGCCTTGAGTACGAGACCGCCGATGGTGTCGTAGTCATCATCGCTGAAGTCAGTGCCCATCGCTTCGTTAAAGTCGGCTATCTCAGTGTCTGCTTTTACCCGCCAGTGAGCATCATCCTGGCGGATGATGTTGTCTTCATCTTCGTCGAAATCGTATTCATCGGCGATGTCGCCGACGATCTGTTCCAGCACGTCTTCGATAGTAACCATGCCGCACACGCCGCCGTATTCATCCACCACCAGCGCGATGTGGTTGCGGTTGCTGCGGAAGTCACGCAGCAGGATGTTGAGGCGTTTCGATTCGGGTACGAATACCGCCGGACGCAACATGTCGCGCACGTCGAATTCTTCTCCCGCGTAATAACGCAGCAGATCTTTCGCCAGCAGAATGCCGATGATGTTGTCTTTGTCGCCGTCGGTGACGGGAAAGCGCGAGTGCGCGGTTTCGATGACGTAGGGGATGAATTTTTCCGGCGGTTGGCTGATGTCGATGACATCCATTTGCGCGCGCGGGATCATGATTTCGCGCACTTGGCGCTCGGAGACCTGGATCACGCCTTCCATCATGGAAAGTGCGTCGGCATCCAGCAGGTTGCGTTCGTAAGCGCTATGTAACAATTCGATCAACTGCTCGCGATCTTCCGGCTCCCGCAATAACATCGTGGAGAGCCGTTCCAACAGGGTGGGCTTGCGAATACTTTCTGAACCGTCCATTACTAAACTTCGTGAATAAGATAGGGTGCAGGATACCTTAATTTGAGCATCAACGCAGTCTCGCGCGCCTCCATCTTCTCTGCATCACGCGTTTTTTCATGATCATAACCTTGCAGGTGCAGGGTTGCGTGCAAGGTCAGATGCGCATAATGCGCAAGCAGATCTTTTCCCTGCTCTTTGGCTTCGCGCGCCACTACCGGCGCGCAGATCACCACATCCGCATAGATCGGCGAAGTGTCGTCGTAGACGAAGGTCAACACGTTCGTCGCGTAATCCTTGCCGCGGTAACTCAGGTTCAGCGTTCGCCCCTCGACTTCGTTTACGATGCGCAACGCCATCTGCACATCCTGTTCGAGTGCGATTTTCACCCAGCGCCGAAACTGCGATCGCGTCGGCAACTTCTTTGCGTTGCTGGCATATTGCACCGAGAGTGAAAGTTTGTGTTCTGCGCTCACGGCTAATGCTCGTATTTTTCGTAAGCGGAAACGATCTTTTGCACCAACGGGTGGCGCACCACGTCTTCCGCCAGGAAATGCTGGAAGGCGATTCCGCGCACATCCTTCAGCACGACACGCGCGTCGTTGAGACCGCTCTTCTGTCCGCGCGCGAGATCGATCTGCGTCACGTCTCCCGTAATCACGGCCTTGCTGCCGAAGCCGATGCGCGTGAGAAACATCTTCATCTGTTCCGGCGTGGTGTTTTGTGCCTCGTCCAGAATAATGAAGGAATGATTCAGCGTACGGCCGCGCATATAGGCGAGCGGCGCAACTTCGATCATGCCGCGCTCGAATGCCTTGGCGACCTTGTCCAGACCCATCAGGTCGTACAGAGCGTCGTACAGCGGCCGCAAATACGGATCGACTTTCTGCGCCATATCTCCGGGCAAGAATCCCAGGCGTTCGCCCGCTTCCACTGCCGGGCGCACCAGCACCAGACGTTTCACCGTCTCGCGCTGCAGCGCATCCACCGCCGAAGCCACGGCAAGATAGGTCTTGCCGGTGCCGGCCGGACCGACGCTGAAAGTGATGTCGTGCTCCTGAATCGCTTGCAGATATTCGTTCTGGCGCACGGTGCGGCCGCGCACTTCGGCTTTGCGCGTCATCAGCAACGGTACGGACTCACTCAGCGCGTCGGGCAGATCGGGCTTCATGACTTCGATCAAACCGAGTTGCAGGCGCTCCAATGTGATGTCGTGCTTGGCTTCCAGATAGAACCGTTCCATCACCGCGCGCGCCATTTCGGCCTGCGTCCCGGTGATGGTGAAGCGCTCGCCACGGCGTGAGATGTTCACTTCCAGCGCGGTCTCTATCTGGCGCAGGTTTTCATCAAACGCACCGCACAGATTTGCGAGGCGTGCGTTGTCCACGGGTTCGAAAGAAAGATTCACTGCGTCGTTCATGGCTGCAGCACCAGTTCACCGCGCAGCGTATGCACAGTTCCCGGCAATATTCGCACCTCCACATAGCGCCCCAACATACCGGGCGAACCGGCGAAATTCACGGTGCGGTTGTTTTCGGTGCGCCCCGCCAGTTCCTGCGCGTTTTTGCGGGAAATATTTTCCACCAGGACGCGCTGCACGCTGCCGCTCATCGCGGCGCTGACCTGCTGCTCCATTTCGTGGACACGGGTTTGCAGGCGATGCAGTCGCGCAAGTTTGGTTTCGTATGGCGTATCGTCGACCAGCTCAGCAGCCGGCGTGCCCGGGCGCGGACTGAAGACGAAACTGAAGCTGGCATCGAATCCGACATCCTCGACCAGTTTCATGGTCGCCTCGAAGTCGGCCTCGGTTTCACCCGGGAAACCGATGATGAAATCCGAAGTGATCGAGATATCCGGTCGCACTGCGCGCAGTTTGCGCACGATGGATTTGTATTCCAGCGCAGTGTAGCCGCGCTTCATCGCCGCCAGAATGCGATCCGAACCGGACTGCACCGGCAGATGCAGATGGTTGGCCAGCTTGGGCGTAGTCGCATACAGATCGATCAGGCGTTGCGTCATTTCGCGCGGATGAGAGGTGGAATAGCGCAGACGTTGCACGCCCGACAGCGCCGCAACGGCCTGCAGCAAGAATGCGAAATCGACTGTGTCGCCATCTTCCGTTTCACCCTGATAGGCGTTCACGTTTTGTCCAAGCAAAGTGATCTCACCCACGCCCTGTGCTGTCAGGCTTTCCACTTCGCGCAGCACATCGGCGAACGGGCGCGACATCTCTTCGCCGCGCGTGTAGGGCACCACGCAGAACGTGCAGTACTTGCTGCAGCCCTCCATGATGGAGACAAATGCCGAGCCGTGAGTTGTCTGTGCTGTCGGCACATGGTCGAACTTCTCGATCTCGGGGAAGCTGATATCCACCTGCGGCCTGCCGCTTTCGCGCCTAGCCGCGATCAGTTGCGGCAAGCGATGCAGCGTCTGCGGACCGAACACCACATCGACATACGGTGCACGCTTCACGATAGCCTCACCCTCCTGGCTGCCAACGCAGCCGCCCACGCCGATCAGCAGATTCGGGTTATTCAGTTTCAACTCGCGCGCGCGCCCCAGATCCGAGAACACCTTTTCTTCCGCTTTCTCGCGGATGGAACAGGTATTGAACAAGATGATGTCCGCCTCTTCCTGCTTGTCGGTCTGCTCCATACCCCCGCAGGCACGCAGCACATCCGCCATTTTGTCCGAGTCGTACTCGTTCATCTGGCAACCATAGGTCTTTATATAGAGTTTCGTAATCACGCCTGATACCTGATTAATCTTTACGTTCATGCCGTCCGGACCATTAACCTTGAGATTTAAAGCCTTAGTTATTTTGTGGGAATGCCCTACAAAATTACTCTTATAATTAGCAAGGCTTTAAGGTACCCAATAAAAATATTAGAGCCATTATAAGTGTTCATTCAATAACTGATGCATAGGGGAGTTCGAGTATGTCTATCATTGCAGACGTAGCATCCATCGGTACCGCAGTATTCGCAGTTGGCTTTGCAGTCTGGATCACCATCCAGCTGTTCAAGAAAGCTGAGTAATCCAAAGATAGTGGGAAGTTGGTTTCGATAACTTCCCACTTCTTTTCTCCACCATTCGTCTCCCTTGCCTGCGGGTCAACCCGCGGGCCGCTGTTGTTTGTGTAAAATTCTTGTGAAGAAAAAACGATCTGTGCTACGATTTGAATACACACTTTTATTGTGCGTGTAATCAAATTCTCTTGAGAGGAGCCAAAAATGTCATTTGTCGCAGATATCGTCGTAGCCGTTTCCGCTGTCGGTTTGCTTATATATGCAGGATGGATGCTGAAGCAACTTTTTTTGGACAAAAGCCACTAATCTGGTACCACACTGCACCAAATCAAAAAACTCCAGCCTGTGCTGGAGTTTTTGTTTTCAGGTCACCTGAATCGTCGCTCATTTTCATTCCTGCCTAGCGACATGCCTCATCGATGAGCTGGCGTGCAAGTGTCACCGGCTCGGGCAATGCAGGCAATGCGCTGCGCGAGAACCAGTCCGCGGCTTCGATTTCTGCCGGGTCGGGACTGATCGTTCCGCCAGCGTAATCTGCGAAGAACGCGATCATCAATGAATCCGGGAACGGCCACGGTTGGCTTCTAAAATAGCGCAGATTGGTGATTTCAATACCCACTTCTTCGTAGACTTCGCGCCTTACGCACTGCTCAAGGGTTTCACCGGCCTCAACAAAGCCGGCAAGGGCACTGAATACGCCTGGTTTGAAACGCGGACTGCGGGCCAGCAATAACTCATCCCCGCGCCTGATCAGCACCATGATCGCGGGGGAAATTCTGGGATAAACGATCAGACCGCATGCCGGGCATGACATGGAAAACTCACCGCTTTTCATGTGGGTGAGCGTGCCACACCGGCCGCAGTAGCGGTGATTTTTCCGCCAGTCCAATAGTTGGATCGCGCGCCCGGCGATGGAAACTGCCTCTGTGCCAACCAGATTGAGCAGGCCGCGTACTGACATCAGTTCCCCGGGAATATTTTCCGGGAGTATTTCGCAATCTACCGCGTAGCACGAAAGACCCCGCCATTTCCCGATTAGCAATGCATCCGCAGGACAACCAAAATCCGATGCAGTACCGCGGGGAAACGTATTCGCGCCGGTCTCGCCAACTGTCGTCAGCAATTGATTCCCGCATCTAACCAGCCAGTAGCTCAATTCGTTCATGGTTTGTTTAAATCGTTCGGGCGAAGAATAGGTATAGGCAAGAATTTCGGCCTGGATGCCGGCCAATCTGACGCAAATGCTGCGAAGGGTATTTGGTGGTGATAGGTGGACTTGAACCACCGACCCCAGCATTATGAGTGCTGTGCTCTAACCAACTGAGCTATATCACCGTGTTTATTGCGCTTTTGACGGAAGTTGCAGTCCGCGTACTTCAAGGAAGGGCGGCATTTTGCTGATTTCACCCCCTCCTGTCAATTATTGCATGCCGATAGCTTGAGTTCACTTTCGGGAAATTCCTTCTGCAGGGCATTGAGCTTGTCCGCCGTCCCCGAATCAAGGTCGCTAATAACGAACACCGTATATTTAAGCTTGCTGACGCGATCTCCCAGTTTGGCCGTGCGCACGTCCTTGCTGCGCAGCATTTCCATGTATTTTTCGGCAGCGTCTTGGGTCCTGAATATGCCCAGCGAGATTGCGTTCAGCCACTTCCCTTTTTCTTGCACCACGAAGTAATCCTTGATCCCCCGCTCTTTCAACTGCGCGATCTTTTTTTCCACATTCGCGCGCTTCTTCATTGGCGGGATATACACCCAGTAGCCGTGATTGTGCTCCACCGACCGCTGCGTCAGATTGTCGCCCAGTTTCATCATGGACAGCGCTTGCTGTGCACGGGTGAGGTCATCTCCCGAAAACTCGCCCCATTCGGCGCAGTTTGGCGCCTTGGGCGGTGCCGTCGCTGCGACCTCCGGGGCAGGTGCAGAAGCCGGCCTTGGCGCAGAGGCCGCCAAATGTACCGGCGCGGGAACGTGTGCATTCGCCGGTGTGCTGACAACGGGCGCAGAGACGGGGGACAAGGTCAACGTCAAACCCGGTGCGATACCGGATGCCGCAGCAACAGATGAAGCGGGCACATTTTCCAGTAGCTTTATCATCTCCGGGTGCAATTCCGCCTGTGTCGTCGCTACGTCCGCATCCCCCGTCAGTAAATTCCCCCAACGCATCCAGCTGAACAACGCCAGGTTTGCCAGCAACAACAGTCCCACGATCCACTTCGTCAT
This sequence comes from uncultured Pseudomonadota bacterium, assembly GCA_963718345.1. GTDB lineage: Bacteria > Pseudomonadota > Gammaproteobacteria > Burkholderiales > Gallionellaceae > Sideroxyarcus. The sequence continues at coordinate 82,412 of CAVQZH010000030.1, read as the reverse complement.
GCCTTGTTCTCTCCAATGATCTGCAATCCCCTGAGCACGAGGTTTTCCACCTGCTCCGATGGCAGGTCGAGATGCGGTTGAACCACCTCCGCCGCGCCGCCGCTCAACAAACAGCGCACTGCGCCGTACCTTGCCTGTAACAAATCGAATTGATGCCGGATCGCTCCTTGCGTGGCGCGCAACATCCCGCTATGGATCGCGTCTGCCGTATTGCGCGGAAAATCCTGCAACACGCCCTTCTCCGCCATGAGCTGCGCAGTGTTGGTCGCCAAGCTCTGCTGCATCAGTCCCGCACCCGGCAAGATGAGTCCACCCAAAAATTCGCCCTGATCCGAAAGAGCATCCACCGTCGTTGCCGTCCCGCAATTCACCACCAGACACGCGCCTCGCACGATGCTCCATGCTGCGATGAGCGCCGCCCAGCGGTCGCTGCCCAGGCGTTCGGCGTGCTGATATCCGTTGCGTACGCCGCGTTGCTCGGCATGCACAGTAATAAACTCGATCGGACATTTCCATCCGGCGCAGACCGTGCGCAAGCGCTGCGCCATCGCCTCGCCCGCCACATTGGAGGCCAGAACACGCGACGGCGGGGGCAAACCAGCGAACGCCAGCTGCAATGACACCCATTCGGTGTTGCCTGCCACGCCCTGGTGTGTCCATACCCCGTTTTGTACCAGTGCCCATTTGCAGCGGCTGTTCCCGATATCCAGTAGCAACATCTATGCACTCCTCAAACTGACTTCTCCGGCGTGAAACACCTGCTCGCCCTGCCCGGTCGCCAGGCGCAAGGCGCCTTCATCCGTCACGCCCAATGCCGTACCGACGCACAGTGATCCGTCGGGCAGCGACAGTTTTACCGGTCGCTGCTGAAACACATGATGCGTTTCCCACTCCGCACGCAACGGCGCAAAGCCGTGTTCGGCAAACTCGCGCAACACCGCCACAAGATTTTTTAATGATACCGCAAGCACGCGATTGCGTTCCGGCAGCGGCATATCCAGCGAGGCAAGGTCGCTCACCGCCTGGCCGATGCGCTCGCGCAACGCTTCCGGCACGGACAGGTTGAGGCCGATACCGATCACCACCGCACTGGGGCCGAGCATGTCGCCCTGCGCTTCCAGCAATATCCCGGCGAGCTTGCCCCCGTTCAATAACACATCGTTCGGCCACTTCAGGCCGGCACCCGGCACGCCGAGCTCGGTCAGTGTGCGCATCATGGCAACGCCGATCGCGAGACTCAAGCCGGACAAAGCGGCCAGGCCGCTGTCGAAACGCCACAACAGGGAAAAGGTGAGTGCATCGCCCACGCCGGAATGCCATGCCCTGCCCAAACGGCCGCGCCCCGCGCTCTGCCATTCCACGGCCAGCACGCTGCCGCTGTCTGCACCCTGTGCGGCACGCTGCAACAGCAATGCGTTGCTGGAAGCAGCGCAATCGAGTATCTCGATGTGCAACGCATCGCGCGCCGATCCGAGTTCTGCACGGATCAGATCGGCATCCAGCCACTGCCACGGCCGTGACAGCCGATAACCGCGGCCGCGCACGCTGTACAGCGTCAGGCCGTAACTTGCGACATCGCGCAAAGCATTATTCACCGTCGCGCGCGTCACGCCGAATTGATGCGCCAGCACTTCGCCGGAATGGAATTCGCCGTCCGCCAGTCTGCGCAACAGGGCAAAGGTCAAGCGGTTTGGCGCATCCGCCGCGCTCATTGCGGCACGTCGCAAGGCGCAGCCGCCTCTTCATAGCCGAGAAATTTCATGATCTCCCCGCGCCGCTTCAAGGCATCCTGATAGCCCAGATCGATCAGCGCAAGGCAATAGTGCCGCTCGAACAGCAGGTAGCTCACCAGATTCGCACCGCTGCGTCGCATCACGCCGGCCGAACGCAACAACAGGCGTATGGTCCACGGCAGGCGCTGAATGTGCCGTTCGGCGATCTTTTCCAAAGGCTGGCTGGGCGTGATGACCAACACGTCGATATGGCGCATCTTGGTGGCCGACCGCAATTCCTCAGGAATGAGACTGACTGTCTGGTTCATGCGCTCCAGACGCTCAAGGTCGACTTCGAGGCCGTCCAGAAAAATACTGTCCAAGGCATGGCCTGCTATTTGCGCCAAAGTGGGATAAGTATCCATGCGGTGGCGCCGCCCCTCTTCGTCATCGTCGTGCCAAGCCCCCATCAACAGCACCTTGTCTGCACCCAGATGCAGCGCAGAGCTGATGGGTGCGATCTGTCGCACGGAGCCGTCGCCAAAGTACTCGCGATGGATGCGCACCGCCGGAAACAGGAATGGAATGGCGGAAGAAGCCAGCAGGTGTTCGATGCCGATCTTGGTTTCCATTCCCAATCTTCGCGCACGTTTCCACGGCAGTATTCCCGGCACCCCTTGATAGAACGTGACCGAATGCCCCGAACCGTACCCCGAAGCAGTGATGCTCAAGGCGTGCAACATGCCCGCGTCGATGTTCTCCTGGATCTTGTCGCACGGCAGAGCCTCTTCCAGAAAAGTGGCCAGCGGAGAATTGTCCAGCAGGGAAATGTGACGCATGCGATTAATACCGATCAGACTCAACAGCAGACCGGCCAGCCAGCGGCTACTGTTCTTCAGTACGCCAAGCGCGTCGGAACGGTAGATGTCGCTTACATGCGCATTGGTCCAGATACCGAGCAGGTATTTCACGCCCTTGCGGAACTGCTGCGCATTCACTGCCAGCGTCACCGCGTTCAACGCGCCAGCCGATGTGCCGCAAATTATCTGGAACGGAGAACGGGCGCGGCGCGGCATAAACTCGGCAACGGCCTTGAGGACGCCGACCTGATAGGCCGCCCTGGCGCCGCCGCCGGTGAGTATGAGTCCGATCTTTTGCGGAGTCTGGCTCATTGGCATCAACAACTAAGCTTCATCCGGCTCCGCGTGCACCGCCTCCAGCGCATCTTTAAGTGTTTCCTCGGATAACACATTCAACGTTTCGGACAACATCTCCGCCGCTTCCACCGCGCCGTTGGGCAGGCTCTTGGCATCCATATTTGCCACCAGCACAGCCGCCGCACCCACCACCTTGAGCAGGCGCGCGCGCTCGTTCATCAACATCTCGATTTCCTGGCTGAGCAGATCTACTTCATGCTTGTTCATTGCTTCCCCTTAATGTTTTTTCACACCGGCGACGGCCAGCGCACTCATGTTCACGATGCGTCGCACCGTTGCGGTGGACGTCAGGATATGCACCGATTTGTTCGCGCCCAGCAGGATAGAACCGATGGTGATGCCTTCTCCGCCCGTGATCTTGAGCAGGTTGTACGAGATGTTCGCCGCATCCAGGTTCGGCATGATGAGCAGGTTCGCCTCGCCTTTCAACCGCGACGCCGGCAATGCCTGCAGCCGTATCGCTTCCGACAAGGCCGAGTCGCCGTGCATTTCGCCTTCCACTTCCAGTTCCGGCGCCAGATCTTCCAGCAATTCGCGCGCACGACTCATCTTCAGCGCCGAGGCATCCCGGTGGCTGCCGAAATTGGAATGCGACAGCAAGGCGACCTTGGGCGTCAGACCAAAGCGCCTGACTTCTTCCGCCGCCAGCAAGGTCATGGCGGCAATCTGTTCGGCGGTCGGTTCCAGATTCACATGCGTATCGCAGATGAACACGGTGTTTTTGGGCAGCATCAGGATATTCATCGCGGCATACACGTTCGCCCCCGGATGCTGGCCGATGACTTCGTTGATATAGCGCAGATGGCTCAACGGTTGCGACACGGTGCCGCACAGCATGGCATCCGCCGCCTCCATGCGTACCAGCATGGCCGCGATCAGGGTGTTGCGGCGGCGCAGCTCGCGTTTGGCCGCATCCGGTGTCACGCCGTGGCGTGCCATCAGGCGGTGGTATTCGTCGCAATATTCGCGATAGCGGCTGTCGGACTCCGGATTCACCAGTTCGAAATGTTCGCCCGCACGGATACGCAGGCCCAGCTTGGCGATGCGCTTCTCGATTACGGCCGGACGGCCGACCAGGATGGGATAGGCCAGACCTTCATCCACCACGATCTGGGCCGCATGCAGCACGCGCTCGTCTTCGCCCTCGGCATAGACCAGACGTTTCGGGTATTTCTTGGCCAGGCTGAATACCGGCTTCATCAGCATGTTGGAGTGGTAGATGAACTGCGACAGTTGTTCGCGGTAGGCCTCCATGTCGGTGATGGGGCGTTCCGCCACGCCGCTGTCCATGGCCGCCTGGGCCACGGCCGGGGCGATGCGCGTGATCAGGCGCGGGTCGAACGGTTTGGGAATCAGGTGTTCGGGGCCGAAGGACAGGTTCTCTTCCCCATAGACGGCCGCCACTTCATCCGACTGTTCGGCCTCGGCCAGTTCGGCAATGGCGTACACCGCCGCTTTCTTCATGGCTTCATTGATGGTGGAGGCACCTACGTCCAACGCCCCTCTAAAGATATAGGGGAAGCACAGGGCGTTGTTGACCTGGTTCGGGTAGTCGGAACGGCCGGTGGCCATGATGGCGTCCGAGCGCACGGCCTTGACCTGTTCCGGCATGATCTCGGGTGTCGGGTTGGCCAAGGCGAAGATCAACGGTTTGTTGGCCATCAGCTTCACCATTTCCGGCTTCAGCACGCCGCCCGCGGACAGTCCGAGGAAGGCATCCGCCCCGGCGATGACCTCGCCCAGGGTGCGCGCGGAGGTCGCCACCGCATAGCGTGCCTTGTTGTCGTCCATTTCTTCGGTACGGCCTTTGTACACCACGCCCTTGATGTCGGTGACGATGATGTTCTCCATCTTCACGCCGAGACCGACCAGCATGTCCAGGCAGGCCAGGGCCGCGGCACCGGCGCCGCTGGCGACCAGCTTGATGTCGCCGATCTTCTTGCCCACGACCTTGAGTCCGTTCAACAGGGCTGCGCCGACAATGATGGAGGTGCCGTGCTGGTCGTCATGGAACACCGGGATGTGCATGCGTTCGCGCAGCTTGGCTTCGATGTAGAAGCATTCCGGGGCCTTGATGTCTTCCAGGTTGATGCCGCCGAAGGTGGGTTCCAGTGAGGCGATGATGTCCACCAGTTTGTCCGGATCGCGTTCGGCGATTTCCAGGTCGAACACGTCGATGCCGGCGAATTTCTTGAACAGCACGCCCTTGCCTTCCATCACCGGCTTCGCCGCCAACGGACCGATATTGCCCAGACCGAGCACGGCGGTGCCGTTGGTAATGACGGCGACCAGATTGCCGCGTGCGGTCATGTTGCGCACTTCGGCCGGGTTCTCCACGATGAGTTCGCACGCCGAGGCCACGCCCGGCGAATAGGCCAGGGCCAGATCGCGTTGCGTCAGCATGGGTTTGGTGGCGTTGACCGAGATTTTACCGGCGGGGGTTTGACGGTGATACTGCAGGGCGGCTTCGCGCTGTATTTTGTCCATTTTTTTGTATACCTGAATGAATCTCTCGCCGATTATAGCGCAGCGGCCTATCCAACAGCATGCACGATGACCTTGCCGGACGCTTGCAAAACAGGATGTCGCCGGATTTGCTAGAATGCCGCCCCCTGTCGTATCCGATGTTGCAATATGAACCCAGTTACGCTCGCCGGCGGTGAACATGCCGTGCTTCTTATCCACGGACTGCAAAGCAGTCCCGCCGAACTTTTGCCCTTGGCCAAACGCCTGCAGCAGGCCGGATACACGGTACACCTGCCGCACATTCCCGGTTACGGCTTCGAGCATGGTGATACGCCGCGTTCGGTCACGCACTGGAAGGACTGGCACGCAAAAGCACTGGAAGAGTTCCGCGCGCTCAAACGGCAATACAAGACGGTTGCGGTGGGCGGCCTGTGCATCGGTGCCACCTTATCGCTCAGTATCGCCGCCGAACTCGGTGACGAGGTCGCTGCGTTGACACTGCTCTCGACCACGCTGTGGTACGACGGCTGGGCCATGCCCTGGTACCGGCCCTTCCGTTTTCTTGGCTATATCCGGCCCTTTCGTTACTGGTATACCTACAAAGAGCGTGAGCCATTTGGCCTGAAGAACAATCAGTTGCGACGCTGGGTCGCGCGTGAGATGGCGCACAAGGATGCGTCCATGGTCGGCGCCAGCCGCCTGAACATGCCTGCCATACAGGAAGCAGAGCGCCTGATCCGCTCGGTAAAAAAATCGCTGCCGCGCGTCTCCGCTCCCGCCATCGTCATCCATGCGGTGGAAGACGAGGTTTCCTCACCGCGCAGCGCATTCTATGTCGCCAAGCATATCGGCTCCGGAACGGTGAAGAGTGTGATGCTGCATAACAGTTACCACATGATTACTGTGGACAATGACCGCGAACAGGTTGCTGCCGATACCGTCAGCTTCTTCGAAACTGCACAGGCCAAACGCGCTGCCGACCAATAAACCTGCTTCTGCTATAATCAGTCGCAATTAGATTCTGGAAACAAGCAACTATGAGCTCCCTGCAAACCATACAAGCAATGATGGTCAAGCAATTCGACCTCAAGCTGGAAGACCTCACGCCCGATGCTACTTTGGAGGGCTTGGGACTGGATTCCTTGTCAGTGATCGAGTTCACCTTCAATCTTGAAGACGAACTGAAGATCACCATGCCCGAAGAGCGCGTCGAACTCAAAACGCTGCAGGACGTTGTCAATCTGGTGGACAAGATCGTCGCGGAACAAAAAGGCGTTGCGCAGTAAGCTCTCATGACCAGGCGCGTTGTCATCACAGGTCTGGGCGTCATCTCACCCGTTGGTCAAAACCCCGCTGACTTTTTCAGCAACCTGATGGCTGGACGTTCCGGCATCAAGCGCTTGCAGAACGATTTCGTCGAGAAGCTTTCCATCCGTATCGGCGCACCTGTCGAAGACTTCGATCCCGCCGCCCACTTCAGCAAGATCCAGCTCAGCGGCATCGAGCGCTTCAGCCAATTCGCACTGGTCGCTGCCGAGCAGGCAGTGCAGGATGCGCACCTCGAACTCAGCGAAGAAGAAAGGGCGCGTGCCGGCGTCTGCATGGGATCCTGCCTGGGAGGAGCCAGCACTCTGGAAGACGGCTATATCGAAACGCTCCTGCATACCCCGCCGCGCGTCAAACCGCTGAGCGTGCTGCTCAGCATGAACAACGCCGCCGCCTCGCACCTCTCCATCAAATATCACCTGCAGGGCGCGAACATGACTTACGCCACTGCCTGCTCTTCCTCGGCCATCGCCATCGGCGAGGCCTATCGCCAGATCAAACACGGCTACGCCGACGTGATGCTGGCGGGCGGTTCGGAGGCGATGCTCACGCTGGGCGCAATGAAGGCATGGGAAGCGCTACGTACACTGGCACAGGAAGATCCGAACGATGCGGGCGCGTCCTGCAAACCATTTTCAAAAAATCGCAGTGGACTGGTGCTGGGCGAAGGCGCCGCGGTGCTGGTGCTGGAAGATGCGGAACGTGCGACAAAGCGCGGTGCGAAGATTTATGCGGAACTGGTCGGCTACGATTGCTCGTCCGATTCCAGCCATATCACCAAGCCGGATGCGGCCGGACAGACGCGCACCATATTTAACGCCTTGCGCGAAGCACAACTGCAGCCGCAGGACATCCATTACATCAATGCCCACGGCACGGCAACGCTGGCAGGCGACATCGAAGAGACGAAGGCGATCAAAAACGTGTTCGGTGAGCACGCGGGCAAGGTTCCAGTCAGTTCGACCAAATCCATGCACGGACACCTGATGGGCGCGACAGGCGCAGTGGAATTCATGGCGGCGGTGCTGGCGCTGCAAAACCAGGCCGTTCCGCCCACCATCAACCTGCATGAACCCGATCCCGAGTGCGACCTGGACTACGTCCCCAACCAGGGTCGCAGCAACGTCAAGCTTGACGCAGTGATGTCCAACTCGTTCGCGTTCGGCGGCAGCAATGCGGTGCTGATTGCGAAACGGTTTAACGGTTAATGCCGAAAATTCAGTAAACCGTCATTCCGGCGAAGGCCGGAATCCAGTCAAAAAAACACTCCGCGTAGCGAACGAAAGCTTGGTTTTGTCCCACTTGCGTGGGAGATTTTAATCGTCTGGATACCGGCCTGCGCCGGTATGACGCAGTTGTTGCTATTGGATTATCTGGGTTAACTCTCAACTCAGCCCGGCCAGGATTTTTTCCAGCCGCTTCACCGACACGATCACCGGCGTCTTCAGTTCCTGCGCGTAGAGCGACACGCGCAACTCCTGCATCATCCAGCCGAAGTCTTCCACTCGCGCATCCACTTCGCCGTGCTGCGCTGACAGCTTACGCTGCCATTGCTGCAGCAACGGGCCCATCTGCGCCATGTTTTGCGCATCGCGCGCCGGATTCGCACGCAACTTTTCCAGACGCACGTTGATCGCTTTCAGGTAGCGCGGCATATGCTGCATGCGTTCGTACGGCGTGCGTGCCACCCACTCTTTGCCCAGCAGCCATTCACATTGGTTGCGAATATCCTGCAGCACCTGCGCGTGCGCCTTGAAGCCGGGCAAGGACTTTTGCAATACATGATGTTCGGCCAAAACGGCGGCAACCAGGCGCGCGATCTCCTGTGCCACCAAGTTCAGGCGCGCCTTCGCATCCTTGCAACGCGTGGCGAAATCCTTCTCGCTTTCCGGCAACGGATCGTTCAGACAGCAGCGGTCGAATGTCACCGCCAGGATCTGCCGCTGCAGATCCTGCTGCGAACCGAAAGGCAACCACTGCATCGCCATGGCCTGCAGGCCCGGGAGATTCTTTTCCAGATACTTTACCTGCTCTTTCAGCGCCAGCATGAACATGCGCCGCAAACCCAGGTGATGTGCGGCCAGTGCCGTATCGCGCGTGTCGAAACTCTGCAAGGTTACGGCGTCACTCTCGTCCACCAGCGCGTTGAACACGGTGATGGTCTGTCCGGCGCGTTGCTCAGTGCTGGTGGGTTTGAAGTCGCCGAAATCCCAGGTGGCGTGTCGCTTCAACTCTTCCCCCTCCCCAGCCCTCCCCCGGTGGGAGAGGGAGCCGGATTTCCGCTGCGCCGGGTTTAGTCCCTCTCCCCCCGGGGGAGGGATTAGGGAGGGGGTTGGCGCCCACTCGCCGCGCAGTTGCCCGAAGTTGCGTGACATGCCGAGTTGGCGCCCATGCTCATCCATCACGCGGAAATTCATGAGCAGATGTGCCGGCAACTGTTCCAGCCTGAAGGCATCCAGCGGCACGTCGACCTGCCTCTGCTCGCGAATGTAGCGCGCCAGTGCCTGCAGCAACGGCGTGTCGGAAGGTTTTACTGCCAGGCAGAACGCCGCCGCGAATTCCGGCACCGGCACGCAATGGCGGCGCAGTTTTTGCGGTAGCGATTTGACCAGCTGCACAATCTTCTCTGCCAAAACTCCCGGCACCAGATATTCGCAGCGCGCCGCCGACACCTGATTGAGCAAGGCCTGCGGCACAGTGAGCGTCACGCCGTCGTCGTTCTTGCCCGGTGCAAAGTTATATGCCAGCGCGTAGCTCACATTATTCATCAGCATTTGCGGCGGGAAACTGTTCGGTGGTGATACCGGCCGCCTCGTGCCGCATCAGGTCGTCTTTTTTCAGGTACAGCAATTTCGGCTGCTCGCGTTCCGCTTCCTTGCGCCAATGCTCGAACGCCGCGCCGTTGTGTATACCTGCCGGAATGCGTTCATCGTAAAACGCGAAGATCAGTTCGTCGTCCACCAGCACATCGGGGCGGCGCGCCTTGTGTTCCAGCGCCTCGATGTCGGCGATGAGTTTCTGGTTGTGCGCGAAGAACGGTGCCTGCGTGTTGAACTCGCCCGTCACCAGCGCCTCGCGGATGAATATCTCGCGCGATTCTGCAACGTTCATCGGCCCGTAATGCACGCGTTTTTTGGGGTTGATGACCAGGCCGTACAAGGTGCTGCGCTCCCACGCCGCCACCTGTGCCGCTTTCTTCTCCCAGTGCGCGTCGAAATAGCTGCGCTTGATCAGGTGCGCGCCGACTTCCTCCAGCCATTCCGGTTCGATGCGCGCCACGCAGCGCGCGAACAGCTTGGTCGTCTCCACGATCTCCGCCGCCACCACCCATTTGGTGCCTTTCTTCGCCAGCACCGAATTCGATGCAATGAAGAACTTGATCTCGCGCGGGCCGAGGTAATACGGCTCCCGGTCGACGCCCTTGCAGCCGATGTTGCCCAGAAGACCCGTCAATAGGGCTTTGTGGATTTGCTCGTAAGTGGCGGGCTGCTCGTTGAATCGTATGCCCATTTCCGACACCTGCGCATGCAACTGCTGGTGCAACTCATGCCACTCGCGCAGTCTCAGCGGCGACAGGAATTTTTCGCGGCATTCGTTCGCCCACAGCTTGTTGGTCTTCTTGTGCTTGATCGCCTCCTGGAACCAGGCCCACAACTTGATGTAAGCGAGAAAATCGGAGCGCTCGTCGTTGAAGCGCTGATGCGCTGCATCCGCCGCCTCGCGCCGTTCCGACGGGCGGTCGCGCGGATCCTGCAGCGCGAGCGCACTCGCGATGATAAGAATCTCATTCAGGCACTGGTACTGCCGCCCCGCCAGCAACAGGCGGGCGACTTTGGGGTCGAGCGGCAGCTTGGCCAGTTCGTGGCCGAGTGGCGTGAGTTGACGGGTGTTGCTTTGCGCTACGCTTCCTCCCCCACCCCAACCCTCCCCCGGAGGGAGAGGGAGTGTCCGCATTCTATCGTTCGGAGAGAGTATGCCCCCTCTCCCCTCGGGGGAGGGTTGGGGTGGGGGAACCCCCTCTGCAATCGCTCCTAACTCAATGAGCAACTGATAGCCATCTGCAATTGCGCGCGAGCCCGGCGGCTCGATGAACGGGAATTCTTCCACCTCGCCCAGGCCCAATGCGCTCATGCGCAAAATAACGGTAGCCAGCGATACGCGGAAGATCTCCGCGTCAGTGAATTCGGGACGCTGCAAAAAGTCCGCTTCCTCGTACAAACGGATGCACACGCCGCTCATCACGCGACCGCAGCGACCCGAGCGCTGGTTGGCGGCTGCGCGCGCGATGTTCTCGATGCGCAGCTGCTCCACTTTCTGCCGCACGCTGTAGCGATTGATACGTGCCAGCCCGCTGTCGATCACGTAGCCGATGTTCGGCACCGTGAGCGAAGTCTCTGCCACGTTAGTGGCCAGCACTACGCGGCGCACGCCGGAAGCCGGCTTGAACACACGATCCTGCTCGGCGATGGAAAGGCGCGAAAACAGAGGCAGTATCTCCAGCCCTTTGTGCTGATGCTTGCGCAAGGCCTCGGCGGTGTCGCGTATCTCGCGCTCGCCCGGCAGGAACACCAGCACATCGCCTTTCAGGCCGCCGATGCTCAATTCGTCCAGCGCGCTGCAGATCGCCTGCGGCACGTCCTGCATGTCGCCTTCTTCATCCTGCTGTGGCGGACGGTAACGTACTTCGACCGGATAGGTGCGGCCGGAGACTTGGATGATGGGGGCGGCACGTGAGTTTGTAGATCGAGTTCATTGACTCGTTGCTCCCTCACCCCTCCCCTCTCCCGAGGGAGAGGGGTTAGCCTCGGAGCGCCGCGGCTCTAACTCCCTCGCCCTCTGGGAGCAGGATCGGGGTGAGGGAATGCATACTCAACCATTCGAAGATACCTGAAGCATCCCTTCGGTATTCGCTAACACCTCGTTGTTCCAAAACCGCAGCACAGTGATTCCCTGCTCCTTCAGCCATGCGCTGCGTTTTTCATCATGTCTCAGTTGCGTATTCTCTGCGTGTTGCCCGCCATCCAGCTCAATAACGAGTTTCACTTCATGGCAGTAAAAATCGAGGATGTACGAACCCAGCGGATGCTGACGGCGAAAGCCGAAACCGTTCAGCTGGTTTCTGCGTAACAGTTGCCAAAGCAGGTTCTCGGCATCAGTTGCATTCTTGCGTAGTTCGCGTGCGTGGGTAAGCAAGACTTCAGGAAGGGCGGCGTGTTGCCTGGATTGTTCCCCCTCCCTAGCCCTCCCCCAGGGGGAGAGGGAACTGACTTGCGCAGCACCATCGAACCCCTCTCCCCCCGGGGGAGGGGCTGGGGAGGGGGAACCCGCCGCAAAATGCTTCGCAAACCGTTCCGCATCCAGCGTGGCCGAGGTAATGATGAGCTTCAGGTCAGGACGCCTCGGCAGCAATCGTTTGAGATAACCCAGCAAGAAAGTCGATGTTGAGCGAACGCTCGTGCGCCTCGTCGATGATGATGGTGTCGTAATTCTTCAGCAGAGGATCGTGATGTATCTCGGCCAGCAGGATGCCGTCGGTCATGAGCTTGATGCAGGTGTCGGGCGACACCTTGTCGTTGAAGCGCACCTTGTAGCCGACCAGGCCGCCGAGTTCGGATTTCAGTTCATGCGCGATGCGCGCACCCACCGAACGTGCTGCCACCCGGCGCGGCTGGGTGTGGCCGATCACGCCCAGAACGCCCCGTCCGAGACTCAGACATATCTTGGGCAACTGCGTGGTCTTGCCGGAACCCGTTTCCCCGCACACGATGATGACCTGATGTTTTTCGATGGCCTGCGCCAACTCCTCGCGCCGCGCCACCACGGGCAGGTCGGCGGGGTATTCGATGGCGGAGAGTTGCTGGATACGCGCCAGGCGGCGCTGTGCGAGTGGGGATAATGCTTGTTTCATGGCGCGCGATTTTACCTGCTACCGATTCCGTACGCACAGAAAGAACCAAGTCTATGCGCTTGCAAGAACCTATTCGGCCTGGGTCAGACGGAACGTGACTTTACCTTTGGTGTTCTCATACAAGTCCAGGCGGTAACCCGCTTGCCTGGCCCAGCGCGCGACTTGATACAGCCCGACCCCCATCCCGTCTTCGGAAGACACGATGGTAGTGAGCAATTGACGGGCGATGCCGCCCGGAATAGCGCTGCCGTTATCGCTGATGCGGAGACTGAACGGCTCGACCTCCAGCGTCACCGACACCGTGATGCCTAGCTCGCGTTGACGTTTCTTGCAGGCATTGTCGATGAGATTATCGGCAACGCAATCGAATAGCGGCGCGGGAATCCTGCGCTCGCCCAATTCCAGAGGGGCTTTCCACACGATGTCGCGATGCGGATGGCGCTGGCGCAATCCTTCCCACCATGTGGACAGCGGAATTTCGACCACTTCATCCTGCGCTTGCGGCGTCTTGAGTTGGGACAGGATGAGTTCGATGCGCTGGGTCAGCACGGGCAATTGCCGTTGCAGGATAGGCTGTGCCTTTTCCGGCTGGTGCTGGGCCACGGACGTCAGCGCAAACAGGGATTGCAGCATGTTCTTGAGGTCGTGCGTCAGGCGCGCACCCGTCTCGTAGATGACCTGCTGGCGCGTGATCTCGCGCAGGGATTGTTCGCGCCGCTTGGCCTGATAGAAGTGGCCCATCAAATGCGTGAGCAAGCGGACATGCAGCAACACGGTGGGGGAAACTGTCTGACGGCTGAACAAGGTCAGGTTCAGGTCGCGGTCGGCCATCTCGATGCGATGCGGGCTGGAAGTGCCCAGCGTTCCGTGTCCGTAATCCGAAACCCAGGACAGCCCGGAGATCCACGGCATCTCGATCAGATATTCGGTGGCGCGGATGAGGAAGGCTTCCGGATTCTGTTCCTGGTTCGCCGCAGCCGACAGGCGTTCCAGCCATAACTCAAGCGGCGTGCCGATGGTCAGCAAATAGCGCGAAAACAGCGCCTGAAAACCGGAAAAACCCAGGCGCGGATTCCACAATCCGCCCAGCGCCAGCAGCACCACGGCGATGATGAACAAAGTACGCAGCAACGCTTCCAGATAGTCGATATGCCCCAGCGTCATGAAGGCGAGGCTGCCCAGCACCAGCAAAGTCAGCAAGGTGAACAGCAACAGGATGTAGATAAAGTCCACCGCCTGTTCGGTTTCCGCCTGGTCGCGTTCGACCGGTATGAGCGCCATGCCAAGCAGGAGCAAGGGCAAACCCGCGTTCATCAGATTGGCCGTCACCTCGTCCATTCCGGGCAACCGGAACAGGTTGGGCGCAATGTAAAGCACGAGAATGGCCAGCAGGTAAGCCATCGTCAGCAGGTAATACACGCGCTGCCAGCGCGCGTGAAACGAGAATACGCGACCGCCAACCAGCGCAAACAACACGCTGACCCAAAACGCCAGCACCCACCAGTTGAGCAGGAAAATCGTGACCAGGCTCATCGCGATGATGAACGTGGCGGCACCGGTATGCAGCTTTCTTTCGCCGCGCCACAGCGGTTGCCACAACAGAAACAATCCCAGATGCATCAGCAACAGCGGGCGCATCCACAGGCTTTGCGTTCCCACCCACAAGGCGATGTGCAACGTCACCAGCACGGCAAAAGACAACCAGCGGCCGGAAAGCATCAATTTTTCGAGGAACAAATGCCTGCATTTCGTCATTCCTGTCAGAAATTCGTCACATTATGCGTGAGCATGGCAGTTTAACCTAGATGCATCTGCATCCCCAACCAGCCATGTATCGGCAAGAATAATAAGACTAACAGCAGCTTAAAGCTCAATGTTAACCGACCAAAGCAAGAGATTTGCAGGAATGGCAATGGCATTTTGCGGCAACGGGCAGATAGAAGATAGAGTTCGCGCTCCATAATTGGCATGGGTATTGCTGTGTTCAGCGTGCAAGGCTACTTTAACAAATAACAAACAACGTACCATCTGGAGAGTCAAAACAATGAAACGCAACCAATCCGGCTTCACCTTAATTGAAATCGCCATCGTACTGGTGATCATCGGCCTGCTGCTCGGCGGCGTGCTGAAGGGTCAGGAGCTCATCAACAGCGCCAGGGTGAAGAACCTCGCCACCGATTTCCGCAACATTCCGGTCTACATTTATGGTTATCAAGACAAATTCAGAGCCATACCGGGCGACGACAACAATGCAAAAGCCCACCTTGGCAGACACTGCGCTTCAGGCCGCATCTGCAACGGCAGGAAACGGTACGATAGATGGATTGTGGTCTTCAACGACGAACACTGATGAATCTCAAATATTTTGGCAGCATGTTCGGCTTGCAGGTTTGGCGAACGGCCCGACGGACCCGGCCACTATAGATTTTCGCCCAACCAACTCGGTTGGCGGTTTCATCGGCATCCAGAGCAATAACAGCACATTCGTTTCCATCACAAAGAATTCTGCAGGAGCTAATTCAGCCATGAGCGGCACTTATGTAATTTGTTCGCAGGGAATTCTGGGCAGATATATCGTCCAGCTCGATATCACTATGGATGATGGCGAGGCGGACACGGGCTCCATGAGAGCCTTCGATCCAGCTGGTACTGTGGGACAGTCCGTTACCACTGCTTACCTCAATGCGAATCCCGGCCAAGCATTTACGGTCTGCATGGGCGTCTAACAACTCCGGCGTGACAATCAAAGCCCGCTTCGGCGGGCTTTTTTCTTGCCGTCATTTCTTGATTTGCAAAAAATTGGTGTGGCTACAGAAACAGCAATGGCTAATCTAGTTTAGCGTCCAACTGGTGCCAAGTTGCCCGCAAGGCAATCCACACTTACGTCGCAAAACTCACCCCTTGCGCAAACGCTTCTCCGCCGCCTCCAGTGTCACCGGCTGCCCCAGCAGCACCAGCACGTCACCCGCGCGCAGCACCATGTCTCCCGCCGGCTGGCTACCTTCCACGTTGTGGCGGCGCACGGCATTCACTTCGACGCTGAGCTGGTCCAGTTTCATCTCGGTCAGTTGCTTGCCCACCGCGCTATCGGTGGGCTTGAGCAGCACATTCTGGAAACGCGGCTGCTGGTTCTCGGCGTCCTCCCCTGTCGCATCGTCCCCTTGCGGCGCCGTGCGGAAGTAGCCGCTGAACATGCTGTAGCGTTTGGCGCGCGTTTCCTGGATGTGGCGAATGACGCGGCCGAGTGGCACACCGGACAGCAGCAGTGCCTGCGACGCGAGCATGACGCTGCCTTCGGTGACTTCTGCCACCACTTCGGCGGCGCCTGCCTGTTTGAGTGCGGCGATGTGAGTATCGTCGGCGGTGCGCACGACCACCGGCAAATCGGGGCGTGCCCTCTGCGTGTGATGCAATATCTTGAGCGCGGAGGGTTTGTCGTCGTAGGTGATCACCAATGCCTTGGCGCGCGTCAAACCGGCAGCCTGCAGCACTTCCAATTTACCCGCATCGCCGTAAACGACTTTTTGTCCTGCCGCCACGGCTTCGCGCACATTGCGCGAATCGAGATCGAGCGCAATGAAGCTGATGCCTTCTTCGGTCAGGAATTTCCCCAGCGTGTGTCCGCTGCGCCCGTAGCCGCAGATGATGATGTGCTGCTTGCTCGTCATGGCGCTCACGGCGATCTGGTGCATCTGCATGGCGCGGTTCATCCATTCCTCCGGCGACACGCGGCGCACGATGGCTTCGGCATGCTGGATCAGGAACGGCGCGATAAGCATGGAGATGAGCATGGCGGCCAGCACGTTCTGCATCACATCCGCCGGCAGCAGTTGCACTTCGCCCGCCAGCGTCAACAGCACGAAACCGAACTCGCCCGCCTGCGCCAGACCGATACCGGTGCGCAATGCCGCGCCCCACTCGCCCGCAAACGCGCGTACCAGCAACGCCACCACGGCGGCCTTGAACGGGATCAGGATGAGCAGCAGCAACAGTATCCAGCCCCAGCCGGCGATCACCGCATGCAGGTCGAGCATCATGCCGATGGTGACGAAGAACAGGCCGAGCAATACATCGCGGAACGGCTTGATGTCTTCTTCCACCTGGTAGCGATATTCGGTCTCGGAGATGAGCATGCCCGCGACGAAAGCGCCCAGCGCCAGCGACAAACCCGCTCAACTCCGTGATCCAGGCCATGCCGAGCGTAAACAGCAGCACGTTGAGCATGAACAGCTCGGAGGATTTTTGCCCGGCAACCAGATGGAACCACGGGCGCAATAGTTTTTGCCCGAACGTCAACAAGACAGTCAGCAGGATGGCGGCCTTGAGCATGGCGATGGCGATGGTTCCGCTTAGATGGGTGCCGCCTTCCGCCAGTGCCGGAATAATGATGATGAGCGGCACGACCGCCAAATCCTGAAACAGCAATACGCCCATGATCTTCTGACCGTGCGGTGCATTGAGCTCGGCACGCTCGACCAGCATCTTGCTGACGATAGCGGTGGAGGACATGGCCAGTATCCCGCCCAAAGCCAATCCCGCGCGCCAGTCGATCTCGAAGAACAGCGACGAAAGCATGACCAGCACCATGGTCGCGGCAACCTGCGCCGTACCCAGCCCGAACACCAGACGCTGCATCGCGCGCAAACGCGCCAGGCTGAATTCGAGGCCGATGCTGAACATCAGGAACACCACGCCGAATTCGGCCAGATGCCGCGTCTCCGGCGCATCGGGTATCCAGCGCAGGGCGTGCGGGCCGATCATGATGCCGACCAGCAGATATCCGAGCATTGCGGGCAGGTGCAAAATGCGGCACAACACCACCACGCCGACGGCAACGGCGAGCAAAATGAGGATGAGATGGAGCGAACTGGTCATGCTTTAATGATCTCAATAATTCAATAGGCCGTCATTCCGGCGCAGGCCAGAATCCAGTTGATTGAAATTCTACTTTGCGCAGCAAAGACAAAACCAACTGCATTTTGAAAAAGCACTGGATTCCGGCCTGCGCCGGAATGACGCAGTTTTTGTTAATGGATTGTTTGGGATGATGCCACATTTTCAAAAAAACGCCGCCCCCAAACGGCACTGTTATAATCCGGCGCATGAACAAACCATTCTCCGCCGCACCGCATGCACTCGACCTCGCGCGTCAGGTACTGAACATCGAAGCCGATGCTGTGCGGGCACTTACACAGCGCATTGACGGCAATTTTCTGCAGGCGCTGAATCTCATCCTGGCCTGCAAGGGCAGAGTCATTGTCAGCGGCATGGGAAAATCCGGCCACATCGCGCGCAAGATCGCCGCAACCATGTCCAGTACCGGAACGCCCGCCTATTTCGTGCATCCGGGCGAAGCCAGCCACGGCGACCTCGGCATGGTCACGGCGCAGGACGTGTTTATCGCGATCTCCTATTCCGGCGAAAGCGACGAGCTGCTTACCATCGTTCCCGCCGTGAAGCGCCAGGGCGCGCACCTCATCAGCCTTACCGGCAACCCCCAATCCAGTCTGGCGCTGGCGGCAGATGCGCATCTGGACGGCTCGGTGGCACAGGAAGCCTGCCCGATGGGGCTCGCGCCCACGGCCAGCACCACGGCCGCGCTGGCGCTGGGCGACGCGCTGGCGGTGGCCTTGCTCGATGCCAAGGGTTTCGGCGAAGACGATTTCGCGCGTTCCCATCCCGGCGGCAGCCTGGGACGGCGTTTGCTCACCCACGTCAGCGACGTCATGCACACCAATGCCAGCGTTCCTTCCGTGCACGACAGCGCGACCCTGGCCGATGCGGTGCTGGAGATTTCGCGCAAAGGCTTGGGCATGACCGCCATCGTGGACGATACGAAACATTTGCTCGGCATCTACACCGACGGCGACCTGCGCCGCACGCTGGAAAAGAAAGTCGACTTCAGCACCACGCCGGTCAACACCGTCATGTCGAAAAACCCGCGCTGCATCAGTCCCGATGCACTGGCGGTGGATGCGGTGCAATTGATGGAAAAATACAACATCAGCCAGTTACCGGTGGTGGATGACCACAAGAAACTGGTCGGCGCGCTGAACATGCACGACCTGCTGAAAGCCAAAGTAATATGACGCTTGCCGAAAGAATCAAACCGCTGCGCCTGGTCGCCTTCGATGTGGACGGCGTGCTGACCGACGGCGGGTTGTATCTCTCGGATTCCGGCGAAGAATTCAAACGCTTCAATTCGCTCGACGGACACGGCCTGAAGATGCTCAAGGCATCCGGCGTGGAACTGGCCATCATCACCGGCCGCACATCGCGCTGCGTGGAACAGCGCGCAAAAAATCTCGGCATTGCGCGTCTACATCAGGGAGTGGAGGACAAGCTCGCCGTGATGCAGGCACTGCTGGCAGAGCTGAAGCTTGCACCCGAAGCCGCCGCCTTCATGGGCGACGACGTGGTCGATCTGCCGGTGATGCGCCGCGTCGGACTGGCGCTCAGCGTGCCGGCAGCCCCGCAAGTGGTGCGCGACCACGCGCATTACGTCAGCCAGCGCGAAGCCGGCCACGGCGCGGTGCGCGAGGTGTGCGAAATGATACTCGGCGCGCAGGGCACCCTGGATGCGCAACTGGCGCCCTACCTGAAATAATGCTGTTCACCCGCCGCCTTATCGACAGTATGCGCGCCTGGCTGCCCCTGCTGCCACTGATCTTGTTGCTGGCTGCAACCTACTGGCTCAATCAACAAGTGCAGCCGCTGCCGCAAGGCCAGAGCCAGCAGCGGCACGATGTCGATTATTATGTCGACAACTTCACCGCCACTTCGCTCAACCTTCAGGGACAGTCCCGCTACACGCTCGCCGCAGAAAAAATGTGGCATTACCCGGACGACGATACAACACACCTGCAGATGCCCAAACTGACCAGCCTATATCCGGATCGACCGCCGATGCTCACCATGTCCCAGACCGGCTTGATCTCCAGCAAAGGGGATGATGTGTACCTTTATGACGACGTACGGATTACTCGTCCCGCCAGCCCCGGCGTCAGCAAACAGGATTTCTCGACCGATTATCTGCACGTCGTTCCCGATCGCGACTGGGCCGAGACCGACAAGTCGGTCGTAATGACCGGCCAGCGCAATGAGGTCCGCGCAGTCGGTATGGAACTCGATTACAAGGCGCGCACGGTCAAGCTGCTGTCGCGCGTCAGTGCCACCCATGAACCCATCCCGCGCTAGCGCCGCACTGTGCAGCCTGTTGCTCCTGGTCTGGAGCAATTTGCTGTACGCCGAAAACGCGGATCGCACCAAGCCTATCCACCTGGAATCGGACCGGGTCGTCATCGACGACGTGAAACAGACCAGCGTGTTCGAGGGACAAGTCGAGTTGACCCAGGGAACGCTGCGCATCCAGGCGGAGAAGATCGTCCTGACGCAGGACAAGGATGGCTTCAAGCACTGTACGGCGACCGGTAAACCCGCCAGCTTCCGCCAGAAACACGAAGCCACGGACGAATATATGGAAGGCTACGGCGAGCGCATCGAGTACGACACGCGCAGCGAAACCGTCGATTTCTACGTGCGTGCCCGCGTCAAGCGCGGCCAGGACGATGTGCAGGGCGACCACATCGCGTACAGTACCCGCACCGAAGTGTTTGAAGTAAACGGCGATCCAACCCTTGCCGACGACCCGAACAAAGGCCGCGTGCATGCGGTGATCCAACCCAAAACCGAAGACACCTCCGGCAGCAATGCGAAGAAGAATACGCCGCTTACCATCCAAACCAGTCCGACCCTGTCCGAATCCAAAACCATGAGTGAACTCAGAACTGTTTCGCTGAAAAAGCGCTATGGCGCCCGCACCGTGGTGCAGGATGTTTCCCTGTCCGTAAAAAGCGGCGAAGTGGTCGGCCTGCTGGGGCCGAACGGCGCGGGCAAGACCACCAGCTTTTACATGATCGTTGGGCTGGTCGCCGCGGACGGCGGCGAGATTTTCGTCGACGACAAGGAAATCACGCATCTGCCCATTCACCGCCGCGCGCGCCTCGGTTTGGCCTACCTGCCGCAGGAAGCTTCCATCTTCCGCCGCCTGACCGTGACCGAAAATATCCGGGCGGTGCTGGAATTGCAGGGTTATGCCCCGGCCGAGATGGATACCCGGCTGGAAGCGTTGCTGAACGACCTGCACATCACCCACATTCGCGACAATCCCGCCATCAGCCTGTCCGGCGGCGAACGGCGGCGGGTGGAGATCGCCCGCTCGCTGGCGACCGATCCGCGCTTTATCCTGCTCGACGAACCCTTCGCCGGGGTCGATCCCATTGCCGTGCTGGACATCCAGAAAATCATCCGTTTCCTCAAGGAACGCGGCATCGGCGTGCTCATTACCGACCACAATGTGCGCGAAACGCTGGGCATCTGCGACCGCGCCTATATCATCAATGCCGGCTCGGTAATGGCCGAGGGCAATCCCGAGGAAATCATCTATAATGAGGGCGTGAGGAAGGTGTATTTAGGCGAACACTTCAAGCTATAAAGATTAAGATAGAACCGCCCCTCACCGAACAGCAACGATGAAACACTCTCTCCAACTCAGGCAATCCCAACAACTGATGCTGACGCCTCAGTTGCAGCAGGCTATCAAGCTGCTGCAACTCTCGACGCTGGAGATCAATCAGGAAACTGCGCGCCTGCTGGACGAGAATCCCTTCCTCGAACGCGAGGACGACAATACCAATCAGACCTACAGCGGCAATGGCAGTACCGACGTCCCTGCCTCGTCCACCAGTGCCGAAAGCAGCACCCCGGCCGAGACCGAATCACGCAAAGACGATAGCAACGAGTGGCCGGAGCCCTCGTTCTCGTCTTCGTCCTCCTCCTCCAGCCCGGACGATGAAGACGACGGCTATTCCGAAGTCGCCGCCGAGAAGCCCAGCATGCGTGAGCACTTGCTGTGGGAATTGAACATGAGCCAGATGCTTCCGCGCGACAAGAAGATCATCGGCCTGCTCATCGACGCGCTGGATGAAAACGCCTACCTGTCGCAACCGCTGGAAGAAATTTTCGAACTGCTGCCGCCCGAACTGGACATCACGCTGGACGATCTGGAAACGGCGCTGGTGCAATTGCAATATCTGGATGCCCCCGGTATCGGCGCGCGCAACCTGAGCGAATGTCTTGCGCTGCAACTGCGCGCCATGCCGGAAGATATTCCGGGACGCGACCTGGCGCTGTCCATCGTGTGCCAGCATCTGGACTTGCTCGCCGCGCGCGACTTCAACAAATTGAAGAAATCCCTGCGCTGCGACGACGATGCCCTGCGCTGCGCACAGGATCTGATCGTGCACCTGCAACCCAAACCCGGCTCGGCTTTCGAACACCGCGCAGCGGACTACGTCGTGCCGGACGTACTGGTGGAACGCCACGGCGGCATCTGGCGCGCGCGCCTGAATCCGGAAGCGATGCCGCGTCTGCGCATCAATCAGGTGTATGCCAACATCCTGCAACAGCGCAACGAGAAGAACGCACAGGAGATGGCCGGACAATTACAGGAGGCACGCTGGTTCATCAAAAACCTTCAGCAGCGCTTCGAGACCATACTGCGCGTGTCGCAAGCCATCGTCGAACGCCAGCGCCAGTTCTTCGAGCACGGCGACATTGCCATGCGCCCGCTGGTGCTGCGCGAGATCGCCGAACAGCTCGAACTGCACGAATCCACCATTTCGCGCGTTACAACGCAGAAGTTCATGCTCACCCCGCGCGGCATCTACGAATTCAAATATTTCTTCGGCAGCGGTCTCGCCACCGAAGCCGGCGGTGCCTGTTCTTCCACCGCCATCCGCGCACTCATCAAGCAACTGGTCAGCGAGGAAGATGGGAAGCATCCGCTCACTGACAGTCGCATGTCCGAAATCCTGGCACAGCAGGGCATCTTGGTCGCCCGCCGTACCGTGGCAAAATACCGCGAGGGGATGAACATCCTTCCGGTAAATCTTCGTAAATCACTCTAACCAAAAGGAGCAGGCCATGAACCTCAACCTCACCGGACGTCACCTCGAAATCACACCGGCCATCCGCGAACATGTACTCAGCAAGCTGGACAAGATGAAACGCCATTTCGACAACGTGATCGACATCAACGTGATCTTGTCGGTGGACAAGCTGATACAAAAGGCCGAGGCCAACGTCCATGTTTCCGGCAAGACCATCTTCGCCGAGACCACTGACGACAACCTGTATGTCGCGATTGATACGCTGGTCGACTCGCTTGATCGACAGGTGTTGAAACACAAGGAAAAATTCACCGCGCGCCGCCATGACGAAAGCGGCAAAAACAGCGCAGCAGAATGAAGTGATGCGGGGCAACCAGAAATGGTTGCCCCGCTTTTTTCATATTGGTGAAACAGCATGGGCCTGATCAGCAAAATATTAACTCCGGAATGCGTATTGCTGGATAGCGAGTCTGCCAGCAAGAAACGGGTATTTGAACGCGTCGGGTTATTGTTCGAGAATACGCTGCATATCGGACGCAGCCAGGTATTCGACAGCCTGTTCGCCCGCGAAAAGCTGGGCTCCACCGGACTGGGCCAGGGCGTGGCGATTCCGCACGGCCGCGTGAAAGGACTGCGCGAAGCGGCGGCCGCTTTCGTCAAAATGCAGAATCCAATTCCTTTCGACGCACCGGACGGACTGCCGGTGAATTTCATTTTTGTACTGCTCGTTCCCGAGCGTGCTACCGACCTGCACCTGCAACTGCTGGGCGAACTGGCGCAAATGTTTTGCGACAAAACCTTCCGCGATAAACTGCAAGCCACGGACGATCCCGTAGAAATCCAGAAAATGTTTGCCGACTGGCAAGGTTAAGAAAGCACTGAATCATGGCCCAAGTCAACATCCAGCAACTCTTCGAAGACAAGCAGGAACGCCTGGGCCTGACCTGGGTGGGCGGCGCAAAAGGCGGCGATCGCGTACTCGAAAGCGAAGTCGTCAATGCTTCCACTCTCGGCCTGATCGGCCACATGAATGTGATTCACCCGAACTGGGTGCAGGTCTTCAGCAGTATCGAACTGGATTATCTGCACGCGCTTGCGCCTGCCGAATTGTCGGTTGTGTTGACGCAACTGGAACGAAGCGAACCGCTGTGCCTGATCGTGGCGGGCGAAACCGAAATCCCGAAGGGACTGCTGGACTTCGCCAACCGCACCCATACTCCGTTGTTCCGCTCGCCGCTGGGCAGCGTGCAACTGATGTGGATGATCCGCCATTACATCGTCAAAGGGCTGGCCGATTCCACCACGCGCCACGGCGTGTTCCTCGATGCGCTCGGGGTTGGTGTCATGATCACGGGCGACAGCGGCGTAGGCAAGAGCGAACTGGCTCTCGAACTCATCACGCGCGGCAGCGGCCTGGTGGCCGACGACGTTACCGAACTGTACCGCATCTCGCCGGAGACGCTGGAAGGACGCTGTCCCGAGTTGCTGCGCGACTTCCTTGAAGTGCGCGGCCTGGGCATGCTGAACATCCGCACCATGTTCGGCGAGACCGCCGTGCGCCGCAAGAAAAGCCTCAAATTGATCGTGCATCTGTATCGTCCGCCGCACGACGATCTGTCCAAACTGGAACGGCTGCCCACGTCCGGCTTCGAGGAAATCATGGGCGT
This sequence comes from uncultured Pseudomonadota bacterium, assembly GCA_963718345.1. Lineage (GTDB taxonomy): Bacteria > Pseudomonadota > Gammaproteobacteria > Burkholderiales > Gallionellaceae > Sideroxyarcus. Next base: position 58,166 of record CAVQZH010000030.1, on the reverse strand, counting down.
CAAGATCAGCAAGGTCGAACTTCCCGTGATGGCAGGCCGCAACCTTGCCGTGCTGGTGGAAGCTGCCGCGCGCAACTTCGTGCTGCAGCAGCGCGGCATCAACACCATGCAGGAATTCATCTCGCGTCAAGAGAATCTGATGCAGGGGCCGTAAGGTGCAGCTATTCCTGATCAGCGGTCTCTCCGGTTCCGGCAAGAGCGTCGCGCTCAATGTGCTGGAAGACAGCAGCTACTACTGCGTGGACAACCTGCCAGCCGAGCTGCTGCATGTGCTGACCAACAATCTCAAACTCGCGGGCGTCAGCAAGATTGCCGTCAGCGTCGACGTGCGCAGCGGCAACAGCGTCGTGCTGTTGCCACAATACATCGACAGGTTGAAACAGCAGGGCGTGGATGTACATGTGCTGTTTCTCGACGCCAAGAACGAAACCCTGGTCAAACGCTTTTCCGAAACGCGCCGTCTGCATCCTCTCAGCGACGGAAAAAGAACCCTGCTCGAGTGCGTAGCGCAAGAACGCGAACTGCTTTCAGAGATCGCCAACATCGGCCACCACATCGACACCAGCGAACTCAACGCCAACGCCCTGCGCGCCTGGATCAAGCAATTCATCCCGCTGGATCGCGCACGTCTGACCCTGCTGTTCGAATCCTTCGGTTTCAAGAACGGACTGCCGCTGGACGCCGACCTGGTGTATGACGTGCGCTGCCTGCCCAACCCGCACTACGACCCCGTGCTGCGCCCGCTTACCGGACGCGACCAGCCCGTCATCGATTTTCTGGATGCTTCGCCTCCGGTGCAAAAGATGTACGCCGACATCCGTGACTTTCTCGAAAGCTGGCTGCCCGGTTTCATCGCCGACAACCGCAGTTACCTCACCGTTGCCATTGGATGCACCGGTGGACAACACCGCTCTGTCTATCTCGCCGAAAAGCTGACGCAATATTTCAAGCCGCAACAACAAGTGCTGCTGCGGCACCGCGAACTCGCGCAACAAGTCTAACGGACACCTCTTATGATGAACGGCGCTTTTTTGTCCGCTCCCCCTCTCCTGCTCTCCCCCAAAAGGAGAGAGAGACAAAGACTCGCTCCGCGAGTATCACGATAACTGTGTCCGTGCTGCACCACATTAGACCCGGCGACTATCTCACCCTGTTGGCAGGCAGTCTGTGCACCATCTGGATTACCGTTGTGGTGTGGTCGGGTGGACCTGCGGACAAGGCCCTCATCCGCAGCGGCGGCAAGGTATTCATGGAAGTCCCGCTGTCGCGCAACCAGCAAATCGATGTCCCGGGCCCACTTGGCACCAGCGTCATCACCGTCGAGAACCGCAAAGTGCGCATCACCTCCGATCCCAGCCCTAGACAATATTGCGTACGCCAGGGCTGGCTGCAGCAAGCCGGCGAAATCGCCATCTGCCTGCCGAATGAAGTGAGCGTGGAATTGACAGGGGGGCAGAAGAAATATGACAGCCTCAACTACTGACAAGCAGGATTCAGGATACGGGACACGGGATACAGGGGAGCAGCGGAATCCCCGAATCCCGAATCCTGTATCCCGTATCCTGCTGAACACCACCGCCGAAGACCACCACATTGCAAAAATGGCGGCCGTCGCGCTCGGCCTCACCGTGCTGGAGAGCGCCATTCCCTCGCCCCTGCCCGGCGTAAAACCGGGGCTGGCCAACATCGTCACGCTCGTCGTGCTGGAACGCTACGGTTGGCGCGTGGCGGCCTGGGTATCGCTGCTGCGCGTGCTGGCCGGCAGCCTGCTGTTCGGCAACTTCCTCGCGCCCGGATTCTTTCTCAGCCTGTCCGGAGCCGTGTGCAGCCTTGCCGTGCTCGCGCTTAGCCTGCACCTGCCGCAACGCTGGTTCGGCGCGGTAACCGACAGCATCCTCGCCGCCTTCGCCCACATCGCCGGACAGATGACCGTGGTCTACCTGTGGCTGATTCCGCACAGCGGCATTGCCTACCTCATCCCCATCTTTGCGACGGCAGCCTTGGTATTCGGCACCGTGAACGGATTGGTCGCGGCCAGTTTCATGGATAATACGCAGCAGTCCCCTCTCCCTCCGGGGGAGGGCTAGGGTGGGGGACCACCCCGTCAACGTGGATGGAACCATGAAAACAATCACGCTCGCTTTTACCGGCGCATCAGGACTGCCCTACGGCATGCGCCTGCTCGAATGCCTGCTGCAAAGCGGACAGCGCGTGCACTCTGGTGTATACGCAAGCCGCGCAGATCGTCGCCAAACAGGAACTGGATTTCACATTGCCGAACCGGCCGCAGGAAGCTGAGCAATTCTTTTCCGAACGCTTCGGCAAAGTCAGCGGCGAACTCAAAGTGTTCGGCATCCAGGACTGGTATGCACCAATGGCGTCCGGCTCCAATCCCGGCGACGCGATGGTGGTGTGCCCCTGCACCATGGGCACGCTGGGCAAGATTGCGGGCGGCATCAGCGACGACCTCATCGCCCGTGCTGCCGATGTGATGCTCAAGGAAAGACGTACGCTGATATTAGTGCCGCGCGAGATGCCGTTCTCTGCCATTCATCTGGAGAACATGCTGAAGCTGTCGCATGCAGGTGCTGTCATCATGCCGCCGAATCCGGGGTTCTATCATCATCCGCAGAGTGTGCAGGATATTGTGGATTTTGTTGTTGCGCGGATTTTGGATCATTTGGGGATGGAGCAGGAGTTGGTGAAGAAGTGGGGTGAATAACGCCAGACCGTTCGTCCTGAGCTTGTCGAAGGATGGGCGAAGCCCGCTAATCTGCAAAACCAACGCCGTCGGGCTACCCCCGACGGTGTTGGTTTTAAAGGAAGAGGGAACACAACGAACGTTCCCCCACCCTAACCCTCCCCCGAAGGGAGAGGGAACTAACCCCGAACAACTTTATTCAACATCGCCCTCACCGGCGTAGGTATCGCCGCCCCCAACGCCTCCCCCACATCCAGCCACAAACACCCCGCCTGCTCCACCCGCAAAGGCTTCCGCACAAGCTGAATCCTCAACGGTGCAATATGCAATTTGAAATGCGTAAAGGTATGCGTAAACATCTCCAACCTGTCTCCGTCTCTCGCTTCCATCCCGTTACGCACAAACCAATCCCTGGCCGCATCCTCATCCTCAAACTGCGGCGGACACCACAATCCTCCCCAGATGCCGCTGCCAGGCCTCTTCTCCAGCAGGATATCGTTTCCGTGCATGAGCAACAGGAAGGTGGCATGTCTTTCCGGCACGGTCTTTTTCGGGCGTGGTGCAGGCAGATCGGTGACGCGCTCGGTCCGCAGTGCGACGCAATCTTCCTGCACCGGACACAGCACACACTTGGGCTTGCTGCGCGTGCAGACGGTTGCACCCATGTCCATCAGGGCTTGGGTGTAAGTGGCGATGTTGGACGTACCTTCGACGGTTATTCCCCCACCCCAGCCCTCCCCCGGAAGGAGAGGGGGCAACAGCGCTTCGGCCTGTTGCCAGAGTTGTTCTTCAACCTTTTTCTCTCCCGCCCATCCTTCGATGCCGCAATAACGGGCGAGCACGCGCTTGACGTTGCCGTCGAGTATGGCGCGGTGTTCGTGGTAGGCCAGCGCGCAAATCGCGGCGGCGGTCGAACGGCCTATGCCGGGAAGTTCGACGATGTCTTCGAATCCGCGTGGAAACTCACCATTGAATTTCTGCGCGATGATCTGCGCCGCCTTGTGCAGATTGCGGCCGCGGGCGTAATAGCCGAGGCCGCTCCAGTGCGCGAGCACTTGATCTTCCGTCGCGGCAGCAAGCGCGGCAACATCCGGAAACGCCGCGATGAACCGCTGGTAGTAGGGAATGACGGTGGCGACCTGGGTCTGCTGCAGCATGATCTCGGACAGCCACACGCGGTAGGCATCCTGATTTTGCCAGGGCAAGTCGTGGCGGCCGTGCGTGCGTTGCCAGGTAACGAGGCGGGAGGCGAAGGTGTTTATTTGAACAGACCTTTCAGGCTCTTTTTCAGTTCGTCCCGCGCCTTGGCTTTAAGGTCATCTTTCTTCTCGTCGAGCTTCTGTTTGGCGACGTCGGCAAGCAAAGAGCCGTAATCCACCTTGTATTCGAGATTATCGAAAGTACCACTGATGTTCACGGGCAATGTCGCTGTCTTGCCCTGCTCGGTCTTGGCGAAAATGGCTTTTGCGTTGTAGTCCACGCGGCCGCGGCCGACGTCGACATCGCCCTTGCCGGTCGCGCGCAACACAGTGGATTTCACCGCCAGGTCGTCGTTGTGCGCCACGCCGTTGTGCATCTTGAAGCTCGCCTTGAATTCGCTGAACGGCGTCTTCTCGCTCTTGTCCACTCCCAGGGTTTGGGTGCGCGTATCCTTGTTCAGGTTCTGCATGCCCTGCACCAGTTTTTCCAGGTTGATGCCCTTGATCGCTCCGTTTGCGAGGTCCATCGAGGCCTTCCCATTCAGCGCTTTCTTCAGGTTGCCGACAGTATTGCCTTGCGCGGTGAGATCGAACGCGATGTTGCCGCGGCCTTCGATCACGTCCAGATTGGCGGCGTCTTTCAGCAACGGCGCGGTGTCAACGCCGGTGAACTTTCCGCCTGATGGCAAAGTTATACGTGTTCGCATTCACCGTTGCCTTGCTGTCTACACTTCCCTGATACAGCCTGGCCGAGATGGGCGCGATGTTCACCAGCCCGTTGTGCGCCTTCACATCCACCCGCAATTGCGCAAGCTTGACGTTGGCTGCCTTGAGGGAGCCGATGCGCACGCTGCCTTCCACATTCAGCGTCTTCAACGCAGACAGGTCGAACGGCTGTTCCGGTGCGGCCTTGCCGGCCGCACTACCGCCGGCACCGCTCGGCGCGGCAGTATTCTTCGGCATATAGGTATCGGCATCGAACTGATCGACTTCCAGGTCGTAGCGGATCATCGGCACGTTGAAATTGTTCACCGCCAGCTTGGCCTTGATCTGGCTTTGCAGCAGCCCGCCCGCCAGGTTGCCCTGAATGCTTTGCCGGCTGAGATCGGCCTGGACGCTGCCTTTCAGTTCGCTGCTGATGCTCTTGCCCGGCAATTTGTCGCCTGTGGCATTGAGCGCCAATGTGAGTCCGGACAGGTTGAATTGCTGGGCATCGATGCTGCCGGTGACCGGCGAGGTGAGCTTCAGCTTGAAATCCTGCTCGGGTTGTTTCAGTTCCGCATTCAGCGTCATTGCACTGACCTTGAAAGAACTCGCAGTGCCTTCGATCCCGGGCACGGCAAGTGCAGCGATAATGTTGCCCCCAGCGCCATCCAGCTTCGCATTCAGCAAAAGGTTGTCTGCCGTGAACTTGTTGCTGGCAAGGTTCAGGCTCGGCGCATCCAGTTTGGCCTCGAACTTATCCTTGCCTTTCATCCCGCTCGCACTGAACGCAAATTTCTTGGTCGAAAATTCCTTCGTTGTCAGCTGCGCACTGGCATCGCCGCTGGCAGTCACGGTCAGTCCCGTCATGTCGAGCGCGCTGCCATTGGCCTGCAGATCCAGGCCTTGCACTTGGTAGAGGCTTTTTTCCAGATCGAATGTAAGCGTTGTCTTGAGTTGCACCGCGATATCCAGTTTCGGCTTGTTGGATTGCAGGTGCGCGGAGAAGCTGATTTCGGTCGGGATGCCGTTGGCGATGCGTCCGGACTTCAGGTTCAGGTCCTTCACGTTGTAACGGGCGCCGGTATTCTCGTCGCTATAGCTCACGTCAGTCTTTTCAATATGCACCGACGCGATGTCGAAACCCATGGGCGTACCGGCCTCAGTTGCGGAGGGAGCGCTGGCGGCAGCCGTGGGCGTCGCAGCTGCGGTGTTGTCATTGCCCAGCAAATCGTCGAGATTGGTCTTGCCGTTCTTGTATTTGATGAACTGCGCCTTGACGCCGCTCACTTCCACTTCGTCGACCACGATTTGTTTCACAAGCAACGGCAGCAATTTGAGCGAGACGCTGGCGCTTTCGATGGAAACGAACTCCTGTTCGCTCTGGAATTCGGAAAGCGACACCTTGCCCAGGCTGGCCCCGATGCTGGGAAAGAAGTGCAACTTGATGTCGCCGTCGAGCTTGAGGGTGCGATGCTTGCTCGTTTGCACCGCCTGGATGATTTGCGGCTTATACGCGTTCGGATCGAAAGTCAGCGCGATATAGCTTACCGCACCTGCCACCAAAACCACGATTACGCCAATCGTCCACAGACCGTACTTGAGATATTTATTCATATCGTCACCTGTCGTATCACGTTGCGCGGATTATAAACGAGGCAACCGTCGTCGATTATGACGGTTGGTCGAGGTGCATCAGAACGATATGAGCAGTTTCGCGCCCAGCGCATCCATGTTGGATTTGGGTTGACTGATTCCCCAAGGGTTACCTGCAGTATCCGCGGCAATGACACTCGCAGACTGGCGGAAGCGCCAGCTGTCGTAGTAGCCTACCAAGTCGAATTTAGTATTGATGCGATAACCAAGCTCCATATAACCGCTGACCGCACCATTTGGAGTGATATACGGATTAGAGGTGTATTTATACCCATACGGCGAATAACTACTTGTCAAATGAGCATCCTCCGTTGTTGAGATCGGATATTTAAGCCCAAATTCGCCGTGGAAACCAGCTTCGGTTCTTGCTTTGGCCATCCGGAGGCCGGCACGCGCAAATAAGATTGCATAATCTTCAATCTGGTTGCCGCCTAATGCGGCGGCGCCATGTATCCAGACCAAGGCCCCCGATGTAATCCAATTTGTAGTTATCGAGGTCGTCGCGGTAAAAGAATTGCCCCTCGTTTGCCACGCCCCTGTATTCCGTTTGGGTCGAAACCGGCGCGCCGTTGCTGGTTAGAAAAGTATCGTAATTGACCGTTCCGGCGTAGACCTTGGCATGCCACGCGAAGAGAGGACCGATTCCTTCCTGTGTCCAGTTGGCAAAGAAAGCGGCACGCGGTCCGGATTCTTTGGGATTGATCGAGCTACCTATCGGATACTCTTGCCACTGGAAATGTTCGAGACCGCCGCCGAGATTCCATTCCGCCTGCGCGGACGAGGTGGCGAGCAGCGCGCAAATCAGCAATATGGTGTGTTTGATCATCTGCATCTCCCAATTTGGCACCCGGTTGGGGCTAAGTCGATTCAGGCGTTCGGCAGTGCGATCTTGTTATCGGTACTGAACTGGTAGTCCTTGAAGATATGTTCGGCGGAAAGAATCTGGTAGCTGCCGTCCGCATTTTTACGCGAAGTATCCTTCAGGCGATAGGTGTAATGCCCGCAGGTCCAGCATTTGAAATTGCGCATGTGTGTGCACAGGCAGGTCTTGTCGTACACCGCGATCTTCTTGGCATCGGGATGCAGTGCCACTTCGCGGTTGTAGGCGTCGATGTAATCGCAGTGGCCGTTTGCGTCCAGCAGGTAGCCATAAGATTCGCAACCGGGACGGATGCCGGAACCGATGGATGGGCTGTTTTTCAACATGCGCATGGGGTAGCCGGTGGGCGAAGTGGTATTGACTTCGATGTCGCTTTCGCTGGATTTGAAATACTCCTGCTGCACATCCGGCGGCAAGCCGCACTCCTTGGACACGGTGAAGCGCGTCGCGACCTGAACTGCGGCTGCGCCTTCCTCGAGGTAACTCGCTGCATCGCTGCCGGTGAAGATGCCGCCCGCGGGGATCACGGGAATATCCAGCTTCTCATCGCGCAGATACTGGTGGATTTCATTGGTGATCGTGCGCAGGTCGTACTTCATCCAGTCGTCCAGGCCGAAGCCGAGGTGACCGCCTGCCAACGGCCCTTCCACCACGATGTAGTCGGGCAGCCGGTTGGTACGCGCGTTCTTGCGCAGGAACAATTGCAGTGCGCGCAGCGAGGAAACAATGATGCCCAGTTTGACGTCGCGGAAACGCGGATGGTCCTCGATCAAGGCGAACGAACCCAGATGCAAGCCCGGCGGCCAGCGTGACACCGTCGATGCCGGCGGAAAGCGCACCCTGCAGCCGTACCCGTAGCGTCTCTTTCGGCGCATTCATGGTGAGCTTTTCCATGCAGTTGATGAAAATCATGCCGGAGCCGCGCTTGGCTTCCATGGTCTTGCTCACGTGCAGGCGGGTCGATTCGGCGATGTGGCCGAGGTCGAACTTGACATCGGTCTTGTCGGAATTTTCGATGTTGTACTTGAATTGCAGGAGCTTGGTCTTGACGAAGTCAGTCTCATAGCGACGATCCGAAACCGTGGGCAGCATGGCGTCGGAAATGTGTCCTATCCCGCCCAGACGGGCAGCTTCCAAAGCCAATACCGCGGTGGAGATGTCCACGCCCATACCCCCGACGACAATCGGGACCAGCTCTTGTTTGCCGAATTTCAGGCGAAAATCATCTACACGTTTCATTGTTTCTCTCGCTCCTAACGCGGGCATTTTACCCCAAAGCGCCAGAACGCCTCCGCAAAAGTACCCGCGGCGGCGCCTCCCTGACTGTTGAAATTATTCTTTTAAATGACTTTGGAATAGCGCGCGTGTTCTTGTTTTGTGCGCAGGTATTTATCAAAGACCATACAGATGTTGCGAATCAACATACGGCCTTTGGGCGTAACGCTGATCCATTGCGGCGAGAGCTTGAGCAGCCCTTCTTTTTCGTATTCGGCTAGTTCTTTCAGTTCGGTGGCAAAGTATTGGTCGAAGTCGATGAGGTACGAGATGTTGAACGACTCCTTCGATATCTCGAAGTGACACATCAGCGCCTGGATGATGGCTCGGCGCACCAGGTCGTCCGCGTTCAATTCCATGCCGCGCATGATGGGCAGGATGTTGTTGTCCAGCGCATCGTAATACGGTTCCAGTTCGCGGAAATTCTGGCTGTAGGTCGGGCCGACCTTGCCGATGGAGCTCACGCCGACGGCGATGAGGTCGCAATCCGAGTGGGTCGAATAGCCCTGGAAATTCCGGTGCAAGCGGCCCTGACGCTGCGCCACCGCCAGTTCGTCGTCCGGCTTGGCGAAGTGATCCATCCCGATATACACATAGCCGGCTTCGGTCAGGGTGTTTACCGCCAGCTTCAGAATGTCGAGCTTGGTTTGCGGTGCCGGCAAGTCTTCCTCGTGGATGCGGCGTTGCGGCATGAACAGCTTGGGCATGTGCGCGTAGTTGTAGATGGACAAGCGATCCGGATTCACCGCAATGACCTTGTCCAGCGTGGTCTTGAATCCGTCCATGGTCTGCTTGGGCAGGCCGTAGATAAGGTCGATGCTGACCGACTTGAAACCGTTGGCGCGCGCGGCCCTGATGACCTGCAGCGTCTCCTCTTCGCTCTGGATACGGTTCACCGCTTTCTGCACTGCCGGATCGAAATCCTGCACGCCGATGCTGATGCGGTTGAAGCCGAGTTCGCCCAGCAGGGCGACGGTCGCGTCGCTGACCTTGCGCGGATCGATCTCGATGGAATATTCACCGTCTTCCACCAGCTGGAAATTTTTGCGGATGGCACCCATTACGGTGCGCAGCTCATCATCGCTCAGGAAGGTGGGCGTACCGCCGCCGAAGTGCAATTGCTCCACACGGCGCTCGTTGCCCAGCAGCGCGGCCTGCATCTCGATCTCTTTGACCAGGTATTGCACGTATTGATCGGCCTTGCTGAAATCCTTGGTGATCGACCTTGTTGCAGGCGCAGTAGAAACACAGTGTGTTGCAGAACGGAATGTGGACGTACAGCGACAACGGACGGCTGATTCCGCCGATTTCGCGTTTGCCCACCCATTGCGCGTACATTTCGGCATTGAACGCTTCAACAAAGCGATCTGCGGTGGGGTAGGAGGTGTAACGGGGGCCGTTCTTGTCGAGGCGGCGTATCAGGTCCAGATCGACTTCCAGCTGGGAGCTTATTTCTTTAGTTGCAGACATGGGATAATCAACAAATTATTCGGTTTTCGGAATGTGCCAGCATACCGCAAAATGCGTTTGATATAGGTCAAAAACCATGTCATATTCGAGGTTCTTAAAGCGCAATACCCCTACATAAACAAGTGCAAAACGCCGTTTCCAACACCACATTACGCATTGCGTGTTCAAGTTGCAATCTGCGTGAACTGTGCCTTCCCGTCAACCTGGACGGCACGGAGATGCAGCAACTCGACGCCCTGACCAGTCTGAAACGTACTTTTCGGCGCGGCGAATACCTGTACCGTTGCGGCGAGCATTTCCAATCCCTGTATGCGATCCGTACCGGTTTCTTCAAGACGCAGGTGCTGCACGAAGACGGGCGCGAACAAGTGACCGGATTCCAGATGCCCGGGGAAATCATCGGGCTGGACGCGATCTGTTCTGAAGTCCACACCTGCGACGCCGTCGCGCTGGAGGACAGCGAAATCTGCGAAATACCCTTCGACCGGCTGGAAGCGCTCAGCCGCGAATTGCCCAGCCTGCAGCGCCACCTGCACAAAATCATGAGCCGCGAAATCGTGCGCGACCAGGGCATCATGATGCTGCTCGGATCCATGCGCGCTGAGGAGCGCCTGGCCGCCTTTTTGCTGAATCTGTCGCAGCGCTTCAGCGCGCGCGGCTATTCGCCCAATTCCTTCTATCTGCGCATGACGCGGCAGGAGATCGGCAGTTACCTCGGCTTGAAGCTGGAAACGGTCAGCCGCGCGCTTTCTCATTTTCAGGAACAAGGCCTGCTCAATGTGAAGGTGCGCGAGGTTGAAATCATGGACTTGCTGCGCCTGCGCAGCGTTGTCGGTAGTGCCTGAGTCGTGACTTTTCCGCGCTTTAACGGCCACTGAAACTGGTATCCTGCACATCCGGCAGACTTCAATATTTTGGCTTTTCAAGGGAGAGCAATATGCACCAGCATTTCACCATAGCGCCTGAAGAAACCGTCCGCGCCAAGTGGCCGCACGAGATTTTTCTGATCAATCTGGTGTTCAACCACATTCTGGTATTCGCATCCACTTTCGGCGTGTTCAGCACTTTCCCGTTGATGGTGCTGATCGTACCGATCACTTCGTTCGTGATTACAGCCTACATCATCGTCAAGGCAAAAAAGATCGCCAAAAGCGATGAGACCTGGTTCGTCAAATCGCACTGGGTCATTGCCGAGCGGCGCAATTATAAATTCCTGATGCTGCTGACGATCACCTGTACGGTCATCGGCGGCGGACTCGCGATCTCGAAAATGATGGGATGGTCAAAGGTCGCCACGATCGCCCTGCTTGGGCGGAGTTGGTATGCTGCCGTTCATGGTTTCGTTGCTGGTGCTGATCGTGTTGGGCAATGATTCAATGTATCAGGCCCGCCACGGCAAATTGCCCAAACGATTCGTGGAAAACAATCCGGATTCGTCTGCTTCTGTAACTTCCGCATAACCCAATTCCGTGACCGTCATGACTACTGAAAGTAAGATTTATTGGGGCGTCGGCATTGTGTCGGCGCTTTTTATCGCAGGTTCATTGCTGGTACCGGGAGATGCAAAACGCAGTGACGATCTGCCATGGCATATAGAACATCCGACGCCGGATACGGTACGTGTCTTCGGTTTGACGCTGGGAGAATCCGTGACCAATGAGGCTGAACGTCGCTTCAGAGAAGAGGCCGTACCCAGCCTGTTCAAATCTCCCGAAGGCAAATTGATCGCCGAGGTGTTTTTCGAGCAGGTCAACCTTGCCGGATTGCCGTCCAAGGTCGTGTTGACCATAGATGTGCCGGAGAAGGAATTGCAGGGAATGTATGAACGTGGCTTGCGCATGGCCACAACCGGCAGCGGCAAAAAAATCACCATGACTCCGGACGACATTGCCAATTTGCGCAAATGGCCCATAAGCAGCCTGACCTACCTGCCAAACCTGAATGTGGAGGAGCCGATATTCCTCAAGCGTTTCGGTGAACCCGCGCAGCGTATACAGGAAAGCAAGACTGGGCTCACGCACTGGCTGTATCCGAAAGACGGTCTGGATATCACTTTGGGCAGCGGTGAGAAACCGCTGCTGCAATACGTTCCGCCCAGGAATTTTGACTTGCTGGTTCGTCCGTTGCTGGCGAACGGAGAAGTCGTGAAATAACGCGTGGCGTGAGTGCCTACTTCTTGTCGGTGTCCTTGGACTTATCAGAACGCAGCATGTCGTCATCATCGTCCAGGAGAATGCGGTTGGCATTGCCTTCCATATCTTCGTACTGCCCTTTCTTCACCGCCCACACCAGCACGATGACGAATAGCACTCCGAAAAACATCATGCCGGGTATCAAACTGTAGATTACGTCCATAAAACTACCTCACTTCCTGTTAAATAGGGTGCGTATGCGCGCTGCATTGCCGATCACGATCAGGGAACTGATCGGCATGCTGATCGCCGCCACCAGCGGGCTGACTTTGGCCATCATTGCCAAGGGCACCATGATGGCGTTATACACGAAAGACAGCCCGATATTTTGCTTGATCGTCAGCAATGTCCGGCGCGACAACTGCGTGGCCTGACGCACCTTGTCCAGCTCGTTGTACATCAGCACGATATCCGCACTTTCCACCGACACATCCGTGCCGGAACCCAGGGCGATACCGACATCGGCACGAATGAGGGCCGGAGCATCGTTGATGCCGTCGCCCACCATTGCTACTACGGCTCCATTGTGTTGCAAGCGCTGGATCACCTGATCCTTGTCCTGCGGCAACACTTCTGCAATGACTTCCATGCCGCCAAGCTGGCGTGCTACGGCCTCGGCAACCGGTCTGCGATCCCCGCTTAACAATGTCAGGGTGATGCCGGCTGCGCGGAGTTCGTTGATTAGTTGTTGCGCATCGCTGCGCAGCTTGTCGGCCAGCGCAAAGATCGCCACATGCCTGCCCTCCAGGGCCATGTAAACGCAACTCATCGCTTTTGTTTCCAGTTCCAGTGCCTGGACCTGCAACTCCGCATCCGGCACCACACCCCGTCCTATCAGCCATTCTGCACTACCCAGCAGGACCGTCTTCCCGCCCACTTTGGCTTCCACGCCCAAACCCGGAGTGACATGAAAATCGCTTGCCGGCAGATCCCGATGCAACAGTTGACGCGCTTCGGTTTCGTCCACGATGGCCTTGGCTACGCTATGCTCGCTATAGCGTTCCACTGCGGCGGCATGGCGCAAGATTTCCGTCTCGTCCTGGCCAGACGCAACAAGCAACTGTGCCACGCTCATTTTGCCTTCGGTCAGGGTTCCGGTCTTGTCAAAGACGAAATGGGTTACCTTGGACAGCGTCTCCAATACCAGGCCGTTTTTGACCAGAATGCCGTGCTTGGCACCCAAGCCCGAGGCTACAGCAATGGACATCGGTGTTGCCATACCCAGCGCACAAGGACAGGTGATGATCAGCACTGACGTCGCCGCCATCAGTGCAATCTCGAAATCGTGGCTGTTCCAGATGAAGAAGGTGATCGTTGCACAAATAAGCGTGACTAGCACGAACCACGGCACGATGGTGTCGGCAAGTCGTTGTATGGGTGCTTTCGAGGATTGGGCTTCTTCCACCAGGCGAATGATTTTGGACAAGGTGGTGTCCTGTAATTGCGCGCGCACTTCAACCAGCAGGGCACCGTTGGTGTTTACCGTGCCCGCAAAAACCTGGGCTCCGGCGGATTTGCTCTGCGGTGCGGATTCTCCGCTCAACATGGACTCGTCCACTGCGCTGTGACCCTCAAGAACCACGCCATCCACCGGCACTTTGTAACCGGGTTTGATGAGCACGTGATCGCCCAGCTTCACGCCGCGTATCGGCGTCATCTGTTCAGCGCCGTCGCGCATGACGATCGCCACGCGCGGCTGCAATTCCATCAGGCGTTTGGTGGCGGAAACCGCCTGGTGCCTGAACATCCCTTCCAGATAGCGCCCGATCAGGATCACGAAAATCAAATTGGTGACCGTATCGAAAAATACCTCTCCGACCGTACTGTGCGTCACGGTCACATACAGCGAATAGATGTAGGTCACGGTCAAACCGATGGCGATGGGCATATCCATCGTGAGGTGACCACCGCGCAATCCACCAAGTGCACCGCGATAGAAAGGATAACCTGCGTACAGCAAAGTCGGCGTCGCCAGTGCAAGGCCGATCCAGTGGAAGAACTGGCGGAATTCGTCCCGATCCGCACCGCTATACAGTGCGATGGATATCCACAGCATGTTCATCATGGCGAAACCGGCGAAGAACAGGCGGTAAAGCATGGCACGATTGGATTTCTGGATCACGCCTTCCGCACTTTCCGGATCGTACGGAACGGCGGCATAGCCGATCTTGGCCAGCGCGCGTATCAGATCGGATAGTTTGCTGCGCGAGTTGTCCCAGCGCAGGTGCAATCGCTTCGCCGCCAGATTGACGTCGGCCGATTGCACACCGGGAGTGCGCTGCAATCCGCGCTCGATAAGCCAGACACAAGCGGCGCAGTGAATGCCTTCGACCAGAAGATGGATGTCGCGGATATCGCCGGATGACGTTGTAAATTCCTGCTGCACTTCGTCAAAGTCGTAAATCTCAATGTCTTTTGGCAGCTCGGGCGGTGGCGCGAGCAACACACCTTCCGGCGTACGCTGGTAATAGCCTTGCAAACCCGCTTCAAAGATTGCGCTGCTCACCGACTGGCAACCGAAACAGCAAAAATCCCGCTCGGCGGCGTCCAGTCGGGCGTGGAAAGCCACCCCGGCCGGTATCGGCAGTCCGCAGTGAAAGCAGCCGCCTGTTGCAGAATGGCTAGACTGCGTCATCCGGAACTACTGTCACTACGATGCCGCAGCGACCATGAATTTATCTGTCGCCGCGTTAAAGATATCCTCACCGCGCTGAATCCGGATATGCAGTTCCCAATATCCCTTGAGCGGAAAGCTGATGTATCCCTGATATCGACCTGGAGCGACTTCCTTGAATTTGGTCGTGAAGTCCTTGCTTGCGTCGGAAGCCCGATAAGCGACCACTTCCAGAGCACCGCTTACCGGTTGATTTGCCCGGTCCATGATCCCGATCTCATAGACCGTCGGCGTACCTGTCACGACCGATTGCGGTTTCTTGACCTCGGTTTGCCACGATAACGCGTGCTGTGCCCTAAGTTCAGTCAGTTCCTCCTCGTTCGATTTGCGATCCTTAGTTTGGTAATCGCGATCTACCAGTGTCGAGCGAGTCCCTTTAGTGGCAAACCACACGAACGTTGCGTTCACGGCCAGCACGACCATGATCAACGCCAACATGCCCCATACCCAAGGATTACGCAAACCTGTTTTGCTGTTTTGTGAAATCATCTCATCGCTCCTGTTAATTTTTTGGGCCGTTGAATTTGCTGTTGTATTCGGCGGAAACGGTCGGGTCTTCGACCCCTTCCACCCTGAATTCAATCGGCGTTATCTCTTCCTTGACGTTTGCTCCGGGTGCCTTGACGAATATAGTGAAAGAAGTCCCGCGACCATGGTGGGTCAACAGCGGTTCCTCGGCCCCGATAATCACCTGCCCGGTTACGCCACCCTCAGCATCCACCTTCACATGGATATCTTTATCCGTCTTGTTGACCACTTTGAACTCATACTTATTCTGAATCGAGCCGTCGCTCATGGTAACAAACAGCGGTTGACGATCTGGAATCACCCTCAATGTCATCGCGCCCAGATGAGTCAGCCCGTACACAATACCGGACAGTGCGACAAGAATGATACCGACATATACCAGGGTGCGCGGATGCTGGTACAACTTATGGGTTGGCTTACCCGATAGCTCATCCAGCGAGGCATAGCGGATCAGACCTCGTGGCTTGCCGATCTTGTCCATGATGGCATCGCAGGCGTCCAGGCATAATCCGCATGTGATGCAACCCAACTGACTTCCCAGGCGGATGTCCACACCTGTAGGGCAGACCTGCACACACTGGAAGCAGTCGATACAGTCGCCCTGTGGCGCAACGCTTTCTCCGCCGCGGCGCAGTTTGCCGCGCGGTTCACCACGCTTTACATCATATGCAGGAATGATGGTCTGCGAATCGCTCATGACTCCCTGTATGCGGGCATACGGGCAAAGCCAAAAGCAAGCCTGCTCGCGCAAAAAGCCGGCAAGAATATAGGTGCCAACAAAGAACATGATAAGCACCACCCAACCGACTGTAGGCAGGTTGAGGTGCACCAGATTATTCCAGTATTCACGTGCATCAACAAACCAGACAGAGAAACTGATACCGGTAAGCAAAGCGATCAGCATCCAGAGCGCGTGTTTAAGCACTCGTTTCTTGATCTTATCCAGACTCCACGGCGCATCATCCAGTTTGCGCCGCGCAGCCGGGTTGCCATCGATCTTGTCCTCCATCCAGGTGAACCAGTCGGTCCACGCGGTCTGGAAGCAGAAATATCCGCACCAAACGCGCGAGGCCACAGATGTGACGGCGAACAGTGTCATCGCTGCCATCAGCAGCACCAGCGACAGCATCCAGATGTCCTGTGGCAATACCGTCAGGCTGAAAAAGTGAAATTGGCGGTTCTGGATATCGAACAGGATTGCCTGCTTGTCGTTCCAGCGCAAGTAAGGCCCCAGAAAAAATGGGAGCCATAAAGCCAACTGCGTATAGTTTTTAACAGTTCGGAAGAAGCCGGGCATGCGCTTGGCATGAATGGTTTTCTCTCCCAGATTGGCATTCCATGACTCGAACTCGTGATAGATGGTCGTAACCGCGCCCATCTCCTTGTTTGCTACTTCATCGTCCACGCTACTCTCCTAGTATTTTTATACGTCAATTTGTGAATTGACTTCAATCAAGACATTTCCGAATCGGCTCGGATTGTTCCGGCAAGTCGATTCGCAAGCACCTTATTCAATGGGAAAAAGGGAGGAGAGTACTGCTCTCCTCCCTTCAACAATTGCCTAGAATTTATTTCTTGTCCTGACTTTTAGTAGCGTTTCGATATGCCATGAAGAGCAACCAGCCGACCACAGCGGCGGAACCTATCACGCCGATAACCACACTCCAGAACACTGAATCATGATTCATCTCATTTACTCCTTATTTAGTAAACGTCTACACGGGTTAAACCGTGCAGACTGAGACAGACTTATTTAGCTACTGGAGCGGCCTGACCGCCGCCAAATTTGTACACATACACAGCCAGCTTCTTTATTTCGGCATCGCTCAACTTGCCCGCCGCCTTGAAGGATGGCATCACCGCTATGCGCGCATCGGGGCCGGCATTCACACCATAAGTAATGGTGCGCTTAATGCCATCCAACGAACCGTCAAAGCGCCAGACTTTGTCAGTCAGGTTAGCTGAGCCCATGGCTTGCATGCCCTTGGCGTCCGCACCGTGGCATGCTGTACAGTCGCTTTCCATGAACACTTTCTTCCCACCTGCGACAGCGGCATCGGCATCCGCCTTGTCCTTGCCTTCTTCGCTCATGGCCTTGACATACTGTGCCACATCGCCGATCTGCTGGTCGGACAACACATCCTTGTGCGGGGTCATTACGCCTTGCCGACCACCGACGATAGATGTATGAATGTCGTCGATCTTGCCACCGTACAGCCAGTCATCGTCGCGCAGAATGGGAGCGAACAAACCTTGCTTGTCCACCGTACCCACGCCGTTGGTGCCATGACAGGCCGCGCAGTTGTCGCCAAACAACACCTTGCCGGAACGGGTCACGTACTCGGTCAATTCGCTATCCGCCAGAATTGCCGCCGGCGTCATGTCCTTCAGCTTGGCCTCGTACTTGCCGCGCACCTCGTCCACTACGCTTTTATCCGCTTCCATCTCGGAAATCGCAGTCCAATGCCCCAGTCCTTTAAAGAAGCCATGTGCGTTGGAAACCGGAACGGACGGGTAAAACACGCAATAGATCACTACCCAGATTGCGCTGGCAGTCAGGCCCAGCATCCACCACTTCGGGGGTTGATTGGTAAAGTCCCCCAAGTCATCGTCCCAAACGTGCCCAGTTGTCGGCACGCCGCTTGCATCGTGTTTATCACTCATCTTTTTTCTCCCAAATTGATAGGGTCTTCGTCATCCAGCGCCATACTGCGCTGGGACTCGAACGTCGCCTTGTTAGCCGGACGGAATACCATGACGTAGACCGCGATCATGCCGAGCGCCGAAACCAGGACGAAAAATACGCCCAGCCAGTCGTTCGTCGTCATGGCCGCGACATCCATGCCAAGATAACCCATTAGCTTAGTCACGGTAGTTCACACCCTCTTCGAACTTGACGTGGTTACCCAAACCCTGCAGGTACGTAATCAAGGCCTCCATGTCGGTCTTGCCTTCCAACTGCGCGGCTGCGCCGGCGATGTAAGTATCGGTGTAGATGGACTTGGGTACTGGGTTGAACGGCATAATGGTCATAACCTTCATGGCTTGCACCGTTTCAGTCACATTCACCGGCATGTTGGACAGCCAGTAGAAATTCGGCATGACTGATTCCGGCACCACTTCGCGCGGATAGCTCAGGTGACGGCGATGCCATTCATCCGAGTACTTGCCGCCGACGCGAGCCAGATCCGGACCGGTACGTTTGGAACCCCACTGGAAGGTGTGGTCATACATGGACTCCTCAGCGATCGAATAATGACCGTAGCGGTCCTTTTCATCGCGGAATGGACGTATCTGCTGCGAGTGGCACAGGTAGCAGCCTTCACGGATATACACGGCGCGCCCAGCCAATTCCAGGGGCTTGTAAGGACGAACGCCGTCGCCGGGCTGCCACTCTTCCAGAGTCTTGTGCGCAGAAGTCGCCGGATTCCAGACGATCTTGTCCATCGGGACAGCATTACCTTCCTTGTCCTTGTGTTGCGTGCCGTTACAAGTTGGATCGGTTCCACCCAAAGCACCAGCACACATTGCTGTATTGGGCAGATAGAACAATGGAACGATTTCCACGATGCCGCCGACCGCCACAGCGATCGCAATCATCACAAACATCAGAACGGTGTGGCGCTCGATACTGTCCTGAAATTTGGTCGAATAGATTTTGTCGTGATCAGACATGTCTCACTCCTTATGCTTTAGCGGGAACGGCGCCGGAAGAGCGCAACGCGCTCGCCTGACGCACGGTCATCACGATGTTGAACAGGGCGATGATGGTACCGATGTTGAAAATCAGGCCGCCGGCTGCACGCATCGCATAATACGGATGCATCGCGGATACTGACTCAACGAAGGTATAGGTCAATGTGCCGTACTCGTCATAATCGCGCCACATCAGACCTTGCATAATGCCCGAGACCCACATCGCAACGACATACACAACAGTACCGATTGTCGCCAGCCAGAAGTGGACGTTCACCAGACTGTCCGAGTACATCTTGTCCACGCCCCACAGCTTCTTCACCATGTGGTACATCGCGCCGTAGGCAACCATCGCCATCCAGCCCAAAGCACCAGAGTGCACGTGACCCACTGTCCAGTCGGTATAGTGAGACAGGGCGTTCACGGTCTTGATGGACATGACCGGGCCTTCAAAAGTGGACATCGCATAGAACGCCAGGGAAACAACCAGGAAACGCAAGATGTAGTCGGTACGCAGCTTATCCCATGCACCAGACAAGGTCATCATGCCATTCATCGCACCGCCCCAGGACGGGATGATCATCGCCAGAGAGACAGCGGCGCCAAGGGACCCAGTCCAGTCAGGCAAAGCAGTGTATTGCAGGTGGTGCGCGCCCAGCCAAACGTAACCGAAGGTCAGCGCCCAGAAGTGCAACACGGACAGACGATAGGAGAACACGGGACGACCCGATTGCTTGGGCACGAAGTAATACATGATGCCGAGGAATCCGCCGGTCAAGTAGAAACCCACCGCATTGTGACCCCACCACCATTGCACCATGGCATCTTGCACACCAGAGAAAATGGAGTAGGAATTTGTCAGGCTGACAGGAATTGCCAAGCTGTTAACCACGTGCAAATAGGTGATCATCACGATCATTGCCATGGTGAACCAGTTGGAGACGTAGATATGCGAAGTCTTACGGATCGCCACGGTCATGATATGGTTCAAACCGAAGGACAGCCACACAACCGCGATCATGATATCCACGATCCATGGCAGTTCGGCATATTCCTTGCCTTCCGACCACCCCATCGGCAGACTGATCACTGCACACACGATGATCAGGTTCCAGCCCCAGAAGGTAAACCATGCCAGACCGTTGCTCCACAACTTAGTGGCTCCGGTTCTTTGCACCATGTAAAAGGCGGTCGCCATCAACACACAGCCACCGAATGCAAAGATAACCGCATTGGTATGAAGTGGGCGCAGACGTCCAAAGGTGATGTAGGGGATATCAAAGTTCAAAAATGGGAACGCCAATTCCGATGCGATATACACACCGACCAGTGTCCCAACGACTGCATAAATGGCAGCCGCGATGGTGAACCATCGAACGACTTCCATATCGTACTTTACTGGTGTCGCTTGCGTAGCTTCCACAGTAGTCTCCTCCTCGAGCAAGTTAACAATAATGCGCCAAAAACATCCTGCTTCCTTGGACGTGTTTAGCGCACCCTTCCCTTACAGCTTACTTACAACTTTCAAAAACTTTAAAATTAACAGCGTCATAGCAATTTGGTTTCTACCAAAATCATCAGCCAGTTCCGAATCTGAATTACCCAAGTAATTTCATCGGGTTAGCGAACCAAAATCAGACAGGTCGGCATCCTCTCAGTAAAATTCTCTTACGTCAAGCTTACGTAAAATATGCATTAAGTGATCGTTAAACGGCGCGCATACTGCGCTGAATTGGTTCGGGAATGTATTGCGAGGATAAACGACGGGCGCAGGTGAAGAGGTTGAGTCTGTGATCATGGTTATCGTATTTTTGCCAGTTTTTAACTGCGTAGAGTACGTAGATATGCGTAGCCTTTTGACAGACAAAACCGAACCCCTGCAAATCTATTTGGGCTACAACAGAATGTGCCAAAAACCAACTTTGCGATCTTCGAGGAAGAGAGAACTCAAACTGTTACTTACCGCTTGCAAGGACTCAGGACGAAATCATTCCGTGCAATCTTCGCGAGGGGGAATTCTGTATGAAAATTTCTCGAGTGAATGCATTGCGCGCCATAACGAAATTCTATTAAGGCTGCAGAATGCGAAACTACGGCAGCAGCTACCTTAGCGAATAAGTCGTAGCGACACGTCGCCCAATGCATCTGAACGCGCGAAAGAATTTCTACACAGCACCAAGCGCAAGACAATTAGAGAGCTGCCTGTGAATTCCAAAAACCGAACGAGTATTGAACCGGAAGCGCTGCCTGGGTCTTCCTTGATCTTGATTGAAAGATAAAAAATCGGCGGGGCACGGCACCAACAATGGAGCGGGTGAAGGGGATCGAACCCTCGTATGCAGCTTGGGAAGCTGCCGTTCTACCATTGAACTACACCCGCGATACTCGATGATTTTACGCAGGTTACAGGCAATACTCAAATCACAGTGTCCCTACAGTGAGAAGCAGTGCGGACTCCACCGTGGAAAATACTGTTTGAGCGCTGAGTGTGAGTCTCCAGTGGTGCGATTTTCGGTGTGACTGCGGTGACGCCAGTGTGACTGTTTATCACCCTCGATCACTCAGGGCAATTGTTCATCGACCAGTAAACGACTCTCCCATTTCTCATGGTGAAAGACTTGCGGCATGTGTAATCCCCCATGAAATAAGCCCAAGTCACTATTCTTTGCCCATCATTAGTATCGTAAACTTGCGTTGGTGCACCCCATATAGAAACCAACTCGGATTCACTATGTCCGAGCCAAGTGTCCATACGTTGCCCTTCGGTCATACAGCCACATAGAGCAACAGAAACGATAATAGCCATTAAGTTTTTCATCGTAGCCCCTCACACTTGCACTCCGTTTATATAACACCCGACAAGCCCACATCAGACTGGCAATATCTTTTTTCTGTTGAGGGATGGGACATCAGGAACTTTCTCACCCAGTTGCTCCAGATACTTTCTTGCTTGAACATGCCCTTGTCCAGCCGCCAGTCGAAACCACTTGATTGCCTCCTTGGCATCCTGAGTTGTGCCCCGCCCTTCAAAGTACATTGACCCAATGCCAAACTGCGCCTCAGCGATTCCTTTTTTCGCCGCCAATCGATACCATTTCATAGCCTCTTTGTAATCTTGGGGAACGCCTTGACCAAGGTCAAACATTAATCCAATTCCGTATTGCCCAAATCCATTACCCTGCTTCGCTGAGAGCTGAAACCACTTCGCTGCTTCTTTGTAATCTTGATGAACATTCATCATTCCATCACGATAAATAGCTCCGAGCGTGAATTGGGCATATGCATATCCCTGTTCCGCTGAAAGTCGATACCATTTCATCGCTTCTTGGAAATCCTTGGTCACCCCTTCACCATTCTTATACATACCACCCAGTTTGAACTGCGAGTATGCATGGCCTTTTTCAGCAGCCAGACGAAACCATTTTAATGCTTCTTGGAAATCTGTTGCGACCCCCATTCCCTCTTGATACATCAATCCAAGCCTGTATTGCGCTGAGGCATCACCACCGCGTGCCAAGGGTAAGAACAACTTTGCAGCCACATCATACTTTTCCGCAGTGTAGGCACTCATTGCATCTGAACGCTCATCGGCTAATGCTTGTCCGGTCAACGCAAAAAAGAAAGTGCAAATCAAGATTCGATTTAGTTTCATGACAGTGAACTTTTGAATAATTATGGGCCGGTCTTTCCCGGCTGTCAGTGGATAACGCGCCCAACTCCACTACTGGAAGAAGATGAGTTTCAACTCGGGATGGCGAAATCCAGAGACTCTCACCCAACGCTCGCCCTCTTCGCCGAGGACTATTAATATAACCACATTTTCAGTCCAATTTGTTTGTTACACACCAAGGTCTGGCAATCCGTAAATTTCGCGAAGGCGCCGCGTGCTTGTGTAATTACTATCGTCCGCAGCAATCTGCGATTCGTTAAGTCCTAAAGTAATTTTCTGGGCACCATCCAAGAGTTCGATTTTGCGTCCGTAAGCTTCTATTACACGATATCCATTGCATCTGAAGGCGAGGGCTACCTTCACATCTTCGTGCCAAGTAAGACCTGAATTATTTAGTTTGTTAATAAAATGGTCTTTGCTGGCTTTCAGGAGTTGAAAATAATCATCCCCCATGCGAATTCTCGTTGAGTATTTCAGTGCGAAGGGAAGTGTATCAACCAAAAGAAATCCGTTGTCTGCCAGCATCGACAGGGATGTATCAGTGTCGTATCTGTGTTGACCAAGAAATGTCTTCAGAATCCGACGAGCCCATGCGCCTTCCGGTGCTGTATAAAAGTAGCGATGCTGAGTACCGCTGGCAGTCCATGGTGCAGCTTCCGCGATGAGCAGGTAACGAATTTCTTTATCACGGTGCCGTTCGAGATAGACCTTCCACGAGTTTTCGACGTGCTGGAATATTTCGTCAAGCCGGTCAAGTTGATTACGAATGTCTGGGGTAAGAAGATTATTAAGCGCCTGATTCGCAGCGGGGAACAGGTCAGTAAGATTAGATTTTTCCATTACTTGTTTTAATGTGTTGAAATTGCCCTACACGTCAGTCTTCATTTGCATGTTCACATCCTGCCTGACTCATACAACATCCACAACATGAAAGAATATATAGACCGCCATCATCGCCCACTCACACTCAGCGCTCAAACAGTATTTTCCACGGTGGAGTCCGCACTGCTTCTCACTGTAGGGACACTGTGATTTGAGTATTGCCTGTAACCTGCGTAAAATCATCGAGTATCGCGGGTGTAGTTCAATGGTAGAACGGCAGCTTCCCAATTCGTTCGCCGTGGTCAAATACCACCCCAAATCGCCAGGGCCTCCACCGTTCCCCGACAATTTCAATCAGATTTAGCCATATCGGTCTCCATTCCGGTCTCGCCCCATACCGACACCGTTCTGGACAGTGGTTTAC
Organism: uncultured Pseudomonadota bacterium; assembly: GCA_963718345.1. Taxonomy (GTDB): domain Bacteria; phylum Pseudomonadota; class Gammaproteobacteria; order Burkholderiales; family Gallionellaceae; genus Sideroxyarcus. The sequence goes on along the minus strand of CAVQZH010000030.1, from coordinate 34,277 downwards.
CGCCCCATACTGTCTCCGAACTGCTTCTTCACCCCGATAAATCGATCAAATCCGACCCGACGCAGCTAACGGTTTTCTTTTTTATTATATTAAGACAGGAAACAGTTATCTCCGATGCCTTCGTATCCAAGCCGATTCGGGTTCCGGTAGTACAGAGACAAGCCTAGGTGTCGCCAGATCGAGCCAGATGCCGTTGCCCTGTTGCCGATTCGGTAGGACAGTGCCAACAGTGGGGAATGGTTTGCCATCGAAACGCCTACGTCGAAAACCAGAACGAAAATCCGCTGGAATTACCCACGAGTTGCACTGAAAGTCTTAACAGTTCGGGGAACAGTCACTTAACAGCTTGGTTCGCCACTGCCTTTTACGGTACGTCAGCAGCTTTGATAGATTCGGATACGGTTGCAAGGTGTTGTCTTCTCCATGTTGAGACGGGACGGTGTGCGTGAGTGGTCAAGAAAGGCATCGCACATGCAAACCCTATCAGCAGAGCAAAAACAAAATCTTGTTGAGATCATCAACGATGAATTTGGCACAGCCCTGATGTTTGATGAGTTCGCGGATGCGGTGCTTGGCTTGCTTGAAGATATTTCCGGCTTCGAGACCATCTCACCTACCAATGCAAATCGACTCGTCAACCAACTCTGGAGAAAATACCATGCTCAAGAATCTGCTGAAAAAGAATGATGCAACCAACGCAACGACAGGGGCCGATGCCAAGGCAGAGCCAGTCAAGAAAATCGACCTGACCAAGCCGCTCATCAAGGATGCCATTGCACAGGGCAAGGCCATTATCAAAGAGGGCAAGTCCAAGGCCGACGCAGCTCGTGCGATCTACGCAGTAATCAAAGACGAACCCAAGGAAGTCATCGTAGCTGCCTTTGTTGAAGGCGCAACGCTAACCCCCAAGGGTAGCCTGACATACTGGTATAACTGCAAGCGTCGCGCCGCCAAGGAAAATCGTACTCAGAACGCTTCGTGATTTGGTCGGGTGCTGTCAGTCATCGGCAGCACCCTAACCTTCTCGCACGCTTTTCCAATGTTCGTAGTTTTCAGGGTCGGCTCGCATGCCACCCCACGACAACAACGAGTTAATGCGCTCCAAGTTTAGCCGATACAAATATTGCTTCTTGCCCTGCTGTTGCTTAGTACCGGCAGGCTCCGCCACAAGATTCAACCACGAGAGTATGGCATTTAGCTGCTGAACTGGTTTCTTGACTGCATCGCTTCGAACATCAATTTGAAAAAGCCGTTCAATCCGTTCCTTCTCCCTGATGCACTCCGCAGCAAACGGCGCGAGCTTGGAAGCATTGATCACCAAGTCGGTATCGAATTTTCCGTTGGCCATGAGACCAGCCTTGTGCAGTAGCCCGGACATGAGGCGTTTTCTGAGCACCCCTTCTGTCCTGTCTCCGGTCAAAGCGCGAGAATAATAGGAGTCCTCTTTCTTCAAGTCTTCGTCAGACGCCATCAGCAATTCATAATTTCGTACGCCCTTGCGTAGATTTCCCTCGTCGTCCTCTTCAAGCAAGGCGATATCTGCATCCTGATAGTAGAACGATTCGATTTCGTACCGACGCATCAGCGGCTTGTTGGCATCGCTCAACATTTCACTTTTCTCCGCGCGGAGGAAGTCCCTGTATTCGTCGTAGGTGATCTGGCGCGCCTGAAGAATTCGGCCAAATTCAGCTTGCCGGCGCTCTTCCTTCGCACTTTTTCTGACCTCTTTTCCGAGCGCAACACGTTCCACGTCTTTGGTTACTGTTCGTACAGTCCAGCCGTTGGCCTGACGCAGGTCAATGAAGTTCTTCCTGAGCCGGTTCTTGGAGGCGCGTTGCGATGCGGTAATGTTCGCAAAGACTGTTTCATACAGCTCATCAACGAAGTATTTCTTGCTGCCATTGGCGTCGATTTCAATTAGCGTGCGATGAACATCTTCGGCTGCTTGTATCTCACCCCTGATGGCCTCGATGTCAGTTTCAAATTGGAATTGTTCCTGTGTTATCCAGACGCAGATGCGCTTGGGATTTCGCACTCGTGCTAACTGCTGGTCGATATCAAAGTGTGTATTGACTCGAGCTTCAAAGAAACCGAATACGGAATCGATGTGTGATTCATCATTCTGAAAGGTAATGTCGATGCCAGTGCCCATTGCAGGGGATGTAAAAATCACATCGTAATCTGTAGCCTGTGTCTTGATATTGCGAATGAACTCCTGAATCTCTGGCTTCTGCGAATTATCCGATGTCACGGCAATCGTTTTCAGTGGACGAGTGCATCGTTTATGAATTTCAATTTCCAAGCCGTCGACCAGTGCCTTTGAATTCGAACAGACGAAACAGTGCTCCCCTCGCTCAACACTGACAACCAATTCACCGAGCAGATCGTCCTTTGTTGCAGAGTCATATAAATCAACTACTCGGCACTCCGGCTTCCAATCATTAATGACAGCCTGCCATGTGCGGTATCTGTCCGATAGCATCTGGTACAGCACTTCGATTGTTACCCTGTTTAAGTCTGCATCGAGCAGGTACATGAACTTGGCGGAACGCAGATAGTGTTGCAAGGTATGCAGCACCTCGCGTCGGATGTCCTTGAGCGTCGAAGCAAGCAGGTGCGAAAATACCTGCTCCACCTCATCAATGACCACCACATCGTATTTGTTGATGGACGTATCCAGTTTGCCAGGAAGGCTATCAAGGCAGATTGCAAAGGCTGGTGTTGGCGCGTTAAAGGTAGTTCGGTGAATATCGGTTCCGTATATTGATTCCGGTTCGCCCAAATAGCTTGTTAGGCCCGTCCGAAAGGCCGTTGTAGAAATGAGTGATCGGCGATGCCCTATCAACAACACCGAGTAATTTGCTTTCTTGCATGCCTCGATCAGCCGAGCAAGCCATTCCGTTTTGCCCGACCCCTTCGAACTTTGATGAAGGTAATGTCGCTGCTTGAAATCAAGCTGTCCTCATTTTTTGTGGTATTCGCAAAGGATAGGTCTTCAACGGGTAGGTATCGTTCGGTGATTTCCTTGATGCGTCCCCCACGAATTTCAGAAATGCTTGTACGACCCTCATCATCCGCATGTGCCTCGTACTCTTCATACGACAGATTCAAGATATTGCGCCAGTCGTAGTTGAACTTGTAATTGTCGTGCCAAACATTTCCCCTGCCATCGTCAAGGAAGAAGGTGGCATTGCAGGTGCTGCAGAAAAAGCCAGCATTCCCGTTCGCATTTTTGAGGGTGAATGCACTGGGCTTGTTGTCGACATGCTGGGAGCAGAAGATACGGGTACGCGGCTGCAGGTTCGCTAGCGCAACACTTTGCCCTGTCTCGGTAATGACCTCGGAATCGCAGGGAATATTGATTCGAGAATGAACCGCTGCCGTTACACCTTCAAGCTCTTCGCTTTTGCTGGATGTCCGTACTCGATTCTCCTGTGCGCGAATCACTAACTTGTCGATTTCCAAATTCGGAAGCCGTTTGCCAAAGACAGCCGGATTCGACCCGGACGAGCCAAAAAACAACCTGCATGCATCCTTGCAATTGCGATCACCCCCAAAGCGCAGGATGAGACCGGTTAATGCATATCGCATCCGGTCTGTATCGGTAATCGGCTCTTCAAGTTCAAAGACAATTCGAAACCTATGCGCGTCTGGCTTATGGCTGGGCGTCGTGTAGATTATGCTGGCATACTGCTTAAAGAAATCGTCTTCCTGCGCAGCTTCAAGTGTCAGGCCGTGATCGATGTCTACTGCCAAGAAGCCCGACCCTGTGAAATTCGAAGTGTTGCGCCAGTTGCCCTTGTGTTGCGCACAAAAAGCGAAGCCTTGATTAACCAAGCCTGCAAAATCATGAATTGAAATATTGACGTTCTCGTAGGTGCCGTTATTGGCCTTCAATATTTCTTCCGACACCTTGTTGATAATGTTTCGGTTAATTGCGATCAGCATGTCGCACCTCCCCGAACAAATTCCATCTTTAAACGCGGGAATTCCAAATTTGTTTGGTATTGGACGGTGCCTTGCCCCGCCGAGCGATGAATAGCTAATTGAATTATTTCTGATTGGCGCATTGGCCTGCCTCCCCAAGTTCTTTTCATGATGTCATGACCGCTGAGTTCCGCGCAACGGTGAGACCAAATGCAGCGGCAGGTTGGAGGCGCGAAGCGGAACTCGAACTTTAGCCTGCTGGACTGCATGAGGATCTCGTCAGTATTTATGCTTGGTACTGTATCGCAAAAAGCTGTTGTCCTACCTAGGTTATGGGGTGAAGGTCATCTCACAACAGAGTGATCGGAGAGATAACATGAGCATCGTCAAACGCGGCAACAGCAAGAATTACTTCATCCAGTTCCAGCTTAACGGAAAGACCTACATCAGGTCATCCCGAACGACCAGCAAGAAGTTGGCCGAGCAGATGGAAATTGAGTGGAAGTCAAAATTGCATGCGCAGCAATTCATGGGACAAAAAGAACGCATCACACTTCGCGATGCCCTTGACCAGTTTTGCGAATCCAAGCAGGGTACGTCCAACTATCGCAATCTCATTTTCAATAGCAAGACAGCCTATCGATTACTTCCTGCACACAAGTACATTGATGAACTGACATCATCAGACCTCGAGCGGTTCAAGCGCGACCGCGTGGCCGAAGGCGTAAAGGAGCAGACGATCAAGCACAACCTGAACTTAGTGCGGTGTGCTTGGAAGTATTCGCGCAAGCTGGGCTATCAGGTTAACGATCTGGAATTCCCCACGGTCAAACTGTCGAAAAGTTCACTCCGGTACTTGTCCCTCGATGAGGAGCGTAGGCTTCTTGCTTGCCTTGACCCGAGACGTGAAGGGAGTGGGTTGCGTTCCTACGATGAACGCGACTTAAAATTGAAGCAAGCGATGGAAGACTCATATGACATCGTTATCCTATTGCTGGACACCGGCGCACGTTATAGTGAGATTGCGAATATTCCATGGATGAAAATTAATATGGACGAACGGACGATCAACCTGTGGAGAAGTAAAGTCCAGAATGAGACATTACTTTACATGACCGACCGCGTGTATGAAGTGCTACTGCGTCGGTCGCAGTCAAGAACTGGCTTGTATGTATTTCAAAATAGAAAAGGTGGGCCTCGAGGTTATGTCAGTCAGTCAATTCGCAAGTCCCTGCGGAAGGCTGGCTTGAGTGACTGCAAGATTCATACTCTCAGACACACGCACGCTACGAGACTCATTCAGAATGGCATGAACTTATACGAAGTAAAGGAATTGCTCGGGCACTCGGATATCAAGACTACGATGCGATACGCCCATCTTGAGTCGAAACAGGTCACATCTAAGGCTAGGGATGTAATCAATAAGCTGAATCTGGAGGCGACTGCGAGCGGCGCAAAGTTGGTATCAGCCGATTAGGGCTGGGTCGGCAGTATTGCTTCGCAATTTGTTTAATTGTTCCTGTGCCTTTTTCATCTTGTATCTGGCTTGTGCGTCCTTGACTTGCTTCTTGGCACGGTCAGCATTGTTTTTAAGTATGGCGATGCGGCGTTGTTCAACGGAATTGGCGATTTCGGCTAGTCTCATGTCTTGCTCCTGAATGTTGTCCAGATATTTATGCGGATCAAGACAACACCTTGCAACCGTATCCGAATCTATCAAAGCTGCTGACGTACCGTAAAAGGCAGTGGCGAACCAAGCTGTTAAGTGACTGTTCCCCGAACTGTTAAGACTTTCAGTGCAACTCGTGGGTAATTCCAGCGGATTTTCGTTCTGGTTTTCGACGTAGGCGTTTCGATGGCAAACCATTCCCCACTGTTGGCACTGTCCTACCGAATCGGCAACAGGGCAACGGCATCTGGCTCGATCTGGCGACACCTAGGCTTGTCTCTGTACTACCGGAACCCGAATCGGCTTGGATACGAAGGCATCGGAGATAACTGTTTCCTGTCTTAATATAATAAAAAAGAAAACCGTTAGCTGCGTCGGGTCGGATTTGATCGATTTATCGGGGTGAAGAAGCAGTTCGGAGACAGTATGGGGCGGTAAACCACTGTCCAGAACGGTGTCGGTATGGGGCGAGACCGGAATGGAGACCGATATGGCTAAATCTGATTGAAATTGTCGGGGAACGGTGGAGGCCCTGGCGATTTGGGGTGGTATTTGACCACGGCGAACGAATTGGGAAGCTGCCGTTCTACCATTGAACTACACCCGCTTATAGTAGAATGCGGCGCAGATTCTATCATGGGCAATATGAGCAAAGTGATCACTGTCAGCATCAATGGCGAGCCGCGCCAACTTCCCGCCAACATGACCGTCGCCGCCCTCATTGATAAGATGGGGCTTACCGGCAAACGCATCGCACTGGAGCGCAATGGCGAGATCGTTCCGCGCAGCACGTTCGCCGACCGGCAGTTGACGGCGGGCGATAGACTCGAGATCGTCGTCGCAGTTGGCGGCGGATAATCGGCTTCATCCACACTGTCTAACAATTCGGTCAGACGGTCATGCGAAGCTAACCATTCATCTGGAAAACGTAAATGAACGATAAATTAATCATCGCCGGTAAAAGCTATTCCTCCCGTTTGCTGGTCGGCACCGGCAAATACAAGGACTTCACTGAGACGCGCGCGGCGCTGGAAGCCAGCGGTGCGGAGATCGTCACGGTCGCGATCCGCCGCACCAACCTCGGCCAGAACGCCAACGAGCCGAACCTGCTCGACGTCCTGCCGCCGTCGAAATTCACGCTACCTGCCCGAACACCGCCGGCTGCTACACCGCCGACGACGCGGTGCGCACGCTGCGCCTGGCGCGCGAGCTGCTGGACGGGCACAGCCTGGTCAAGCTGGAAGTGCTGGGCGACCCGCAATCGCTGTATCCCAATGTGATCGAAACCATCGCCGCGGCGAAGACGCTGGTGGCGGAAGGCTTCCAGGTCATGGTGTACACCTCCGACGACCCCATCATCGCCAAGCAGCTGGAAGACATCGGCTGCGTCGCCATCATGCCGCTGGCTTCGCTGATCGGCTCCGGCATGGGCATACTCAACCCGTGGAACCTGCAGCTCATCATGGAACGCGTGCAAGTGCCGGTGATCGTGGATGCGGGCGTCGGCACCGCTTCCGATGCCGCCATTGCGATGGAACTGGGCTGCGACGGCGTGCTGATGAACACCGCCATCGCCGCGGCGAAAGACCCGGTGCTGATGGCGTCCGCCATGAAGAAGGGCGTCGAAGCTGGACGCGAAGCGTTCCTTGCCGGACGCATGCCGAAGAAACTGTACAGCGCCAGCCCGAGTTCGCCGACAGCGGGGATCATCTCTTCGACCCGTTCCTGAAAACATCGTTGCGCTCGCCGCACCTGCGGACGAGGGCGTGAGCCAAACAACAATCGCCATGAACGACACAACCGATCTCAGCAAGAGACATATCCGCAGTTTTGTTCTAAGACAGGGCCGCGTCTCGGTCGCACAGCAGCGCGCCATCGATACCTTGTTGCCGCGTTACGGCATTCCCCACTCCCCGCAAGCGCTGAACTTCACGCATGTTTTCGGACGCAGCGCGCCCGTGATTCTGGAAATCGGCTTCGGCATGGGCGACAGCACGGCCACCATCGCACAGACACATCCGGAAAACGACTATCTGGCGCTGGAAGTGCACACGCCCGGCGTGGGCAATCTGCTCAAGGTCATCGACGCAGACAAAATACAAAATATCCGCATCATGCAGCACGACGCGGTGGAAGTTTTGCGCGACATGATCAGCGACAACTCTCTGGACGGCGTGCATCATCTTCTTCCCCGATCCCTGGCACAAGGCGCGCCATAACAAGCGCCGCCTGATTCAGGCACCATTCATCGCGCAGCTGGTAAGGAAAACTCAAACCCGGCGGCTATATTCATGTTGCGACCGACTGGCAGGATTACGCCGAACAGGTATTGGAAGTTTTAAGTGCCGAACCGATGTTGCAGAATACCGCAGCGGATTACGCGCCGCGCCCTGATTACCGGCCACTCACCAAGTTCGAGCAACGCGGCTTGAAGCTTGGACATGGCGTGTGGGATTTGATCTATGCGAGAAAAATGGCGCCTTGATTTGGAGCGCTGTTTTTCTGCTAGTATTCTTTTCGTAACACCCTTATAAAAACCCTACACACAATGAGGAGTTAACATGAAATACGTAACCGCCCTATTTTGTTTGTTGCTTACCTTTGTCGCAGCACCAACCTTTGCCCATGAAATGACCAACGATTGCGATAAACAGGCAGCGAAGATCACCGATACAGCCAAAAAAGATGCCTTCATGAAATCCTGCCTGGCAAAAGTGCATGAAGAAAAATCCGACGAACAGGAAATGCATGACAAAAAGCAGCATTGCGACACCAACGCCGACAACATGAAGTTGACCGGCGAGAAGAAAGAGAAGTATTTGACGCACTGCTATAAGGAAAACGACTTCGACAAGTCGAATCCGCACCCGAAAATGTAATGCACAGATAAATCTTTCAGCCGGGCTTATTCCCGCTAAAGGACTAGTGGCAATTAGTACAATAATCGTCGCCCCGATCCTGTCGGGGCGATTTTTTTGTGCTCACGGAATCTCCTTTAGCCTTTTCCCCCACATTTTGTTGCGAATGTTGAGACGTGAAGAAATTACTTTGGGGTGATTGCATAGCCCTGCAGCCAACCTTTGCTTATCCTTAATTTAACGTTTTCTTGATAAGATTGACCGGGCAACACCATTATCAATAGTCAACGTTTGAAATCTCCAGGAGTCCACATGAAGTACATCGCCCCACTGATTTGTTTGTCGCTGATTGCGATCGCCACACCTGCTCTTGCACTGCAGGGCAACGAATGCCTCGAAAGCAGCAAAAGGCTCAACCCGGCAGAACGTGAGAGTTTCATGAAAACTTGCCTGGCGAAAGCCCAGGATCCCGCCAACGTCCGCGAAGAAGAGCGCAAACAAAAGAGCGCTCAGTGTGAGCAGAATGCCCGTAACAAGAAATTACAGGGTAATGAAAAAACCAAATACCACGATAGCTGCATGAACAAAAATGACGCCGCTGCCGTTGCGAAATCCCAAGCCCAACCCGGCGTCCCCCCGGGCCACAAACCGGTTTCAAGCAACGGTCAAAAAGGAGCTTCGCATAGATCGGTCGACGGCAAGCATTTATCCGGAAAGCCGGCAGGAAAGAATCAGAAATTGCGCAAGAAAAATGAAAAGCCCGTTGCCAAGGTACCCGAAACCAGCACTGCAAAATAAAATGGCTTAGGCCGGGTCGCGCAAGAAGATTTGCAGCAGATCGTTCAGAAACCTTCGCCCCGCTTCCGTCGGGGCGATTTTTTTGATGTCCTGGAATAACAACGCGCGTTTCTCCGCCTCTTCCAATTCATGGCGTATCGCGAGCAAGGGCAAGCTCGTGCGCTCGGTGAACAAAGCCCCGTCGAATCCGTCATTCAGGCGCAACGCATTCATCATGAACTCGAACGCAAGGTCGTTGTGCGAGACTTCATGTTCCTCCTGCGATGGCACACCGCGACCTACTGCATCCATATAGGCTTGAGGCTGCTTGTAGCGTGCCTGCCGCAGCACCTTGTCGTGAAAACTCAGCTTGCTGTGTGCGCCCGCACCAATACCCAGGTAGTCGCCGAACTGCCAGTAATTCAGGTTGTGCCGCGAGCGGCGCCCGGGTAGCGCAAATGCGGAAGTCTCGTAATGGTCGAAACCGCGCGCGGCCAGCAGCGCCTCTATGGATTGCTGCATGTCGCTGCTCGCATCGTCATCCGGTAGCGGCGGCGGATGGCGGGCGAACAAGGTGTTTGGCTCCAGCGTCAGGTGATAGCAGGACAGGTGTTGCGGATTGAACGACAGCGCCGTCTGCACATCCAGCAACGCTTCATTCAGTGTCTGATTTGGCAGCGCGTACATCAGGTCGAGATTGATGTTGTCGAAATGCTGCTGCGCGATCCTGATCGCGCGTCTGGCTTCATCGGCGGAATGAATGCGACCCAGCGCCTGCAGATGGCTATCGTTGAAACTCTGGATGCCGAGCGACAGCCGGTTCACGCCCGCGTCCCTGAACAACGCGAATTTGTCCGCCTCCACTGTGCCCGGATTTGCTTCCAGCGTGATCTCCGCGTTGATGTCCAGCGGCAGCAGCATGCGCACCTGGCGCAGGATCTCCGCCACGCTCTCGCCGCTCAGCAGACTGGGCGTGCCGCCGCCGAAGAACACGGTGTAGACCTTGCGTCCCCAGATCAGCGGCAGCGCCATCTCCAGGTCGCGCACCAATGCCGCGACATATTCCTTTTCGGGAATTATTGTTTCTGCCGCCCCTTGGGCGGGGGCGCCGCGCACCTCATGCGAATTGAAATCGCAGTACGGGCATTTGCGCACGCACCACGGAATGTGGATATATAAGGACAGCGGCGGCAGCGCCCGAAAGTTCACCGCTTGCGACTTGATGCCTACAGGTTGTAAGGGATGGGTAGCCATGTTGCGCGGGCCGCGCCCTACTGCGTCAACTTCAATTTTTCCAGCAATCCCTTGAGCGCCTTGGCACGGTGGCTGATTTGCGCTTTTTCGTCGTGCGACAGTTCCGCTGCCATCCTGCCGAATTGCGGTAGCCAGAACATCGGGTCGTAGCCAAAGCCGCCGTCGCCGCGTTCGTCATGACCAATCTCGCCATGCCATTCGCCTTCGGCGATCAATGGTTGCGGGTCGTCGGCATGGCGCACCAGCACCAGCACGCAATAGTAGTGCGCGCGGCGGTCGGTCACGCCTTGCATGTCATGCAACAGCTTGTCGTTGTTGCGGCGATCCGCTTGCCGCCTCGCCTCTTCACGCGAGACTTCCAATGGCGGCGAAGAGGCAGCACTGCGGCTGCTCCCGCAAACGGCTGGCTCCGCCAGTAACGTGTCGCAGCCGCGCTTATTCCCGGCATAGCGCGCCGACAGCACGCCGGGCGCACCGCCCAGCGCTTCGACGCAGATGCCGGAATCGTCGGCCAGCGCCGGCAGGCCGCTCGCGCGGCTGACGTGGCGCGCCTTGGCCAGTGCGTTCTCGACGAAGGTGCAATGCGGCTCTTCCGCCTCGGAGATGCCGAGCTGCGATTGCGTCAGCACCTCGATGCCCAGCGGCGCGAGCATCTTCTCGAACTCGCGCAGTTTGCCAGGATTGTTGGAGGCGATGACCAGTTTTTTCATAAACGAACCTCAATTCCGTCATTCCGGCGCAGGCCGGAATCCAGACAATTCAAAGCATCTCCCGCAAAGCGGGACAAAGCCAAAAGCACTATCGAACAGACCCGCTGGATTCCGGCCTGCGCCGGAATGACGGCCCTACAAACTTTGCAGCGCCTTGCGCTGCATTTCGACCAGTTGCGCGATCCCGTTTTTTGCCAACTCCAGCAGCGTATCCATCTCCGCACGCGAGAAGGGATGGCCTTCCGCCGTGCCCTGCACTTCGACGAAATGACCGCGGCCCAGCATCACCACGTTCATGTCGGTGTCGCAGGCAGAGTCTTCAAGGTAATCGAGATCGAGCACGGGCGTGCCCTGGTAGATGCCGACCGAGATGGCAGCGACGGCATCCTTGAGCGGATTCTCTTTCACCAGGCCTTTTTGCATCAGGCCGTTCACCGCATCCTGCAGCGCAACGAAGCTGCCGGTGATGCTGGCGGTGCGCGTGCCGCCGTCGGCCTGGATCACGTCGCAGTCGAGCGTGTATGGTGCGCTCGCCGAGCTTACTCAAGATCGACCACGGCGCGCAGGCTGCGCCCGATCAGGCGCTGGATCTCCTGCGTGCGCCCGGACTGCTTGCCCTTGGCCGCTTCGCGGCTCATGCGTTCGCCGGTGGAGCGCGGCAGCATGCCGTATTCCGCCGTCACCCAGCCTTCGCCGCTGCCTTTCTTGTGCGGCGGCACGCGCTCTTCAACGCTGGCGGTACAAATGACCTTGGTGTCGCCGCACTCGATCAGCACCGAGCCTTCGGCATGTTTGGTGTAATGACGGGTGATACGGATGGCACGCAGCTGGTCTGGCTTACGCTGACTGGGACGCATAACGGTAACCTCGGAAGTTTTAAGAAACGGTGCGGATTATAGCGGACTTGTTCAGAAGTTCTTAAGCGCGGACGGCTCGTTCAGCACGAAACATACCGGCACATCAGTGGCGTGCTCTTCTTCGTTCAGGCCCAAGCGCGCCACCACCGCGGTGGTATTGTCGGCACGTGCGCCGTCGCGGTATATGGCCGTGTCGACCAGCTCATTCAGCCTTTCGGAAAGTACCGCCACGGATGAAAGCTCCGCCATTTCCTCGTCGTTCAAGGGACTCCAGAAACCATCGCTGCACAGCAGCAGCGTATCGCCCGCTTCGACCGGAGTCGGCTTGGAGACGTCGACATAAAACATGTCTTCCACCCCACCCAGACAGTTGGTGATCTTGTTGCGATCCGGGTGCGTCTTCATTTCGGCCGGGCTGATGATGCCCCAGTCGGCCCATTGCTGCACCACCGAGTGATCGTGCGTCACCTCCGCCACCGCGTTGGCGCGCAACAGATAGAAACGCGAATCGCCCGCGTGCGCCCACCATATTTTTCCATCCTGCACCAGCGCCGCGACGCAGGTGGTGCCGGGGTTGCCGCCGAGCTTTTCATCGCGCGCGTAGTCGAAAATGGCGTCATGCCCGGCACGCATGGTGCCGCGCAGGAATACTTCCGGCTCCTTCACCCGCGTATGTTCCAGACGTGCGAATGCGCGCATGAACGAATGGATGGCGATCTCCGCGGCGATTTCACCGTGCAGATGTCCGCCCATGCCGTCCGCCAGCACCAGCAACAGCGCGTCATTGGTATAGGCATATCCCACCCGGTCCTGGTTGTACTTGCGACCGCCGATGTGGTTGGCCTGATGAACAGCGAACTTCATCTTCTCCCTATGTTTTTATGCACCCAAAGTTCTTCGGGAGTCTGTAGTTAGGTGCAATCGTAATATAATGCGGCGCGTTCAGCCCATGTTTTTTCCAATTCGCCCGGAGCCCTCAATGATTTACAGCATGACCGGTTTTGCCTCCGTTGCCGCCGAACTGGATTCCGGCTCGCTTTCTCTGGAACTGCGCTCAGTCAACCATCGCTATCTCGACCTGCAGTTGCGCATGCCGGAAGAACTGCGCACTCAGGAGCCGGCATTGCGCGAAGCCATTGCCGCGCAAATCAGCCGGGGCAAGGTGGAATGCCGTATCAACCTCGCCGCGCGCCAGTCCACGCAGGAACCGGCCCGTCTGAATCAGGTCATGCTGCAGCAACTGTCCCTGTGGAGCAGCCAAGTCCGCGAAACGCTGCCGGATGCGCGTGAACTTTCCGTGAACGACGTGCTGCACTGGAACGGCGTGCTGGAAAGTCCCACTCTCTCCGCCGAAACCCTGCACGTCACATTGCAGGGATTGTTACAGCAGGCATTGAAAGATTTCTCTGCTGCGCGGCAACGTGAAGGAGAGAAGCTGAAAACCTTTCTGCTGGAACGTGTATCGCAGATCGAGGCGTTACGTGCAGCCGTCGCCCCCCGCGTTCCCGCCGCAATCGTTGCTTATGAAACCAAGCTGCGCGCACGCCTGCTCGAAGCGCTGGGCAGCGAGGACGATGAGCGCGTGCGCCAGGAAATCACGCTGTATGCCAGCAAGATCGACGTGGACGAAGAGCTTTCGCGCCTGCAGACCCACTTGACCGAAGTGCAACGTGTTCTGGGAAAGGGCGGCGCAGTGGGCAAACGCCTGGACTTCCTGATGCAGGAACTGCACCGCGAAGCCAACACCCTCGGTTCAAAATCCGTGGATGCGGAAGTCTCGCGCAGCGCGATGGAGATGAAGATCCTCATCGAGCAGATGCGCGAGCAAGTACAGAATATCGAGTAACCAGGAGAACAGCATGTCCGGCAACCTCTTCATCCTCAGCGCGCCATCAGGCGCAGGCAAGACCAGCCTGGTCAGCGCGCTGCTCGAAAGCAACAAGCATATCGCGCTGTCCATCTCCTACACCACGCGCGCGCCGCGCCAGGGCGAAATCGACGGCAAGGACTACCATTTCGTCAGCCGCGAGAAATTCCTCGAGATGGCGAAGCATGGCGATTTCATTGAAAGTGCCGAGGTCTACGGCAATTTGTACGGCACTTCGCAATCGTGGATAGAAAAGGAACTCGTCTCGGGACGCGACATCCTGCTGGAAATCGACTGGCAGGGCGCGGAGCAGGTGCGCAGACTGATGCCGCACGTGATTTCCATCTTTATCCTGCCGCCATCGCTTTCCGCCCTGGAGTCCCGCCTCAAAGGCCGTGCACAGGACAGTGCCGAGGTGATCGCCCGCCGTCTGCAGGCCGCGCGCGAGGACATCTCGCATGTGGCCGAGTTCGACTATGTTATCATCAACGACAAGCTGGACGAGGCATTGCGGCAACTCGAGGCGGTGGTCATCGCGGTCGGGCTGCACCGCGACAGCCAACTCACTCGTCACGCAACCCTCATCAATCAATTGCACAAATAGGAGCACACCATGGCACGCATTACCGTCGAAGACTGCATGAAGTACATCCCCAACCGTTTCGAACTGACGCTGGCCGCCGCGTATCGCGCACGCCAACTGGCGAACGGCGCAGGCTACCTGGTGGAAAACAGCAAGGACAAGGCCACCGTTGTCGCGTTGCGCGAGATCAGCGAAGGCAAGGTCGGCATTGAAATCCTGAACCGCGGCATGGCCTGATCGCTAGCTGCCGGGAACCTCCGGCGGCTTTCTTGTCACATGTCTTATGTCGTCTACAGATGCCGATATTCTTCTCCAAGAGGTTTCCGCCTACCTGAAGCCTAAGGATGTGGCGCAGATCGAAGCTGCGCTCGTCTTCAGTCGCACCGCACACGAGGGCCAGTTGCGCCAATCGGGCGATCCGTACATCACCCACCCCATCGCGGTCGCCCGCATCCTGACCCCGCTGCATCTCGATGCGCAGGCCATCACCGCCGCCCTGTTGCACGACGTGGCGGAAGACACAAACATCAGCATCGAGCAAATTGGCGAACAGTTCGGCAAGCCCGTGTCCGAGCTGGTGGATGGCCTGAGCAAGCTGGACAAACTCAAGTTCGATACCCTGGCGGACGCGCAGGCGGAAAACTTCCGCAAAATGCTGATGGCAATGGCGCGCGATGTACGCGTCATTCTCATCAAGCTCGCCGATCGCCTGCACAACATGCGCACGCTGGATTCGGTGTCCAAGGAAAAAAGCGTGCGCATCGCCCGCGAGACGATGGACATCTATGCGCCCATCGCCAATCGCCTGGGCCTGAACAATCTGTACCAGGAACTGGAAGACCTCAGTTTCAAGTATCTTTTCCCCAACCGCTATGCAGTGCTGTCCAAAGCCCTCAAAGTGGCACGCGGCAACCGGCGCGAGGTGGTCAGCAAGATACTGGAGGCGATCCGCCAGCGTCTGGAAGAAAACCACATCAAGGCCGAAGTGCGCGGACGCGAGAAGCACCTGTACGGCATCTACCAGAAGATGCAATCCAAATCGCTGGCCTTTGCCCAAGTGCTGGACATCTACGGCTTTCGCGTCCTGGTCGAGGACGTACCCGCGTGCTATCTCGCATTAGGCGTACTCCATAGCCTGTACAAACCCTTTCCCGGCAGGTTCAAGGACTACATCGCCATTCCCAAGGGGAACGGCTATCAATCCCTGCATACCGCGTTGTTCGGTCCGTTCGGGACGCCCATCGAAGTGCAAATACGCACCCACGAGATGAACAAGCTGGCCGAGAGCGGCGTGGCGTCGCACTGGCTGTACAAATCGTCCGAAGCCCAGATCAACGACCTGCACCAGAAGACGCACCAATGGCTGCAAAGCCTGCTGGAAAGCCTCGCGCAGAGCGGCGATTCGGTCGAATTCCTGGAGCATCTGAAGGTCGACCTGTTCCCGGACGAGGTGTATGTCTTTTCGCCCAAAGGCAAGATCTACGCGCTGCCGCGCGGCGCAACGACAGTGGACTTCGCCTATAGCGTGCACACCGATATCGGCAACCGCTGTGTCGCGGCCAAGGTGAATTCCGAACTCGTCCCGTTGCGCACCGAATTGAGCAACGGCGACCGCGTCGAGATCGTCACCGCCACCCTCGCGCACCCCAACCCGGCCTGGCTGAGCTACGTCGTCACCAGCAAGGCGCGCGGCGAGATACGCCATGCCTTGAAGACCATGCACTTGGGCGAATCGGCCAAGCTCGGCGAACGTTTGCTCGGCCAGGCGCTCAGCTCGCTCGGTTTCAAGCTGCAGGATATTCCCGACGTGTGCTGGGAACGCGTGCTGAAAGAAAGCAGCGCCAAATCCAAGCAGGAGATATTTGCCGATATCGGTCTGGGACGCCGCTTGAACATGGTCATCGCGCGCCAGCTGGCAAAAATGAACGAGGGAGAAGGTGCGCGAACCGAACCCGGATCAGGCAGCGGCATCATCACGCTGCTTGGCAATGAAGGCATGGCCGTGCAATACGCCAAGTGCTGCCGCCCCATCCCCGGCGACCCCATCATCGGCGTCATCAAGAGCGGCCAGGGACTCATCGTGCACACGCATGACTGCCCTACCCTGCGCAAGGGACGCAGCGGCAGCGAAGAATGGATGGACGTGGTGTGGGACAAGAACATCAACAAGGTGTTCGAAGTCAGCATCAAACTCGTCGTCGCCAACCAGCGCGGCGTGCTGGCCAAGGTTGCCGCCGCCATCGCCGATGCCGAATCCAACATCGAGAACGTCCATTTTACGAACGAGGGCGACTACACCGCGCTCTACTTCACCCTGCAAGTGAATAGCCGCCAGCACCTCGCCAGCGTCATGCGCGGCCTGCGCAGGATTCAGGAAGTGGTCCGCATCACGCGGGTGAAAAACATTCCCGCCTAATTCAGACAGGAGACTTGAATGAAAGACACCCTGAAACCCGGCCTCAAGTTCGAACACAAATTCCGTGTGCCGCCTTCAAAAACCGTTCCGGCACTGTATCCGGAAGCGGAAGAATTCCTCATCATGCCGGAAGTGTTCGCCACCGGATTCATGGTCGGGCTGTTGGAATGGACCTGCATCAAATGCATCAACCCGCACATCGATTGGCCGAAGGAGCAGACCGTCGGCACCCACATCAACGTCAGCCATCGGGCCGCCACCCCTCCCGGTCTGGAAGTGACGGTAACGGTCGAACTGATCGAAGTGGACGGCAGGCGGCTCGTGTTTCAGGTCGAAGCTCACGACGGCGTGGAATTGATCTCGCAAGGCACGCACGAACGTTTCATCATCAACCGGGAAAAATTCGATGCCAAAGTCGGGGAAAAACTTAAATCTGGTGTCAGCTAGCGCGCCCGATTCATCTCATTTAGAGGACAGCTCATTTTGAAACGTATTTTGGTGGTTGATGATTCGCCCAGCATTCGCTACATCATTAAAACGATGATCAACGAGCTGGGAATCTACGATGTGACTGACGCCCCGAACGGAGAAACTGCGCTGCGGAAGTTGAAATTGCTGCCCTACGATCTGGTTATTTCCGACTGGAATATGCCCCGGATGTCCGGTATCGAGCTCTTGGGAGAAATGCGGAAAGACGATGAGCTCAAGAATATTCCCGTCATCATGGTGACGGCAGAGGCCACCAAGGACAACGTGGAAACCGCGGCCGCTCTCGGCATCAACGGCTATATTACCAAGCCATTTACGCCGGCGAAAATGGATGCATTGCTGAAAACTCTGCTGTGATGGTGCGGCCAGCCTGATCATTCCAGCGCTTGTTAATCCAGCGTCCCGCCGAAACGTCGCAGCAACGCCAGCATCGCCGCCGCCTTATCCAGCGTCTCCTGATACTCGGCCTCGCATCGCGAATCGGCGACGATGCCGCCACCCGCCCAGCAGCGAATCTCGTTATTTGAATGCACCAATGTGCGAATGACGATGTTGGTATCCATGTTGCAATCGTACCCGATGTAACCGATGCAGCCGCAATACACGCCGCGCCGGTGCGGCTCGAGCTGCTCGATGATTTCCATCGCGCGTTGCTTTGGCGCACCCGTGATGGAGCCGCCGGGAAAACAGTCGCTCAACACGTCGAGCGCGTCGCGTCCATTTTGCAGCCGGCCTTCCACCGTGCTGACCAGATGATGCACATTGGCAAAACTTTCCAGTTCAAACAGCTTTGGCGCTCTTACGGTTCCCGGCTCACAGCTCTTGCCGAAATCGTTGCGCAGCAGGTCGACGATCATCAGATTCTCGGCTCTGTCCTTGGGATGGCTGCGCAACTCTTCCGCCAGCCGCGCGTCTTCCGCGGCATCGGCACTGCGCGCACGCGTACCCTTGATCGGCCTGGTCTCCACCCTGCGCTCCTGCACCCGCAAGAAACGTTCCGGAGAAGCGCACAGAATCTGGGCTTGCGGCCAATCGAGGAACGCGGAATAAGGTGCGGGACTCAGGCGCCGCAGTTCAAGATATGCCGCATAAGCATCACCCGATGCGTGGGCCGCGTAACGTTGCGCGAGGTTGACCTGGTAACAATCGCCTTCGTGCAGATATTGATGAATGGCATCGAATGCGTTTCGATACGTTGCCGGGCTGAAGTTGGACGTTATTTTCCCGTCAACGCTAAAGGTAGATTGCTCCCCTTGTTGTTCAACTGACGGTATCGCTTGCACTCGTTCCAGAATCTGCGGCAGCACCTGCGCAGTCTCGGCATAGCGCAGTCGCGATACCAACCGCGCACTGAGTTCGTGATGATCGATGACGATTGCCCAGTCATAGATGCCGATTGCCATCTCTGGCAGGTATTCTTCGTCCAGCGCAATTTCTGGAATATCGTGGAATCGGCGGGCCAGGTCGTAACTCCAGTATCCCAGTGCGCCACCCGCAAACGGAATGTCCAGCATGGGCACGATGGGGGCGCCCAGCTGCTCACGCAGCAAGGCAAAAACATCCTCTTCCGAATCACGTACACCAGAGCCATCGCTGATTTTCGTCTGTTCCCTTGCGTAACCAGTGTGGCAACAGGTTGGGCCACGAGAATGTCAAATCGTCCGCTGCCTCCGCTGTCCAGCCACGCCGCCCACGGCAGATCGCGGATTGCGGCGAAGTAGGCGCTGGCGTCAGCCTGGTAAGGGAGCGGGGAGCTATACAGCATCAATGATAAAATTGCGTTCGGACCAATAAGGAAAACTTCACATGACCACCATCGTCGCTGTCAGAAAAAACGGCTTTGCCACCATCGCGGCAGATACCTTGACCACCTTCGGCAACACCCGCTTGCACGCCTCGCAGGATGCCTCGCACGACAAGATACTGCGCATCGGCGACAGTTATGTCGGCGTGTGCGGCAGCGCGGCGCACCATCTGGTGCTCTCCAGTCTGCTCGCCAAGACGCCGGACGTGAAGCTTAACAGCAAGGAAGCAATTTTCGAAACGTTCCGCAAGCTGCATCCCATCCTGAAGGAAGAATGTTTCCTGAATCCCAAGGAAGACGAGGAAGACCCCTACGAATCAAGCCAGATCACCGCGCTGATCGCCAACTCCAGTGGCATCTTCGCCATCTATTCCATGCGCGAAGTGTTCGAGTACACACAGTACTGGGCCATCGGCTCCGGCCACGAATTCTCGCTCGGCGCCATGCTGCAAGCCTATGCGCGCTGCGACGATGCGTCGGACATTGCGCTAGCGGGCGTGGAAGCTGGAATCGCATTCGACAAGAACAGTGCGGCGCCTATTACTTCGTACAAGGTGAAGCTGGACTGAGCATCCTTTAAAGCTGAATGATGTGCGAAATTGAATTGCCTGCGAAAGATTCTATGGTTCAGGTCAAGCATTTTGTAAGTCGCTCAGCATCGAACTTTGTTTTGTAAGTGTACATCGACCAAGCGGTGCGAGCGATGCGCCGAGCCAAAATGACGAAACACGCAGTAGTAGATAGTCCTTTTGCCCGGTATTGTTCGAAGAGAGGTCCCCATATGGGGGTCTTTCTGGCCGCCATGGCAGCAAGATATAGCAGCCTCCGCAGCTCGGATGGACCGCGCTTTGAGAGGCGCCGTTTGCCATGATGCTGTCCAGATTCATCCGGCCTTGGATCCAGACCGGTGAACGCAACAAAGGCATCTGCACTTTCAAGAGGCACATGCTCTAGGATATTGACCAACGCAACGCTGACAACTGGGCCGACACCGTTGATCGTGCGCAAGTGCGTAACATGTGCCTTGCGATCTGGGTTTGCCTCGACCAGTTCTTTGATGCGCTGATCGATGCGCGCAATGAGCTGATTGAAGCGCACTCTCATCGCTTTGAGATCAGTGGCGAATCCGTCCATGCCCTTGAGCGACATCGTTAGCGCCTGGCGTAAGGAGATCAGCTTGGAGCGGCGCTTGATCAGTCTGGCGATTTCGCGTTGCTCGGGTGTGGGTGGTATCCATGGATTAAGCTCGGTATGCTCATGGTCAATCATGCGAGCGATGAGTTCTGCATCCACACGATCAGTCTTGCCACGCAGCCCGACACCCTTTGCGTAGTGACGGGCATCCTTGGGATTGAGCACATAAACGGTGAAACCGAGCTTGTGCGCAAGATTGGCAAACAACTCGTGATAGATGCCAGTGGATTCCATGCCGATGCGGCTGCCGGGAGACAGGTGCTTGAGGAAGGCCAGCAACGCAGTGCGTTGGTTGGCAATCTTGCGTACCGGAAAACTTCCCTCAGAACTGGCCACAACGACCTCGTCCTTGGCGACATCGGCACCAATATTGGGTACTTGGGTTGGGTTTTGCATGATGGACCTCCCATGATTAACATGAAGGGAGCTGGGGTGGACACACCTGCGTGAGCTTGCGGTCAAATCGGCGGTCGTAGCCGCTAGATTCCTCATCGACGCTGAGTGGTGTGGGTGGGAGGATTCTTTCGGTGTCTGTCTCTCGGTTGGGAGAGCAGATGCGGACAGTAGCCCCTCCACCCCGGCGTCTTAACTGTTACATAAGATTGCCGATACCACCAACCCAACCATACAAGCGGACGGTGACGACCGGCAGAAACTAACCCACTCCGGTCATAGCCCTTAACGAATTCGTTGCCGCAAACCGGACGTTGAGCAATTCACACAAACGACCCGTTGCAGACCGTCAAGAGGATTTCAATGAAGGCTCACTTCTCGGCACTTGCGGACGCTCGCGGTCTGCTGAAAATGATGCCGTTTTGTTCTGAGGGAGCGTCCGCTCTGAACTTTTTCGAACATTCACGTTTAACTCATAAGCGCTTAAGAATTCTACAAAGCGGGCGCCAAGGTCAATGTAAGGATTTTAAATATTACTACCACGCTCATCGCAGTGACGTCGGCGAGCATGACCACTTCCACACCTTCCTTTGCCCCAAGGGTATGCCGGTTAACTCAGCTCCGATCAATTATCCTGCCATTGTGAACCGTGGCCGCGATCTGATGAAACCTTATCGCATCTGATCGCCGTCGCCATGGATAGTTACAGCTATCTGGCAGGTCTATTCACTACCAACCGTTGGGTAGCACGCGCTACGGGTTCTTTATTCATATCATTTTGTGATACAGACTTAGCTCATGTAGGTTGTTTTAAAGACCATAATTACTTTACGGATTAGTGCTTCACTAAAAGATATATGTAATGGTTTATACATTTCGGCATATATTTATATATATATGAAACTGTTAATCTAAACCGAAGTTATTGTTCTCGCTGTTTTCTGAACGCAGGCACCACAGTATGGGGTAAGGATGTTGACCAAATATTTCCTGATGCTGTTTCGAAAAAGTCTAGCCCTGTGGGCTTCCTCCTCCTGTATCGGCGTTTAATCACGTAAATGTCAACGCCTGCTACAGTTCGATTTCGTCGTGTTGGCCTCTTCTATTTCTTTCTGGTTACTTCAGCTCAGATCACGAGCAAAGTAGTATCTCTGCATGGGGCAGATTTGAGTGCAATTCAACAAGGACAGCCTTCTAAGCAGATAGAGGTGCCACTATGAAAACTCATAATCGAATTTGGCTGCGTCCATTTCTGGCGATGTTGCCGCCGGTTGTTGCATTCATTCTGCAGTGGATGTTTTGGTCTGCCATTCAACCCTACGTATGGTTTCTTTTCTATCCTGCAGTTTTTTTTAGTGCTTGGATCGGTGGGCTTCTTCCTGGATTAGTGTCCACATTTATTTCCGCAGCCGTCGTCTGGTGGTTCTTCATTCCACCGCAATTTACATTCAGCCTGGAAACGCCAATGTCACTCGTTTCGATTGGCGTGTTTAGCACTATGGGTGTTTTCTTCAGCGTATTACTGGGCCGCTTGAGAAAAATGATAGAGCAGGCTGATGTAACCAACGCCACCCTGCGAACCAGTGAAGAGCGCTACCGATTACTGGTGGATGGCGTCAAGGATGTTGCCAACCTCATGCTCGATGTGAACGGTCGCGTGATTATCTGGAACCAGGGAGCCGAACGACTCAAGGGCTATACCGCTGAGGAAATTATCGGACAGCATTTTTCCATCTTCTATCCGCCGGATGTGGTCGCTGCAGGCAAACCGGCGGCAGAGCTTGCTCAAGCGCGGGAACAAGGGCGTGCCGAAGACGAGGGTTGGCGAGTGCGCAAGGATGGATCACGGTTTTGGGCGCATGTGGTCATCACGGCCCTATACAACGACAAGGGTGAGATACAGGGATTTTCAAAGATTACGCGGGACATCACCGAACGTAAGGCTGTGGAGAGTCAGTTGCGCGCCAGCGAGGAAAATCTCTCCGTCACGCTCAACTCCATCGGCGATGGGGTGATGGCCACCGATGCCGAGGGTCGCGTAACGCGCCTGAACCTTGTTGCCGAGCAGCTTATCGGCTGGACACAGGCGGAAGTAGTGGGCCGCCCGGTGGCCGATATATTTCACATCATCAATCAGAAGACGCGCCAGCCCGTGCCCATCCCGGTGGCGACAGCCTTGGCACAAGGTGTCATTCATGGTTTGGCCAACGACACCGTGCTGATCGCACGCAATGGCACGGAATACCACATTGCCGACAGCTGTGCCTCCATCCGCAATAGTGATGGTGAAATCATCGGGACGGTACTGGTATTCCGCGATGTGAGCAAGGAATACGCAGCGCGTCTGGCACTGCAAGACAGCACCACGCGCATCAAGACCATCCTGGATACTGTTGTGGATGGCATCCTCACCATCAACGAGCAAGGTATTGTTGGGACGATTAACCCAGCCGCTGAGCATTTGTTTGGCTATACCGCAGCCGAGGTCGTCGGGCAAAACGTCAGCATGCTGATGCCCGAGCCTAACAATAACCTGCACGATGGTTACCTCGAACGTTACTGCACCACCGGTGAGGCGCACATCATCGGCATTGGACGCGAAGTTGTGGGGCAGCGCAAGGACGGCAGCATTTTCCCAATGGAGCTGACGGTAAGTGAAATGTGGCTGGGTGATCGACGCTACTTCACCGGCATCACGCGCGACATCACCACACGCAAAGAGGCCGAGAATCAGCTCGACCGTTTCTTCGCACTCTCGCTGGACATGTTGTGCATTGCCAGTGCGGACGGCTACTTCAAGCGTGTCAATCCCGCATTTACGCAGGCGCTGGGCTGGAGTACCGAGGAAATTATGGCGCGGCCGTTCATCGACTTCGTGCATCCCGACGACCACGCCGCCACGCTCCGCGAGGTCGAGAGGCAAATCGCCGCCGGCGAGAGCGTCACGCATTTCGAAAACCGCTACCTGCACAAAGACGGCTCGTGGCGCCTACTGTCGTGGGCGTCCGTGCCTCATGCTGGCGGGTTCATGTTCGCTACCGCTCGCGACATCACCGAGTCCAAGCAGGCAGAGCAGGCACTCGTTGTCGCCAAGGAGCGGGCGGAATTTGCCAACCATGCCAAGGACTCGTTCCTCGCCACCATGAGCCATGAGATTCGTACCCCGCTCACCGGCATGCTCGGAATGCTGGAACTGCTTTCCATGACACACCTTGATAACGAGCAAAATGCAACATTGAATGTGGCGTGGGAATCCGGCAGAGGCCTGCTGCGCATTGTCAGCGACATTCTGGATTGGTCGAAAATAGAGGAAGGCAAATTGGAACTTTCATTTCGCGCTACTTCGATTACTCAATTGTTGCAAGAAGTCGTCAATACCTATTCACGCGTAGCCAGCGCTAAAAGTTTGGTGTTGTGGCAGCACGTCGATGCGCGTATCAGCTCGGCACACATCGTCGATCCTTTGCGCCTGTCGCAGGTACTGCACAACTTCGTCAGCAACGCGATCAAATTCACCCAACGCGGAGAGATCGAAGTTCGCGCCGAACTGATCGAGCAAATCGATAGCGGCGAGCGCATACGATTCTCCGTCAAGGACACGGGCATCGGCATAGACAAGGATACCCAGCAACACTTGTTTCAGCGCTATCGGCAAGAGAGTGCTGAAACTGCACGTATGTACGGCGGAACTGGGCTGGGACTATCGATCTGTCGGCGTCTGGCGGAAATGATGGATGGGCAAGTCGAATTGGAAAGCGTGCCGGGTCAAGGAGCCACTTTCAGCATTACGCTAACCTTGCCTGTCTCCGGTGCGCCAGGGGAGGCAGTGCAAATTCAAAATCTTCAGGTGGCGCAAAAAAAGATTGAGCCCTTGTTTGATAGCCAATTGGGTGGGCCGCTGGTGCTGGCTGTGGACGATCATCCGATCAATCGCGATCTGCTGGCGCGCCAAATCAAGCTACTCGGCTTGCAGGCAGAAACAGCAGAGAATGGACGAGTGGCGCTGTCGATGTGGCAGCAGGGTCGCTTTGCGTTGGTCATAACGGACTGTCACATGCCGGAGATGGATGGCTATGCGCTCTCGCAAGCGATACGCAAGATCGAGGCCGAGAAGAGGCTTCAGCGCACCCCAATTATCGCTTGGACGGCCAATGCACTCCCTGAGGAGGCGGAGCATTGCCGCGCAGCCGGCATGGACGAGTTGTTGGTCAAGCCAGCGGATCTGTCGCAACTGAGGAAGATGTTAGCAAAAATGTTGTCCATCACTGAGACGGGCGGCACCCAACCCGCACCGTCACTGCACCATGCAGATACGGGACAAATCGGGGCTCCCATTGATTATGACATCCTGAATATGGTTGTGCCGGATAGCGTCGCGCAGATTCAGTTACTAAGAGATTTTCAGTCGCATATTCGCACTGACCGCGCCAAGCTGTTCGAGATGCTGGAGCGAGATGACCATTCCAACGCGGTGAGTATGGCCCATCGCATGAAAGGCTCAAGCCGAATGGTGGGAGCACAGAATCTGGCAGCAGCCTGTACCGCTATCGAGCTGGCCGCACGGAATGGAGATATGGCTGGAGCAAAAGCAGCAAAAACATCTTTGGATGATGCTATCGTACAGTTGGAAACATTCCTTGAGCCCTTGATGAATGCAGAAGACCTGAAGGCGACCTGATGAATATCCATGAATTAAATCTATTGGTTGTGGAGGACGATGACTTTCAGCGACAAACACTGTTAACCATGTTGCGTTCGCTGGGAGTAACCACGATTTCCGGTGCCAGCAATGGCAAACAGGCGCTTGAACATATTCGCGGGGTGAATTCCAAACCGGTAGACATCGCGCTTTGCGACTTGAATATGCCGGAAATGGACGGCATGGAATTTCTGCGCACCCGTCGGCGGTGGCCATCTCGGCGATATCCGCGACGGTACTGATGCTGACCGCGATCGTGTCCGCGACACTCATCAACGAATCGCGCAAGTTCGCTCAGACCCAGGAAAGGTTGGCTGCGGCCGAGGCTGGAAACGCCGGGCAAGCCGTGCGCGGGAACGAACAATGCGCTTCCAGGCCGACCAAGAGTCCGTTCATCGAAGCGGATACTCGACCTCTTCCTGGGGGCATTGAAATCTGGCGATCCTTACCAGTCAGTCGATCCGAATATTCGAGTGAGGGATTATCTCGACCTGGTCTCCAACCGCGCTGGCCCGAGTCCTGAAGAGGATCCGTTCGTCAAGGCGACGATCATGGACACACTGGGAGAACTTTACGGGCGCCTCGACTTAAAAAAACTCGCGCCTTGGAGCAGTTGAATACGGCTATCTCCCTCCTCCGCTCAATTGAACCGCGTCCGGATCTGGCGATTGGCCGAAGCCTGTGGCATTTGGGCATTATTCAGCACGACGATGCAGGCCTGGCGTCGCTGCGAGAGTCCTCTTGGCGATCCACGAGACGATTCTGGGCAAAATTCATCCAGACGTGCTTGCGATCATGGGCGAGATTTCCTGGTACGAGTACAAGTTGTCGAAGACGCCCCTCGTCGATCGCTTGATGTACCTCTCGGTGGCCCCCCTTCTGAACATGAAGGCCCGCGACATTGAGGAACATTATCACCGGCTTCTGGGTCAGATTCGCGGCCCTCTGGCGGGCGGGCGACAGGGAGGCGGCGATTCACCTGGTCCGCACCGCAGCGGAACGGTTCCTGACAATGCCGGATGTGAAAAATCGGGTGCCCGATGCGATCTTTGCACTCGCGTCCAAACAGATCAGCGCGCGCGACTTTGACGCCGCCGAGCCACTCCTCTTGTTCGCCCTCGAGTTGAAGCGCGGGCAACGCGGGGAGACGAAGGGGTACTACGAACGCGTCTTCGAGGTAGCCACCTTTTACAGGGATCGAAGGCTTTCGCGGAATTCCATCATTATGCTGAAATCATCATTCATAAATACGAAACTAAACCCGAGGGATACGAGGATCTGGCGGGGCTTACTTTCGGGCTGAGAGGTGTTGTTGTCTTGTGGCAGCAGGGTGAACCCGCACGGGCTCTTGGGCCGCTCCGGACGGCGTACGCTCTGCTGGAACACCGACATCTCGCCGGCGGTCGTACTGACTCGACGAGCGCCCAGACACAGAATGCCAGATTTATCGGGGCTTCGCTGGCCAAGATCTTCGCCGACACCGGAGATGACCGCGGTGCGCTTCCGCTGTTCGCCGTGTGCCTCCCGCATCTGGTCGATGAGCCTGATCTGAACAAGGAATGGGTTCTCTCGAATTTTTCGTCGTACACGTCTTGTCTACATCGGATGAACCTCCAAGCCAGCACCGCTTACGCAGAACTGCTTGGTGGACTATCGGATCCGAGCTGGGTCCGCACTGATCAACTATGCCAAAAACGTCGAGCTGGCCAAGGGAAACGATTTGGAGAAGCTGATCGTCGCGGCCGGGATGCTCAAAAGCGGACGCCCGCCGCGACGCTCGCACGGCATTCGACGCCATTTCTGTTCGTCCCGTACCGGCCGGGATGCTTCCGCCGCTGCTGAAGAGCCTAGTGGTACATACTATTGAGACTCTCGCGAAGCCGGAGAAAGGCAGACGCGCTGATCACCTAGTGGGCCGTCAATCTTCGATTGACGGGTAAAGTTTACGGAGTTTTTGCCGTGCAACAGCCAGAGTAAAGGTCCAGTGGATGCGTGCCTTCCTGGCGTTCCGATTGTTTTCCCAGGCCGCCACTTCCTCCGCCATCAAGCTTCGATTGTCCAGTCGGCGGTCCAGGCATTGGCGGTTCATGATGTTGATCTCCGTCTCCGCCATGTTCAGCCAACTGCCGTGCTTGGGGGTGTAGTGGAACTCGATCTTGTCCAAGATCCGACGTGCCTCCTCTGGCCGGAAGGTCTCGTACAGGCTTGCTCCGTCGTGGGTGTTCAGGTTGTCCTGCACCAACCGAATCTTCGTCGCACGAGGGTATTGCCGGTCCACCAAGTCGCGGATGCAGTGAGCGTAGTCCTGGCGGGTGCGTCGGTCGGTCACCGTGACATGACGCCAGCCCCGCAATGGTTCGCACATCATGAGTTGGCAGCAGACCCCTTTCCGTTCGTACTCGTAGTCCACGACGGCGGGCGAGCCACGACGGGTTGGTTGAGGCGGGTCGCACTTCGCCGAAGAGTTGCTTGCTCGCCTCGTCGAAGCAGACCACCGGCCACTTGGGATCGTAGGGGAGCATGTAGGTTTGGATCACGTCCTCCATCCGCCAGACGAACTCGGCGTTGGCCTTGGGAGGGATGCACCATGACTGAACGATCCAGGGCTGAATGTCGTTTTTTTCAGCGCCTGACGCACCGTCTCGGTGCTGATCGAATCGACCAGGCCCAGGACGACCATCTCGTCGGCCAGCAATTGCAAGGTCCAGTGGCATCGGCCACGGGGCGGGTCGCTGCAGGCCAATTGGATCAATTTCTGCTCGACGTTCCCTTTGATCTTGATCTTGTCCGGACGTGCCGGTTGCGGCCTGTGATCGATCGCCGCCTCCAATCCTTCGATGACAAATCGTTTTCGGACGCGAGCGATCGTTTTCAAGCTGGTACCCAAGGCTGTGACGATTTCATCGTCGGAGTGGCCTTCTCCCATGCACGCCATCCGCCAGCAGCAGGATACGGGCGTGGGTCAGCTTACGACTGGCCGACTTCCCGCTGGAATCAGTTGTTCCAAGGCCGCGCGTTCCTCCGGAACCAGCGTGACACGATACTTTTCCATCACAGTGCTCCTTCACTTGATGTGCATCCTCAAACGGATGCCTTCAAGAAACAGGAGCTTGCGTTACCCGTCAATTGGAGATTGACCGGTCATCGGTGTCAAACGTCTCAGTCATTCACTACGATCGGTTTTCCAGCGTCATTTAGCAAAACTACCCGTCAATCGAAGATTGACGGCCCACTAGAGCAGGTTCGCCGATCGCGAGCAATTTGCCCACCGGCTCATCAAAGCTTGAGTCCAACATCGCTATCAGATTGTCGATTTCTGAATCAGACACAAGCAGGACCCTGAGGTTGTGGTCTCGCGTGGCATTGATGGCCATTGGACATGTATCGAGCCTAACGAGGTATGTCGCTACTGTGCAACCGGCGCCCGGCTAACGGGCCATTCGATCGCATTCGATAGAATAAGTCGTCTGCCGCAGGATTTCGCCGGCACTCGAGACGAAGAGGCAATGTCATGATCGAAGCAGATGCCGACGGCGGCCAAATCGCTCGCAGCCTTATCGGTATGGCTCGAGAGCCAGTCTCTCGTACAAAGTGTGTCTGCGTGGCATCGTACTTGATGAGCACGAGACCGATCGCGTGCGGAGGGAGGCGTATTTCGGTATCTCCTACGTTGACCGACAGGGTAATTTGAAGCTCCGCGGCGAGTTCAGATTCCCAGAAGACATCGACTGGGGATACTTGGATTCCTTGGTTCCAGAGCAGGCACGGGGTTGAAGGCACCCGGCCTGAGATGGCTGTGCTCCAGTCAGGAATTGGATGAGCTGCACGCGTCGCCGATTGAATTCAACGGCGGGAATCATGTCGCTGGCAGCTTGCGCCGCGATTGTGCGCTGTCTACACATACCTCCAACGCGGGATCGTCCACCAACCGCAATGCGGCTTTCTCATCGTTGCAGCATCGGTTGTGGGCGTCTGCGCTCGTTAGAACGACCGAAAGTGTCGTCAAGAACCGGCAGCCCCAGAAAATGGCAAAAATACGCAGCGATGGAACAGCCTCTTCATCACATCGCTCGGGGTGGCGACACTCATCGTCGGTCTTTCCGACGTGGCCTTCATCTTCGGCTACGGACTACTGATCGGCGGGCGGCAGTTCTTCCTCTTCTCGGCCGAGCCCCGGGCGCGGGACCTATGGCTCAGCGCACTCGTCGTCGGCACCGCGGCGGGCTTGACTGAATGCTACCTGGTGCCGGCCCAGGCGTTCTGGCAATCCAGCCGGTTTCCCGTCTGGCTCAAGCGCGGATTACTTCCGTTTTCCTTCGTGCTCGCACTTTGGGCAGCAACCATTCTTTCGCAGTGGATTTTCCGCCTTCCCTGATGAGCGACAATCGTTAGAAACGGCGCGACGGGACTATCGGCGGCGGAATTGCCAATTATTCGCAAAGCTCATTTGGACTAAAGGTTGTGACGCATTTTCTGCCCGAATTCTCAGAATTGTCAAACAAAGAATCGTCTCAGGGACTTTGATTTGCGATCTAATCTCATTGAGGCTAGCCGGAAGTTCAGATACACTTTACTGCGCAAGGTCTTGCACGCCGAGTTGAAAGCCTCTCAGCACGTGGGAAGGGAAAGAGCGATGTTGGTCCA
This sequence comes from uncultured Pseudomonadota bacterium, assembly GCA_963718345.1. GTDB lineage: Bacteria > Pseudomonadota > Gammaproteobacteria > Burkholderiales > Gallionellaceae > Sideroxyarcus. The sequence continues at coordinate 4,136 of CAVQZH010000030.1, read as the reverse complement.
TCGTGGCCAAATAATATCCGGTCCGTATAGCGAGTTCAACCAAGTAGAACTGGCTCGTGAGCTCTATCAGCGATACCACGCGCAGTGTTTTTGGCATTCGCCGCGCCGACCTACATATCGACCAGGACTTAATCCCGTTCGTCGCCAAGGGCCTGCGCACGAATGGCGACCGCGAGGCCTTCGTCCTCGCTGGGAAGCTTCGACCACGCGATACCTCGCTGGCCGTTCTGAAATGCCGTTAACAGAGTTTCAACGGCGTCTGGCCCATTTGATCTCCGCGAATCGCGGAGCGGAAAGTTACATGGCCGGTGGCGAGGTTCCGAATCCGCGCAGCCTCCAGTTGCGTATCCCAACGATCTTGACATTTTCCACGATGCCGTGCCCGGAAGCCAAAACAGAATAGAGTTGGTCCGCGCACATCGCCGAGCGCGATGTGGAGTTGCTAGGACAGCACGGCTATACAATCGAATGGCAGCTTCGCAGGGACGGTCACCACAAAGCGGTTCGCCCGCCAGGCGGTGAGTCTGTGCGGATCGAATGGACGACCGACTCCGCTTTCCGCTTTTTTCCTGTTCAGCCCGATGAGGACTTCGGATATTCCTTGCATCCAGCCGACTTGGCGACGAACAAGGTACTAGCTCTTGCTGGACGCGTCGAGGTGCGCGATCTTCTCGATGTGATTCAACTTGATGAAACATACTTAAGTTTCGGCGCGTTGGTGTGGGCCGCGAGCGGAAAAGACCCAGGTTACCCGCCGCCGCTGCTTCTTGATATGGCGAATCGACATTCGCGATATCAACAAAGCGACCTCATCACCGAGCACCTTACGCGACAAGTTGACATCAAGGACCTCAAACAGAAGTGGATAGCAGTTAGAGATCGGCGCTCAGGAACTGATTAATCGGCTACCGGCAGAAGAAGTTGGGTGCCTTTATCTCGACCGTAAGGGTCTTCCCGTAACGCCCGATCCCGGTACGACCGACTTTCGCAAGCTAATACGTCACAACGGCAGTCCCTGCGGGGCCGTGCCCGACTTGTCATGACTTGGCGGTTCGATGTAACCGGCCGGCACTACCACTGGGGGCCGTTACGCGGTTGATGCGGAGGCGCGGCCAAACGCGTCCATACGGCCCTATTCAATCGTACACTCCTGGCAAAGACCGTGATAACATAATTGTGAGACCGGGGGTTCGGGGTCGATGGGCCCCGATGACGCATCGGCCAGAGGGGGCGGCTGAAGGTTCGGCCGGGTATCGAGCTTGAACGAGAAATCGGACTTGCCGGGTGCCAACACCGTGGCGGACGTGCTCGGAGGCGACGCTTCTGGGGCGGCGCCCGGTTCTATTATCTCGAATACCCGCGATGGTACGCTGATGCGACAATTCGAAAGCGAAAGGATCCAATGCCGACACCCCGATTCTGGCGACAGATGCTCGGTGGGGCACTTGTCGTGATCACCTTGTTCGACGTCCATTCCAGCCAAATCGGGCGTGCGGCAAAGCGCACGCCGGCCGCGGCCGGTTCGCCATCGGCCACAGCAACGAAGAAAGCATCGTTCATCAGTGAAACTCTCTTCACAAGGTTTCCCGTTATCTCCGGGGTCGCCCGAGCCCGTGCGCATCGCGGCCGCGTATGCAAGAAACCGCTTTTCGAAGACACGCTGGGAGGAGTTTGTTGCGACTTCGGAGGGATGGAGCGGCCCCGGTCACTGGACCGTGCGCATCGAGCCGAAGTCGGGAGAACTTGAGGATGTCATGTGGGTGACCGGCGAAGGAAAGAGTGTGAAGAGTTTTGGGTTCCGTCGGAAGGACAAGCTCAGAGGATACAAGGCAAAACGAAAAAAGGTGCGAGCCCCGGTTTTTGTCGGTGATCGGACGGTAACAAATGCCAGCCGGCTAGTCGTCGCACCCATGTTGGCGGATGAGCGGGACCAGACGTGCTTCGGGCGGGCAAGCGGGTCCCCAACCGCGCACGAAACTCATCCCATCCCGTTCCGACCACGTGACAGACGGAAGTCAGCGCGACTACATTGCCGCGAACGCACAGACCAACTCGCCCGACCACCTGACTTTCGTGCATGGCCGCCGAGCCTTGCGGGATGCACTCTACGCGCAGAGGGACGATTTCCGATGACCCACGATTGCCGCTCGTCTCCAGTTCGTACCGGCTCCTTGCCGAGCGTGGTGATTGCGATCGGTGCCATTCTCTGCGTTGGGACACTCTGCAGAAGCCAACCATCACCGCAAAACGTAATCAAATGCAAGCTGATCATTGCGGAAGAACTGAGCCTCGATCTTTCGGGCACAAAGCTCGCCGCTCGCCTGTCGAAGTCCGCCTCCGGACTGGCCTCGCTTGCGTTCTTCGACTCGAACAACAGCCGGAGTGTGGGTGTGACCGTCCAAGGTAACGGTGATCCGACAGTGTTTATGACCACAGCCAATCCAAGAACCCTGACATCTCTGGAGCTTTCGTCCAAAGGATCGGCGAGCCTGCGGCTCGGTGAGGAGACTGAATCAGAACAGCTTTCCCTGCCGCCGGGTATTCGGCTCTTGGACAGTGCGGTGATCATGTTTATTGGTGAAAATGGTGAAACGAGAGTATCACTCGACGCTGAACCAACGGAGAAAGTGCGCTCGAACGTCGAGCTTATCGACAGCAATGGGAAGCCCGGGATCAGGCTATTGGACAGCTCGAACCAATCCTCACGGATATCTCTTTACGATCGCAAACACATCCTCAAGAGCGGTGTCGTGGTCGAGCCGCCAGGAGCACGAGCATTTTTTTCGGCGATTCGCAGAGTCTTCTTCGTCTCGTTCTGGATCTCGATGCCGGAGGAAACCCGCGAATCAGGCTACGCAACAGCGTCTCAGCGGCCATGCGCGAGGTTGTTCACTATCAGACCTTTTCCGCCGCAGGTTTGGTGTTTCTACGTTTTTCAGGCGGCGCCGGCCGGGGTGGGAGTGCGATCGGGGGGTTGAAAATCGGAAACCTGAAACCCGGTTTTCCTGCCGGTAGGAAATGGGCCGATTTTCTTATTGACAACACGCTTGCCTATGTGCTAGGCTAACATGGAAGGGATGAGGGCGCGTTGACGGGCGCCCTCACCCCCGGAAGTTTGCCGGTGTTAGCCATTATGTGTATGAAAACACAAGGACTTATCGGAAATTCGAGGGAAATGGCTTGAAATTGTATGTCGCTGATGATAAAGGAGTTATCGAAAAGTGGCGGGTGCGGCGCCGAAAAAAAAGGGGGCCCATATTTGAAGGATAGAGCCATTATGTTATTGAAAACACATATAGAAAAAATGTCAGTTTAAGGGCTAGCCATTATATCTATGAAAATAAAAGGCTTATTTTGCTCTAGCCATTATGTATATGAAAATAAATGAGACTTAGCTCAAACCGCAGGTCGAAAACAGAGATGGGGGCGTGCGCCCAAGACCGCTCTGGTTTTGTCCCCTCGGCCGCTTCAACCATCCGGTGGAGGGCTAGGCGGAAACGGACCGATGCTCCGCTGCCCATAGCGGGATCAGGAGAAGCCGGTGTGGACGGCGGGAATTTACGACCACGTTTCCCTCCATCTTTGCGATAATCCGGTGATTGAAGCTGTTCAGACGGCGCCGCAGATAAGAACGTCTTCGGTCATCGTTCAAACCAGGCTCCGAAATTATGGACCCGAAACATCAGTGAATCTCGTGCAGCGCATTACAACCTGGCCGCCAATGTGAAGACGACCGCGCAGGCGGTCGAACAATCCATCGACGGCGATCGATTCGTCGCCTTCTGGCCGCGCGCGCCCGGCGACGTCTCGCTGACCGCCTGGTCCTACGCCTTTCTCGTCGAGGCGGAGAAAGCCGGCGAACCCGTCGACAAGACGCTGCTCGACCGTCTCGCCAATGTGCTCAAGAACTCGCTACGTTCGGATTATCCGCGTCTGCTGCGCGGCGACGAAATGCGCGAGCGCGTCGAGGCGCTGAACGCGCTGGCCGAGGGCGGAAAGCTGGACAAATCCTATGTCGCGGAATTTTCGCGACAGGCAGTTTCTGCCCAATATCAGCGTCGCGGAAATGATCAGCGCGGCGTCGAAGGCCACTGCGACTTCGGGCGGCGCCGCTCAAAACATTGGCGGCGCGAGTG
>CAVQZH010000029.1:0-48348 GCA_963718345.1 uncultured Pseudomonadota bacterium | reverse complement strand
AAAGTTGCGCAATCGGCTCGTACGTGCGTGCTGAGAATCTTCTGCGCCGGCCTTCTGCTCCTGCTGTGCGTTGGCCCTGCTCTGGCGGTAAGCAACCCGGTCCCTTACGTGGACATTGTGTCGCCGGTGAGCATCCATCCAGGGGCGACGGGCGTAACCCTTCAAGTGTTCGGCACCGGGTTCATCGCAAGTTCGGTGGTGAAATGGAATGGCACGGCACTTACAACGACGTTCGTAAGCTCGAAAAAGATAACAGCGGCAGTCCCAGATTCTCTTGTAGCGGCCATCGGTGTGGGATCCATCACCGTGGTGAATCCGGCCGCGCTGATTTCCAACGTGACGTTCGTGCCGGTGGTCGCACTCCAAACGAGCACTGTGTTTCCCAACACCGCAAGTTCCACAGTCAGCGTCGGAAACGTGCCGCAGGGGCTTGCGGTGGCGGACTTCAACGCCGACGGCAAGCTCGACATGGCGGTTGCGAACAATGAAGATGGCACCGTGTCCATCTTATTGGGCAATGGCAACGGCACGTTTACGACTGCCTCCACGCCTGCAGCGGGAAGCGGCGCAAATTGGGTGGCCGTAGGAGACTTCGACCGCGATGGGAAACTCGATCTGGCGGTGGCCAATTTGGGCAGCACTGGAGCGAGTGGTATTTCCATCCTGTTGGGAGATGGGACCGGCCATTTCACTCTGAAATCTCCTTCACCAACAACTGGAAATGGCCCGTTTTGCCTTGTCGCGGGAGATTTCAACCATGACGGCAAACTCGACCTCGCCGTGGCAAACAGCAACGACGATACCGTAACGATTCTGCTCGGCGTCGGCGACGGAACATTCACAACCAAGGCGACATATGGCGTTGGATCCCAGCCGCAACAAATCGTTGCAGGAGATTTCGACGAGAACGGCTTCCTCGATCTTGCCGTATCCAATGAGAATGACGGAACTATCTCGGTCCTGTTGGGAGTTGGGGACGGCACATTCAACGTGCAGAGCGCAGTGTCAACCGGTGGCAGCGGATTTCCGATTGGGCTTATCGCAGTGGACTTCAACAACGATAAACATCTGGATTTGGCGGCGGTAAACGCATCGGACATCGGGATCTTGCTGGGGAATGGAAATGGAACGTTTGCAGCGGCTTCGAACACTGCGTCGGTGGGCGAATTCTTGATCGCGGGGGTAACCGGCGATTTCAACGGAGATGGAAATCTTGACCTTGTAGTTTCCGACCAGAGCCTGGGTGATGCCTTTCTGCTTACAGGAAAGGGCGACGGAACATTTAATTCCCCCACAACCTATCCCACGGATGCAGGTGCGTTTGGCGTCGCGACAGCCGATTTCAACGGAGATGGAGGTCTCGACCTTGCCATTACGAATGGAGGATCCGCCAACGTATCCATCTTCCTGCAATTGCTCTCGGTGGGATTGGCGCCGACAAGCCTGACGTTCGGGAACCAAAATGTGAGTACCTCGAGCAGCGAACAAAACGTAATACTGACGAATGGAGGCTCGGGTTCGCTCACGATCGATAGCGTTGGGTTCGGAGGGAGCAATCCCGGCGATTTTTCTGAGATTGATAATTGCTCTCCGAACGTGGCCTCACATGCGTCTTGCACGATTCAGGTGACTTTCACACCGACGGCAACTGGATCACGGACTGCTCTGCTTACGGTTACAGACAGTGACTCGACGAGCCCGCAAAGCATAAACGTCAGCGGGACAGGAACCGGCGGAGTGCCTACCGTTACCTATTCTCCAACGAGCTTGACTTTCGCTTCCCGGGCCGTGGGTACGACAAGCGCCTCGATGGGAACTATTCTGACGAATACTTCAGGCGTGTCGCTGAGTATCGCGAGCATCACGATCACGGGAACGAACAGCGGCGATTTCGGCCAGACGAACAACTGTGGTTCGACCGTAGCGGGAGGCGGCACGTGCACGATTAGTGTGACGTTTTCGCCGACGGCAATTGGATCGCGCTCCGCCAGCGTAACGATTTCAGATAATGCGGGCGACAGCCCTGAATCAGTTCCTCTTTCCGGCACGGCCACGCAAGGAACGCCGGTAATCACGTGGGCGACACCGGCAGCCATTACATTCGGAACGGCATTGAGCGGCACGCAATTGGACGCAACCGCGAGCGTGGCGGGAAGTTTCGTTTACTCACCGGTGTCTGGAACCGTGCTGACGGCGGGCCCGCAGACTTTGTCCGCGACATTTACGCCCACGGATACGACGGATTACACGGGCGCATCAGGAATGGTCACGCTCACAGTCAACAAAGCGACACCCACGGTCACATGGGCGACGCCCGCCGCAATCACGTACGGCACGGCCTTGAGCGCGACGCAGCTTGATGCGACGGCCAACGTGCGCGGAAGCTTCGTGTACTCGCCCGTGTCCGGAACGGTGCTAACGGCCGGGCCGCAGAGTCTGTCTGTGACGTTTACACCGACCGACACGACGGACTACAACAATGCGACAGGCAACGTAACACTGACGGTAAACAAGGCGACGCCGACTATCACCTGGGCAACGCCTGCGGCGATCACGTATGGAACGGCGCTGAGCGCAACGCAGCTGGACGCGTCGGCGAGCGTGGGCGGCACCTTTGTCTATTCGCCGGCTTCGGGAACGGTGCTGACGGCCGGGCGCACAGAATTTGTCGGTGACGTTTCACGCCGACCGATACGACGGACTACAACAACGCCACGGGAAACGTGACGCTGACAGTGAACAAAGCGACGCCCACGGTCACTTGGGCAACGCCAGCGGCGATCACATATGGAACAGCGCTAAGCGGAGTGCAGTTGAACGCGACGGCCTCCGTCGCGGGCAGTTTTGTTTACACGCCAGCGTCGGGAACGGTGCTGACGGCCGGAGTGCAGAGTCTGTCTGTCGCGTTCACGCCTACCGACACGACGGATTACAACAACGCCAGTGGAAACGTGTCGCTGACGGTGAATAAAGCAACGCCGACGATTACATGGGCCACGCCAGCGGCGATCACGTATGGAACAGCGCTGAGCGGTGCGCAACTCAATGCAACGGCTTCCACAGCGGGCAGCTTTGTCTATACACCCGCTTCAGGGACGGTACTTGGAGCCGGAGCGCAAAATCTATCTGTAGCGTTCACGCCGACGGACACAACCGATTACAACAACGCCAGCGGAAACGTAACGCTCACTGTGAACAAGGCAACGCCGACGATCACATGGGCGACGCCCGCAGCCATCACCTATGGAACGGCGTTGAGTGCTACGCAACTGGACGCGACTGCATCTACGGCCGGGAGTTTTGTTTACTCTCCTGTGTCAGGAACCGTGTTGACGGCAGGCGCGCAGAATCTGTCTGCGACGTTCACACCAACCGACACAACGGACTACAACAACGCCACCGGAAACGTGACGCTGACCGTGAACAAGGCGACGCCGACGGTCATTTGGGCGACGCCTGCAGCGATTACATACGGAACGGCGCTGAGCGCCACGCAACTGGATGCGACGACGAGTGTCCCCGGGAGCATGGTTTACACGCCAGCATCGGGAACCGTGCTGACAGCGGGCGCGCAGAATTTGTCGGTGACGTTCACGCCAACCGACTACAACGGATTACAACAACGCGCACGGGAAACGTAACGCTGACCGTGAACAAAGCGACGCCAACAATCACCTGGGTGACGCCAGCGGCCATTACTTACGGGACGGCGCTGAGCGCAACGCAGCTCGATGCCACGGCCTCCACGGCAGGATCGTTCGTGTACACGCCGGCATCCGGAACTGTGTTGACGGCGGGAGCGCAGACATTGTCCGTGACATTCACGCCCACCGACACGACCGACTTACAACAACGCGACGGGAAACGCAATGCTGACCGTGAACAAAGCCACGCCGACGATTACCTGGGCCACGCCAGGCGCGATTACTTTCGGGACGGCATTGAGCGCCACGCAACTCGATGCCACGGCTTCGACGGCAGGATCATCCGTGTACACACCTGCATCCGGAACTGTGTTGACGGCGGGCGCGCAGAATTTGTCCGTGGCATTCACGCCGACCGACACCACGGACTACAACAACGCTGCGGGAAACGTAACGCTGACAGTGAACAAGGCGACGCCAACAATCACGTGGGCGACTCCAGCAGCCATCACCTATGGCACGGCGCTGAGTGCAACGCAGCTTGACGCGTCGTCCGCCACGGCGGGGAGCTTCGTCTACACGCCGGCTTCCGGAACCGTGCTTGCGGCTGGTGCGCAGACGTTGTCCGTGACGTTCACGCCGACCGATACAACGGACTACACCACCGTGAATGCAAACGTGACGCTGACTGTAAATAAGGCGACGCCGACGATTACATGGGCAACTCCCGCAGCCATTACGTATGGGACAGCATTAAGCGGCGTGCAGCTCAATGCCACGTCAATCGTTCCGGGGAGCTTTGTGTACTCGCCCGTGTCCGGCACAGTGCTTGGAGCGGGTGCGCAGACGTTGTTAGTGACGCTAACGCCCACCGACGCGACGGATTACAACAACGCGACGGCCATGGTCACGCTCACAGTGACCAAGGCAACTCCGGCGATTACATGGGCCACTCCCGCAGCGATCACCTACCCAACGGCAATCAGCGCCACGCAACTCAATGCGACGGCAAGCGTGGCGGGTAGCTTTGTGTACGCACCGCCCGCCGGGACCGTCTTAAATGCAGGGGCGCAAACATTGGCGACTACGTTCACGCCAACGGATGCCGTGGACTACATCAGCGTGACTGCGATGGTTACGCTCACTGTGAATAAAGCGGTGCCGACAGTTACTTGGGCCGCGCCCGCCGCAATCACATACGGAACGGCGCTGAGTGCAACGCAACTGGATGCCACGGCGAGCACGGTGGGGACGTTTGTATACAGCCCGGCGGCTGGGGCGATTATCGGCGCGGGCACGCAGAATCTTTCCGTAGCCTTCTCGCCGACAGACACAACCGATTATGTAGCAGCCACGGCAAGCGTCTCGATCACTGTAAACAAGGCTACGCCGGCGATCACGTGGGCCACGCCCGCTGCGATCGCGTACGGCACGGCCCTGGGTGGAGGGCAACTCGATGCCTCGTCGAGTACAGCCGGAGCTTTTGTGTACTCGCCCGGATCTGGGACCGTGCTGAATGCCGGGGCACAAACTTTGTCAGTCACGTTTACCCCAACGGATGCCACGGACAATACAACTGCGACAGACACGGTGACGATTACCGTAACCCTTGCGCCAACCACGACGACGATTGCGTCTTCCCTGCTCGCTGCTGGGCCGGGAGAAACCGTCACCCTTACCGCCAAGGTGACTTCGAGTGGGGGAACGCCGACGGGCAGTGTGAGCTTTCTTGATGGCGCGACGCTGCTCGGCACGGGAACTTTGAATTCAGGCACGGCGACATTCGCCGGTTCCTTCACCACGCTGGGGCAGCATTCGGTGACGGCGATGTATGGGGGGAACACGAACTTTTCCGTGAGCACTTCCTCCGCGGTGATCGAGGCGATTGCGAATCCTGATTTCACCATGACTCCCACTTCCGCCGGCCAGACTTTCGCGACTTTGGTAGCCGGGCAAGCAGCGACGATTCCGCTGACGTTCACAACGGTGGGCGATTTCACCGGCGCGGTCTCGTTCACGATTTCAGGCCTCCCCGCGAATTCGTTTGGTTCGTTTGTTCCGGTAACCATCATGCTGAGCGGCAATTCAGGCACGGACTCGATGATGATCCAAACGTCCGCGCGATTTGGGTACCTGGCGGACTCGAATACATCACCTTCGCCTTCGAGAATGTTGTTTGCAGGAATCATATTGTTTCCATTTGTCGGGCTCGTTTTCATGGGCGCGACTCCGTTGAAGAAGAGGAACGACAAGCGGCGGGCGCTGTTGCTTGTGCTGATCTTGCTTTGCGGAATGTCCGCTGGAGGATGCGGCGTGACGAGTTCACCGAACGTCGAAAAAATCGGCACGCCCGCCGGAACGTACACCTTGACGATCACCGGAACATCGGGCGCAACGACACATTCCATTCCATTTACGTTGGTGGTCGAGTGAACGCCAACGTGTGCGAGCGAGGACGCGTGACGACCATGAGTCATCGGAGGAATCGGATGCGAGCAAGACACACAGAAAGAGTTCGGCGCGCATTGATGGCGCTGGTTGTCGTCGTTGGAATCTCACTCATGAATGCTCCCGCGAGCCGCTGCCAGGATATGCCGAAGAGCGAAGGAACGTTGAGCTATTCGTACATGCGCGGGTATGCGGCGGACAACGGTGGAACCTACAATATGGGCGGCGCCAGCACATCATTCGCTGTGAACCTGAAACCTTGGCTGGGGTTGGTGCAGGATTACGGTGGGTATTCCTTTACGGGGCTCGGGTACGGGCTGGGCAGCACAATGTACACTTACCTATATGGCCCGCGCTTCTCGTTGCGACGATCGGAAGGACGGTGGACTCCATTTGGGCAAGTGTTATTGGGAGCGAGCCACATCAACGTCAAGGGGAGCGGGTTCACGGCGGGGGAGAACAGTTTCGCGATGGCAGCTGGCGGCGGAGTGGACTTTGCGTTATCGCGCCATTTCTCCGTGCGTGTTGCGCAGGTCGAATACGTGAGAACGCGATTCGATAGTGTGAACGGCACGCCAGTCACGCAGAACAATTTTCGATTCTCAGCCGGATTGGTTGTGCGACTGGGAACAAACATCAACCGGGTGCATTAGGTCCGAACGGTTCACCGTCTGTTTCTGCGCAAGCGAGTCGATGCGGCGTGCGAGGAACAATTCGTGCGACGCGACCAGACGTCGCGCCTCACTCGGGAACTTCCTCAGAGAAAATTAACGATAGCGTCCATCGTTTCCTTGGGGCGCTCTTCCATTACCCAATGGCCAGTATCTTTCAAAACCACGATGGTCACGTTCGTCGCCACGAGCTTCATTTGCGGTCCGAGAGCGCCCGCGCTGGCCTTCTCGCCAGCGATTGATAGGGCGGGCATCGATAGTTTTGTTTGAGCCAGTTGAGCAAAGTCCTTAGCGGTCTGGGGCCATGCTGCGAGGTACGCCCATCCTGCGCGCATCCGCACGGGGCGGGCCTACGCAGCAAAGCGGTCATGTCACGGGAGAACCAATTGTTCGAAGCACGGCTCCATCGACAGGGGAACCGGAATTCAGTTAGTGTTTAGGTTCAGGCATCTCTCTGGCGGGCAAGAACCTTCTTTATTGGAGTTCAACATGTCAATCCGACCCGTTAAGCGTCTTATAAAATCGAAGCCAACCCTGGAAGGAGCGGGTGTGCATCTCCGCCGGGCGTTCGGCTTCGGAAATACAAGCGACTTCGATCCATTTCTCCTGCTCGACGATTTCCGCAATGATGTTCCGGAAGACTATCTCGCGGGATTTCCGTGGCATCCGCACAGAGGCATCGAGACCATCACTTACGTCCTCGCAGGGATGGTGGAACACGGCGACAGCATGGGAAATCGCGGCGTCATATCCTCCGGCGACGTGCAGTGGATGACCGCCGGAAGCGGCATCATTCATCAGGAGATGCCGAAGGGCGATCCGGCCGGCCAGATGCACGGTTTTCAGTTGTGGGCGAATCTTCCCTCTGCCCTCAAAATGACGACGCCGCGTTATCAGGAAGTGAAAACCAGAGATATTCCGGAGATCACGGACAACGATGGGACGCATGTCCGAATTGTCTGCGGGAATTTTTGGGGAAAGAGTGGCCCCGTGGACGGGATCGCAGCAGATCCAATTTACCTCGATGTATCTCTTCCGCCCGGGAGGAAGAAAACACTCCCCGTTGAAACGACCCGCCACGCATTTGCCTACGTGTTTGCCGGGAGCGGAAAATTCTGCAATGCTTCGGGTCCTCTTGCCGTTCCCACGGAGGCCGTAAAATGGGCCGACACGAATCCTCCCGTGGAAACAGGCAACCGTTCACTCATTCTCTTTGACCGCGGCGATGAAGTTACCGTGCAGGCTGGCGATGACGGGATCCGATTTCTGCTCGTTTCTGGAAAGCCTCTCGGGGAGCCCGTCGCATGGTATGGTCCCATCGTGATGAATACGCAAGAACAGTTACAACAGGCATTCACGGAACTGCAAGAGGGAAAGTTCCTGAAAGCAGCAGGACAAAAATAGAATTCCGCTCACTCTCAAGTCTGCGTCCGCAAAAACCAGCAAAGGTTTCCCCATGCAAGGCGCGCCGGGATAGAAGATTGAGCGGTTCCGAAACGGGGCTCAGAGGGTATAAAGTAAGATTGATGCTGGCTGCAAAAGCACCGGGACCCGGGGAATGGCAAGCCACGCGAATCCTCGTGGTGGATGACGACGTGGAGCTCTGCGAGTTGGTGGATCAATACTTGCGGGCCCAAGGGTTCGAGATCGAAGCGGTGCATGACGGCACGGCGGGAGTAGAAAGCGCGCTGACAGGCGGGTATTCGCTCGTTATCCTCGACGTAATGCTGCCGGGAATTCGCGGTTTCGAGGCATTGCGGCAGATTCGCGCGAAGTCCGCGATTCCGGTCATCATGCTCACGGCGCATGGCGACGATGTGGACCGCATCGTGGGACTGGAGATCGGCGCTGACGATTACCTGCCGAAACCATTTAACCCCAGGGAGCTTGCGGCGCGAATCCACGCCGTGCTTCGCCGGACCGCGTCGGGCGCAGCGAAAGATTCGGCGGCACGAGGATCGATTCTGTTGGACGATGTCCGGCTGGACACGCGCGCACGTACAGCCCGCCACAAGACGAGAGACGTGGAGTTGACGTCCGTCGAATTCGAGCTGTTGGCGTTGTTCTTCAAATCGCCCGGACAGGTGCTGTCGCGAGAAGATCTGGTGAAGAATGCCCTCGGGCGCGACCTGGAATCTTCAGACCGAAGCCTGGATGTGCACGTCAGCAAGCTGCGAAAAAAGCTCGGCCCGTGCGAAGACGGCACAGAGCGCATCCGGGCGATCCGGAATATCGGATACGTTTATGTGGTGGCTGAAACGCCGCAGTAAGCGGCACCCGGTGGCTTTCAATTGCGTACTCTTTTCCTAAAGATATTCCTTTCCTTCTGGCTGGCGATGGTTCTCGTCAGCGCCGTCCTGATTGTCTCCATCATCACATCGCAATCCCAATTCCGAGACTTGCGCGCGGAGGAATTTGACCGCACCGTGATGCCGTTGATGGCTGCGCGCGCCGCGGATATTTTGGACGATCACGGGATGGGGGCATTGGCGGACTTCTTGGTATCTCTCCAAACAACGCTGCACTGGCAGGCGTATTTGTTCGACGACGAAGGCAAGGAGATTTTGTCGCAGCCGGCGCCGCCAGAGGCGGACGCGATGGCGCAATCGGCGCTCCAAAACGTGGGAACGCAAATTCAGACGGCGCATGGGACAAAATTTGCAGCCACAAGAACGACAGGATCGACGGGAACGCACTACGTGCTGGTGATCGGCACCCATATTGAATCGGTGACCGACGTGCTGCGTGCCCCGGTTCAAATCCAGATCATCCGCGCGGCGCTGATTCTCCTCATCGCGGGGGTCATCTGCTTCTGGCTGGCCCGCTACATCACGGCTCCGGTGCTGCACCTGCGAGCCGCCACGCACCGATTGGCGATGGGAAACCTGAGTGCGCGCGTGGGCGCGGCCGCCGGAAATCGGAACGACGAGCTGGCGGAACTGAGTAGGGATTTCGATCATATGGCCGAGCAGATCGAGTCGCTGATCAGCTCGCAGAAACGCCTGCTGGCGGATATTTCGCACGAACTTCGTTCCCCGCTGGCGAGGCTGACCGTGGCTCTGGGTCTCACGCGGTTGTCTGCCAGCAAGGAATGTGACGCAGGACTCGATCGCATTGAGCTGGAAGCGGAACGCTTGAATACGTTAATCGGCAGCCTGCTGCGTCTCGCGCGTCTTGAAGGCGGGAGTGCAGTGCTGGAAGGCGAACCAGTAGCCCTGGATCGAGTGGTGCAAGACGTAGCGGCTGATGCAAATTTTGAGGCGCAAAGCCGCAAGCGGCAAGTTTCCGTGACGCGAACGGATTCCTGCACAATTCCCGGCAATCGCGAATTGCTGCGAAGCGCGATCGAAAACGTTGTCCGAAACGCCGTGAATTACACACCAGAGGGAACAGAGGTTCAAATTGCGCTTCACAAGGTCGCCACAAATGGCAGCGCGACGGCAGTCGTGAGCGTGAGAGACCATGGGCATGGCGTCCCAGAAGAATCGCTGCGCGATATTTTCGTTCCCTTCTATCGTGTGGGTGATGCGCGCGACCGCTTTTCGGGTGGCTCGGGGCTCGGCCTTTCAATTACCGAGCGCGCCGTCCGGTTGCATGGCGGCACCGTGAGCGCGGCAAACTGCAAGGATGGCGGTTTGTTGATCGAGTTGCGTCTGCCATGCACGCCCAAACAAAAAGTGACTAACGCCGAATACCCTGTAAGGAGAGCGTTTTCGAGGAAGATCGCCTAAGAGTTCTGATTGTGAAGATTGCGGCGGCGACAGGCAAGCCCGGTAATTCCGAAGCAGATGAAGGCGGGCGGGAACATCAGGATCAGGATGCCTTGGCGAAGCGCACGAATGGCGTGGGGGGCGCACGCTGCGGCGCTCTGATAGCAAAGAGCGCAACCTTGCGCAGCCACTTCCGGAGGTGCCAGAAGCACGACTCCCGTCGCTGTGGCTAGAACGACCAGAATTAACGCGAACAGTTGGTTTCGAGTCATTGAGATTTTGCCCTTCCCTACCCTAATCCTACGCCTCCGGTGTGCAACCGCACGAAGAATTACTCCGTAAGCAGCGGAGGCGCTACCAGTGGCCGATGCTCACCATGCGGTATGCATCCGGCCAGATCTGATTCATCATCAGCAACACAAATATGACGGACAGAACAAAACTCCACATGAGAACCGGACGTTCGTATTTCAGGTGCATGAAATAAAGGAGCCCGATTCCCGCTTCGATGAACGCCAAGACCAATAGGACCGCCAGGAGCTCGTGCGTGGAAAATCCGCGGTAGGTGACAAATACTTCGACGCCAGCGATGCAGAGCAGGCCAATCCAAACAGCCGCATAGAATCTCATGCCCGGACTACGAGTTGCGTCCATGCCTGCTGTCCCTCCATTCACTGACGTGGTTTCCTAGTGCGCTGCGTTCATCAAGTAAAGTAGCGGAAAAACGAACATCCAAACCAGGTCCACGAAGTGCCAGTAGAGACCCGTGGTCTCGACGTGGGCCTGATCCAGCCAATCCGTTTTGTAGCCGATGCCAATCACTGTAAGGGCAATGACGCCCGAAATCACGTGCATCAGATGAAGCCCGGTAATACTGAAAAAAGTGGCGCCGAACATCACTGGTCCCCCGGTGGGATTTCGCGCCAGCCCCCAGCCTTCATCAAACATATGAAACCACTCGCGCAGGTGCAGTGTGGCGAAGACGATGCCCAGGAATATCGTCACAGCAAGCCACTTGAGGCACGCGGCCTTGCGCCCGGCCTTGGCCGCCGCAACTGCTCCGAGCATTGTGAGGCTGCTCGTAAGAAGTACAGCGGTCATGACCATTCCGTTGACGATGCTGGGAGAAAATTGAAAGGGATGCGGCCAATCTGGCGTGCCGACGCGAAGATAGGAATATCCAAACAGGATTGCGCCAAACGTGACTGCATCCGATGCAATGAACAGCCACATCGTCAATTTCTTGGTCTGGACGCCGTAAGGCGAGAGTTCCATCGTGCTTCCGTGCCCGTGGGACGCCGCCGCTGCTGTTTCCCTCACAACGCCTCCTGAAAATTACGTTCGCATCGCGAGCAGCAAAAACACATAAACCCACAGTCCATCCATGAAATGCCAATATACGCAGACGGCGCCAAGGCCGGTGGTGCTGCGCCGTGCCATTGGTTCTCCCAATCTTGAGGATGATGTAGATCAATCCAACGATGCCGCCGAGCAGGTGCAGACCGTGCAGAGCGGTAAACACGTAAAAAAATGAAGAACTCGGGTTTGTCGAAAGGTATAAACCCTGCGCTGCAAGATTGCGCCAGGCGAGAATTTGGCCACCGACGAAAAGCGCGCCTAGTGTGCCGGTTACAAACAACCAGGACAGTCCCTCCGTGAATAGCTTTCTTGAAGAAGCAGGCGCGCTCTCCGTCGCGCCAGCAATAGAAGAAAAACGCCAGCGCGCGATGCCGAGGGTGACGCTGCTGAGCAAAAGGATCAGCGTGTTCAGATAGAGAATACGAGGAAGTTGAAAATGCTGCCAGTCCGGGCTCGCGCCCTGGCGGACAATCAGCGCGCTGGTGAAGGCGGCGAAAGTCATCATGATCGCGCAGACGCCGATCCACACGCCTGTCTCGGAAATTTCCGGACGTGCGATCGCCCCCGCAGCTGAACCAGTTGTTATGTGAACGCCGGCGAGAGTAGTTTCCGGATTTAGATCCTTTTCCGAATCAGAGGCCACTTTTTCTACCTTCCGATAAAACTAGAACCGCTCGAACTGGATTACGCGCTCTTAGGTGTTGCCGTCTGCATCACAAAATCCGTCCCGTCGGGATTCTCAACGCCATATTCGTTGGGACCGTTGTAAACAACGGGATGGTGCCCCCCGAAGTTGTCGAACGGCGGCGGCGAAGTGGTAGTCCACTCGAGCGACGTGGCTTCCCAGGGATTTTCGGGTGCTATGGGACCGCGGAAACGGCTCCAGATCAAATTCCAGAAAAAGATAAGCTGCGCCGCTCCGGTGAGCAAAGCCGCGATGGTGATGAACTTGTGCACCGGAATCAGTGGAGCAAGATAGTCATCCACAAAGGCGGAGTATCGGCGGACGTTCCCGACCAGGCCGAGATAGTGCATCGGCATGAAAATGCAATACACGCCAAGGAATGTGAGCCAGAAGTGCCATTTCCCGAGCGTGTCGTTCATCATGCGGCCAAACATTTTCGGGAACCAGAAATACGTTCCGGCGAAGACTCCAAAGAGCGATGCGACCGCCATCACGAAATGGAAGTGCGCGACGACGAAATAGGTGGCGTGCAGATATGTGTCCAGCGAGGGCTGGGCAAGATAGAAACCGCTGATACCGCCGCTGATGAAGACGGAAATGAAACCAAGGCAGAAGAGCGCGGGCGTTTCGAAACGCATCTTCGCGCCGTACACCGTCGCGGTGAGCAGTAGCGTCATCACCGTGGCGGGAATCGTGATGATCAGTGTCGGAACGGAAAACAGGTTCGCGGAGAAGGGATTCATCCCGCTGACGAACATGTGGTGGCCCCAAACCATGTAGCTGAGGAAACCGATGGCGATCATGCTGCCAATCAACGCTCGTGCGCCGAGCAAGGGTTTACGCGCGAAGACCGGAAGGATCGTGGCAATAATTCCGATCGAGGGCAGGATGGCGATGTAAACCTCAGGGTGGCCGAAGAACCAGAAAAGATGCTGCCACAAAAGAGGCGAGCCTCCCGAATGCGGCTGGAGTTTATCGCTCAGGACCAAACCGCCCGGAATGAAGAAACTCGTGCCGGCGACGCGATCGAGAATCAGCAGGACGCAGGCAGGCAACAGAACGGCGAATGCGAGCAAGCGCGATGACGGAAGTGACGAACCAGGCCCACGTGCTGTAAGGCATGCGCGCGAACGACATCCCTTTCGTGCGCAGGTCCAGCGTGGTGGCGATGAAATTCAGTGCGCCGAGCAGCGATGCCAATGCAAAAGATGGCGATCGAAATCGCCCAGAGGTCCTGCCCCAGGGCAAGCCCCGGCCCCGCGTCCTTGCCCATCGCGCTAAGAGGAGCGTACGCCGTCCAACCGGAGATCGGCGGACCATCGCTGCACGAAGAACGAAGCCATCATGACGACGAAGGCAAGAAAAGTGGTCCAGAAAGACATCATGTTGAATCGCGGAAACGCCATATCTTCCGCGCCGATTTGGATGGGCAGGAAATAATTGCCGAAGGCGGCGAAGGGCGCGTTCGTCAACACGAAGAACACCATCAGCGTGCCGTGCATGGTGAGGAGCGAAAGATAGTATTCGGGCGTCATCACGCCGTCGGGCGCGCCAGCCGGTGAAAATTTTCCGAGCAGAGGGATGTGCCAACTCGGATAGGCCAGGTGCATGCGCAATAGCCAGGACAAAACCATGCCGATGAAGACCGCAACCAGAGCCAGCCCGTAGTACTGCTTCCCGATCATCTTGTGATCGAGGCTGAAGACGTACTTACGAATGAAGCTGGTCGGCGCCTTGTGCTGGTGAGCTACCGGAAGTGACGAACCATCATGCATTTCGAATCCTCTAATCGACAGAAAAGATTTCTCGCTCTTGCGCCAGTACCCTGCTGCGTCTATTGGCCTGCCTGCGTCTTCAGCCACTGCTCGTAGTCCGGTTCTTCCATCACTTCGAGATACGCCTTCATGTTGTAGTGACCCAGCCCACAAAGCTGCGTGCAGACGATTTCGTATTTCCCCGTTTTTGTTGCCGTGAAATGCAGCGGGATGTCGAGGCCCGGGACAAAATCCTGCTGGACGCGGAGTTCGCGAACGTAAAAGGAGTGGCCGACGTCCTTGGAATGAAGCGTGAGGGCAACCGGTTTGTTCACCGGAACAACGAGCGAGGCCGCCACGATATCGTCGCGGGCCGCAACGTCATTGGCCGGATCAAGACCAAAATAGTTGCCGCTGCCATCGTCTATTTTGTCGGGGTGGACCGCGCCGAACTTGCCATCGGGCCCAGCGTAGCGAAAATAAAACGCGAACTGCTCGGCTTGCACATCAATCCGGATGGAACTCGGATCCGGCGGAGTCAGGTAAATCGCTCCCCACGCCTTGGAGCCGACGAATGTGAGCGTGAAGACTTCGACGATGACCACGAGAATTGCGGCAGTCAGCAACGGCGTGGGCCCACCGGGAAACGTCTTGGCTTTCGCCTTGCTCTTGCGGTCTATCGCCGTCCAGGCAAAGAAGCCGAGCAAAAGTTGGCCGGCAAGAAACAGAACACCTGTGCCGATGAGAGTCTCTTTGAGTTGCTCATCCACAGCCGGGCCCGTGGTGGAAATGTCCACCGGAAGCCACCAGGTGTGCATGGCGAAGAAAGCCACAGACACCAGAGTAATCAGCGTGAGAACAACGGCAAAAACTTTGCCCATGCTATTCAGCCTCTGAGTAGATCCATCGCAACCGAGTCCTGCGGGGATCGCAACAGCAACTCCGGGTTAGCAGCCCCGAATCCGCGCCCCATCCGTGTTTTTCTAGTACGGTAGCGCCTTAAATGTGAAATTGATCGCCTTGGACTCACCAGCTCCCACGGTGACGTCCTGCGATTGCGACCCATATTGTTCCTGCCACGCCGTTACCGTGTATTTCCCGGCAGGAAGCCCTTTCAAAGTGAAAGCTCCGTCCTCACCGGTAACTGTGTAATGCGAAGTGTTGAGAACCACGAAGTAACCGTGCATCCACGGGTGAATGTTGCACTTCACCGGAATGAACTCCGCCTTGTCATATTTCGTGTCGATCGGTGGCGAGCCCGAGGGTTGGGATTTGTTCCACTCGGCATTCACCTTTGCGAGGGGATGGATGTTGTGCGACGTTTGATCGTCGTTGTAAATCTGAAGGCTCTGGCCGACTTGCATCGGAAGGACGTGCGGAAGATATTGGCATCCTTTTTGGTCGTAGCGGACAGCCTGAGAAGGCACGGATGAGTCCGAGTCCCCTGCGGAGACGTAAACAACCACATACTCCAGGGCGTTGCCGGGACCCGTGGCAACGTTTTCGGTCATCACGGGAGTCGCGTGCTGCTTCGCGCAGGACGGTTCCTTGGCCATATCAATCGGCTTCATTTTGGGTGGCGTTCCCGTATAGGTAACTTTGCCGCCGATCGATGCAGTTCCTGCGGGCGCGGGCGTGCCGGTGATACCGCCGTTCCCGGCCAATACAGCTATAGAGAGTAAAACAAGTAGTTTTGGCATCATCGAATGAGTTCCTCCCAAGATATATATAGCTACTGGCCGCCGGCGGCGTCGGGCCCGATAGGCTTAATATCCGCGGCATGCGAGGCAACGTACGCTTTCCACAAGGAAGCTTCCTTGCTGTCAATCTCCTGCAGCGTGCGCAGGAAATGGACAAGATCCCATGCGTCGTTCGGCTGAATTACGTCCGCGAACGAAGGCATCGGTGTGCCGTCAACGCCAGTCATGAAGATGCGGTACAGATCCTGGTTCGCTTCACCGCACTTAAACCTCGCGCCGGTCGAAAAATTATACGGACGGATTGGATTGTCCTTGCTGTCTGTGAGCGTGGAAGCGGATGGGCCATCGCCGTGCCCCGCCGGACCATGACACTTCCAGCATTCCATCTTCTGGAAGAGCTGCCTGCCGTGCAAAACGCTTTCGATTGTGATCGGGGTCTCAGCCGGGATAACAAGCGCTGGCCCGGGCTTTTCTTTCGCCCAACGAGCTGACCATGTTTTGACAAATGCCACCAAGTCCGCGCGCTGCTGCGGTGTGAGCGGTTCCCACGACGGCATATTGGAGTTCACGAATCCCCGAGTGACGGCGTTGAACAAGTCTTGATCCGTAGGCAACGTTCCCGTGGGAGTTGAGCGGCACTTGAAAGTTGCAATCGTAAAATCACGCGGCTTGGGGTCAATCCACTGCGCGTTCATTCCCTCGCCGTTGCCGTCAGGACCGTGGCAGCCAATACAGAAGCGCCGGTACAATTGCTTGCCTGCATCGGCATGTCCGGTAATGTTTCCGATGTGACTGCTTTCGGTCGCGACGCTCGGCGTGCCGAGCAATGGATCGGGTGAGTTCACGTGCGACTGCGCCTTGCAGGACAGTGCGCCGCCGCTAAGAAAAGCCGACGATCCCAGAACGATTGCCACCAATAGACTTTTGGTTGTCATTGTTGTCCTCATGGCTAAAAGTCGAAGTCAAACCCGAATAACAAGCTGCTGCTCCAGACACCATTGGTCGGCAACATGGGTGGCAAGCCCGTACCGTCGCCGCTTTCTGGCACGATGCCGATGGATTTTGAAATTGAATATTCGTTGTGCCACGCCAAGCCCGCGCGGCTGAACATGATGGGATACCAGCGATAACCGACCGAATAGGCCGTGACGTTGCCGTAGTCCCCGGGATTCGCGAGTGTTCGCCTGGGTGCCCGACGTTCACCTTTCTCGTAGCGGCCCATAAAGACGAGCTGTGGGCTCACGTAGTAGTGCGCTTCGAGAAAGCCGCCATTAAACGTCGGAGCCTGCGCTCCTTCAGGAAGCGTTCCATTCGCGGCCACACCATTCCCGAGATACGCGTTGTCCCAGCCATGCATGTACAGCGGCAGAAGCTCTAGCTTCCCAAGGAAGAAGTCTCCGTTAACACCTACGCGGTAGAACGGCTTGTTCCCTAGGCCCACCAGCGGTTCCGCCCCATTCTGAGCCGTCTGGAAGAAAGTAGATCGTTGACCGATATAGGAGAAGGCTCCCACTCGCTCGAGGCCAAGACTTCCACCGTTAAACGCCTGGCTGAAAGTCAGATTCACGTCGTAGCTTCGGCCCGCCGGAGGCGCGCCTGGAACCACATCCGTTGTGAATCCCACTCCGCCTTCGTTGCTGCCCAGCACCGCGACGGAATAGCGCGTGTAGCTGTTCTTCGAATGCCCGGCGATTTCGAGCCCCATTTGATTGTCGCCATAACCGAAGTTGTTGGCGCTGCCGGGAGCGTTGAAGTGATAGATCTGGTAAATTCCCCCATTGTTGGAAAGGAAAAGAAACCGTTTTTCCGAAATCATGTTGTCGAGTTCGAATCGGCCAACCCTTAGGTTGAGCCACGAACTCCCCTTCAGATTGTCGAATCGCACCCAGGCGGCTTCAAAATGCCAAACCGCCGTCGAATCGGACGACGGCAACAACACGAAAGAAATGTTCTTGTAGAGAGTTCCCGCTGACCACAAGTCCATCCCAGACAGGTCAAAACCGGCTTGCGTAACGCGCCCCGAAACAGTGCCGCCGCTTGAACTCCCACCCGGCGTCGCATCAATCTGTTGGTTGTCCGCGCTCTCGCGATGCCAGTTCGGCGTGATGCGGAACGTAATGGGGAAATACGCAGGGTTCTGCCAAATGGGAGAGTCGCGCTCGTTCATCAGCTGGTAGCCGTTGTCGCGAAACACCTGCCCGAAGTTATTCAGCTCCGGCCACGCAGTGTGGCACGCAGAACATGGCAATCCATACTTTCGCGCAAATGCTGGAATAGCATTCACGTGAATATTCGGCGCGGGCGCGGCAAAAACTGTTGATGTGCCCAAGCCGGCGGGCGAAGAGAAGAGCGCCAACGATCCAATTAGAAGAAGAAAATTTACGAACGACCATTTCAGACAGGGAAGATAGGTCGGAAATTTTCTATGCATACTGCCTCCTGTTCGAGCCTTGTAGCAACGGATTCGAATTACAGAGAATTGCAAGACGTAGAGAAATAGAAGAGCTCCATCCAGACAACTTGGACAAGAGATGCGAAGAAAAAATTGGCGAAGAGTCGGTCATTATCAGAGCCCTTGTCCCCATTTGGATATTCGGAAAATGAACCGGAGATATCCAAAAAACGAATGGACGATACTCTTTGAAAATTAATAATGCAAGCACAAAACTTTACATACCTTAATTTTTGTGCCCCACTTGTTCCACATTTGGGCGTATTGAGGCCATTTTTCTGTGTGTAAGACCCAAAGACCACACTCAGGAGCCGCCATTTTCGAGTTGACTCCTTAACACAGGAGGTGTACGACTGGCTCGGAGTTCGTCCATGAACGTGATAGCTCGGCCTGGCATCGGGATGCAAATGAGTGACCGAGACGAGGTATTTGAGGCGCCGTACACCCCTCTCGTAGCACCGAAAAGAGGTCATTTCCCCGTCAGGATCGCAAACCCAATGCATGTGTCGGCCGCAGGCTTGTTTTTCCTTCTGCTCGGCCTCGTATTCGTTCCTCTTCCAGAAGTTGGGGCAACGACCGTCGCATCTGGTCGCGACAAAACAGCGGCGCGCCGGGGCGGGCTTTACCATCGATTTGACTGCATCTGAGGCGGACGTGCTCAAGGCGGTCCAAGCCGTAGTGGAAGATCAAGCAAATTCACGGCACACTTATTTACGAGCGCGAGCCAAGACTCACGGGGGCGGCTGCGGAGAAGAGTTCTTCGTTTTTCGGAGAGTGGGGCGGCGAGGGTCACGTTTTTTACAAGGTTCGAAGAAACGCGCTCGCTCCTCGACATTTCAAGAACAGCGCCGATATTGGCGTAATCACAGTGCGATACGTGGTGCGCGGCGTCCTCGAAAACCGGACGCACCTCCAAATCACGGCTGTGTTTGTGGAGGACGGAACGAAGCACGTGCACGTCTCCGATACATCTGTCGAGACGAGCGAATTCGCCGAGATTCAGTCACACCTGGTGACGATCCAGCGGGAAGAACAACAGGAGGCCGAAATCTTGCAGAAACGACAGCTCGATGACGAAGCCGCCAGGATTTCCAAAGAGCGAAATGAAGAGGCGGCGCGTGTTCAGATCGTGGATTCTTCTTTGAATGGCCTTGAGCAGCGGGCCAATCAGTTGCAACACCTGCTGGAAGTTCGCGTCATAAATCCCAGCACGGATTTGAAGTCGGCTCCATTCCACAGCGCAACGAGTGTAGGCACGCTCACGGCCGGATCGGACGTCCTGGTGGAGATCATCACGGAGTATTGGTACGGAGTGGAGACGACAGATGGACACCGTGGCTGGCTCCGTCGTGATCAGGTGGAACCGCTCCCGTGAAAAACTCGAAAAATTATTCGGCCCTCCGTACACTCCAAAAATCTTCGTGCCACATCGTGTTTTTCGTTTTGACATTAAGCGGAGCGGCCCAGGCGCAGAGCGCAACCAGTTACCAGCGTGTGATTTCGAAGCCCGTGGCCGAAGTGCGTGCGGCCGTGCAAAAGCTGAGCCCCACAATGAAGGGGCGGCTTCCCACCCTGGAAGGATTTGTCGCGGATCAGACGAATCCTCCGCTGGATCGCTACGACAAGGGATACTTCGAGTGCAAGTTCGACGTGGCGCCAGCTGTGGGCGGCGGCACTTTGGTAGTCGCGACGGCAAAAGTCACGGCGTTTCTCAACGATCCCGCATCGGGTGCGTCAGGTTATCGCGTCCTTGCGTCGAATGGTCGAATCGAGACCGATGCCCTCGACCGAATTGAGGAAATTCTCGCGCCTGGTGCGGGCACCACCGGAGGAGCAGCGACTCCCAGTGCGAAAGAGGCTTCCAGTCCCCCTCCACAGGCAACGGCAACGACGCTACCTCCTCCACCGAGCCAGCCCGTTCAGCCCTCTGCACACTTCAACCTCTCGGGCGGAAGTCACGCAGCGCCCGCACCTGGGTCTTCATCAAGTTTGCCTGCCGAAGCAGAATCTTCCTCAGTGGATTCGACATTGAGCAGTGGTACACGATCACCGCGCGTTGCCGTTGCGCCCGCTGCTCCGCTGCCCAACGGAGAATCAGCGGAGACACTCAAAGCGCGGCGAGCGGCCGACGAGAAAAAGTCGCAGGAATTATCGGATTACATAAAGAATCTCGAGGAAATTCAAAGGAATCAAGCCCGCCCCTCAAACCTTGCTGCCGTGAAAAAACCGAAGACCCCTGTCTTCTCCAAAGCGTCGGAGACCGCGCCAGTGTTGATGACCGCAGACGAGCAGGATGAATTCGAAGTTCTGCAGGTGGAGGGCGCGTGGGTGCACGTCCAGATTTCGGGCGCGTCGCGCGGGTGGATCCGTCGTGCGCAACTGGAGATGCCTCAGGGTTTTGCGCAGGCCGCTAACGTCGATCTGGAACCATCGGCGGATGCGCTCATGTTCAAAGTGGCGAAGGAAGAGACGAGTCAGTTCAAGGGTAACTGGGAAGGGTTGACTGGAAGAATGGTGCGAATCGAGTGGGTTGAGCCGGCGGCGGCGACATCAACGTCGTCCCCCAACCAAAAATTGGCATTCGCGAAATCGATCTTCCTCAAAACATATCAGAGCTTGAACGCAGCGCATCAAACGGTGGACGGCATCGTGGTGGTATTTGATTCGGCGGACGGCGGGCAAATCGCCGCAGGACTGGCAAGCGTAAAAGGACTGGCGGAAAAAACGCTGACCGAGGGTTCATTCTGGAAGCAGTGTTCGCTGGATCCGCCCGAGTCCTTCCACATTTCCGGGAAGTAAGATCGCCTCCTAATGGGGGCAGGACGCTGCTGTTGGAGGGAAAGATGGAGCCGAGGCCCAGACTTGAACTGGGGACCTGCCGATTACGAATCGGCTGCTCTACCAACTGAGCTACCTCGGCCTTACATATTGACTGTAGCATCCGCTGGAAAAAACTGTCAAACGATGCGCGCCGTGATTGTGTGGACCTTTTCCTGGACCAGCGCGCCGATCACCGTGAAAATGGATACATCAGCCAGGCAATTCCCACTCCGATGAGGATGAAAAGTAAAAATGATCTTACGGCGCAGCGAATTCGTCCGCTTGTCGTCCGCTGCACCAGACATGCCAGCGCCATCGAGGCAAGCAGCGCAAAAAGCAACATAGCCGCGAAGTGGCTCATTCCTCCATTCGAGCCAACAATCAACTCCTCCGGCCGGAAGCGATTTCGTAGGCGTCGAGCGCGCCAAGAATATTCACAATTCCCGCGGCGGCGATCAGCCTGGTTCCATACTCGCCGGCAGCAAGTGAAAGGTCAGCCCCGCCCGGTTCGAAGAAGAGCGCTAAATAATAAAACGCGCCTGACCCTGCATCAGCCAGAAAACCGAGTGTGCCAAATGGATCGTCTGAATGTGGCGGAAACACATTTCCCCGCATCATCAACCCTGTGACCGCAAGACCTCCCACAGCAATCAGGAAAACGCACGCGCGTCCCCAGCGCCCCTGCAACAAGTGTCCCAAGCCTGGAACAATCCATCCGGCAATCGCAAAGACGAATGCGAGTGGGGCGTGGCGAGCGACTCCCTCGGTGCGGACCTGTTCTTCAATCACGATAGGGGCACCCGCGTCGGTCAATTCCATCGCAGCTTCGCCGGAATTCGATTCGTTTTCGTCCATTTTCCCTATGAGAGTAGCGGCAGAATCTCTTCCTGAATGGCCCCGGTGACGCGCGCTTCCTTTTCGCCAACGTAAACATTCACCTCTGTGCGCAATCCGAATTCGGGCATGTAAATCCCCGGCTCGATGGAAAAGCACGTGTGCGGGACGATCTTGCGGTCGTCGCGCGTCTCCAGCCCATCCATATTTGCGCCGTTTCCATGAACGCTTTGGCCGATGCTGTGGCCGGTGCGGTGAACGAAATATTTCCCGTACCCCGCTTTGCGAATCACGCCGCGCGCCATGTTGTCCACTTCCCAACCGTGAATCGGTTTCCCTGCCGCCACAGATTCCTTGATGAATTCAACGGCCCGATCGCGGGCCTGCCGCACGATTCGGAAAACTTTCGCGTAAGCATCGGGGACGCGTTCACCAAGGTAACCAATCCACGTGATGTCGTAATAGACGCTCTTCGGTTTTTCGAATTTCGCAAACACATCGAGCAACAGCAAGTCACCCGCGCGGATGGGCCGCGAATTGGTTGCCGGGGGCGCGTAGTGTGGATCGCCATTATTCGGCTGCACCGCCACGATGGGAGGATCGTCGAATGTAAGTCCGCTCGAGCGCATCTGCTCCGCCATCCATTGCTGCAGATCGTATTCCGTGATGGGCTTTCCTTGCCGGACGAAATCCGCTGCCCGCTTGAAGGCATCCTGCGTCACGCGATCTACGATTTTTCCAGCTTCGAGATGCGATTGGAGCTGTTCCTCTGACCAGCTCGCCTCGAATTTCTGCACCAGATCCGCCGAGGTAACCACTTTCTTCTTCAGCTTCCGAATCAGCTCAATGGTTCCCGCGTCAACCAAGCCGATATACGGAATATTGTTGTCGGGCGAATATTGCATCGCGATCTTCTTGGCGCCGGAAAGCAATTTCGGCAGCGTCTTGTGCAGCTCTTCCCAGCCCGCATAAACAAACTGCTTCCCCGGCAGCGATGCGAGGGTTCCCTGCTCGATGCGATGGACCAGTTTGCGCGGCTCGCCCTTTGATGGGATGAAATAAAACCATCGCCGCGATACCAGGCCTTTTCCCAGGCCAAGAATGCTGCTCGCAATCGGATCGCGATGGTGGTGGTCGAAAAAGAGCCACCCGTCCAGCTTATTGTTGCGGAGTTCCGCTTGGATTGCCTTGATGTCTGCCATGATACGTTTTGCCTGCCTTCTGCACTACTTCGTGCGCAATCTTAATCGTTCAGTACGGTTCGCCTGCTGCGGCACCGCGCAACATCGAGTTTCTACGCATTCGCGTCGCATTTTGCACCGGCACAAATGATGCAGGCGATTGCCTTGTACCGCTCCACCTTCAAGCCATCGGCTCAACTGGCGAAGCCGTACGTGATGCTTGGCTTCAACGTGTTTGCGGCAGATACGGCAGAAGAAGCGCAATTTCTGGCGACTTCGATGCAGCAAGCTTTTGTCAATTTGCGCAGCGGCCACCCTGGACGCCTGCAACCGCCGATGGACGGCTATTTGAACCGCCTCAATCCGCAGGAACGCTCGATGCTGGACCAAGTCCTGTCATGCGCAGCGATTGGCACTCGCGATACCGTGACCCACATCCTGAAAAAATTTATCGAACAGACTGAGGCCGATGAATTGATGATCACTTCACAAATCTTCGACCATTCTGCCCGGCTCAGATCGTTTGAGATAACCGCTGACATTCGTGAAACATTAGCTTGATCACCGCGGCTCTTGCACCGGCGAATACCGGACACAGACCGTTATCTGGCCTCACGCGTTTCTACCACCTTAAGCAGCATGAGAATCAGGGTGCCCGCGAACATTGCCCCCCCGGCCAAATAGAGTCCGCCTGCATAGCTGCCCAGACGCGTCGCGAGCCAACCTGTAATGGCCGGAGCCATGATCTGCCCGACTCCATATGACATGGTCATCTTGCCCATCATCTTGGCCGGGCGTGTCGGGTAGTATTGACCGGCCATGGTCAGCACAAGACTCACGATACCCATGACAGTACCGCCAAAGAGGATCGCGCCGGCAAGTGCCGCGAGCAGTCCTCCGCCCAGAACCGGGAGCATGATTCCGAGCATCTGCAAAACTGATGCGGCGATCAAAGCGTTCAGTTTCCCGATACGACGGGCGATCAAGTCCCACACGATACATGATGGTGCAGCCACAATCCCGATGACAAAGAAGACCAGAGTTCCTTTCCCGGCCATACCCGGCATATGGTCGATGATCGCGACAATGAAAGTTGCGCTGACTACGTAGCCGATACCCGCGCAGAAATAGGCGGCGATCAAAAGCCGCTGGAATAAATCACTCGGCGGGGCGTCCACCATCTTTTGCCCGGTCTTGGTCATGGGGTTTCGATCGGGCGGCGGCAGCCAGCGCAATGCGGGGATGAGAAGCATGCAACCAAACAGGGTGAGAGCGAACCATTGCTCACTCCAGGTTAACCACTCGTTCATCAACGATACCAGGGCGGCCGAGCAGGCAATCCCGAGGCCGATCCCGGCAAAGTGAATACCCAATTCGCTGCGGTGATTATGGCGTATCAGCCAGTTGAGTATCAGCCCGCTACCCAACAGTAAACCTGCCGCACTGGATAGGCCGGCGATGTAGCGTGACACGGCCCAAACGGTAAAATCCGTGCTCATACCCATCATGGCTGTAGTCACGATGGCGAGGACCATGCCGATGCGATATAAACGGTCCTTCAATACCAGATCGCTGATCAACGTGGCAACGAGAGCGCCGCTAAGATACCCGGCATAATTGATCGCCGCCAGCCAACCTGCAGCGGCAACGCCAAGACCGGCTTGGTGCTGCATCAACGGCAACAGCGGGGTATAGGCAAAACGCGCCACACCCAGCGCCAAAATCAGGCTGAAGATACCGGCACCCAATACCTTGATTCGATCTCTCTGTTCGCTCATGCAAGACAGCCCTTTTTCTTCCAGTGACAGAAACAAAATACGCGGGCCCTGTCCTAGGCATT
This sequence comes from uncultured Pseudomonadota bacterium, assembly GCA_963718345.1. Taxonomy (GTDB): domain Bacteria; phylum Pseudomonadota; class Gammaproteobacteria; order Burkholderiales; family Gallionellaceae; genus Sideroxyarcus. The sequence goes on along the minus strand of CAVQZH010000029.1, from coordinate 23,250 downwards.
ACCCTGGACAAATGCATTTCCACACGTTTTGATTATTGCTGCAGATACTAGCATGCGAGTTTTCGCATCAATGCCGAAATCATGTAGCGCCAAATTATTAGCCCTGATTCGAGTCGGGGCTTGCCACATTTTCAGCAGATGCCGTGCGCCGAAAATCTTTACGACGTGATCTGATAGGGATCCATTGCGACAGAATCAAGCTTGTGACCCAGCAGGATTATGCGGCCTTCGAGCCGGGTATTTCCTGTCTCGCTGAATTCAAAACGATAGGTGCGACGCAACGTCCTCCGTCCGAAATCGTCGCGCACAAGTTTCAACTCAATGCGCGCGACCGTGTCATCCAGAAATTGCACATCCGCATTCTCGCAAACTCGTTTTCCAATGCTCCGGGCAGATTCGAGGGCGCGAAGACTGTCGAGCCAGTACCACACCAGTGCGGCAAGCAATAACAGGAGAAGCAGACTTGTAAAATCCATGGGCTGAAAATTCTGGAAAATCCGGAAAGATATATTAACCGATCATGTCGGACAAGAATCTGACAGCAATGGTGTAACAGGACTGAAATCCGTACCGCGAGAAAGCGGACTTTACCCACCTCCAGGTTATATGGTCTTTGGAGACAGGTCAGGTCGAACCGTGGCGACGCAAGAATCGATCAACGGCCGGATTTGAAGATGTATATAAGGGTAGCGACGGTAATCACTCCAACCAGGCCGACAATCCATTCCCCCAACAGAACCTGGTCGTATATCCCGATGACTTTGACGATATACGGCGGCAATTGAAGGATGGCAACATCGAACAGCAATATAACAATACCGATAGCGACATGCTTCGACGTTATCCGTTTCCGTTTAAGATCTTCCTGATATTTAAGCTGCCGTTCCACTGCATCATGGTATTCATCCGGCGACAGTTGCGTTGAGGCCTTGCTCAAGTCTTTCTTGTATAAAGGTACCTGGACACCGAAACGACGATTCCTTCGGCCTTCCGCAGGCTGAGCCTCTTCCGGCTCCATTTTTTCGTTCGATTCGTTTTCCATGATTCATTCTAAGACTCGGCAAGTGTCCCACAAGCCAACCGAAGGAGCTTCTCCTGCACGGAAGGGATCGCACGGATACCGACGAGCGTCTGTGCGGGTCATTTGGCCTGTTTGCATTCTTCCACCCATATGTCAGCTGCGCGCTCCAACTTGCGATGCTTGTTTTAACACCACATTGCAAATTGTCGAGACCGATTCGAAGGCGTATGCTGCGCTCATGGGCAAGAAACCTAATCCGTCGAGTCGCATGCAACAGGGTCAGATGAAGCTGATCGCGCTGCTCTTGTATGTGGCGGAGCAGAAGCAAAAGAACTTCGACATCGTGGAGCGGTTATTCAAACGCTTGATGTTGCCACGCAAGGATTGATCCTTGTTGATTTACCGACAGTGCATTGCCAGCGTACTGTTTACTCCGCATCTCTTGGTCATTTCAAGAGTATCACATGATGGCCGAGTTGAGACCTCGTCGTTACTTCCTCATTGATCGCGCAGCCAAACCTGTGACCTGCCCAGCAGCGGGATGCCTATAAAGCCACGAATGATCAATTTGTTTCCGCGATCAAGTATTTTCATCGTACACCGGTAAACTTTGCCGCTGTCAGGATCGAGTATCTGGCCTTCCGTGTACTCGTCACCTGCAAGACGCATACCTTGCAGAATAATCATTCCAACGACAGGTTGATTCTTGAGATCACCTTCGCATTCTTCGCATATTGGGTTTGCCGATTCACCGGGCTCAGGAAACACCTTTTCAACCCTCCCCTGAAGTTTGCCGTCAATTTCGGTGATGCGGATCAGTGCTGTCGGTTTGTTTGTGTGCTCGTCGATACTTTTCCACAATCCAAGCGGCGTTGAGTCTTGCGCCCACGCCGCCGAATAAGCAATTGCTGCAGCCAGTGCGACGGTTATAAGTACCTTCTTCATCTTGTCCGGATAAATGTGTTGGCCGTTTTGGCAGCACGCCACTCAATCAGTCAGGCGGGATTAACATGAGAACAGCCACTCGATCGCCGTTCTCATTTTCTTTTAACGATTCCAGACAGAATTTACAGTTTCCAAAATCATTTAGGGAAGTATTTTTTCTTGTGCAAGTAGATTAGCGTACCGAGAAATCCTATCACCCAAGCCCATAGCAACACCAATCCAATATTACTACCCATTGTTTATCTCCGTATTTCCAATTAATTAAAACAACCCATTTCGCTACGTCCACCTGAGACTACCTTGCCTATCTCGCAGACTTTACTGTTCATCCGTGCCTACCAACCCGACTCGCGTTCCGGCGTGGCGGTAATCTTGTGAATGCTCAAGTCTGCACCGTTGAATTCTTCTTCACGTTCAAGACGAATGCCCACAAACTTTTTCAACACCCCGTAGACAACAAAACCACCGGCCAATGCGATGACGATACCCAGCAAGGTACCAACGAGCTGGGACATGATGCTGACTCCACCGACGCCCCCGAGTGCTTTCGCCCCGAAAATACCTGCGGCAATACCGCCCCAGGCACCGCACAGCCCATGCAGTGGCCATACGCCCAGCACATCGTCGATCTTCCAGCGATTTTGAGTCAGGGTGAACATCCACACGAACAAACCGCCAGCCACGCCGCCGGTCAACAAGGCCCCGATCGGGTGCATCAAATCGGAACCCGCACAGATGGCCACCAACCCGGCAAGGGGGCCGTTATGCACGAAGCCCGGGTCGTTCTTGCCTGCCCACAAGGCAACCAATGTGCCTCCAACCATCGCCATCAGCGAGTTCACCGCTACCAGGCCGCTTATCTTGTCGATAGTCTGTGCCGACATGACATTGAACCCGAACCAACCCACGGTCAGCACCCAAGCGCCGAGTGCCAGGAAAGGAATGCTGGACGGCGGGTGAGCAGAAATGCGGCCTTCCTTGTTGTATCGACCATGGCGCGCACCCAGCATCAGCACGGCAGCCAGACCTATCCAGCCCCCCACTGCATGCACCACAACTGAGCCGGCGAAATCGTGAAACTCGGCGCCAAAACTGGCGTTCAACCAGGCTTGGACGCCAAAGCGATGGTTCCAGGCGATGCCCTCGAAGAAAGGATAGACGAAGCCGACCAGCAAGAAGGTCGCAGCAAGCATCGGATTGAAACGCGCGCGCTCGGCCACACCGCCGGAAACGATAGCCGGAATGGCTGCGGCAAAAGTGAGCAGGAAAAAGAACTTGACCAGTTCATAACCATTCTTCTGCGCCAGTTCCTCCGCACCCGAAAAGAAATTGACGCCGTAAGCAATGCTGTAACCGATGAAAAAATACGCCAGTGTGGAGATGGCGAAATCGGAGAGTATTTTCACCAACGCGTTGACCTGATTCTTTTTGCGCACCGTCCCGAGTTCCAAAAATGCGAACCCGGCGTGCATTGCTAGCACCATTATGGCGCCCAACAAGATGAATAATGCATCAGTTCCGACCTTCAAATTTTCCATATCTTCTCCATTTAAGTGCAATCCGGACGGACGCATGCAAGCGCCATGCCATCCATGTCACACATTGATTTATATGGAAAATATATTAACTAACAATATTCAGGTGAGATATAACACACCAACTTGGTGCTTATATTTAAGCGACGCACCATTTAGATGCCTTATTTCGGTGCACTCCAGCCGCCATTTAGCACCTTGTCCAGCCAGAACAGGCCAACAACAGTTTTGCTGTCGGTAATCTTGCCTTGTTGTATCCATTCGATAGCATCAGCCAGAGAAAGCTCGAACACTTCGAGGAATTCGCCTTCGTCCAGATTGCGCCCTACATGCTTCAAGCCTCGCGCAAGGAAGTACTCCATGCGCTCGTCGGAATAGCCGATGCACGGCCAGGCTGTGGTGAGGTGTACCCATTCGTCAGCCACATAACCCGTTTCTTCCAGCAACTCGCGTTGTGCGGTGACGAGGATGTCTTCGCCGTCGTCGATCTTGCCGGCGGGTAACTCGATGAATTCGCGATGCAAGGGATAGCGAAATTGCCGCTCCATCACCAGTTTTCCGTTGTCCAGCAAGGCAAGCATTGCAACCGCACCGGGATGTGTGATGTATTCGCGCGTGCTGATGCTGCCATCAGGCAGCCGGACAGTATCCTTGAGTACTTCTATAAAGCCGCCGTCATACATGACTTGGCTATCGAGTTGTTTCTCTGTCAGGTCCATATTCACTTTCCCCAAATGAACACTCCCGCCGGAGCGGGAGTGTTCTCTTGATACATCGGTTCGATTAATGCAACAAAGATTGCTGCACCGAGACAGCACAGACAGACATCAGCGTATTGGGCAGAATGCCGAGTGCAAGCACCGCCAGCCCGTTGATACCGATGAGCAGGCTGCTGTCGGGCTGGATGTAGAGTTTTTCGTGACTCTCCGGCGCATCGAAATACATCAATTTGACGATACGCAGGTAGTAGAAAGCACCGATCAGCGAGAACAGCACGGCCAGCACAACCAGCGTCAGATGTCCGGTCTGAACGGCCGCGTTCAACACGGAGAATTTGGCGTAGAACCCGACCGTAGGCGGCACGCCCGCAAACGAGAACATCAGCAGCAGCATCATGAAAGCGAGCCACGGACTGCGCTGATTGAGGCCCTTGAAGTCGTTGAGGTTGTCTGCTTCGAAACCTTCGCGCGACAGCAGCATGATCATGCCGAAACCGCCCAGGCTCATCAGCACATAAGTTACTGCATAGAACATGGCGGATCCGTAACCGTCGAGTGTTCCGCTCAAAACACCGATAAGCAGGAAGCCCATATGTGCGATGGTCGAATAAGCGAACATGCGCTTGATGTTGGTCTGCGCGATTGCGGTGATGTTGCCCACGGCCATGGACAGCACTGCCAGGATCATCAGCATGCCGGACCAGTCGATCATCAGCGGCTGCAACGCTTCCACCAGGAGGCGCATGACAAAAGCGAATGCTGCCAACTTGGGCGCGGAGCCAATGAACATGGTCATCGCGGTAGGTGCGCCCTGATACACGTCCGGCACCCACATGTGGAACGGCACTGCCCCCAATTTGAAGGCGATGCCCGCCACGATGAAGGCCAGACCGAACACCAGCAGCGGCTTGTTTGCCGTACCTTGATGAATGACTTCCGCGACGCGGTTCACGTCCAGCGAGCCGGTTGCACCGTAGAGCATGGACATGCCGTAGAGCAGGAAACCGGAAGCCATCGCGCCGAGGATGAAGTATTTCATGGCTGATTCGGTGGCAACGGCCGAGTCTCGCTGCAAGGCAACGAGGGTATATTGACTCAGGGCAAGCAGTTCCAACCCGAGGTACAGCGACAGGAAGTTACTGGCCGAGATCATCACCATCATGCCCAGCGTGGCAAACAGTACCAGCGACAGGAACTCGCCGGTAAACAGCCCGCGCGCCAGCAGGTAACTGCGCGAATACACCAGCATCATGGATACCGACAGATAGGTCAGCAGTTTGAGCACGTCCGACATCAGGTCATCCACGAACATATGGTGGAAGATATGCACGATACCTTCCTCGTGGGTAGATACCGTGATCAGCGAACAGCCCAGCAAACTCAGTTGCACCAGCAGATAGGTAAGGGTCTTGGTGTAATTGACGATAAACAGATCAATCACGAGGATCGCACAAACCATCACGAGCAGAAATATCTCTGCGTAGGCCGGGGAAAGGGAGGACAGAAGATTCATGTTTTCCTCAATTCAATACTTTGGGAGTAGCCAGATGCACCAGCAGATCGTTCACCGTGGTGTGCATCACATCTGCAAGAGGCAACGGATACAGCCCCATGCCCAGCACAGCAAGCGTCAGAAAAACGAAGACGACTATTTCGCGCGCACCAATGTCGCGCAAATGGGCGACATGGTCATTAGTGATCGCACCGAAAATTACGCGTTTGTACATCCACAGGGTATAGGCAGCGCCGAAGACCAGCGTGCTGGCCGCAAGGGCGGCATACCAGAAATTGGCTTTCACTGCACCCATGATCACCATGAACTCGCCCACGAATCCGCTGGTACCGGGCAAGCCGCTGTTGGCCATGGAGAACAGCATGAAAAAAGCGGCGAACACCGGCATTTTCTTGGCAACACCGCCGTAATCAACGATCTGGCGCGAGTGCACACGGTCGTACAGCACGCCAATACAGAGGAACAGCGCACCCGCCACAAAGCCGTGCGAGATCATTTGCAGCAACGCTCCCTCTATTCCGTAGGCATTGAAAATGAAAAAGCCCAGCGTGACAAAACCCATGTGTGAGATGGAAGAATAAGCCACCAGCTTTTTCATGTCGGCCTGGGTCAGCGCGACCAGTCCGATATATACCACCGCGATCAATGACAATGTGATCATCACGGGCGCCAGGTAATGGCTGGCATCCGGAACAATCGGCAGCGAGAAACGGATGAAACCATACGCGCCGACTTTAAGCATGATCGCCGCCAGCACCACGGAACCGCCGGTAGGCGCTTCGACGTGGGCATCCGGCAACCAGGTATGCACCGGAAACATCGGCACCTTCACCGAGAACGCCATGAAGAAGGCAATGAATACCAGTATCTGCGCGGCCATCGACGGCATCGCCATACGGTGGTAATCGAGAATCTCAAAACTGCCGCCGGACTTTTGGTACAAGTACAACAACGCAACCAGCATCAACAGCGAGCCGAGCAAGGTGTACAGAAAGAATTTAAGCGCCGCATACACGCGGTTGGGTCCACCCCACACACCGATGATGATGAACATCGGGATCAGCATCGCTTCCCAGAATACGTAGAACAGCATCGCATCCAGCGAGACAAACACGCCGTTGACCAGCCCCGACATGATGAGGAACGAGGCCATGTATTGCGATACGCGCTTCTCGATGACTTGCCAGCCCGCGATCACCACCAGCGGCGTGAAGAAGCTGTTCAGCAACACGAACAGCAGCGAGATGCCATCCACGCCAAGGTGGTAGTGAATATTGAAACGCGGTATCCAGTCCTTAAGCACCACGAACTGCATATCGCTGGTCATGCGGTCGAAGCCCGTATACAGCGGAATCGTCACCAGGAAGCTCAGGATCGCGCCGACCAAAGCAATGCTACGCGCCATTTTCGCATTGCGGTCGTTGCCGGTAGCCAGCACCATCAAACCGAACAGAATGGGCAACCAGATGGCAGCGCTTAACAGGGGATATCCGAAAATCATGCTTGTTCCTTCAGCTCTTCTCTAGTACTGCCTTATTCGAACCATGTCCGCACCGTCAACAGTGCGGACACGCCGATGATCATCCAAAATGCGTAGTGATAGACGTAGCCAGTCTGGAAGCTGCGCAATACGCCGGAGAACAAGCCGACCACCCGCGCGGAACCGTTCACGAAGAATCCATCGATCAGTTTCACGTCGCCGAACTTCCACAACAGGCGGCTTGCCCGGCGTGCTCCGCCGGCGAAGAACCAATCGTTGAAGATGTCGAAGTAATATTTCTTGTCCAGCAACGTATAAATCGCAGAGAACTTCTGCTTGATCGCCTCCGGAATATCGGGGCGCTTCATATACATGAACCATGCGCTCCCTGCTCCCGCCAATGCCAGCCAGAACGGCAACGAGATCAGCGCTTGCAAGGCCATGGCGAAAGCACCGTGGTATTCCTCGCGCATCTCGGCCAGGGCCGGATGGCTGTGACTGATGTAGATGGAATCAAGGAAGTAGTCCCCGAACAGCATCGGCTCTATGGTGATGAACCCGATCAGCACCGACGGGATCGCCAGCATGATCAGCGGGAACGTGACTACCCAAGAAGTTTCATGCGGCTTTTGTCCGGGCGCCAGGCCGTGGTGGTGATCGGTGGAGACTTCTTCATCGGCATGATCGCCCTCATGATCGTGGTGATCTTTGCCAAAACGCTCTTCGCCGTGAAACACAAGGAAGTACATGCGGAAGGAATAGAAGGCGGTTACGAACACACCCGCCACCACGGCGAAATAGGCGAAACCGGAACCAGCCAGGGTCGACTTGCCGACCGCTTCAATGATGCTGTCCTTGGAATAGAATCCGGAGAAGAACGGTGTGCCGATCAAGGCCAGCGAACCGATCAGGGACGTGATCCAGGTGATCGGCATGTATTTGCGCAGACCGCCCATGTTGCGGATGTCCTGATCGTGGTGCATGGCCATGATGACCGAACCTGCTGCCAGGAACAGCAACGCCTTGAAGAACGCGTGCGTCATCAAATGGAACACTGCCACGGAGTAAGCCGATGCGCCTAACGCCACCGTCATGTAACCGAGTTGCGACAGGGTGGAATATGCCACCACGCGCTTGATGTCGTTCTGGATGATGCCCAGAAAGCCCATGAACAACGCGGTAATCGCACCGATGATCATCACGAATGACAGTGCAGTATCGGACAACTCGAACAGCGGCGACATGCGCGCCACCATGAAAATACCGGCAGTCACCATGGTCGCCGCGTGGATCAGGGCGGAAATCGGGGTCGGGCCTTCCATCGAATCGGGCAGCCACACGTGCAGGGGAAACTGCGCGCTCTTGCCCATCGCGCCGATGAACAGCAGGATGCAGATCGCGGTCAGCAATCCCACCGAGACGCCGGGGATGGGCGCCATGTCGTTGACATAATTATGCGCATTGGCAAAGACGGACTGGTAGTCCAGTGTGCCGAACACCATCAGCACCAGGCCGATGCCCAGCAGGAAACCGAAGTCGCCCACGCGGTTGACCAGGAACGCCTTCAGGTTGGCGTATATCGCCGTGGGGCGCGTGTACCAGAAGCCGATCAGCAGGTAGGACACCAGGCCCACCGCTTCCCACCCGAAGAACAGTTGCATGAAGTTGTTGGCCATCACCAGCATCAGCATGGAGAAGGTGAACAGCGAGATGTAGCTGAAGAAGCGCTGGTAGCCTGGATCTTCTTCCATATAGCCGATGGTGTAGATGTGCACCATGAGCGAGACGAAGGTCACGACCAGCATCATCATCACGGTCAGGCGGTCGATCCAGAACCCGATTTCAAAACCGGTGTCGCCGGAAGACATCCATTTGTACACCGTGCCATTGAATGGATGGCCTGCCATCACATCCCGATAGATCGCGACTGAGGCGATAAAGGACACGGCGACCAGAATGATCGTGATTCGATGGGACCAGGCACGTCCCAGCACGTTACCAAACAGTCCGGCAGCGAGGGCTCCAACCAATGGAGCCAAGGGAACCAGCAAATATAGACTCTGCATTTCCATGCGCATCAACCTTTCAAGCTGCCGAGATCATCCACATTGATAGTGCGCAGGTTACGGAACAGCACCACCAGGATTGCCAGACCGATCGCCGCTTCCGCAGCGGCCACGGTGAGGATAAAGAACACGAAAACCTGACCCGCAGAATCGTTCAGGTAATGCGAAAACGCGACGAAATTGGTGTTCACCGCGAGCAGCATCAACTCGATCGCCATCAACAGCACGATCAGATTCTTGCGGTTCAGGAAGATGCCGACCACGCTGATGGCGAACAACACCGCGCTCAACACCAGATAATGCGATAGACCCAGATTCAACATGTTCTCCCCTTTGCTTTAATCTGCAGCATGTCCATTCGAAGGTGCAACGCCATCCTGGGCCGCACCCGCTTTACGCGAGGACGGAACGGAAACGACGCGCATGCGATCCTGTTTCTTTACTTTGATCTGCTTGCCAATATCCTGGCGCTTGGTATCGCGACGCTTGCGCAAAGTCAGCGCAATCGCGGCCACCATCGCCACCAGCAGCAGCACGGCCGCCAGTTCGAACGGATAGACGTAATCGGTGTAGATCAGGCGACCCAGTTCTTTGGTATTGCTGTAATCGGCAGCATGTTTGACCGCATTCATGCCGGAGGAAGTTTCTTTCGCACCCAGCACCCACACCATCTGCACACCGATCAAACCCGCCAGCATCAGCCCCACAGGCAGCCAGCGCCAGAAGCCGATGCGCAAGCGCTCAATATTGATATCCAGCATCATCACCACGAACAGGAACAGCACCATCACCGCCCCGACATACACCAGCACCAGCGCAATGGCGAGGAACTCGGCCTCAAGCAACATCCAGATGCCCGCGCAGCTGATAAAGGCCAGCACCAGAAATAACACCGCATGCAGCGGGTTGCGCGAGGTGATCACGCGCAGCGCCGCGAAGACGGTCACTGCGGCAAACAGGTAGAACAGGGTTTCAATGTGCATAGTGGCATCCTCTGATTACCGATACTTCGCATCGGCAGCTCGATCCTTGGCGATCTGCTCTTCATATTTGTCGCCCATCGCCAGCAGCATGGGCTTGGTGTAATACAGGTCACCGCGCTTCTCGCCGTGATACTCGTATATGCGCGTTTCGACGATAGCATCCACCGGGCAGGATTCTTCGCAAAAGCCGCAGAAGATGCATTTGACCAGGTCGATATCGTATTGCGTAGTGCGGCGCGTACCGTCTTCACGCTCAGCCACTTCGATCTTGATGGCAAGTGCCGGACATACGGCTTCGCACAGTTTGCAGCCGATACAGCGCTCCTCGCCATTGGGATAGCGGCGTTGCGCGTGCAAACCACGGAAGCGGAAACTTTGCGGCGTCTTTTCCTCCGGATACTCCACAGTGATATGGCGCGCGAAAAAATAATGCCCGGTCACCGAGAAACCCTTGAGGAACTCGAGCAGCAAAAAACTCTTGAAGAAATTAATGAGGTTTTTCATTTTCTATCCTCGCTTGCTTACCACAACCAATACGGCGTCTGCATCCACGCGGCAACCACGACCACCCAGACCAACGTGAGCGGGATGAATACTTTCCAGCCCAGGCGCATCAGCTGGTCGTAGCGATAGCGCGGGAAAGTCGCGCGGAACCACAGGAACATGAACATGAAGATGAACATCTTGCCGACCATCCAGAACAAGCCGGGAATATGATCAGTGAACTCGCCCAATACCGGCCAGTTATGGAACGGATTGAGCCAGCCGCCGAGGAACAATACGGTAGCCAAAGCCGCAATCAATATCATGTTGGCGTATTCAGCCAGGAAGAAGATCGCAAAGCCCATGCCGGAATATTCCACGTGGAAACCGGCCACAATTTCGGACTCACCTTCGGCCATGTCGAACGGCGCGCGGTTGGTCTCGGCCACGCCCGCAATGAAATACACCACGAACATCGGAAACAGCGGAATGAAATACCAGTGGAACAGACCGTAGCCGCCGCCCTGCCCGCGCACGATATCGCCCAGATTCATGCTCTGTGCCGCCAGCAACACGCACACCAATGCAAAACCCATGGCCAGCTCATACGAAACAATCTGTGCGGCGGAACGCAAGGCGCCGAGGAAAGCGTATTTGGAGTTGGACGACCAACCGGCGATGATAATGCCGTACACGCCAAGCGAGGTCATCGTCAACAGGTAAAGCAATCCCGCATTCACGTTCGCCAAAGTCAGGTCATCGCCGAAGGGCACGACTGCCCATGCCGCCAGTGCAGTTGAGAGCGACAATACCGGCGCCAACAAGAACAGGAATTTGTTGGCGCGAGTCGGAATGATGATTTCCTTGCACAGCAACTTGACGCCATCGGCGATCGGTTGCAGCAGCCCCCACCAGCCCACACGGTTGGGGCCGGGCCGTACCTGCATGAAACCCAATACCTTGCGCTCGGCCAACGTGAAGTAAGCCACGCCGATCATGACGGGCGCGACAATGGCGACAATCTTCACCACCGTCCATATCACCGGCCATACCGGCCCGATGTAGCGCCACAGTACATCCCAGAGTCCGAACTGGTTCCAGAACCATTGAAAGAATTGCAGGACCTGGGCTTCCATCATGCACGCTCCACGGTGATCGTTCCAAACATCGCACCCAGCGCCGCAGTTGCGGCATGGCCTGCCGCCACCCGTACCACGCCCCTGGGCAATTTATCGTCCGCTGCAGCCAACAGGTTTGCACTACCCTGCCCCTGGCTGATCTTGACCGTTGCGCCGGCCTGCACGCCGAGTTTCTTCAACTCTTCACTATGCAGCCATGCTTGCGGCATCGCCGCATCCGCAGTGGCTTGCAGTGGAGCGGAACGACGCACGACGGCATCCGTCGCGTAGATCGGTACATCGCTCACGCGCTGCAGGCCGTTTGCGGCTGGTGCAGCTTTGACCTCGACTCCGCCGATGGCATTGTTCAATTTGGCAGCAACATCCACGCCATGCAGTGCTTCGTCGCGCACTGCTTCCGATGTGTCCTGATCGAAACCTTCCACCTTCAGCAGATTGCCCAGCACGCGCAACACCTTCCAAGCCGGACGCGCCTCGCCCAGCGGCTTGACTGCTCCCTTGAAACTTTGCACGCGGCCTTCGCTGCTGACAAAAGTGCCTGACGTTTCGGTGAACGGCGCGATGGGCAGCAGCACGTCGGCGTATTCCGTTGCATGGTGCTTGTAGGCGGACAGCACGATCACAGTGTCGGCAGACTTGATAGCTCCGATGGCTTCTTGCGGATTGGCGCAATCCAGTTCCGGCTCGACGTTAAGCAATACATAAGCCTTGCGCGGTGACGCCAGCATGGAAGCTGCATTCAATCCTTTGGTGCCCGGCGTGGCTTGCGCCAGATAACCGCCGACGCTGTTCGCTGCTTCGCCGAGGAAGCCGAACTTGCCGTTGCTCAGTGCGGCGATCTGTTGCGCCAATGCCTGCAGTTGTGCGGCTTGCGGATGCTGTTGCGCAAAGTTGCCGAGCAATACTGCAACGCGTTCGCCGCTGGCCAGGCTCTTGGCAATGGCCCCTGCTTCGCCACTCGCGCTCTGGCCTTGTTTTTCGGCTGTCAGCGCCTTCGAAACCTGGGTCAACATTTCAACCAAGGCGTCCGGTGCAACGATGGCCTTGTTCGCCACCTTCATCAACAGGTCGTCATCGGCGGAATGGATGATATTGACTTGCGCACCCTTTTTCGCCGCCTGCCTGATGCGCGCTGCCAGCAAGGGATGATCCTTGCGCAGGAAGCTGCCAACGATAAGGAAGCGATCGGCGCGGCTGATATCGGCGATAGACATGCCCAGCCAGGGCGCACCTTGTTGTTTGCCGTCGGTGCTGAAATCGGATTGGCGCAGACGGAAATCCACGTTCTGGCTGCCGATGCCGCGCACGAGTTTTTGCAGCAGGTAGAGTTCTTCCAGTGTGGAGTTGGCTGTTGCCAGTGCGCCGACCTGCTCGGCCCCGGCGCCGTTGGAAATCTGGCGCAGACCGTTCGCCGCGTACTCCAGCGCAACCTGCCATTCCACTTCCAGCCATTTGCCGTCCTGCTTGATCATCGGCTTGGTCAGGCGATCGGCCGTATTCAATCCTTCATAGGCAAAACGATCCTTATCGGACAGCCAGCACTCGTTGATGTCGTCATTTTCGATCGGCAACACGCGCAGCACGCGATTGTTCTTGGTTTGCACGGCGAGGCTGGAACCCAGACTGTCGTGCGCACTGACCGAGCGGCGGCGCGACAATTCCCAGGAACGCGCCTTGTAGCGGAACGGCTTGCTGGTCAGCGCGCCGACCGGGCACAGGTCGATCATGTTGCCGGACAATTCCGGATTCGACCGCACCAGACACGAAAGACATGATCTCGGCGTGCTCGCCACGGAACGCCTGGCCCAGCTCCATCTGACCTCCGATCTCCTGACCGAAACGAACGCAACGGGTGCAGTTGATACAGCGGCTCATTTCTTCCGCCGATACCAGCGGACCGATGTCCTTGCTCAATACCATGCGCTTTTCTTCGTGATAGCGTGAATGTCCTCCACCGTATCCGATCGACATGTCCTGCAACGCGCATTCGCCGCCCTGGTCGCAGATCGGGCAATCCAGCGGATGGTTTATCAGCAGGAATTCCATCACGCCTTTTTGCGCCTTCACTGCCTGCTCGGAATGGGTGTACACCTTCATGCCTTCGGCCACCGGTGTAGCACAGGCTGGCAAAGGCTTCGGCGCCTTCTCCACCTGCACCAGACACATGCGGCAGTTGGCGGCGATGGAGAGTTTCTTGTGGTAGCAGAAATGCGGGATGGTGATACCGGCCGAATGCGCGGCCTCGATCACGGTCGCGCCGTTTTCAGTCTGTAATCTGCTTGCCGTCAATTTCAATATTGATCATTGCTCACCTGTCCGTCAGCCTTACACCAAGCAGCGTTTGTGTTCGATGTGGTACTCGAACTCTGCGCGGTAATGTTTGAGGAAACCCTGCACCGGCCACGCCGCCGCATCGCCCAAAGCGCAGATCGTGCGCCCCGCGATGTTGCCGCACAGATCGAGCAGCAGATCCAGATCTTCCGGCTTGCCTTCGCCGTGTTCGATGCGATGGATGATGCGATACAGCCAGCCCGTGCCTTCGCGGCACGGCGTGCATTGGCCGCACGATTCTTCATAGTAGAAATAGGACAGGCGCTCCAGCGCCTTCACCATGCAGGTCGTTTCGTCCATCACGATGATGGCGCCGGTACCCAGATAGGAACCCGCCTTCTGCACCGAATCAAAATCCATGTTGAGACCCATCATGATTTCGGCCGGCAGTACCGGCATGGATGAGCCGCCGGGGATGACCGCCTTCAGCTTATGGCCGTTGCGCACGCCGCCGGCCATTTCCAGCAGATGTCCTGAACGGTGTACCCAGCGGCACTTCGAAGTTGCCCGGCTTGTTCACATGGCCCGACACGGAGAACAATTTGACGCCGCCGCTGTTGGTCACGCCCAAACTGGCAAAATTTTGCCCGCCTTCGCGAATGATGTAGGGAATGCTGGCGAAGGTCTCGGTATTGTTGATGGTGGTGGGTTTGCCGTACAGACCGAAACTGGCAGGGAACGGCGGCTTGAAACGCGGCTGGCCTTTTTTGCCCTCAAGAGATTCGAGCAATGCCGTCTCTTCGCCGCACACGTAGGCGCCATAGCCCATGTGGTTATGCAGATCGAACTCAAAATCGAAACCGAGGATGTTCTTGCCCAGGTAGCCCGCTTTGCGTGCTTCTTCGCAGGCTTCTTCCATGCGTTCGTAGGCTTCGAAAATTTCGCCGTGCACATAGTTGTAACCGGTCTTCACGCCCATGGTGTAGGCGGCGATGGCCATGCCTTCGATCAACTGATGCGGGTTGTAGCGCAGGATGTCCCGGTCTTTGCAGGTGCCCGGCTCGCCCTCGTCGGAATTGCATACCAGGTATTTTTCGCCCTCGTAGTTGCGCGGCATGAAGCTCCACTTCAACCCGGTGGGGAAGCCGGCACCGCCGCGACCGCGCAGGCCGGAAGTCTTCACTTCGGCGATGATCGCTTCGGGCGATATCCTTTCGGACAGAATCTTGCGCAGGGCCTGATAGCCGCCTACCTTGAGATAGTTCTCCAGCGTCCACGGCTGGTCGAAATGCATCGTGGTGAGAATAATGGGTTCGCTCATTGCTTATCCAGTTCCGCCAGAATCTGGTCGATCTTCTCGCTGGTCAAACGACCGCACAGTTTCTTGTTGTTGATGGTGAACATCGGCGCATCCACACACGCCCCCATGCACTCGCCTTCGCGCAGACCGAATTTCCCGTCCGCGTGACTTCGCCCAGGCCGATGCCGAGACGTTTGTTCAAGATGTGCCAGCGTATCGTCCGATCCGCACAATTGGCACGACAGGTTGGTACACACCGTCAGCGTGTACTTGCCCATCGGTTTGAGATTGTACATGTGGTAGAAAGTCGCCACTTCGTACACCGCCATTTGCGGCATGCCAATATAGACGGCGATGTCCGCCATATCTTCGGGAGCGATCCAGCCTTTTTCGTCCTGCACGAAACGCAACGCCGCCATCACGGCAGACTGGCGCTGATCGGCAGGATATTTCTTCAGCTCTTTGTCGATGAGCGTCGTGATCTGTTGGGATAACATCAGCGGTCTATCTCCCCGAAAACGATGTCTTGCGTACCGATAATTGCCACCACATCGGCGATCATGTGCCCGCGCACCATCTCGTCCAAACCGGACAGATGGGGGAACCCGGCTGATCGTATCTTCATGCGATAAGGCTTGTTCGCGCCATCCGACACCATATAGATGCCGAACTCGCCTTTGGAATGCTCGACGGCGGCATACACTTCGCCCGCGGGCACATGGAAACCTTCGCTGAACAACTTGAAATGGTGGATCAGTTCTTCCATGTTCTGTTTCATGGATTCGCGATTGGGCGGCGCGAACTTGTGATCGTCCGTCATCACCGGCCCCGGATTTTTGCGCAGCCAATCGATACATTGTTTGATGATGCGGTTGCTTTGCCTCATCTCTTCCACGCGCACCAGATAACGGTCGTAGCAATCGCCCTCGACACCTACCGGGATGTCGAAGTCGATACGGTCATATACTTCGTAAGGTTGTTTTTTGCGCAAATCCCACACCACCCCCGAACCGCGCAGCATCGGACCGGTAAAACCCAGCGCCAGCGCACGTTCCGGCGACACGACACCGATACCCACCGTGCGCTGTTTCCAGATGCGGTTGTCGGTCAGCAGCGTCTCGTATTCGTCAATATGGCCGGGAAAACGGTTGGTGAAGTCTTCCATGAAATCAAGCAAAGAACCCTGGCGGTTCTCGTTCATCTTATTCACCGCCGCCGCGTTGTGAATCTTGCTCGCTTGATATTGCGGCATGGAATCCGGCAGGTCGCGATATACGCCGCCGGGACGGTAGTAGGACGCATGCAAACGTGCGCCGGAAACCGCTTCGTAGGCATCCATCAAATCTTCGCGCTCACGGAAGGTGTAAAACATCGGGGACATCGCGCCGACAGTCGAGGGCGGAAGCGCCTAGCCACAGCAGATGGTTCAGGATACGCGTGATCTCGTCGAACATGACGCGGATGTACTGCGCCCGGACCGGCACTTCGATGCCCGCCAGTTTCTCGATCGCCATCACATACGCATGCTCGTTGAGCATCATGGACACGTAGTCCAGTCGATCCATGTAAGGAACGGATTGCAGGAAAGTCTTGTGCTCGGCCAGCTTCTCGGTTGCGCGGTGCAACAGTCCGATGTGCGGGTCGGCACGTTCGATCACTTCGCCATCGAGCTCCAGTACCAGACGCAACACGCCGTGTGCGGCAGGATGCTGCGGACCGAAGTTCATGGTGTAGTTTTTTATCTCAGCCATAACGTTGCCTTCTTGGTTCGGTTAAGAACGACCGTAATTCTCTTCGCGCATCGTGCGCGGCGTGATCTCGCGCGGCTCCACCGTCACCGGCTCATACACCACGCGCTGCTGCGCGGCGTCGTAGCGCATCTCAACCGTGCCGGATAAAGGAAAGTCCTTGCGGAACGGGTTGCCGACAAAACCGTAATCGGTGAGGATGCGGCGCAGGTCGGGGTGGCCGACGAAGATGATGCCGAACAGGTCGAACGCCTCGCGCTCATACCAGTTGGCTGAAGGCCATATACCCGTGGCCGAATTCAATACGGGCATCGCGTCGTCGTCCGCAAATACGCGCACACGCAGACGTACGTTGTTGGTCACCGACAACAGATGATAGACAGCGGCAAATCTGGCACCCGCACGCGGCGCATCGGGCAGATACTTGCCATCCTCGCACAGCTCGCTGCCGTAAGTGGAATAGTCGATGCCACATACATCGACCAGCGCTTCGAAACGCAGATCGGCATCGTCGCGCAGGCGTGTGAATACGCCGAGCATGTCGGCGGAATTGACCACCAGGGTAAGTTCGCCAAGATGGTCCACCAGACTGACAATTTTGCCCGAGAATGCCTCGTTCAGATTTGCGGAGAGTATGTTCAGGTCGGTAGCCATGTTTTCCTAGCGCGCAATCGTGTTGGTACGTTTAATCTTGTTCTGCAGCTGGATAATGCCGTAGATCAGCGCCTCGGCAGTCGGCGGACAACCGGGAACATAAATGTCCACAGGAACGATGCGGTCGCATCCACGCACCACAGAATAAGAATAATGGTAGTAGCCACCACCGTTGGCACAGGAACCCATAGATATCACATAACGAGGTTCAGCCATTTGGTCATAGACTTTACGCAAGGCCGGTGCCATCTTGTTGCATAGCGTTCCCGCCACAATCATCAAGTCCGCTTGCCTTGGACTTGGGCGAAAAACCTCGGCTCCAAACCGGGATAAGTCGTAACGGGGCGCAACTGCATGCATCATCTCCACCGCACAACAGGCCAAGCCAAAAGTCATCGGCCACAGCGAACCGGTGCGCACATAGTTGATCACCGCATCGGCATTGGTCGTGATGAATCCTTTATTCAGAACGCCTTCTATTCCCATTCCAAGGCTCCTTTCATCCATTCGTAAATAAAGCCAACCACGAGGATGGCCAAAAAGACCATCATGGAAACAAAACCGAAAGTCCCGATCTCTTTGAGTACGATCGCCCATGGAAAAAGAAAGGCGATTTCAAGATCGAACAGGATGAAGAGGATGGCTACGAGATAAAAACGCACGTCGAACTTCATGCGCGCGTCTTCGAATGCTTCGAAACCGCATTCATAGGGAGAGTTTTTTTTGTCGTCCGGACGGTTCGGCCCGATCAGCCCGCCCAATGCCAAAGGCAATACGCCTATCAAAAGCGCAATGATGATGAACAGCAGAACCGGAAAATAATTTTCCAACATATCTTTAGTCCCCTCCTCCGTTGGCTCCTGATGCTTCGGAGCCCAGAATGCCATTCTAGACTTATAAACCTTCGGCCTGCAGACCTGGGTTCATCGTTTTGGTGCGGGGCAAGAAACCCGAAACGAATTCCATGCCGTTGTTTTTATTATGTTATTATATTAGCCGCTTGTAATAACAGTAGTGACCTTCCGTAGTACCTTGACTGCCAGGCTTCAAACGACATTCCGTGACAACTCAATGCAACAACTCAACCCAGCGATTGTATATCACCCGAGCGGCTTGCCGCAAATGTGAGAGCAACGTTCTAATCCTAAAAGGCTAATCCCAATGGGTAGCCTTGAACCCCAAACCGATCGCAAATGCGATCAGCTCCGCCGTCCGCTCATCTCTCCCGCAACCAGCGCCATTGCTAGAAGCGAGAGAAACTGATCGCAAAGGTGCCTAGTTTGACGCAATGCCAGCTGTAACCCGCATGGATACTGGATGTGTCGTGCAACTGAATGCATAAGCGATCAGTTTTGAGTGAAATGCTTGTCGTGCTGGAAGTGGTATGGATGGCTCAAGGGACGATCATCAATCGCTGGTATTGTGGCTCATCTCAATTTCGGCCAGATGATACCAACTTCACAACACGAAAGCGCAGCCATTCTCACAAAATGGCGGCATATTGTTTGCGAGTGATTTTGCTGATAGTGTGCACCACGTTTTTACCCACGAATACGAAGTGAGGACGATCCGTCCTGTTAAGCAGAGGAAGAGGCATGAGAAATCTCAGTTTTATGAAGTTGTCTTGCTTAGTTTTGTTTCCGCTTATGCTGATCGTTAATGGTTGTACAACCTCCCAGCCTGTAAGCATGAAATATGACCTTTTTTCAGCTTCAGATTCTGGCAGCGTAAACGAAGTCAGAAACTTACTGGTAAATGGCGAGGAACTCAATACAAAAAACAAGAATGGCGAAACTCCTCTACACATCGCTGCGAGTAAGGGACAGAAGGAGGTAGTCGAGCTGCTGATTGCCAAAGGCGCGGACGTGAACGTGAAGACAAGTGGAGGTATGACCTCTCTACATCTCGCTGCCTTGAAAGGAAGGAATGATGTTGTCGAACTATTAATTACTAAAGGGGCGGACATCGATGCAAAAAATATGTTTGGCTTAACACCTCTGCATGAAGCCGTAACAGAGGGGCGCAAGGATATCGCTGTAATATTGATCGCCCATGGCGCAAATGTAAATTCCAAATGCCGATTCTTCAGTAAAGATGTGACTTCACTTCATATGGCCGCCACGCTAGGGAACAGGGAGCTAGCTGAAATATTGATTGCTAACGGGGCTGAAGTTAACGCCCGGGACGATGAAGGAAAAACTCCACTTCAATTTGCCGCTTTTCAAGGTAACGAGGATGTCGCTGAACTGTTAATTATCCACGGCGCTGAAGTGAATTCCAGAAGCAAGGATGATATGACTCCTCTTGATTCCGCAGCCTTTCGTGGCCACCTGAATGTCACCGAGCTGTTGATCGCTAGAGGAGCTGATGTCAATGCCAAGGACAAATCAGGCGAGACGGCTCTTCATTACGCTGCCGCTCTAGGATATAGAGATGTGGCTGATCTTCTTATCGCAAAAGGAGCTTCAGTAAATGCGAAAGACAATATCAACTATACCCCTCTACATTCTGCCTCTTTTAAGGGGCACAAGGATGTTGTTGAACTGTTAATTGCAAAAGGAGCGGAAATCAATGCGAAAGACGACAATGGATCTACGCCCTTGCTTTACTCCGCCTATCCGGGAAACACGGGTATCGCCGAGCTGCTGATTTCCAAAGGTGCAGATTTCAATACCAAAGATGCCAACGGAGAGACGCTGCTGCATCTCGCCGCGTCACAAAATCACAGAGATTTCGCTGAAATGTTGATTGCCAAAGGAGCCAATGTCAATGCGAAAAGCATAGGTAACATTACTCCTCTACATCGAGCTGTATCGCGAGATATTGCTGAGCTGTTGATTAACAAGGGGGCTAACGTCAATGCCCACAGCAAGGATGGGCAAACACCATTACATTCTGCTGCTTTTGGAGGACACAAAGATGTTGTCGATCTCTTGATATCCAGAGGCGCACATGTCAATGAAAAAAATAGCGAAGGGGGCGTTACTCCTCTTCATTCTGCCGCGTATGGTGGGCACAAGGATGTTGCCGAATTGTTAATTGCAAAAGGGGCTAAGGTTAATGTTAAGCGTTATGATGGTGAGACACCTCTACATGGTGCCGCGTCCGTTGGACATAAAGATGTTGCTGAATTGTTTATCACAATAGGGGCAGATATTAACGCTTCAGACAAAAAAGGCCGCACGCCATTGGCCGTTGCTTTGGAAAATAAGCATGCTGATATAGCTGAATTACTTCGGCAGCACGGTGGAAAATAACGAAACTGACTGCTTTGGAAAAACTCTATCGCCGGCTACTATTGGCCGGTTTTTGCCTCTGCGTCATCTTATCAATGAATGACCGAAGTTCCTCAAACAGCCATTCAACTTTTTGTTCCCGTCATTTGGTTACCCCGCCAATGACAGACAGACGAATCTGGTCATTCGACTGTTCGACCTTGACGCGTTTAAGGGCAGACTGCCCCAGCAATACATCATTTGCATTCGGCAGTATCAGCACCTCCACATTCGAGAGTGCGATGCTTCCAATTTTTATCGAGCGCACAGTAGATGTGCACCCTTGAACTGCACCATTTCCAGTCCCGGCTATTACTGCCTTTCCACACCTAACTCCAATTTTTTTTGCGAATGCGGCGGGGAGTGTCACCATAAATGCCCCCGTATCTACCAGCATATTGACGGTGTAGCCTTCGATAGACCCCATCGTGAAATAGGAATTATATGAGTTGTTGTAAACAATGACTGATGCATTGGGGTCATTAGCAACTGGGGCATCAGACGTGTTTTTAATGACCAGTTGATCGCCCTGTAGCCCCGCTTCACATTTGGTGGCTTGGTAGTGCATCCGTCCGTCAGCCCCTGCGCACTTGAAAATGGGGTCGGCTGCTGCGAAGGACGCTATTACCAGTGCAAAAACTGCCAAGCCCGCATGTAGCATATTCATCGAATGCTCCTTTGTCCTGTCGTTAGTATACCCATGACCTACTGTCCGTACTTGGCCCAGACCGTGTAAAAACCAAAATCGAAAAACAGCGATTATTGATTCACGATCCAGAATGTTCGCATTCTAATTCTTATCGATACTGATTGCCAGAAACAAATTGAAGGCGATCAAGCCCTCATCGCTTCCATCAATCCTTTGGTTCCCATTATCTGCATCATTCGCTTCATGTTATACGCCAGCACATGCAAACTCATCTCGGTACTCACATGTTCCAGCGTGGTGGTGAGGAAATGGGCGGCTCCATCCAGAACTTGATGGTCCGAACAATACTCAACCGTATCTACCGTCGGATGCGCATGATGTCAGGGGAATGATCGAGTCGCTTCTGCATGGCATCGAGCAGTGCCTCATTCTCCCAACGTTTGATACGTCGATTCACACTGCCGGTGCACTGTGACTTGATCGCACAGGACTTGCAGTTCGAACTCCAGTAACAATGCAGCTTCAAACCATCCTCAATGGTTTCAAACCGCCAGATCAGAGCCTGACCGACAGGACAACGATATTCGTCACGCTCCGCATCGTAGATGAAGTCCGCCTTCGCGAATCGTCCATCCACCTTGCCGCTGGATTTATCGGGTCTGGCCACATACACCTTGATCCCGGCTTGTCCAGCATCCCTGGATTTGCTCGCTCTTGAAGAACCCACGGTCGGCAATCGCAGTCAGGTCTTCCACGCCCATCGCCTCCCGTGCCTTGATGGACAGTCGGGGTAAGTTGATCATAATCACTCCCTCGGTGGTCACTTCATGGGCCACGATCAGGTGGTGCTTAGCATCCACTGCCGTCTGAACGTTGTAACCTACGATCCCGTTGCCTCGTGTCTTCATCGACCGGACATCCGGGTCGGTCAGGGACAGTTGATGGTCCGGTGCGTCTTTGAGCTGTACTTCGACTTCCTTGAGTTCACGCATCTGGGCCTTCAATGACTCGATCTTGTCCTGTAGGCGCTCTGTCCTGACGGTGGCAATCGAAGCTTCTTGCCGGTCTGCCGTTTCAATGGCCGCCAGATAATGATCGATGCTCGATTCGATCTCTTCCATGCGCCGTTTCAGCTTGGCATTAGTGAAGTTACGGTCGCGATTGTTGACTGCCTTGAACTTGCTGCCATCGATCGCCACCAGCGCATCGGTGAACAGCCCGAGACGCTGGCACAGCATCACGAACTGGCGGCAGACACTGCGTATGGCTTTACTGTTGTCCTTGCGGAAGTTGGCGATGGTCTTGAAGTCCGGCATCAATCGACCAGTCAGCCACATCAATTCGACATTGCGTTGTGCTTCTCGCTCTAGGCGACGGCTGGACTGGATGCGATTAAGGTAACCGTAGATGTAGATTCTGAGCAGTACTGCGGGGTGGTAGGCCGGTCTGCCGGTCTCGGCAGGATCAAC
>CAVQZH010000028.1:0-160137 GCA_963718345.1 uncultured Pseudomonadota bacterium | reverse complement strand
GGCTATTCGCCGGGAACAGCCCGAGCGTTTCGATATCGACCACTCGGCAAAGCTGATACCCCCTGGATCCGACATCGTGCTGCAGTTGCACTATACGGCCAACGGGAAAAGCACGATCCCGGATCAGACGCGACTGGGCCTCACGTTCGCAAAAGAGCCTCCACGGAAACGCCTGATGTCGGCCGTTGCAAGTGGATGGCGGTGGACCATCCCGCCGGGAGATCCCAACTATCAAGGCAATGCCCGGCTGACCTTCGGTGAACCCGTCGAGTTGGTTTTCCTCCAGCCGCACATGCATGTGCGCGGTAAAGATATGACGGTCCGTCTTGTCTATCCGGCAGGGAACAGCGAAACGATCCTCGCGGTGCCGCACTATGATTTCAACTGGCAGATCGTTTACTATCTCGATAAACCGCGGCCGTTGCCCCAGGGCACGCGTGTCGAAGTTACGGCGCACTGGGATAACTCCCCCAACAACCCGCGCAATCCGGACCCTGTCGCGACCGTGCGCTGGGGAAATCAGAGCACTGACGAAATGCTCAGCGTTGCCATGGGAGTAATCGTAGATATAGATTAGGCACATGTCAAGGAACAAACTCACTATCATCCTGAGTATGACGATGCTGCTCGGCACGAGGCTTTCCACTGCGCGAGCGGAACAGGGCCTGCTCGTTCACAAAGCGCTCTCGCTCGACATGGCGATGTCGATGGCTCAAGGCTCGCTCGAAAAATGCCGCTCGCTGGGCTACAAATGCGCCATCACTGTGCTCGAAGCCACTGGACGCACCATCATCGCGTTGGAAGACGATGGTGCCAATCTGCACCGCTTCGATGTGACCCACAAGAAAGCGTATACCGCGCTGGTCTACCGCCGGCCCTCGAAAGAGGTCGTCGAGGGTTGGTCCAAGAAGACCGCCCAACCCGCCGCTGCTCGAAGGCACGATGCCGAATCCACCAATAGAGGGCACCATCGACATGGGCGGGGGCCTGCCGATCATCGTCGATGACGAAGTCATCGGAGCCATCGCCGTCAGCGGCGCTCCTGGCTGGGACATGGACGAGGCCTGCGCCAAAGCCGGTCTGGCCAAGGTCGCCGACAAGTTGAAGTAGCCATGTTGACACGCAATTCGAGGGTACTTATCATCTGCGTGGTTACGGCTTTGTCTCTGACCGGCGCTGTGAACGTCTATGCGCAGGGCAGGGGAGGCGGGCCGCCGCCCCGCCCCGAGTCGCCGCTCCCGTGGATCTGACCGGCTATTGGGTATCGCTGGTCACGGAAGACTGGCGCTACCGCATGACCACGCCGCCCAAGGGCGACTTCGGGTCCGTCCCGTTGAACCCGGAGGGCCAGAAAGCTCGCGCAGTCGTGGGACCCGGCCAAAGGACGAAGCCGCCGGCGAGCAGTGCAAAGCCTATGGCGCCGGCGGGATTGATGCGCATTCCCGGGCGGCTGCACATCACCTGGCAGGACGACACCACGTTGAAGGTCGAAGCCGACGCCGGCACCCAAACCCGCATCTTTTACTTCGGCGCCGCCGCAAGGCCAGGGCGGAGACTGGCAAGGCGTCTCGACGGCCTCCTGGGACCGCTCGCGCAGCCCGCTAGGATTTCAGTTCTTCGGCGCTCCGCCGTCGAGCGGCGGTTCCTGGCAGCGGTCACGACCAAACTGAAGCCGGGATATCTCGCGCAAGAACGGAGTTCCCTACAGCGCGAACACCGTCATGACCGAATATTTCGACCGCTTCGACGTACCCGGCGGCGATTCCCTGCTGGTGGTTTCGAGCGAAGTGGTCGATCCCACCTACCTGGCCGCAACCTTTCTGGACCAGCACGCATTTCAAGAAGCAGAACGACGCGACGGGCTGGAATCCGACGCCATGTTCGGCGCGCTAATCATCGACTGAGAGAATCCGATGAGAAGAACCTTGCCGTTTTACTCGATTGTACTTCTGCGGATCGTCGCTGTTTAGCCAGGCGCCTTACGGCCAAGGCGGGCCGCCGGGCGGCGCGCGGCGGCCCGTGCCAGGATTCGATCTGTCGGGCTATTGGACGGCTGCGATCCACGAAGACGCCCTCGAACGCGGGCGCCGGTCCGGAGATCGCCGACTATGGCGGGTTTCCCATCAACGAAGCCGGCCGCCTGTTCGCGCTTGTCCTACGACGCCTCGCGCGTGACGCTCGCGCCATCATCAGTGCGACGGCTACGTCGCGCCCTATCAGATGCGCGCGGTCGGCAACTTCCGCATCTGGGAAGAGCGCGATCCGCACACCAGCAAGCTTGATCGCCATCCACTGGTGCAACCAGACCTTCGAAGGGCATCCGCATCATCTGGATGGACGGCCGTCCGCATCCGCCCGCCTAGGCGCCGCACACCTGTATGGGATTTTCGACGGGCACAGTTCGTGGGCAATGCGCTGGTGGTCCAAACCACGCACCTCAAGCAGGGCTGGCTGCGGCGCAACGGACTTGCCGGAGAGCGATCAGGCCACGATCGTCGAATTCTTCGTCCGCCACGGCGATCATCTGACCGACACCTCCGTGGTCACCGATCCCGTCTATCTGACCGAGCCGGAAGTCCGCAGCAACGACTTCGTCCGCCAGCCCGTCGATCACGGCACGCTGGCTCTACGCCTGCGACGACGGCGAGCAGATTCTCGGCCGAGCGCCGGATGCAGGTGCCCAATTATCCGCTTGGGCAAGCAGCCCTTCGCCAAAGAATACTCCGAGAAATACAAAATTCCGCTGCTGGCGAGCATTGCGGGCGCGGAATCGATGTATCCCGAATTCGCGGCGAAGCTCAAGACCGCGACCGAAGCCGATGCGCTGGCCAAGACTGCGACCCGCGCCGACCGGCCCTCCGCAAACCAGCCGCGCCGTGGATCCGGAACCGCACGACGGCGAAATCCATGTGCTGCCGATTCCGCGATAACGTCTACATGCTGGTGGGCGACGGCGGAAACATCGTCGTGCAGACGGGCGACGAGGGGCCGTTCGTGGTCGATACCGGAGCGGGCAAGCTGTCCGACAAGGTGATCGCGGCCATCCGACAAGCTGAGCGACAAGCCGATTCAATTCATCGCCAACACCAGCTTCCTGCCGGACACGTACGGGCGGCAACGCGAAGCTTCGCGCCGCCGGCGCCGATCCCAGCCTGCGTGGGTTCGTTCTTCGCGCTGCAGTTCGCCGATGCCGGCGTGGGCGCCACCGATCATCGCGCATCAGAACGTGCAGAACCACATGTGTACGAAGCTGAAAGCTGCCGCGGCCGGAGCGGTCCCCGAGCGACACGTTTCTCGAAGATCGCCGGCGCAAGTTCCACAACGGCGACGCGATCGAGATGTTTCACGAACCGAACGCCGTCACCGACGGCGACAGCATCGTTCACTTCCGCCGCGCCGACGTCATCGTCACCGGCGATATCTTCAACACCACGCAGTATCCGTTCATCGACGTCAAAGAACGGCGGCAGCGTGCAGGGCGAGATCAACGCGCTGAACGACATCCTCAATCGCACCGGTCTATCAGCACGAAGGAGCAGGGCGGCACCATGGTCGTTCCCGGCCACGGCTATCTGTCCGACGAGCACGAAGTGGTGGAATACCGCGACATGGTCGTCATCGTGCGCGACCGCGTGCAGGCGATGATCAAGAACGGCGCGACTCTCGAGCAGGTGAAAGCCGCGCGGAGTCACCGCCGACTACGACACCCGCTACGGCGCAAACACCGGTCCGTGGACCACGGACATGTTCGTCGAGGCGGTCTACACAGCCTCAAGCAAACGGCGAAGTAGAAGCTCTTAACGGCTATGCCAGGTCCGCGTTGCGAATGGGCAGTTTTCGCAGCCGCTTGCCGGTTGCCGCGAACACGGCGTTCGCAATCGCCGGCGCAATTCCTGGTACGCTCGCCTCACCGATTCCGCCCGGCGCTTCCGTGCTCGGCACGATATGCACCTCGATGCGCGGCATCTCATCGATGCGAATCACATCGTAGGTGTCGAAATTCGCCTGCTCGACGCGCCCGCGATCGATTGTGATCGAGCCCTTCAAAGCCGCCGCCAGCCCGTAAACGATGCCGCCTTCAGTCTGCTGCCGCGTGATTGCCGGATTCACGTTGTACCCGCAATCGACGACACACACCACGCGCTCGACGCGCAGTTTGCCCGGCTTCACCGAAATTTCGGCCACCTGCGCGTTAAAGCTTCCGATATTCGGACTCACCGCCGCGATGCCCCGGAACCTCCCTGCGGGAAGCGGCTTTCCCCAGCCCGCCTTTTCGGCGGCTATATTCAGCACACCGAGCAGCCGGGGATTTCCAGCCAGCAGGTGACGGCGGAACTCGACGGGATCCTTGCCGCTGGCGGCCGCCAACTCATCGATGAATCCTTCGACGAAGAACGTGTTCTGCGAATGCCCCACGGAACGCCAGTAACTCACCGGCACATGGGTTTCGGCTACGTGGTAATCCACCCGGATATTCGGGATGGAATAGTGCAGGTCGTCGATACCCTGGACCGCCGTGCGTGCCATGCCGTTCACGACCGCCGGAAACGGAGGGCACGCCACATCGGCGCTGAACGATGCCGGCCACCCGTTGCCGTCGAGCGCCGCCGCGAATTTCACATACGATGCAGGCCGGTAATAGTCATGGCGCATGTCGTCTTCACGCGTCCACGTGAGCTTGACCGGCGCACCGCCCACCGCCTTTGCAATTTCCACTGTCTCGGCGACATAATCGACGCGGGCGCGCCGGCCGAATCCGCCCCCCATCAATAGTGTGTGGACTTTCACCTTTTCGGGCGGCAGTCCTGTGACCTGCGCGGCGATATCGCGCGATGGGGTCTGCATCTGCGTGGATGCCCAGACTTCACAGCCATCGGGACGCACCACGGCGGTGCAGTTCATAGGCTCCATTGGCGCGTGGGCGAGAAAAGGGGCTTCGTAGAGCGCTTCGATTTTCCTGGCCGCTCCCGCGAACGCGCTTGCCGCATCGCCGTCTTTACGCGCGGAGACTCCCGGCTGGGCGCGCTGCTCGAACATGCGCCGGATACTCGCACTGGTCACTGTGGCGCCGGCCCCCTCGTCCCACTGGATGTCGAGCGCCTTTCGGCCCTCGATGGCGGCCCAGGTGCTGTCGGCCACCACTGCTACGCTGTAAGAAATCTGCACCACGTCCTTCACGCCCGGAACGGCGTCCGTTTCTTCGACGCCAAGCAATATCGCAGCGCCAGCAACGAAATGCCCTACATCAACGCCAAGGGCGAACTGAAACGCATCGACCGCCTGGTGGAATTCGACAATGAAGTGTGGGTGCTGGATTACAAGCTGGGCGATTGCGAAGATGCAGCGCGCTACCGTGCGCAGATGCATGAATATCAGGCTGCAATGCAAACGGTGTATTCAGGCAAGACGGTGTGCTGTGCATTGGTGTTTGCCGATGGTGCGATAAACGAGTTGGCGTAGCTACCAAGGTGAAATAACCTCTAACCCGTTTCGGCCAGTAAGCCGGCATCACCCAGCCTGATTGTTGGCCGAGCGGACTGTGGGCTTGTTTATTCGGGCCGCAGGGATGATAATCATGTAGCCGGCCTCCTCGCCGCGTTGAAGCGGCGGGGTTAAAGTCAAGGTGCGAACCACCTTTACCCAAGGAGGCCGACATGAAATATTGCGGCATAGACCTGCACTCGAACAACAGTGTGGTGATCGTCAGCGACGAGGAAGATCGGATCGTGTACCAGAAGCGGTTGCCGAACGATCTGGGGCAAATCCTGGCGGCGCTGGAGCCGCATCGGGAAGAAGCGTTGGTGTGGTCGTCGAAGCACGTACAACTGGTACTGGCTGGTGGACGGACTGATGGACGCGGGCTACCGGGTGCATCTGGCGCACCCAGCGCGATCAAGAAGTACGAGGGGCTGAAGTACAGCGGGGATTTCGCCGATGCGGCCTATCTGGCGCAGCTGCTGCGGCTGGGGTTGTTGGCCGAGGGCTACATCTATCCGCGCGAGGAGCGTGGGGCGCGGGACCTGGCGCGCAAGCGCATGCAGCTGGTGCGCTACCGCACGGCGCAGATCCTATCGATCGAGGGCATCCTGATGCGGCAGACGGGGACGCATGAGAGGCCGAGGGATCAAGGCTGACGGCCGAGCAGGTCGAAGAGTTCGCCTTTGCGCCCGATGTGGCGCTGGCCGTGGAGGCCAACCGCGCGGTCAGCCAGGCGCTGCGGGCAACAGATCGAGGCGCTGGAGAAGCGACTCAAGGAACGGGTGAGCTTGCGGCCCGAGTATCGCCTGCTCAAGACGGTGCCGGGCATCGGCGAGACGCTGGCGACCACGATCATGCTCGAGACGGGATCGATCAGCGCTTTGCCCAGGTGGGGAACTTCAGTTCCTACTGTCGCTGCGTGGACAGCCTGCGGGAGAGCAACGGCAAGAAGAAGGGTGAAGGCAACACCAAGAACGGCAACAAGTATCTCGCCTGGGCGTTTGTGGAGGCGGCGAACTTCGCGCTGCGCTACTGTCCGCAGGCCAAGAGCTTTTATGATCGCAAGAAGAGCAAGACCAACCGCATCGTTGGCGATCAAGGCGCTGGCGCACAAGCTGGCGCGGGCGTGCTACCACATGCTGCGCGAGCAGAAGCCCTTCGATGTGCACCTGTGTTTCGTGTAACGGTTTGGCCAAAGGCGGTGAGCCAGGAAAGCGGACTGGTGTGAAACCACCGTGAATGATTTGGACGCCGCCTTTGTGCCATCTGATGAATGCAGAACACTGAATCGCCCAAGCCGTGAGCCACTAAAGGACTGGCGTCGTCACCGCGACAGCCACGAAATGTAACAACCCCTTGGACACGGCTTGGCACCAAAGTTTCTCTGGGGCGGCAAGGCCGCCAGGGCGGTCGCAGAGCATCGCGACATGCTTGATCCCGACGGGTGTCTGGTCGCGATTCGGTTCGCAACCAACAGAGTGAGAAAACGGGCGCGGTTAGAGTCTGCAGGAAGGAAGATGGCTGGCTTGATGCTTTGTATTAACGCAACTGTTTGCGACGTTTGTTTTGTGCCCTTGACTCCGGCCGGCTAATGGGTGTCCGCTTTACTTCCAGAATCAGTCGTTGCCAGCCGGTGTTTTGGTTAGGCACAAAGATTGCTTGTTAACCCTTTTGCGACATTCATACCTCTACAAAACGGACGTCAGAGGGGGTACTAATTCCAATTACAGTTTGAAGCCCCAAACTACTCACTCTTTCAAAATGCCTAATCTTTTTCAGATTGCGTTAAACAATATCTATCAACATTGCTCGTAAGCCAGTGTACCCATTGGATTGGTTCACATGATATCGATAATCGTCGGCAAAATAACATACAGGCTCAAGACAATCATTTCCTTAAAGGCGCAATTAAATAGTATCCTGAGTTTGTTATCAGGCTCGGTGATAGTTGAAATCAGGGACATGTCATTACCCCCATAGAGTTATATAGATTTATAAAATTGCGCTTTTAACTTCGAGGGGATTAATTCCTCTCTTTGCCTTACTTGAGAAAGTAAGCAGCCAAAATACTTTTGGCAAAAGCTGCAATCAATACCGATTCTATGTGATGGAAACAATGACTTCGACTATTGCAAACGACAATGCCGCAAGCCAACCAAGCTCACTGGCGAACCTTAGTTCGTCTCTGGACTGTCCTTTTCCATATGATGGTTTTAAGCTCATGATAGCGACCTCCTGAAAATATTAATCAAATCGGCAAGTGCTCCATAGCAACTCGTCTCATTTCCACATTCATTATTGCTTCCTGCATGAAAATGCGATCGGGTCTCATAGTTCACTTATCACAGCTGCTGAGCCGTCAGATCAATAATCCTTCAACCGCAACAGTTGATGCATTGTGTCTGCACAGCCATACTTAGTAAATCAGGTGATGTGCTGATTTTGCCATCGGACAATAGATAGCATGGGGTAGGAATATTCCGATAGGCGAGAATCGAACAGCGCTTACTCGACAAGCCCATGCTTTACGGCATAGCGAACCAAGTCTGACACATTGTGGAGATTCATTTTTAGCATCAGGTGAGTTTTATGTGTGCTGACGGTTTTATTGCTAATGGATAATTGTTCTGCTATTTCATTGACGCCCTGACCGGCGACAAGCAGGCGAAATATCCTCAACTCACGATCTGACAACGTCTCGTGTGGAAGCTTTTCTTCCGGCATACTAATTTCATTGACGAGCAATTCGAGCACGGTAGGACTGATGAATTTTTTGCCGATTGCAACCTCGTTCACTGCGTTAACCATTTCTGCCGTCGCACAACCCTTGGCCAGGTAACCGGCAGCTCCACACTTAATGAGGCGCACGGCGTACTGATCTTCAGGGTAATTGCTCAGGATCAGGATGGGTAAATTGGGTTTTTCATCATGAACCTGCTTGAGAACATCGATGCCGCTTATTCCGGGCATAGAAATATCGAGCAGCATCACATCACATTCGTTTTGACGAAGCCAATGCAAGGCGTCAATACCGTTATTTGTTTCCGCCACAATTTTCATGCCTGGGATTTTTTCAAAGATTCGATTCAACCCATGGCGTACGATATCGTGATCGTCAACAATCAGGATGCGTATCATGTTTTCCCCGGTTTTTGGTTGTCTGTAATCAGGGGCAGTATAACGACTACGCTGAAACCACCACCAGGCGGGCTGTAAAAATTAATCTTTCCACCCATTTGCTCGGCACGTTCGCGCATCCCCAGCATTCCAAAGGAATGCTGGGAAATGGTGTGCCCTTCCGGGAGCCCACATCCATTATCGTTAATGGCCAGAGTAACCTCTTCCTCCCCATAGTGCAATTCTACTTCCAAGCGAGATGCACCGGAATGCCGGGCGACATTGGTAAGGGATTCCTGAAAGATGCGGAACATGTTGATCGTTTTTATTTTGTCCAACTGGTATTTGCCGTTTTCAGTATGGCAGTTGACCAAACATTGAATATTAGTGCGTTTTTGGAACTGGGCTGCCTGCCATTCAATTGCAGCGCACAGGCCAAGATCATCAAGTATGCTCGGGCGTAAATCCGTTATGACGCGTCTTGTAACCTTGGCCGCATCATCCAGCAGATGCGACATCGTTTCAATGTGTTCAAGAAACGGCACAGTTTCCTTATTCACGGACATCTCATCCATTAACCAGTTCATATCCATTTTGAGTGCAGTCAGAGTGCCGCCCAGGTCGTCGTGGATTTCCCTCGCGATGCTGGCTTTTTCATCTTCGCGCACGGCCTGAAGGTGTGTTGAGAGATTGCGCAACTGGCGTTCCGCGGATTTGTGTTCTGTAATGTCCTGAATAATAAACATGAAGACGGGGATATCCAAATTTATGAACTGTAAGCGCACCTCCACCGGATAGGCTGAGCCGTCCTTACGGTTTAGAACAGTTTCATAAAATAATGATTGCTGTTCGCCGCTCCTGAGCAATGCCAGCATTTGGCTGAAACGTTCCTTGGTGATTGATGGACAGAGGTCTAGCGGAGTGAAGTGCTTAAGTTCGTCGGATGAGTACCCCAAGTTTTTCTCCGCGCCTTCACTTGTTAGAAGGAAATGCAGGGAGTCCGCATCGAAAATATAAATTTCATTGAAAGAATTTTTCAGCAAATGACCTAATTGTTGCGTCAATTCTTCAGCGCGCCTGTGCTCGGTCCCGCTCTTTAACAATATTTCTTCCTCAGCCTTCTTGCGTTCGGTAATATCTCTGAAGATGCACACATATTGGATGATTTCCTGCCGGTCATTTTTTATGGCTGTTATGGTCAGCGACTTCGGATAAATCTGCCCACTTTTGCGTCTGTCCCATATCTCGCCCGTCCACGAGCCTGTATCCAACAACTGTTTCCACATCGCCTTATAAAAAGCCTTGTCGTGACGGCCCGAAGCCAGAATGCGCGGATTCTGGCCCAGCACTTCTTCTGAACTATAGCCGGTGATGTTCAGAAAAGCCTGGTTGACCCGGATGATATTGGCATGGGCATCAGTAATCATGATGGCTTCATGTGTTTCGAAGGTCGCCGCTGCCACACGCAACATATTCTCAGCCAGTTTGCGCGAAGTTATATCGCGACTCGAAGCAAATAGATAATGTTGCCCTTCGATCTCAACACCAGTACAACTGATCTCGATATCGATCAGTGTGCAATCCTTGCGGCAGTGTGTGGTTTCGAATGTCGAACTGACTCCATCTTGAGTGAGCTGCCTCATCCGTTCCTGCAGCTCTTCTCGTGTCCAATTCCTGTCCCAATCGGCCACGTTAAGGTGAGCCACTTCTTCCTGGGTGTACCCCAACATGCGACAGAATGAATCATTGGCTTCCATAATGTCGCCGTGAATATCCAGGATATGGATGCCATCGATTGCATTTTTCATCAATGCCTGATTTCGTCTATGGAGGGCCGATGTTTCCGCCTGAAGCCGTTGACGTTCTGTGATGTCGGTATAAGTGGCGATGTAGTTGGCGACCTTGCCGTCCTTGCTTTTAACCACTGTGATTCTAAGCCAAGCGAGATATGTATCCCCGTTCTTGCGCTTGTTCCAGACTTCCCCCTGCCAGCTTTTTTCACGTCTAAGGGCATCCCACATTTGACGGTAAAATTCCCTGTTCTGGCGGCCAGACGTGATCAGTGCAGGGGTTTTACCCACTACCTCCTCGCTGGCGTAGCCGGTTATTTCCGTGAAGGAGCGATTGACCTTGAGGATGGTCTTATTCGTATCGACAATCATGATCCCGTCACTGGACTCGAAAGTGACAGCCGCGATACTCAGCTCGTGATGGTTTATTTGCTGCAGATCCTCCTTTCGCGCTAGCGTGTAAAGCCAGAACAATGCCAGAGTCGACACCAGTCCGGCTAAGCTAGTTGTGGTCAGCATTCGCCATTGGGCCCACCAGGGATCGAGCCTGTCCAGCAACACCAACGACCAATTGCCATCCGAGTCTTTCCATAGTAATGATCTGCTGCGCACAATATGCGTTACGCCATAAATGTCAGTTTCTGGTTTATCCAGTGTAAAAGGCAGGGATGGGGGTGGTACCTGATTGAACAAGCTGCCGAATTGTGGTGTTCGACGAATCCTGTCTATTGCTTCCTTGTTTGCATTGGCGGTTACGTGAAAAATCCAGCCTTTTTCGCTCGAGGCAAATACCACACCTTGCGGCGATAGCAGCATGGCTGGGCCGCCTGCCCATGACTCAAGAAGAGCGTCGACCTTGTCTGCTCCGGCCTTGAGCACGATAACGCCGATCACCCTTGAATTTTCATTCTGTTCGGCACGTATCGGTGCTGCGATAAAAATGCACCGATTATTGGTAATGCTATCCATGGATGGATATATATTCGGGATTCCCTTCATGGCCGTTCTGATAAAAGAGCTATCGGACAAATCGAAACCCGTTCCATTCGTCCCATTTGTGCTGACTGATGCGACAACCACCCCCCGTTGATTTACTAGATATACACTTTCGCTAAAATACAATTTGCCTAAAAGATCGAGTGTGGACAACACTTGAGGCGTATCGGGAGATAGGTTGCCAAGTGCCAATTGTTTGGCTTTATAGTTTTCAAGTCCAAACAGGATTGCCGCTCCCATTGTGCGGCTTTTCAACGTGTCGCTTTCCAGCTTGGATGAATAAGTTGACAGCGCAGTCGTTAAAGGCACTTCCCTATCCGCAACTATATCGAGTTCGATTTGCCAGTACGTAAGCACCATCACCGATACAATCAGTAAAATAGAGCTTGCCCAGTAGCTGACAGTGTGCCGAACAATTAATGGTAGGAAAGCCATGTGCAGATGACCTTAAGTTAGTTCTGGATAATATAGCAACAAAAACAGAGAGCACAAATTTCTCGCTTTATCTTCTACTCCTGATAGGTGATACAAGCTTCATTGAACCAAAATCGTTTCTAATATTAGCTAGGGAGTTTTCGTGAAATTCCGGATATTTTTGACCTGCCTCGTCTTAGGAGCAGCTGCAGTGCCAGACTGTGCCAGTGCAGCCAATCCCGCACAGATACTGGTCATCCATGACAAACAGTTCGAACCAAGACAGCTTTACGTTCCTGCAGACGTAAAACTCGAGCTTGTGATCCGCAATCTGGACGGATTACCGGTCGAGTTCGAGAGTTATGATCTGTCAAGAGAGATAGTAGTACCTGGGCATGGCGAAGTAACGTTCTTTGTTGGGCCGTTGCTGCCCGGAAACTACCAATTCTTTAACGATTTCAATCACGGGATGCAAGGTACGATTGTGGCTAAGCCTACGGTTAACAAGGGAAACTGAACATGTCGAAGTTTAAAAAGGAATAGCTGACCTCAGATGCAAGCTGGCAACACGATGACTGGAACATACTTTGGTAGCAACTTTAACTGAAATAGATTGGTGCAATTCTTATGGTATCAAATCGTATATTAATACCTATTGCTACGCTCTCAATCATATTCGGCTTGAGCGCGCGCGTTGCCTATGCAGACAATGACTTCATCGTTTATTCGCCCACTGTAATCAAAGGTCAAAGCGAGGTTGAGATATATAGCTTCGATTTTTTGGATGGCCGTGACAGCCTCAACACAACGAATGGCAGTAACATCTCTATTGCTCATACTTTCACAAATTGGTGGAAAACGGAGGTGTATGTTGGAGAATTTAATCGCGACCCGGGAGGTTCAACGCATCTTTCAGGCTATGAATTGGATAACACGTTTCAACTTACCACTCCGGGCGAATACTGGGCAGATATTGGAGTGCTTGCGTCCTATACATTTAATAAACAGCATGGAATTGCAAATAGAGTTGATTTTGGTCCAATTTTGGAGAAGTTGTCTGGGCATATTGAACAACGTCTAAATATGTTCTGGCAACGGGCGATCGGGAATGGGGACATTGGATCAAACAAATTTCTCACTTCGTATAGCATTAGTTACAAATTCAATGCTGGAGAAGCAACGTATTCGCCTGGTCTTGAAGCCTACTATCGCCCTGGCGACAACTCGAACCAGATTGGGCCGGTGTTTTACGGCGAACTCCGTACAAACGCGGGAAGTGAGCTCGAA
Organism: uncultured Pseudomonadota bacterium; assembly: GCA_963718345.1. Taxonomy (GTDB): domain Bacteria; phylum Pseudomonadota; class Gammaproteobacteria; order Burkholderiales; family Gallionellaceae; genus Sideroxyarcus. Next base: position 147,055 of record CAVQZH010000028.1, on the reverse strand, counting down.
TATAGCCTCGGAATCGTTTTCGGAATTAACCAAGGGGCTCCAAGTAAAACGCTTTTGGCCCGCTTGGAATACGATTATTTTTGAGTCAAACCCTTTGCTATTCATCTGTGATCGTATTAGCCATAACTGGGGGACGCCCGCGACCGTCCGGTCAGCCCAGACCGTGTAAAAACTCAGAATCGAGAAGTAGCGATTATTGAATCTGGACTCACAATGCACACATTCTGATTCTTATCGACACCAATTACCAGATACGAATTCAAGGCGATCAAGCCATCATCGCTTCCATCAATCTTGTAGTTCCCATTATCTGCATCACTCGCTTCATGTTATATGCCAGCACATGCAAACTCATCTCGGTACTTACTTTTTCAAGCGTCGTTGTCAGGAAATGAGCTGCTCCCATCCATAACTTGATCGTGCCGAACGGATGCTCCACCGTCTGCCGACGGGTTCGCATGATATCCGGGGCATGATCTAATCGTTTCTGCATCGATTCAAGCACCGCCTCATCTTCCCATCGCTTGATCCGTCGATTCACACTACCGGTGCACTGTGACTTGATCGCACAGGACTTGCAGTTTGAACTCCAGTAACAGTGCATCTTCAACCCCTTTTCGACGCTGTCGAATCGCCAGATGAGAGCTTTCCCCGCTGGACAACGATATTCATCTTTATCCGCATCATAGATAAAGTCAGCCAGACAGAAGCGCCCCTCAACCATTCCACTCGATTTCTCTGGTCTGGCCACATAGACTTCAACGCCTGCATTCTCACAGGCCAGGATTTCTTTGCTCTTAAAGTAACCTCGGTCTGCGACCGCCGTCACTGTTTCGGTTCCCATGGATTCCTGAGCCTTTAAAGACATCGATAGCAATTGATCATGATCACTTCCTTCGGTGGTCACTTCATGAGCTACGATCAGGTGGTGTTTGGCATCGACCGCCGTCTGAACGTTGTAGCCTACGATCCCGTTACCCCGACTCTTCATCGAGCGGGCATCCGGATCCGTCAGGGACAGTTGATGGTCGGGGGCATCCTTGAGCTGTACTTCCACTTCCTTGAGTTCACGCATCTGGGCCTTCAGTGATTCAATCTTGTCCTGCAGTCGCTCTGTCCTGACTTCTGCAATCGACGCTTCCTGACGGTCTGCCGTTTCAATGGCCGCCAGATAACGACTGATGCTGGATTCGATTTCTTCCATGCGGTGTTTCAATTTGGCACTGGTGAAGTTGCGGTCACGGTTGTTGACCGCCTTGAACTTGCTGCCGTCGATGGCGACCAACGCCTCCGTGAACAGACCCAGACGCTGGCACAGCATCACGAACTGGCGGCAGACACTACGTATGGCTTTACTGTTGTCCTTGCGGAAATTGGCGATGGTCTTGAAGTCCGGCATCAATCGGCCGGTCAGCCACATCAACTCGACATTGCGTTGAGCTTCCCGCTCCAGGCGACGACTGGACTGGATGCGATTGAGATAACCGTAGATGTAGATCCTGAGCAGGACGGCTGGGTGGTAAGCGGGTCTGCCGGTCTCGGCTGGATCAACCCCATCGAAACCTAACTGGCCAAGATCCAGTTCATCCACAAACACATCGACGACTCGGACTGGATTGGTCTCTGCAACGTAATCGTCAAGCAGTTCAGGTAACAGAGTCGCTTGATTCCGGTCCTCGCCTTGAATGAATCGCTTCATGTGTGCTCCCGCAAATACACGATACTTCCATTAACGCATCACCTGATTCTACGTGTACACTTTCGCTACGTTTTTACACGGTCTGGGCCAGTTTACGTCCTACGACTATCTTACCTGCGGACGTCCGTTCTCCGATCAACTTCAGAAACTGGATTATCATTTCCTCGTCCGCCTAAGCTTTACCCATTGTCATGTCAATGATAACGGAACGTTGCCTCAACTATTCGGTCTTAGTTTGTGTGTCATGCAAATGAGGTGGAGGTAACACCATGAAAAAAATATTGCTTGTTGTGTTTCTTGCGATTCTATCAACCACTACGGTTTACGCTGAAGGTGGCCATGGCGGTGGTTGGGGAAGAGGAGGCGGAGAGCGCGGTGGATGGGGGCGAGGCGGCGGATGGGGCGGTGGTTGGATTGCCCCGGTATTGATAGGCGGCGTTATCGCCTATGATCTGGCTAATCCGTATCCCTATTATGCGCAACCTGCTCCAGTCTATGTGCAACCGTATCCGATACCTGAAGTAGCTGCCCCACCGGGGCAGTATTGGTATTTCTGTCGTGCAGCCAATGCTTATTACCCGTACGTGCCTTCGTGTCCGGGCGGATGGCAAGCTGTGCCTATGACTCCACCAAGATAGATAATATGCGCGGCGATTTTGACTATCTTGTGCAGAAAGTTGCACATTACACTGTTAGTGCGGCATGAGTGGTCAATTCGACTCCAGCGCTAACTGAGCTGGGTTCTTTTAGCCGCATTCTGCTTGGTTGTGGACTAAAACGCTCGACTTAAGAAGGGTGGTGACGGCTTTTTCTTCAATTGCATAAAGGCAGGCATGGGCATATAAAGTCATTCTGAAATATTCTGATAGTCTTTAAATAGGGTAAATTATGACTCTCGAACGTATTATGTTTTTGTCTTTAGTTGTCGTTGCGCTGCTTGTCCTTGGTATGGCAGGCGTTGTAGTTTTGCTACGTAATCTTGGCAGCTCCAAGTCGGAGAAAGGCAATTAATCTGTCGGTAGGTCTACAGAGCCTCAGTAATAGCGATAGCAGACCAATCAGTCGCCAACTGTATTACGGCATAATCTCGACATACTCGTAAACCTCGGCGTCGATTAGCCTCTTCCTTACAGGCAAAGAAGCCTCTGCAAACCAAGCGTGAGGATCATGCTTGTCGATTTCACGGCCCATAAATCGGACCAGCTCACAAATCGGCTCAACCACGTTTGTGCGGTAGCGTTTGTCCTTCTTTACATACCCCAGGTAGAGATTCTTCATGCAATTACCGCGACACCAGGAATATGCCTCGCAAGCGGCGCATGGCATGTCTGGATGCAACTGTAATAGGCTCCTGGTTAGCCAATTACTTTGTATCTCGCCCATCTGCATGCTCGGTACGTATGTCATATCGGGACAGGGAAATATCTTGCCATCCGGCATAACGTTGATGATGTGCGTAGAAACGCGGCACTGCGTTTTGCCTGCGTAGAGTTCTCTGCCACGGTTCGGCAATACCTTGTTGCGCACGATTCCCATGATCGGAATCAATGGGTATAGCTTGTCCGTTCGGAGAAAGAATTTGTCGATGAGTTGGATCAATACTGCTTTGCGCTTGTCCAGCGAATCGTCGAAATATTGTTCGTCGGCGACGAACTGCCAGTATAAGTAATCGAATGATTCCGCGAGGTCATCGAGTTCCTCGAAGCTGGTATCCGAGTGCCCCCAAGTCACACGGGCAGTGACACTACCGCCCAAGCGGTCACGCACATGGTTCACGTTTTTATGCACCTGGCGCCATACACCTCGGCCTCTGTAACCGTCCGTGGTTTGTTCTCCGCCATCAATTGAAACCAGGATATTGGATAGCTTGTGCAACATCCAGTCAGGCAACTTATCCAACAGTGTGCCATTTGTCTGCAGCTGGTAGCGAAAGATTGGGAAACGGTGCATGACCGCTTCAATCATCTCTTGGTTAAGCGTTGGTTCGCCGCCATAAAATGTGACATAAATTTCCTTGCCGCCAAGCTGTCGTTCAATGAACGCGGCAAGTTGTTCGATGTCATATTTCAGCTCCGTCTGCGAACCCAGCACTTCGCCTACGCTCATCGAACAATAACTGCATTTAAGGTTACATTTGAGCGTGGTGAGAAGTTGTAATTCGACGCGACCGCCGATGATGGGATCGGCATCGGACGTGAGTACCTGTGTGGTTTCAATAGGCAAAGCAATGGTATGGGAGGGGTTCATTCTATACAGGGAGATTGATGGAACTATTGCCCAAATGGGCATCGCGTTGGGATTAAGTGTTGAATTGCATTTCCAAACGTGCCACTTTAACCACAATCATCCATTTAACATTGATACGTATCAACAAAGCATGGTACTCCGTCACTAAAATTAATCGTGTCGATTGGTAGATCATACAGAAATGAAATTAGAGACTCTACCTGACAGCAACGAACAAACGGTTTAAAGATACTTTGATACTCCCAAGACCTTTGCAGGATGTTTAACAAGGGGAAGCATCGTGGATATACGTCCTGCAACTATATTGCTGGCGAACGTCCACCCCACAAAGAAATTGCAGCCATTCCTTTTGCTAGCTATTCGGAACTATTGTCTTGAGGATGAAACTGAACCGCGGCTGTCCGTGCCGCCACTAGTACGGCGAGCAGGACAGACAGCGTAATGATTTCAGTCCAATTCATGCTGTGATCGTATAGGCCAATGAAGACCTCACGCAAAACAAATGCAATGCCTACTTCAGAAAGTACTCGTAAACGAACGCGACGGAATTCCAAGTAATCAGTAAATGTGCGAAATAACTCAATTAGAACAAAAACCGATAAAACATCGATAACAAGCTCTCGGTCAATGCTATCCACAATTCCATGAGCAATGTTATGGGAGGTGACAGCACTCCCGAATTTGCTTGCAGCTTCTATAAAATCAAGTATCAATCCAACCACAGCCCCAATTAGGATTAGTACCATGATAAAGACCAATGCAGTAACGATAGCGTCCAGAACCCTGCCATAGAATTGCAGGGCTTGGCTTTTCACGTCGATTTTCGAAGTTTCTGACGATTGAGTACTTCTTTGTAGTTCTTCCGTCATATGTTAGTACCTATCAATTTAATGACAAACGCCCAAATTGCAGGATTCCCTCCAACGATGCTCGTGGCCGCATTTTGCCCGTTTGCCTAGGCTAACGCCACCGTCTCTTCCTTTATTCATAACGAACATGGAAGTTCCTCGTCAACGGACATTGTCGATTGTCAGGCAGAATTTCTATAGTTCTGTATAGGTCAACAATGGACTAGATATCAATGAAGCGGCCTAGTGGATTCCCTTATTTTGTCGTTGTTTAACTATGCGGCTAGCACATTAACGATGAGCGCTGCTACACTCACTTCGACTCAATTGTGGATGCGGTCAATTATGAGCTCCCTGAAATTCATACAAGACTTAATGGTCGAGAAGTTCGACCTGAGGCCGGAGGACTTGAAACCCGATGCGACGTTGGAAGGATTGGGGTTGGACTCATTGTCGGTAATTGAATTCACGTTTGATCTGGAAGATAAATTGAATATCAGGATGCCGGAAGAACGCCTTCAACTAAATACACTGCAAGACGTTGTTGATCTGTTAGACAAACTAGTTGCCGATCAAAGAAATCATCCTGAAAGCGTTAGTGGGAATCCGTGAGCGTCTGCAGTTGTCCGGTTTTGGCCCTTGCTGATCTTGTCCGCGACTGAGAGTGTTACTGCTGGTAGCAGTTGTTCGTCGTCTACATTGTACAAGTTACATTGAAGAAGAAATGTAACGGAGTCGTATAGTCTTATGCCCGCTTCTTCAACGAAAGCGTCAGTTTGAACCGGGCAACCGGCTCGTCACTTAATGATGGAACTGTAGCAACTACCTCGAACTGCCTCTCGACTCTCTCACCCGATGCCGCGGCCCGTGTGACAAGTTCCGCGATCTCCTTGCCTTGACTGCAACAAAAATCTACGTCGCCCTCTGCTCGCTTGAGAAACTCTGCGTTGAAGTCTTTAAATATCAGCGATACGTTTTCAGGCTGCTGCTTGATCAGGTACATGGCGAAGGCGCCGGCTGCACAGTCCGCTCCTGCGCAGAGCACGCCGAAGTACATCGATCCAAGGTGGTTTTTGGTCCTGCGCCGCAAGGGTATTCTGACTACCATTCGCTCGGGCGAAATCTCAGCGACTGAGATACCAACATAGAACAGCAGCGGAATTTTGGTGAGTCCGATCCAGCGCAGAGAGAAAGTCTCGCGTGTGGTTTCTTTGAACAATTTGTTGAGCCAGTTCATGGGTTGAATTGAGCCGGCTCAAAGAGGGAATGGTCTAACTTGGGGATTGGACTAATCATGGGCTCACTCTAAACACTCCGCAAAGTGAGCGCAACCGGCTCGACTGATTGCGACGCCACTGAATGCCTAGTTTATATCCGGATTGGAGCGATTGACCCTGATGCGCAGTTCCTTGCCGGCTTTGAAATGCGGTACGTCCTTGGCGGGCACTTCGACAATGACGCCGGTTTTGGGATTGCGTCCATTGCGAGACAAGCGATGCAGGAGTCCGAATGTCCCGAATCCCCGAATTTCAACTCTTCCCTTTTTTTCCAGAACACAAGAAATATGGTCCAGAATCAGTTGGACACTCATCTGCAATGTCTTTTTGGGTAAGTTTGGGTTGTTCGGAGGCAAGCCGTTCAATCAGTTCTGATTTCGTCATAGTGGAGTGATGTTTTTATATTCAGATAGTGTCTGGATGTGACTTGATAATCCGTGTGATCTTATTTTGATTACCGGTCGCAGGATTTTTTTGTCTGATTTGCTACCTTCCGGATTGACTAATGCCATATCGCCCTCGTATTGGTTATACGCAAAGCATCCGGATTTGTAGAACGCCAAAAGAGATAGAGAAAATGCTCTGATTACCTGGCGGCCCCGCTGGCACTCGACGGATAGTCGAATAGGAACATGTCCTTTAGCCCGGAAACTTTGCGTCCCCGCCTTTCGGCGGGTTTGCCCTTGCAGGCGTCGATGTTTAAATCGACGATTGCGTTAGGATTCTATGGGTAACCTCGGGAAGCTGTCAAATTTACCGGCTTTGGCTGGACCGTTGATTCATCTTGAAGAAAACCGGTGGTGTGCGGATGCGCGCAACTGGATCAAATTCCAGATCATGCGCGGTTTGACAGGCCTCCCTTTGCGCCATATAGTTGCAACAGAACGAACGTTCTGTGCGGGAAAAATCGATTGAAGAGGCGCTCGCAAAGCTGCGAGCAGGCAAGGATCAAGTGAAATATGAAGTAGCAAAAGGCCGTGGCGCGACGCTGCAGATCGAGGGACGCTTCGAGAGCGTGGCGCGCGAGCGTGTGGACGACGGCTGGGATAGGGCGGAGGAAGAATTGCCGCCGTTCAGGACGACGGTGACGGTGGAGAAGGCGAAGAGCGTGATTCAGCGCCAGGATTCGCCAGACTTGCCGTACGATTATTCGTTGAATGCATATCGCGGGTGCGAGCATGGCTGCATTTATTGCTATGCGCGTCCTTCGCATGCTTACCTGAATCTTTCGCCGGGGCTGGATTTCGAGACGAAACTGTTTGCCAAGCCGGATGCAGCGAAGCTGTTGAGCGCTGAGTTGGCAAAGCCTTCTTACCAATGTTCTCCCATCGCACTGGGTTCCAACACCGATCCCTATCAACCCATCGAGCGCGAATGGAAGATTACGCGACAGATTCTGGAGGTACTGGCGGAATGCAGGCATCCGCTTTCCATCGTCACCAAATCGGCGCTGATCGAGCGTGACCTTGATTTGCTCGCGCAACTTGCACGCGACGATCTGGTACAGGTATTCATCTCCGTTGCTACGCTGGATACGGAACTGGCGCGCAAAATGGAACCGCGCGCTGCATCGCCACGCCGCAGGCTGCAAGCCATCCGGCGCCTGAACGACGCGGGTGTGCCGTGCGGAGTACTGGTTGCGCCGGTGATTCCCTTTCTGACCGATGCTGAACTGGAGAATGTGCTGCAAGCCGCACATGAACATGGTGCACGTACAGCCGCTTACACCTTGTTGCGCCTGCCATACGAGGTGAAAGATTTGTTCAAGGATTGGCTCAGCACGCATTACCCGTTGAAGGCCGAGCATGTGATGAGCCGCTTGCGCGAGATGCGCGGCGGACGCGAGAACGATCCGGAATTTGGCACACGCTTTAGCGGCAATGGCTTGTTCGCACAGTTGTTGGCGAAGCGCTTTCAGCTCGCGTGCGACAGGATCGGGTTCAATCGCGAGGAAAGCATTTTGGATACGACACGCTTCATCAAGCCAAACAGAAGCGGGCAGCAGAGTTTGTTTTAGTGGATGCAGGAAAAGGACGAAATTCGCAGTGCGAGGGGAATTTTCAGGATTTCATCCCAACATTAGATCGGTGGGCCGATTGAGTCGGCCACCGACTGCCGCGATCAGGGACATGGTGGCGTTTATCAGCAAGTGGAAAACCTCCAGCAATTTGGAATATTTCTGTTTCATCGTCCACCTTGTATGGGCAGTTCTTTTAACGCTTTTCCGGGCTTAAAGCGCGGATGGTACTTGGCTGCAACTAAGATCTTTGCGCCAGTCTTCGGGTTGCGCCCGTGGCGTGGTTTGCGGTAATTCAATCCAAAGCTGCCAAAACCGCGAATTTCTATTCGACTTCCATTCGCGATCGTAGAGGCCAGTTTTTCTATGATGATTTTTACTCCAAGCTCAACATCTTTGGTTTGCAGGTTTGGTGTTGACTCAGCCAACTTGGCAATCAGATCGCTGCGATTCATATAAGACTCACCGTCCAGGAAAAAAGTGGGCATCCAGGAGGATGCCCAAGTGGGGGAGGAGAAACATGAAAGCAGCAGAAAACGCACCTGCATCACTTTCAGTTAACTAGTCAGCAAGCAGCGTGCCAATTTATATAATACGAATTATCAATAGCTTATCTTGGGTGTGAAATTGCTACACGAATAAATCCGCACCATGACGTTGCTCTGCGCACCGCGTTGGTGAATTTGCACGTTCGGAACAGGACGAAAATCTGGATATCTGATGCAGTGGCGGCTGTTGATCGAATCTGGGTCACTGCTCTAGTAAGCGTTGCGCGTCCAAGTGGCGCTGCAAGCCGTGCACCAGATTCTGCGTGAGTTGAGCTTGCAGCTCTTCCAGCGGCACGGTGATGCCGAGCTCAACGGCCTGTGTGACGCGCAATCCTTCGTAACCGCAAGGGTTGATATTGTCGAACGGCGAAAGATCCATGTCGACGTTGAAGGACAGGCCGTGGTAACTGCAGCTTTTTTTGATCTTGAGACCCAGTGCGGCAATCTTGGCATCGCCGACGTATACGCCGGGAGCATCTACGCGCCCTTCCGCAGCAACGCCATATTCCGCAAGCAGGTCGATCACGGCTTGTTCCATCAGGCGCACCAGTTCGCGCACATTGATCTTCCAGCGGCGCAGGTCCAGCAGCAGGTAGGCGACGATCTGGCCTGGACCGTGATAGGTGATCTGTCCGCCGCGATCGATCTTTCACCACCGGGATATCGGTTGGATTCAGCAGGTGTTCCGGCTTTCCCGCCTGGCCCTGCGTGTAGGTGGGCGGGTGCTGCACCAGCCAAATCTCGTCCAGCGTGTCGGCGGTGCGCTCGTTAGTGAAGCTTTGCATGGCACGCCAGGTCGATTCGTAATCGACCATGCCCAAAGCTTTGATATGGAGAGATGGATGTTGCATGGCTGCTCGTAACCTCCCTATAACACCATTTTAACCATGGGGTGGCTGCTCAGGTCGCGGTACAGATTATCCAGCTGTTCGCGCGACGTGGCGCGGATGGTGCAGGTTAGGCTCACATACCTGGCGTTGCTGCTGTTGCGCGTTTCGATGCTGGCGCTGTCAAAGTCCGGCGCATGCGCCAATACGACCTTGGCGATGGTCGCCGCGAAATCTGGCCGGGCTTCGCCAAATATCTTGAGCGGAAAGTCGCTGGGGTATTCGATGAGGGATTCGTTTGGATCGATCATTTGCGCATTACATCCCGTTTGAATGCCTGATACAACTGGTGCAGCTTCGTAAACATTGCGCCAGGCTTGCCGTTGCCGACTGGTTTTCCGTCCAGAGTGGTGATCGCTAGTACTTCTTTGGTGCTGGAGGTGAGCAACAGCTCATCTGCGTTGGACAATTCGGATTTCATGACTCTGCGGACCTCATATTGGATTCCGTTGGCGGCGGCGAGTTCAAGGATCACATCGTAAGTGATGCCGGGAAGCATGAGATTGTCTTTCGGCGGCGCGAGCAGCTTGCCATTCTTCACCGCAAAGATATTGCTGGCCGCACCTTCGGTGAGGAAGCTATCGTCGCGGATCAGAATGGCTTCGGCGCAGCCCGCTGCAACGGCGGCCTGACGCAGCAGCACATTCGGCAACAGGGAAATCGCCTTGATGTCGCAGCACAGCCAGCGATTGTCAGCAACGGTGATGCAGGCGACGCCGTCTTGCAGCTGTTCAGCAGCAGGTGTGGTGAGCGGATTGCTCAACACGAATACGGTCGGCGCCACCGGCGGTTGGGGAAAGGCATGATCGCGCTTGGCAACGCCGCGCGTGATGTGCAGATAAAGGTACTGGTCTTCAGGTTCGTTGCGTTCGATCATGCCGTGGAGAATGTTCGTCCATTCGCTGTCGCTGTGCGGATTCGCCAGCCTGATCCCGTCCAGGCTGTGCTGCAGACGCTTGAGGTGTTCCGCCAGGCGGAAGGCGCGGCGCGAATACACGGGAATAACTTCGTATACGCCATCGCCGAAGATGAAGCCTCGATCCAGTACCGATATCCTGGCTTCCGCGATCGGCATGAAAGAGCCATTCAGATAGATTGTCATATGTTGCTCCTTACTGGAACAGCAGCCTGATGTTGTCGACCCCACGCGAGAATACGTTGGCCAAAGGTATGTCATCCAGCGCAACCAGCGGAAGATCAATATAGGGTTTTTCGTTCAGCATCAGATGCAGTGTGCCGACCGGCTGTCCCTTGTCGATCGGGGCCACCATCGGCTGCCTCGTTTCCAGCGTGGCCTTGAGTGCCCCGCGCTGGCCCTTGGGAAGGGTGATGTAACGGTCAGCAAGGAAACCGATGTCCAGACTTTTCGACGTGCCTTTCCAGATGCGTTTGTTGCTCACGGCTTGTTCTTTGGAATAAAGCTTGATGGTTTCAAAGTTCTGAAAGCCGTAATTCAACAGGCGCTGGCTTTCGCTGCTGCGCAGTTTGTCCGTGGCAGTGCCGATCACCACGGAAATCAGGCGGTGCTGGTCGCGCTTGGCCGACGCAACCAGGTAAAACTCGTCCGTTTCGTTATTGCCCGTTGCCATGCCATCGACGAACGGGTCCAGCCATAGCAGGCGGTTGCGATTGAACTGGTTGATGCCGTTATATTGATATTCGCGCTGCGAATAGATGTAGTAGAACTGGGGAAAATCCCTGATGAGCGCCGCGGCGATCAATGCCAGATCATGTGCGCTGCTGTAATGTTGCGCGTCGGGCAGGCCGGTGGCATTGACGAAATGAGTGTTTTTCAGTCCCATGCGCTGTACTTCGTTATTCATGCTGTCCGCCAATGCCATCTCGTGATTGGCCAACGTTTCTGCCAGCACTCGCGCTGCGTCGTTTGCGGATTGTACGATCAAGCCGCGCAGCAATTCCTCCACCGTCACTTCCTTGCCCGCATTCAAATACATGCGCGATTCTTCCGTCTGCATGCGAGTTGCATAGGCCGAAGGGATGATGCGTTGGGTGAGCGAAAGCTTGCCCTGCTTGATCGCATCGAACACGACATAAGCCGTCATCAGTTTTGTTAGTTGAACAGGCGGTACGTGCGCGTTTGCGTTCTGTTCAACCAGAAATTGTCCGCTGGTGTAGTCATATAGCGAATACGAATTGGCAGCGAGGATGGGTTGTGAAGAAGTTTGTTCTTGCGAAAATACCAGCGTGGGGACAAGTGTGAATAGAAATATCAGTACGAATTTCATGTGGGGGTCGACCGGGTGGCAATGCACGGATTATAGCAAGCACGCGCTTCCTCGGTCGAAGGACTAGCGAAGGTATAGATAGATCGGGGGTGGGCATAGGTACGGTCTAGTACTTACGGCATATTGTCTTCGCATCTGGTCGGGGATAAAAAGGCCATCCAATAGGAACAGCCAAGGAGCGTGAAATGCAATTCGCAAGCGAGAAAATCGGGCAAGAAATCGGCAAGCCGCCGAATCGCGTCGATCAAACGCAAGCTGCCGATGCAGTCGGGATAAATTTCGTGGATGTTGCGGAATCGCATGTATTGTTTTTTGGGCGGATTAAAGACTTTGTGCTTGGCGAATTGCATGAATCCAAGCCCGATCTTGCAGAGTTCGGGCAGAGTTGCGAGTTGGAAAACTGGTTGACAGGGAGCGGCGCATCGCGTTTCGGTCAGTTGCGTTCATTCACCCGTTTGCACGAAGCACATATGGAATTCCGTCGGCATGCTGCTGACGTGCTGGCAATGGTACATGCCGGGAGCTGGATTGCGGCGGAACATATCCGCAAGAGTGAATTGTCCCAGGCCTTGCGCCGGGTATTGATCGCACTCACCGAACTGAATGAGTCGATCAATAAGCAGGTCTATAACGTCAGTTGAACGAGCTGGCGAACTGCGCTGCCTGATTTGCCTGTTCGATAGCCTGTTCGGTAATTTCGTCAGCACGATTTGGATCTATACCTAGTGCCGCCCACTCTTCCGGGGCAACATAGTTCCCGACAAATTCACGCAATCCGAGCAGAGGAAGCAGCTTCTCGGTGATGTTCAAGATGCGCACCAAGGGTTGTCCTTCGGTTGCTTCAGACACATCTGGAGTGTGGTGGTAGCGAATGACCGCAACGACCTCGCTCGGCAGATTCCAGTGTTTGGCCAACTCCGCCCCCAATTCATCATGCGTCACTTCCAACAGTTCGCGTTCCACTTCGATGGCAAGTCTATCCGGCTCGATAACGAAGCGCGTATGCAGATCGTCGCTGCGCTGGGTATCGAGATGCGCCAGCGCGAGATAACCGATGTCATGCAGCATCCCGGCGAGGAATATCTGGTCGTCCTGCGGGCGGTTCCTGGCAGGCATGGCACGCACCACCGGCAACATGGCAAAGGCTACAGCCATGTTATGCAGCCACAACTCTTGCGGGTCGAAGCGTCCGATGGGTTTGGTCACCAGCGACATGACAGCGATGCCGGTGGCGACCGATTTCACTCTGGTCAATCCGAGCAGCATGGCAGCATCTCGCACGGCAGCAATATGCCGCGTTGTACCGAGCAACGGGGAGTTTGCCAGGCCGATGATCTTGGCAGAGATCATCGGGTCTTGCGAAATCAGCAACATCATTTGCTTTTCGCCTTCCTCACTGTCCAGTTTGAGCGCCATCAGCTTCTGCGCAATGACTGGCAATGCAGGTAAGGAATTCAGGTTGCGAACAGCATGGCGGAGATCAATGGGTGCGTTCATAAGGTGGTGTCGAGTTGAGGTAGTGCCGCGTTGAGGTTGGATTATAACGTAGTCGCGACGATTGTTGCCTGTTCAGCCTGTTGCCGGACGGATAACGCCAGCTCTTCTGCACGAGCAGGATCGATGCCCAGAACGAGCCAATCTTGCTCGGTGATATCGGGTGCCACATGTTCCGGGATGCCGAATGCGGGCAGCAGTTTTTCCGCAAGATTGAGCAGGGATATCGAAGGTTGCCCGTCAAGCGCTCCGGCACAGGCGGGCGTATGGTGATAACGCAGCACAGCGACGATAGCAACCGGCAGATCCCAGTGTCGGGCCAGTTCCGCGCCCAGTTCGCCGTGCCCGATTTCAATTGTTTCGGCCTCTATCTCATTGACCGTGCGCTCAGGTGTCGCTGCCAATCTTGATTGCAGCAGGTCGCTACGGACCGGGTCAATGTAGTTGAGCACCATGAAGCCGATGTCGTGCAGCAAACCGGCAAAAAATATCTTGTCGTCCAGTGGTCGGCCCCGGCTCGGCATGGCGTGTGCAAGAGTACACATCGCCAGCGCGATACCCAGACTGTGCAACCACAGGTGCTGGACATTCATATGACCGGTCGGGTGACGCGTGAGTGTCGACATCACCGCGATCCCGACTGAAACCGACTTGACGCGGTTGATGCCGAGCATCATGGCAGCATCCCTGATCGAAGTTATTTTATTGGGGGAGCCGAACAACGGTGAATTGGCAAGGCCGATAATTCGCGCCGAAATCTGGGGATCCTGTTCGATCAGCTTCAGCAGTTGCTGTTCACCTGCCAGCGTATCCAGCGGCAGCCGCAATATTTTTTGAGCCACCAGCGGCATGGTGGGCAGACTGTCCAGATTAAGGATCGCCGCTCTCAGGTCGACGCGTTTATCGTTCATCATTATTTGTTATTGGATTTTTCGCCAACTTGTTGTCGGGCCATTCTAACCCGAACGCGGCCAGGCAAACAGCGGTGGTGACGGCAGGTGCTAGAGACCCGAGGGGCGTTTCGACAGCTTGCGCTGCAAGGTGCGGCGGTGCATGTTAAGGATGCGTGCGGTGGCGGAGATGTTGTCGCCGTTTTCGTGCAGTACACGCTGGATATGCTCCCATTCCAGGCGTTCAACCGATGCGGGTTGGGCTTCAAATGGAATATCGGTGCGCGCATTGTGGCCAAAGGCTGCGACGATTTCATCGGCATTGGCGGGTTTGGACAGGTATTGTGTTGCCCCCAGCTTGATTGCTTCCACTGCGGTGGCGATACTGGCGTACCCGGTCAGCATCACGATGCGCGTGGCAGGATCGAGTTCGTGCAGCTTTTGCACCAGGAGCAGTCCCGAGGCACCATTCATCTTCAGGTCCAGCACGGCGAATTCCGGCGGGTTGGCTGTAGCCAGTGGCAGCGCCTGTTCGACACTATCCGCGCCGGTCACCGCGAAGCCACGCTTGTCCAGTGCACGCGACAATACTGTGCGGAATGTCGCGTCGTCATCCACCAGCAACAATGAAGGTTTTTCCACTTGGATCATATCGACACCTTCGCCAGCGGCAGAGTCACTTCAGTCGTCGCGCCGCCTCCTTCACGGTTGGACAGGCTTACGCTGCCACCGAGTCTTTCCAGCGTGGCATTGGCGAGGAACAGACCCAGGCCGCGTCCTTCCTGTTTGGTAGTGAAGAAGGCAGAGCCGGCGCGGGCGGCGGCTTCGGATGTGAGGCCGGGGCCGTGGTCTTGTATTTCCAGCTTGAGGCTCTCGTTGTTCCAGAGCAGCAAAATATCCATTTCGTCGGGAGAGGCGTCGGCAGCGTTGTTCAGGAGATTCAGCAAGGCCGAGCGCAACGCAAGATCGGCACGCATACGCGGCGAAGGCTGGATACCTTTGACCTGAAAACGGTACTGCACGGTTGGGCGCAACAGTTGCCATTCGTCCAGGACGGTGCGAATGAACTCTTCCAGCGACAATTCGCTGCTGGTCTCCTGCGCGTGCGCGAGCAGTGAATCGAGAATGCGTTTGCAGTTGCGTACCTGTTCGTTGAGGATGTACAGGTTATCCTGATTTTCGGGGTCGGAACAATCGCGGCGCATCTCGCCGATAACGACCGACATGGTCGACAGCGGCGTACCGAGTTCATGGGCAGCGCCGGCGGCCTGGGTGCCCAGTGACACGATACGTTCGTTGCGCAGTATTTCCTCTCGCACCCGGTTGAGTTGTGCATCGCGGACGCGTACTTCACGCGCCATTTCCACGGCGAAATAAGCCACGACCAATGCGCTGATGACAAAGCCCAGCCACATGCCGAGGACATGCGTATTGAACGCCTCTTCCAGCGGCAAGGCTCCGGCGGTTGCGGACGGGGACATGGTCATGTCCATATTGTGATGAAGATGATCCATCTCCTGCATCGCGGCAGCAGGCAGGTGTTGTGAATGTCCTTCAAAGGGTAACGGCACATACCACACCATCAGCAGGCTGTAGCATGTCAGCGTCAGCGCGGCCATGCCCCAGGTAAGGCGCCGCGGCAGCGTCGCGGCGGCAATCACCAGTGGCAACAAGTAAAGCGAGACAAAAGGATTGGTCGATCCGCCGCTGTAATACAGCAGCACAGTCAGTTCCAGTACGTCCACGCCCAGTTGCAGAAACAACTCCAGATGGCCCACCGGAAAATCCAGTGCCAGCCGCCACCAGGTCAACAGGTTTACCAGCGTCAAAAAACAGACTGCTCCCAGCATCGGCGTCCATGCGAAATCGGTACTCAGGAAACGGTGCACCAGGATCAGCGTCGCGAACTGGGCCAGGATGGTTCCGCAACGCAGCAGGAACAACCTGCGCAGATGCGAATGACCGGTCTGTGAGGCGAGCAATGAGGAGTTCATGAGGGCAGATTCTACCGGAGTCGTTCTGCACAAGGGGTGCGGCAATATGCCGCAGGGCCGCGGAAAAATATTTCCATACAATCGCCGCGGCATTACCCACCGTCAATATTCGGAGAAACTGCAATGAACTTGAAGTTGAAAATACGCGTGGCGGCCGTTGCGTTGGCCGTCGCTCCCTGTGCTTTTGCTGTTGAAACGGAGACGATGCAGGAGGTTGAAGTCAGGGCAGAAAAGCTCCTGCCACTGCCCGCGCCCTGACGAGTCGGGGCTGGACCAGAACAGTCTGGAACGCAAACGTACCAATACCAGCGACACGGCAAAATTGCTCGATGGACAGCCGGGTGTCAGTTTTTATGGTGCGGGCGGTGTTTCCAGTCTGCCGGTGATACATGGCATGGCGGACGACCGCGTGCGCGTCAAAGTGGACGGAATGGATTTGATCTCCGCTTGTGCCAACCACATGAATCCGCCCTTGTCCTACATTGATCCGTCCAGCGTTGGCAGCATCAGCGTGTATGCCGGTATCACACCGGTCAGCGTGGGCGGGGACAGCATAGGCGGAACGATACAGGTGAATTCGCAAGCGCCGGAATTCGCCAAAGAAGGGCAGGGTACTTTGCTCAAGGGGCAGGTCGGTGTGTTGTATCGCAGTAACGGCAATGCGCAAGGTGCCAATCTGGCTGCAACGATCGCCAGCGAAAATCTGAGCGTGATGTATGCCGGTTCGACGGTGAAATCCGCCAATTACACGGCGGCACAGAATTTCAAGGCAGCCGGACCGGCCGCAACGGGACGTGGTTGGCTGGATGGTAACGAAGTGGGCTCTTCGTCGTATCAAGCCAATAATCAGTCAGTCGGTTTTGCGCTGCGGCATGAGAACGATCTGGTTGAACTGAAGCTGGGTTTACAGGAGATTCCTTACCAGGGCTTTCCGAATCAGCGCATGGACATGACCGGCAATAACAGCAAACAGGCCAATCTTCGTTATACGGGCCAATATCAATGGGGTGTTCTGGAGACGCGCGTCTATAACGAAAATACCCACCATCGAATGAATTTTCTTGAAGACAAGCAATTTGTTTACGGCACGGCCCCGGGCATGCCGATGGAAACCAAGGGCAGGAATACAGGCGCATTGGTCAAGGCAGACATTGCCCTGTCCGAGCAGGATATCCTCAGGCTGGGGAGCGAATACCAGCGTTATCGTTTGAACGACTGGTGGTCGGCTTCCGGTACCGGCGGGATGTCGCCGAACACCTTCTGGAACATCAACAACGGCCAGCGTGACCGTTTCGATGTGTTTGCCGAATGGGAAGCACGCTGGAATCCGCAATGGATCAGTCAACTGGGGGTACGCAGCGAAACGGTAAAAATGAATACGGGAACGATACAGGGCTATAACACCTCGGCGACCTATCTGGCCACCGCCAATGCTTTCAATGCCCTTGACCATCAACGCACGGACAACAACCTCGATTTGACTGCGTTGGCCCGCTACGCACCCGGCGCGAATCAGGCGTACGAGGCAGGCTATGCCATGAAAACGCGTTCGCCGAACTTGTACGAGCGGTACACATGGTCGAACAAAAGTACCATGGTGTTGAACATGAACAACTGGTTCGGCGACGGTAACGGCTATGTGGGCAATCCGAATTTGAAACCGGAAGTTGCGCATACCCTGAGCATGGCAGGCACCTGGCATGATGCGGCGAAGGAAGTTTGGGAAGCGAAAATTTCGCCTTACTACACCCGTGTTGAAAATTATATCGATGCCGTCGCTTGCCCAACGTGTGCGGTTAGAACTGACGGGTTTGTTAACCTTAGCCTGACCAATCAAACTGCTCGTCTCTATGGCGCGGATATTTCCGGACGCATGGTGCTGGCAACAATGAGGAACTACGGCAGCTTTAGTACGTCGGGCGTATTGAGTTATGTAAACGGCAAGAATCTGACGACAGGAGACAATCTGTACAACATCATGCCAGCGAACCTGAAATTGGCCGTCGAACAGCGCATCGGCAATTGGACCAACAGTATCGAGGCGAAACTGGTCGCGGCCAAGACGAAAGTTCAGGCAGTGAGAAAAGAAATCAGGACCGGCGGCTATGGCTTGCTCAATTTTTACAGCAGCTACGAATGGAAGCAGGCGCGATTGGATGTCGGGCTGGAAAACCTGCTGAACAAGTTCTACACATCACCGCTGGGTGGTGCATATGTTGGTCAAGGAGCCACCATGGGTACTGGAGTGCCGTATGGGACGCTCGTTCCGGGAATGGGGCGCTCGATTAATACGAGCTTGACGGTGAAATTCTAGCCCGCCCGCCCGGTATTTTTTGTACAAGCAGGCTGAAATGTTCGGCCTAATATTGATTTCAAGCTATCCAATAAATGGAGAATTCCATGAATATCAACGCAACTTGTTGATGTGACTGGCGTTGCATATTAATTGGAGAATCAGGCTAAAATGCTGCGCCGCATTGCAAAGTATGTCCCGCTTTTATATTCAGGAGAAAACATGAAAGAGTTTCTGTGTGCGAGTTTGTTGGCGATATTGGTTGCTGCACCTGCCTGTGCCGAAGAAGTGAAAGTAAGCAAGGCATGGACTCG
This sequence comes from uncultured Pseudomonadota bacterium, assembly GCA_963718345.1. Classification (GTDB taxonomy): domain Bacteria; phylum Pseudomonadota; class Gammaproteobacteria; order Burkholderiales; family Gallionellaceae; genus Sideroxyarcus. The sequence goes on along the minus strand of CAVQZH010000028.1, from coordinate 128,301 downwards.
AGCCACTGCTCCGGGGCAGGATAACGCGTCGATACAGCTCACCATCACCAGCAAACAGGATGCGTCTCTGATCGGCGTGGAGAGCGGATCGTCGCAGAGCGGGGAGATACACAGTATGGTCATGGAGGGCGACGTGATGAAGATGCGCGCGCTGGAATCATTGCCGCTCCCTGCAAAAACTCCCGTTAACTTGGGAGAAGACGGGAACCATTTGATGCTGCTCGGTTTGAAAAAACCTCTGAAGGCGGGACGTAAACTGCCGTTTGCGCTGACGGTGAAATTTGCGGATGGACATACAACACTCATTCGGGTACTGGCGGTTATCAAACCATTGGATACCGCGAACGAACAAGGGCACCAACATCAACATTAGGAGCAAACCATGTGGCGCAAACTAGTCTCGGTGGCAGGTTTGTTGTTGGCATGCAATGCCTGGGCCGGCGCGAACGATGTGATTGCGGACAGGGTCTGGATGCGCGAGAGCGTTCCGGGGCAGACCTCCGTCACGGTGCAGATGAACCTCACGGTTACCAAACCGGCGCGATTGCTGTCGGTCAGCAGTCCTGTCGCCAACGCGGGCGAGATACAAACTGTGGTGATGCGCCATGGCAAGTTGCAGACCGAGAAGGTTGACAGCATGAAACTGGATGCGCATAGCACTACCCTTTTCGGTTCGCGCGGGACATTTATTACTTTAGTCGGCTTGAAGCAGGCTTTGAATGAAGGGGATCATGTTCCACTGGCTTTGGTGCTGGAAGTCGGAGGCAAACAGGTTGTGGTCAATACCCAGGCGGAAGTAAGGGCACTTGAGCTGAGCTACCAGCATTACAACGATCCGACCGTAAAAGACCACCAGTAATGTGTGCGGAATCTGGCAAGAGAAGGGCGGCTGTATGCCGCCTTTTTTCATCTCCTCGCCTGGCGTGCCGGAATTGATGCCACCCAAGAAGATGGTCGCCGGGACCAAGAAATTGGTCATCCAGTAAGCGCTGACTTTTACGCTAAAGGGCGGTCCGGTGCCGCCCGTTTCGTTTTTGGATGCGGTAGAATGCGCGCAGAATTTTGAAGGAATCCACATGCCACTGACCGTCGCCACCGCCGCCCAGAAAGCTCATACGCTATCCGAAGCGCTGCCCTATATCCAGCGCTTCTTCGACAAGACCATCGTCATCAAGTACGGCGGCAACGCCATGACCGATCCCAAGCTGCAGGAAGGATTCGCGCGCGACGTGGTGTTGCTCAAGCTGGTCGGCATGAATCCGGTGGTTGTCCACGGTGGCGGACCGCAGATCAACGACCTGTTGCAAAAGGTCGGCAAGAAGGGCGAGTTCATCCAGGGCATGCGCGTCACCGACGAAGAGACGATGGATGTGGTCGAGATGGTGCTGGGCAAGGTCAACAAGGACATCGTCAACCTGATCAACCGCTACGGCGGCAAGGCGGTGGGCTTGACCGGACAGGACGGCAGCTTCATCCGGGCCGAGAAGATGCTGCTGGAAAGTACGGACGAGCCGGGCAAGATGCTGGACATCGGCCTGGTCGGCGATATCAACAAGATCGATCCTTCCATCATCACCTTTCTCGATTCCGGCGATTTCATTCCGGTCATCGCGCCCATTGGCGTGTCGCCGGACGGCGAAACATTGAATATCAATGCCGACGTCGTGGCGGGCAAGCTGGCTGAGGTGCTGCACGCGGAGAAGCTGGTGCTGCTGACCAATACGCCTGGCGTGCTGGACAAGAACGGCAAGCTGCTCACCGGGCTGACACCGAAACAGATTGACGATCTTGTGGCGGACGGGACGCTGTCCGGCGGCATGCTACCCAAGATCGGCTCTGCGCTGGATGCGGCACGCGGCGGTGTGCGTTCGGTACATATCATTGACGGACGGGTTGAGCATGCGCTGCTGCTCGAAATCCTGACTGACGAAGGGGTGGGTACGCTCATCAAGAGCAAGTGATGCAATCGCGAGTCTGGATATTCGACCTCGACAACACCTTGCATGATGCGACGCCGCACATCTTTCCGCACATCAACCGCAGCATGACTGCGTATTTGCAGAAATACTTGCAGTTGGACGAGGCTGAAGCGAATGCACTGCGTGTGGATTACTGGCAACGCTATGGCGCCACGCTCAGCGGCTTGATGAAGCACCACGGCACCGACCCGGATCACTTTTTGTCGCACACGCACCAGTTTCCTGCATTGGCGAAAATGGTGCTGCGCCAACCGCGTCTGCGCCAGGTGCTGCGGCAGCTACCGGGCAAAAAACTGGTGTTCTCCAATGCGCCGCTTGGCTATGCAAATGCAGTGTTGAAATTGTTGCTGGTGGATGATCTGTTCGACGATGTGTTCGCGATCGAGCATGCGCACTATCGACCCAAGCCGCAGTCCGCCGGATTTCGCGCTTTGTTGCGCAAGCATCGATTGCAGGCCGCACAGTGCGTGATGGTGGAAGATAGCGCAGAAAATCTGTTCACTGCCAAGCGCTTGGGGATGCATACCGTGTGGGTGAGCGATGCGCTGCGTGCGCCGAGTTATGTGGACGTAAAAATACGCGATGTACTGGACCTGCCGCGTGCAGTTTCCAAACTATAAAGGGAGAAGAATATGGCAGCCAAACAACCGGGCGAAAGAAAATTACAGATCCTGCAAACTGTCGCCGTGATGCTGGAGCAGCCGAAGGGCGAGAAGATCACCACGGCAGCGCTGGCGGCACGGCTAGACCTGTCCGAAGCGGCACTTTATCGCCACTTTGCCAGCAAAGCGCAGATGTTCGAAGGACTGATCGAGTTCATCGAACAGACCGTGTTCGGCCTGGTCAACAAGATCGCGACCGAAGAACAGGATGGGATGAAGCAGGTTGAAGGGATCCTCGCATTGCTTCTTGGCTTTGCCCAGAAGAATCGCGGCATGACGCGCGTACTGATCGGCGATGCGCTGGTGAATGAAGATGAGCGCCTGCAACAGCGCATCAACCAGTTCCTCGACCGTATCGAATCCACTCTCAAGCAAGCACTGCGCATCGCCGACACGCAGGGTGTATTGGCAGCCGACGACGACATCGGCGCCCATGCCAACCTGTTGTTGTGCTTCGTCGTCGGGCGCTGGAACCAGTTCGGCAAGAGCGGTTTCACCCGCGATCCGATGGCGCAATGGCCGCAGCAATGGGGAATACTCCGGTCTCAGTTCAAATGATTTCGCAGTGGGGACAGGCGTAATACGCCTTGGTCGTCGATCCGATACCCGTTGTTTCAGAATTCGCCTGACGCGAGCTCTACGATAAAGGAACGCACATGATCCTGATCCTGGATGCAAACACGCAAACGGAGAGCGCCGAATACCGGCAATTGATGGCCCATCTGGCGGGTCTGCAAGGTGTGCAGACGCGTGTGCACACCGAACGCGGCTCGGAGCAGACGCTAACCGAGATATATCTCATCGGCAACACCAAAGCGCTGGATATAGAAGACATGCGGACCTTACCCTGCGTCGAGCGTGTGGTCCGAGTGTCGCAGGAATATCGCATCCTCGGGCGCCACAAGGACGATACGCGTCCAGCCTACTTCGAATATAACGGCGTACGTTTCGGGCAGGACACGCTCAATGTGTTTGCCGGACTTTGTGCAGTGGACAACGCGGAGCATGTGGAAATCATGCTGCGTGCCCTGCGCGACAGCGGGCAGGTGTGCACCCGCATGGGTGCATACAAGCCGCGCACCAGTCCGTATGCGTTCCAGGGGCACGGCAAGAGCTGCCTGCCGTACGTGTTCGAGTTGGCCGGCAAATACGGTATCAAGGTGATCGCCATGGAGATCACCCATGAGTCGCACCTGAACGAAATTGCTGAGACGTTGCACCGGACTGGCAACCCGACGGGCGTGATGCTGCAGATCGGCACGCGCAACACGCAAAATTTCGAGCTGCTCAAGATCGTCGGTCGCCAGCAGCAATTTCCTGTGCTGCTCAAGCGCGGCTTCGGCATCACCCTCGACGAATCGCTGAACGCCGCGGAATACCTGGCGTCCGAAGGCAACCGCAATGTCGTGTTTGGCTTGCGCGGTATGAAAACCAATATGGGCGATCCTCACCGCAACCTGGTCGACTTCGCCCATGTGCCGGTGGTGAAGCGCCTGACGCGCATGCCTGTTTGCGTAGATCCTTCGCATTCCGTTGGCACGCGCGCCGCCTCTCCCGACGGCATCCTTGATATCATGCACGTCACCGCGCAAGGCGTGCTGGCCGGGGCGAACATGGTGCTGGTGGATTTTCATCCCGCCCCGCCGCAAGCGCTTGTAGATGGTCCGCAGGCCTTGTTGCTGAAAGAGTTGCCGCATTTTCTGGAAGACGTGCAGATCGCGCGCGATGCGTATCTGAAGCGGGTGGACTTGGTGCAGAAGTATAGGGATTGACGCGGCGTGGCAGCCGGAAATAAGCGAGCTGCGGGGACATCGGTTGAAGATCGCCGTATTTACTGCCTTGCAGGGGATTTATTGGACAGGTTCTTGGAGCCCAGAATCCCGGATTTGTTGCAGCCCCAAATAAAAGCCGCTATATTCCTTCGCATGCACTTCTCACGCCACATTTCGCTACTTCGTCCCGCAAACTGCCGACTTCGTCGGTAATGTGTCGGAAGTGCGCTCACGCGCAAGCTAACCCACATTATAAATATAAGTGCAGGCGGCTCGGTTGGTTTGGGCTGTGAATGACAATTGCGATGGAACATAAATGACTGACAAACTAATCATATTCGACACCACCTTGCGCGACGGCGAGCAAAGCCCGGGCGCATCCATGACCAAGGAAGAGAAGTTGCGCATCGCGCGCCAACTGGAAAAGCTGGGCGTGGACGTGATCGAAGCCGGTTTTGCGGCGGCCAGTCCCGGCGATGCCGACGCGATACACAGCATCGCCAAGGTGATCGAGCATTCCACCGTGTGTTCGCTGGCGCGAGCCAACGAGCGCGATGTGCGCGCGGCAGGCGAGGCGATCAAACCGGCCAAAAGCGGGCGCATCCACACTTTCATTGCCACTTCGCCCATACACATGGAGAAGAAGTTGCGCATGACGCCGGATCAGGTCGTTGAGCATGCGGTCAAGGCGGTGAAGCTGGCGCTGGAATACACCGACGACGTCGAGTTCTCGGCGGAAGACGCGGTGCGCTCGGAGATGGATTTTCTGGTGCGAATATTCGACGAGGTCATCAAGGCCGGGGCGACTACCCTGAACGTACCGGATACCGTGGGCTATAGCATTCCCGTGTTGTGGGGCGAGCGCTTCAAGCAACTGATCGCGCGCGTGCCCAACAGCGGCAAAGTGATCTGGTCCACGCACTGCCACAACGACCTCGGCATGGCTTCGGCCAATTCGCTGGCCGCAGTGATGAACGGCGCGCGCCAGCTGGAATGTACCATCAACGGCCTGGGCGAACGTGCGGGCAATGCTTCGCTCGAAGAGGTGGTGATGGCGGTGAAGACGCGCCGCGACATCTTTACCTGCGACACGCGCATAGACACCACGCAGATCGTGCCGACTTCCAAACTGGTCTCCAGCATCACCGGTTATCCGGTGCAGCCGAATAAGGCCATCGTCGGCGCCAATGCGTTTGCGCATGAGTCCGGAATTCACCAAGATGGCGTGCTCAAGCACCGTGAAACTTACGAGATCATGCGTGCCGAGGACGTGGGCTGGGGCGCGAACAAGATGGTGATGGGCAAACATTCGGGTCGCGCTGCTTTCCGTTCACGCCTGCAGGAATTGGGTATCGTGCTGGACGGGGAAGACGCTGTGAACGCCGCATTTGCGCGTTTCAAGGATCTGGCCGACAAGAAACACGAGATCTTCGATGAAGACTTGCAGGCATTGGTAAGCGACGAGGAAGCCATGCAAGTGAGCGAGCATTATCGATTGGTGGCGATGGGCGCGCATTCCGAAACCGGCGTGTTGCCGGTGGCGCGCGTGGTCATGAGCGTTGGCGGCAAAGAGCATCAGGCCGATGCCCAAGGCGGCGGGCCGGTAGATGCGACCTTCAAGGCCATCGAACAGATCGTGCGCAGCGGAACCGAATTGCAGCTGTACTCGGTGAACAACATCACCAGCGGCACCGATGCGCAGGGCGAAGTGACGGTGCGCTTGTCCAAGGGCGGCCGCGTGGTCAACGGGCAGGGTGCAGATACGGATATTGTGGTGGCCTCGGCCAAAGCCTACCTGAATGCATTGAACAAGCTGGACACAGGAGCAGAGCGCGCGCATCCACAGGTGTGAGGGCCTCGTTTTAAGGAGACTTGAAATGAAACGCAAAATCAGTTTGGCTATATTGGGAACCATGCTGCAAGGCAGTGCACATGCGGTTGGTTCAAGCGTGAGCGCCGAACCAGCGTTGAACAAGAATTCGATCCAGCATTCCGCACCTGCAGCAAAAAAGAAGACCAAAACAAAGGCGGCAAAGAAAGCAGAACGCAAGGCCAAGCTGGTTGCGGATAAGGCTGATCCCCAAAAGAAGATGAAACAGGATGCAGTGACGGAGACGCCGCCAGGCTCGATCGAGCAATCCGTAGAGCTCAGGGGCGTGCGCGGGTAACGAGACGGTTAAACGATATATGCAGGGCAGAAGGGCATCGTGCGCGATGCCCTTTTTATTGCTGCAGCAAGGCTAGGGCCTGGGCAGCATCGAGCGCCAGTGTTTGGAAATCGCGGCGTTCGGTGCGTTCGTTCACACGCAGGTCGAAGCCGTCACAGTCTATGCCGATCAGTATTCCATGCTCGGTCGAGCGCCCGACGTTGATCGTGCCGAGCAATTTATCCTCTTCTGCTGCAAGCGTATTGGGTGGAACCCGGTATTTTTCGGCTTTCACCCAGTGGATATCGCCGAAACCGCCGATATAGCGCAATGCCTGCGGAACGATGCGGTAGAACGAGAAATCGTGCATGGCGAAGTAAGTCTGTGCTTCGGGAAAATAACGCAGATAACGTTTGCCGGCCTGTTCGCGTTCGGCGATCAGGGAGGCAGTGCCGACCACGGTGATGCGGCCCTGCGTCTGTATATGCGAATCTTCCTGATTGTGCGTGATGAGGCTGACGCGCGGGTCGTTCTGGATATTCTTGGTATGTTCCGCCAGCGTGCTGATGAGGATAAGCAGGCTTCCGTCGTGGTCCACCAGGTATGGGGTGATGGAGCCGAACGGATGCCCGTCGAACTTTTTCGACAACGTACTGAGAGCGCCATAACGGTGGGCACGCAATAATTGACGCGCGGCGCGGGCGGTTTCTTGCGGTGAACTTTTGTCGGGTATCATGTAGGGCATTGTATTTCAGTAATCCGTGTTATGAAACTTCCGAATTTGAAGCGTCCCAATTTTGGTGTCGTCGATTCCTTTCGCTTCTTGCGCTATGTTACGGTGCGATTGCAGGAAGACCGGTGCACGCAGATGGCGGCCAGCCTGACTTTTACCACGCTGCTGTCGGTCGTCCCCCTGATTACCATCGCGTTGACCTTATTCTCAGTCTTCCCGGCGTTCAGCCAGTTCTCCACGCCCATCAAGGAATTTATCCTGATGAACATGGTGCCGGAAACTGGCGGCAGGATCATTACCGGCTACATGGAGCAGTTTGCGGAAAGCGCCTCGCGCCTGACGGCCGTGGGACTGGTGTTCCTGGCGGTCACTGCCATGTTGCTGATGCTGACCATCGACAACGCATTCAACATGATCTGGCGTGTATCCCGTCCGCGCAGCCTGTTGCAGCGGGTACTCGTGTACTGGTCGGTACTGACGCTGGCGCCGCTATTGGTTGGTGGCAGCCTGTCGCTCACATCCTGGCTGGTAGGGTTTTCGGCCGAGTATTCACAGCGCATTCCGTCGCTGAGCATGGATGCGATCAAGCTCATTCCGCTCATGCTGACGACGGCTGCCTTTACCTTGCTGTTTCGCGTAGTGCCGAATCGTTTTGTGCCGATACGCCATGCTATTATTGGTGGATTGATCGCAGCGGTGGCTTTCGAATCGATGAACCGTGCGTTCGCCTTCTACATCTCGCACTTTCCCACATACAAACTGGTGTATGGTGCCTTTGCCAGCGTGCCGATTTTCCTGATGTGGGTCTATTTTTCCTGGCTCACCGTGCTGTTCGGCGCGATCATCACCGCTTCACTATCACATTGGCGCAGCACCCATTCGCTGCGTCTGGATCAGGCGGCGAAGCTTTACTACGCGGTTGGCATACTCAAGTTGATGCATAAAGGGCTGAACAACGGCGAAGTGCAAACGCTGCCGAGCTTGTCGCGGCATCTGCATATCGGCTACGACGATGTTGAGCGCATCCTGGATAAACTGGTTCACGCCAGGATCGTGGGCAAACTTGCCGGTTCGGGTTGGAGCATGGTACGAACACCAGAGGCGGTGGAACTGAGCCTATTGCTGAAAATATTCCTGCTGGATGTTGCAACACTGCCAAAACATGCGAACGACGGCGATATCAAGGCCTGGTTTTCGTCGCTGGAGAAGCGTTTGAACGAGCCGAAAGGTATGACCTTGCAGGATATATGGAATAAGAGCGCGTAACATATTGCTGCTCATGAGCTTTTGCGCTTTAATGCGCGCCGCTTTGATTTTTGTCTGGCTGATTATCTCCGGAGGTTGACTTGAAATTTATTGAAACTCTGCTCGAAGGCACTTTGTGGAACAGCCGTTTCGTGATCTTCCTGGCCGTTTTGGGCAGTCTGTTTGCGAGCTTTGCCATTTTTTACATGGCGACCGTAGATGTTGTGACGCTGGTACAGCACACACTCCACTATGCCGATGCGGGCATGACGGATGAGGCACGCAAGCTATTGCATGACAGCACGGTGTCGCATATTGTGGAAGTGGTTGACGGCTATCTTTTGGCCGTGGTGCTGCTGATTTTTTCCCTGGGTCTGTACGAACTTTTCATCAGCGATATTGACCAAGCACACGGCAGCAAGGCATCCAGCAAGATATTGGTGATCAACAGTCTGGATGATTTGAAATCGCGTCTGGCCAAAGTCATCCTGATGATCATGATCGTGACACTGTTTGAAGAAGCCATCAATATGCACGTCTCGCAGCCGATCGACCTGGTCTACATGGGTGCAAGTATCGCGTTGATCGCGTTGGCCTTGTATTGGTCTCATGCGGCGGAAGGTAAACACGGCGGGGATGATGAAAGTGATGAGTCCGATAATGAACACGACGCAAAGGCAGAACACTGATGCATAACTTTCTACGGACGCTGTTTTTGGCTGCGCTCGCAGTGACGGCTGCTTCTGCGTCCGCAGAATCTTTTGTGTTCAAGGATATGCAGGGACACCAACAGCGCCTGCAGGACTATCGCGGCAAGTGGGTGCTGGTCAATTTCTGGGCAACCTGGTGTCCGCCATGCCTGGAAGAGATTCCAGACCTGATCTCGCTCAGCGAAGCGCACAAGAATAAAGATCTGGTGGTGATTGGTGTGGCGCTGGATTCAACCAGTGAATCGGTTGTGGAATTCGTGGCCAAGAAAAAAATCAGCTATCCCATTGTTGTCGGTGATTACGACCTCGCTGCGCAGGTCGGCGACGTGGAGGCTCTGCCAACTTCTTATTTGTACGATCCGACGGGCAAGCTGGTCAGCTATCAACAAGGAATGGTGTCGCGTTCAAGCGTGGAGTCCTACGTTAAAAGCAAGACCGGCAAGAAGTAAGTGCGTTTAGCCGTTGCTGCGCGCGGTTATGATTTGCTGCGGCGGTTTAGCCCAGTGCCTGTGCCACGCGGCCTTTACCATATTGGGATATTCAGGCTTGCCCAGGCTGCCGTTGTAACGCCCCAGCGCGCGATACAAATCCCCGTTTTCACGGTCCAGGTAGTAGCGCAGTATTGTGCAGCCGTAACGCAAATTGGTGCGCAGGTGAAACAAGTCCTGCTTGTCCGAGCCGATGGCTTTTGTCCAGAACGGCATCACTTGCATGTAGCCGCGTGCACCGGACTTTGACACCGCATATTTCCTGAATCCGCTTTCCACTTCAATCAGGCCCAACACCATTTGTGGGTCCAATCCGGCGCGGGTGGCTTCGTAGTGCACAGTACTCAATAAATCGAAACGGTAAGCCGCATCGGGGATGCGCTTGGCCAGCCGTTGCGACATGGTGTCCAGCCATAACTGTGCTTCCTGTTGCGAGGAGAAGGCCAGCTTGGGCGCCGCCTGGTCCGATACTGCGTGCTGCAACATGCTGCGAACGCTGGCGGAAAGCACTTCTTCTTTTTGCGCGCCGGCGTGTGCGCCAGCTGCAAAACATAAACCCGCCGCCAGGAACGGCAGCAAGCGCAACGGTTTATGGAGTGCCTTGATTAGTTGCATATTTTGGATTGTACGAGCTTGGCGACATCTTGCAAGGGGATGGCTTGCGCCGCTTCGTCCTTGCGTCCCTGGTATTCAACCTTGCCTTCCTTCAATCCGCGATCTCCGATGACGATGCGGTGCGGTATGCCGATCAGTTCCAGGTCGGCGAACATTACGCCGGGGCGCTCGTCGCGGTCATCCAGCAACACTTCAATACCAGCCGCAGTCAGTTCTGTATAGAGTTGCTCGGCCGCATTGCGCACTGCCTCGCTTTTCTTGATACCGATGGGTGCGATGGCGACCTGGAAGGGTGCCATGCCTGCCGGCAGGTTGATGCCGCGCTCGTCGAAATTCTGTTCGATGGCGGCAGCCACGATGCGCGAGACGCCGATGCCGTAGCAACCCATCTCCATGACCTGCGCTTTGCCGTTCTCGTCAAGGTAGGTGGCTTGCAACGCTTCTGAATATTTGGTGCGCAACTGGAAGATATGGCCGACTTCAATGCCACGGCACAGTTCCAGTACTCCTTTGCCATCGGGCGACGCATCGCCTGCCACCACATTGCGGATGTCGGCGACCAGGTCGGGTTCGGGCAGGTCGCGTGCCCAATTGATGCCGGCTGTGTGGAATTTCGGTTTATTGCTTCCCGCGACGAAATCGCTCATGACTGCAACTGAGCGATCCGCTATGACTCGAGCCTTGCTGCGGTCGATGCCGACGGGGCCCAGAAATCCGGGGGGGCAATTGAAGAATGCACGAATTTCGTCTTCGCGGGCAAAGCGGAAATCGGTGAGCCCCGGCAGTTTGCTGACCTTGACTTCGTTCAGGCTATGGTCGCCGCGAATCAGCAGGATGACCAATTGTTCTCCGGCGATGACAGCGAGCAGCTTGACCGTGCGTTGCAACGGGATGCCGAGCAGCGCGGCCACGGCTTCGCAAGTCGTCTGGCTGGGCGTCGATACGTCGAGCATGGTTTCGCTGGCGGCGGGTCGCACTGTTGCGGGCACAACGGCTTCCGCCAATTCGACATTGGCGGCGTAATCCGAGTTCGGGCAAAACGCGAGCGCATCTTCCCCGGAATCCGCCAGCACATGAAATTCATGCGAGCCGCTGCCGCCGATGGCGCCCGTGTCTGCGGCTACCGCGCGGAACTGCAAGCCGAGGCGGGTAAAAATGCGGGTGTAGGTTTCGTACATCACGCGGTAGGTTTGTTCGAGGCTTTCAAAGCTGCTGTGAAAGGAATAGGCATCCTTCATGATGAACTCGCGTGCTCGCATCACGCCGAAACGCGGACGTACTTCGTCGCGGAACTTGGTCTGGATCTGGTAGAAATTAAGCGGAAGCTGGCGATAGCTCTTTACTTCGCGCCGCGCGATGTCGGTGATGACCTCCTCATGCGTGGGGCCGAAGCAGAACAGGTTGTTGTGCCGGTCCTTGATCTTCAGCATCTGCGGGCCGAACACATCCCAGCGCCCGGTTTCCTGCCACAGTTCTGCGGGTTGCACGGCGGGCATCAGCAGCTCGATACCGCCGCTTCGGTTCATTTCTTCGCGTACGACTGCTTCGATTTTGCGCAATACGCGCAGGCCCAGGGGCATCCAGGTGTACAAGCCGCTGGAGAGCTTGCGGATGTAACCCGCACGCAACATCAGGCGATGGCTGGGCAGTTCGGCTTCGGCAGGGGCTTCCTTGAGAGTGGAAATAAAAAATTGTGAAACGCGCATGTTTATGACTCATCGTGCTGGTTGGAGGGCGCGATTCTACTGCATGGCGCGATTGGCGTCTTTCCAGTGGGGGTGAAATGTGGAACAATCCACCACATTGAAAAACAGAGTGGGGCGAATCATGATAGACCGAGAAGGTTATCGCCCAAACGTCGGCATCATTCTGACTAACGCAAAGAATCAGGTATTTTGGGGTAAGCGCATTCGGCAGGATGCATGGCAGTTTCCGCAGGGCGGCATCCAGCACGGCGAAACGCCGGAGCAAGCGATGTATCGCGAGTTGCACGAGGAAGTCGGGCTGCAAAACTGCCACGTCCAGATATTGGGGCGTACCCGCGATTGGATGCGTTACGAGGTGCCGCAGACTTGGGTCAAGCGCGAATCGCGCGGCAACTACAAGGGGCAGAAGCAGATCTGGTTCCTGTTGCGTCTGGTCGGGCGCGACTGCGATGTGTCGTTGCGTGCCTCCGGCCATCCGGAGTTCGACGCGTGGCGCTGGATCGATTACTGGGTCGAACTGGATAGCGTGATCGAATTCAAACGCGATGTTTACCGTTTGGCGCTGAACGAGTTGGTTCGCTATTTGCCGCCGCTGAAAGGCGCTACGCGTAAAGAACCAGTTGGGAAAGCGCCTGGTTGCGGTATGGTAGATAGCAAGCCGTTAATTCAAAGAGGATAGGCATGCGCAATAATTTTGCAGTATTAACCAGCCATCCGCTCAAGTCTGGTTCGGGTTTTTCTCGCCCGACACAGGTGTTGTCGCAGAACGTCAAGCTGAACGATCCGGCTATCAATGTGATGACCGATTTGCGCAGCGTTTCGGTCGTCAATGTGCGCGCCAAGACCTCTCTGGACAAAGCGAATGCCAAGATGATCCGCTATGGTGTGCGGACGCTTGCTGGTGCTGGACGATGCCGACAAGGTGGTCGGATTCTTGACGGCGACGGACGTGCTGGGCGAGAAGCCGGTACGCTTTCTGCAACAGGTGGGCGGGACGCATGCGGACATCCTGGTGAGCGACGTGATGACGGTGCAACGCGAGCTGGAAGTGTTGATTCTGGAAGACGTGCTGAAAGCCAAAGTGGGGAACGTCCTCGTCACGCTGAAGGAAGCGGGGCGGCAACACGCCATGGTGGTTGAAGAGAATGCAGACGGTAGCCAGACGGTGCGGGGTTTATTCTCGGCAACGCAAATTGGCCGACAGTTGGGTGTGCAGATCAAGACCGCGGAAGCCGCAAAGATTTTCGCAGAGATCGAGGCTGCGGTCGGCTCACATTAGGGCGCACATTACTGAGTAGTTGGCAACTGTGTTCATTCGAGCACAGGTTCACTTTGGCTGGAGGTTTGATGAATCGATTAGCGTTTTACTTGATCACAGGGATAGCTGGAGTCGTGTTGGCGGGTTGCTCCAATCTGATGAGTAACGAGATTCACGTCGCGGAGACTCAAAAAGCCAGTCCCGACGCATCGAAGGTCAAGTACCTCGCTACGATCCGTATCGCCAAGTATGAAGATGGGCGAAATGTTCCCCATACCCGAAAAATTGGTATATCCGACCAAAGGGTGCTCGGTCTGTCAGGGAACGACATTATTCTGGATCGCGATGTGACGGATGTGGTGTCCGACTCCCTGCGCAAACGCCTGAACGATGCAGGTATATTGGCGAAAGACGATGCCAGTGCTTTGTTTGAGTTGAGCGGAGTGGTCAAGGATCTGAGTTATGACGTGAAGGTTCGCGATCATGTACTGATCAAACTGGATAGCACACTGACCGAGGTGGCTACGGGAAAAACGGTCTGGGCCGGGGAAGTGGAACAGAAGGACGATCGCTTTGCCGGGGTGTCCGGCAATACCAAGAGCGATATTGCCGATTACCTGAAGTATGAGCTTGGCATTGTTACTGGCAAGACGACGGAAGCCATCAATGCCGTACTGGTGGCGACGCACCCGGAAATGTTCAACTTGACGCCGGGTGCCAAGCTGATCCCCGGAGTGAAGGAATTCGTGACTCCCGTTGTTCCCCAAGTACAGGCAGCTCCCCCCTTGGCTGTGCCTGCGCCTGGCGACAAAGCACAGGCATCTTCCGGCAACGGACTGCTCGTCGTCAGTACCAAGCCGGGCCACGCGAAAGTGTATGTGGACGGTGTGTATTTCGGAGTATCGCCGCTGCGTGCCGAGACGGAAATCGGGGTGCACACAGTCGACGTCAAGCTGAAAGGATACAAGACTGCGTCCGAGAAACTATCGATACGCAACGGGGAAAGTACCGAGCTGGATTTGACACTGGAGCATTGAGGCGACAAGGTCATGAAAAAGCCCGCATCAAGCGGGCTTTTTTGTTGGATCCGGGGAACGCTCAGTGCTTGCCTGTACTGCCAAAGCCGTTGGCACCACGCTGGCTCATCGGGAAATCCTCCACGATGTTGAACTGCACCTGTGCCACCGGCACGATGACCAGTTGGGCAATGCGTTCCATCGGCATCAGCGCGAAAGGGTGATGGCCGCGGTTCCAGATCGAAATGAAGATCTGTCCCTGATAATCCGAGTCGATCAATCCCACCAGATTGCCCAGTACGATGCCGTGCTTGTGCCCCAGGCCGGAACGCGGCAGGATCATCGCCGCATAGTGCGGGTCGTTCAGGTGCAGTGCGATTCCGCTGGGAACGAGTTCGCACTGTCCGGGCTGTATGGTCATGCTGCTGTCGATGCAGGCCCGCATGTCGATGCCGGCGGAGCCTGGCGTGGCGTAGGCGGGAGGATGTTCGTGCAGGCGCGGGTCAAGTATCTTCACATCCACTTTTTTCATTACTTGCTTCCTTTCTGAAAGAGAATAGCGGCATGGCGCAACAACGCCCGTGCCAGAGTGAGTTTGTCGGCGCGCGGCAGCACATGCTCGCCGTCAGCATCGAACAATACCAGTTCGTTGTCGTCATTGCCGATGGCGTTTTGCGCCAGATTGGCGGCGAGCAACGGGATGTTTTTCTTCTTGCGTTTGGCCGTCGCGTGTTCGCGCAGCTTTTCGCTTTCTGCCGCAAATCCTACGCAGAACGGAGGGTTGGGCAGGTTGGCAACGTAGGCAAGGATGTCCGGGTTGGGGACGAGTTCCAGCGTCAGGTTGGCATCGCTTTTCTTGAGCTTTTGTGTGCCGGGTTGCGCCACACGGTAATCCGCCACCGCCGCAACACCGATGAACATATCCGCATCCGCCACATGTTGTTTCACCGCCTCGAACATTTCGGCGGCACTGGTTACATCTACCGCCAGTGCATTATGCGGCTTGATCAGGGCGACCGGGCCGGAGACCAGAGTGACTTCCGCACCCAACTCCAGTGCAGCCTGCGCGATGGCGTAGCCCATCTTGCCGCTGCTGCGGTTGGTGATGCCGCGCACCGGGTCGATGGCTTCATAAGTCGGTCCGGCAGTGACGAGTATCTTGCGTCCGGCCAGAAGTTTGGGTTGGAATATGGCGGCGATATCTTGCGCCAGCGCTTCAGCTTCCAGCATGCGGCCCATGCCTTCTTCGCCGCAGGCCTG
The DNA here is from genome assembly GCA_963718345.1 of uncultured Pseudomonadota bacterium. Taxonomy (GTDB): domain Bacteria; phylum Pseudomonadota; class Gammaproteobacteria; order Burkholderiales; family Gallionellaceae; genus Sideroxyarcus. The sequence continues at coordinate 112,710 of CAVQZH010000028.1, read as the reverse complement.
TATTCCACTGGCCGGGCCTAAAATCGTCACGCCGTCGGCAATAAGCCGTTGCAGGTTGCGCTGAGTCGCTGCATTCGCCCACATCTGCTTGTTCATCGCCGGAGCGATCAATAGCGGACAGTCGCGCGCCAGGCATAAGGTCGAGAGCAGATCGTTGGCCAGGCCGTGTGCCAGCTTGGCAATGAAGTCCGCTGTGGCGGGTGCGATCACGATGGCGTCGGCCAGGCGGCTGGTATGTATGTGCGCCATACCCTTGTCGTCCTGCCACTGGTCGATCAAAACCGGCTGCCCGGTGAGTGCCTGCATCGTGGCGGGCGTGATGAAGTGCGTCGCCGCTTCCGTCATTGCCACCTGCACCTCGATGTCCTGCTTCACCAGCAATCGCGCCAATTCCGCAGCTTTGTAAGCTGCGATGCCGCCGGTGATGCCGAGTACGACGCGTTTTGTTTGGGCTAGCTCCATGATGCCGCGCATCTTAGCAAGAAAGCGTCTTGCTTGGCGAAGGTGTGTTGCCGATATGAGCTTGCGGCTGGGCGCGGGAGGGCAGCGACCAGTGCATGGGCTCTTTGAGTACAAGCATGTTTGTTTTTTTGTTAGCGGTAAGCAATCCGTCGCATCAGACTGGCACGATACAAAAGGTATAGGCCATAAGGCATATTGACCATTCTTATATAAGGGGTTAGTTTGCCTTCTTGAATTGTCCAAACCAAATCATGAGCAGCATCCTCAAGATTTTCAGCGATGTCCCGCAATTTTCGTTGGCGCTTAATTTGTTTGCGCGGAGTAGCGTGTGAGCATTACTGACTGGCCTGCCGGCGAGCGACCGCGCGAGAAGCTGCTTCAGCGCGGCGCGGCGGCGTTGTCCGATGCCGAATTGCTGGCAATTTTCCTGCGCACGGGCGTGGTTGGCAAAAGCGCGGTGGATCTGGCACGCGATCTACTTGCGCGCTTCGGAAATCTCACGCAATTGTTCGCGGCCGGGGAGCAAGAGTTCTGCGACATACACGGAATGGGGCAGGCGAAGTTCGTGCAACTCCAGGCGGTGCTGGAAATGTCGCGGCGTGCATTACGCGAGGAAATGCTTTCTGGCGATGCATTGAATTCGCCGCGGGCCGTGCGGGAATATCTGCAATTGCTGTTGCGCTCGCGGCAGCAGGAAGTCTTCATGGCAATCTTTTTGGATGCACAACATCGGGTGATTGCCGCGGAAGAAATGTTCCACGGCACCTTGACGCAGACCAGTGTGTATCCGCGCGAAGTGGTGAAACGGGCATTGCACCACAATGCGGCCGCGGTGATTTTTGCACACAACCATCCGTCGGGCGTGGCAGAGCCGAGCGACTCCGACAGGCTGCTGACCGATGCGCTGAAACAGTCGCTGCAGTTGGTTGACGTGAGAGCGCTGGATCATTTCATTGTGGCTGGAGCCGGCTGCCTGTCTTTCGCTGAAAAAGGCATGATGTGAGCGGCGAATATATAGAGCGGAACCGGGGCGTGCCTATCCAGGCAACGGTCGTGAGTGTGATCATCCGCGACTTTATCCATACGACAGTGCGGCAGTACTCGGAGATTTTGGCGTTGCCCGCCGCATGTATAAAGTGCGCAATTGCGACCGGATGGAATATATCGTCGGCACGCCCTATTTTATGAGTCCAGAGCAGGCGCTGGGCGAAGAAGAGGATGAGCACACGGATATCTATAGTATGGGAGCGGTCTTCTTCAATATGCTTACCGGCGCAAAACCCTATACGGGAAATACGATCGAGGAGATTGTGCAGCAACACTTGCATAAACCGGTTCCCAAGTTGCCTTCACGTTACCGCCACTGGCAGTTCCTATTGAACCGTATGATGTCCAAAGACAAGGAGAGTCGGTATTCTGCAGCGGTCTTGCTGGATGTTATGCGGGACGTCCGAATTTGACCTGAGGAATATCCGGTTGTACAGGTCGGCGAGGAGCTGAGCTGGCCTATTTCTTGCTGAAATTCTGTAGATTCCCTTTGACAAGGCATGCGGTTATCTGGATAATCGCGCGCTCTTTAATGGAGGGGTGGCCGAGTGGTTAAAGGCAGCAGACTGTAAATCTGCCCTCTCAGAGTACGAAGGTTCGAATCCTTCCCCCTCCACCAGATTTTGCAGTTTGCTGTTTTAGTGGGCTGGTGTTGTGTTTACGCGGGAGTAGCTCAATGGTAGAGCTGAAGCCTTCCAAGCTTATGACGAGGGTTCGATTCCCTTCTCCCGCTCCAGTTTTAGCTTGCCCATGTGGCTCAGTGGTAGAGCACTCCCTTGGTAAGGGAGAGGTCGTGAGTCCGATTCTCACCATGGGCACCAGGTTTTTTGTGAATTTTTTTGGCATTGATAATTGTTTGGCATTGATAAGGGATAAATCATGGCAAAGAGCAAATTTGAACGAACGAAGCCGCACGTAAACGTAGGCACGATTGGTCACGTTGACCACGGCAAGACCACCCTGACGGCGGCGATCACGACGGTATTGTCGAAGAAATTTGGCGGCGAAGCCAAGGCCTACGACCAGATTGACGCAGCGCCGGAAGAAAAGGCCCGCGGTATTACTATCAATACCGCCCACGTCGAATACGAGACCGCCAACCGCCACTACGCGCACGTTGACTGCCCGGGCCACGCCGACTACGTCAAGAACATGATCACCGGCGCAGCCCAGATGGACGGCGCGATCCTGGTTGTGTCCGCCGCTGACGGCCCCATGCCGCAGACGCGCGAACACATCCTGCTGGCCCGCCAAGTGGGCGTTCCTTACATCATCGTGTTCATGAACAAATGCGACATGGTGGACGACGCAGAATTGCTGGAACTGGTCGAAATGGAAATCCGTGAACTGCTCACCAAGTACGACTTCCCCGGCGACGACACCCCGATCATCCACGGCAGCGCCAAGCTGGCCATGGAAGGCGACAAAGGCAACCTGGGCGAAGAAGCGATCTTCCGCCTGGCTGAAGCCCTGGACACCTACATCCCGACACCCGAGCGCGCCATCGACGGCGCCTTCCTGATGCCCGTGGAAGACGTATTCTCCATCTCCGGTCGCGGCACTGTGGTTACAGGCCGTATCGAGCGCGGCGTGGTCAAGGTCGGCGAAGAACTGGAAATCGTCGGTATCAAGCCGACCCAAAAGACAACTTGTACCGGCGTGGAAATGTTCCGCAAGCTGCTGGATCAAGGTCAGGCTGGCGACAACGTCGGCGTACTGCTGCGCGGCACCAAGCGTGAAGAAGTCGAGCGCGGCCAAGTGCTGTGCAAACCCGGTTCCATCAAGCCGCACACCAAGTTCACGGCCGAGATCTACGTACTGGGCAAGGACGAAGGCGGCCGTCATACGCCGTTCTTCCAGGGCTACCGTCCGCAGTTCTACTTCCGTACCACGGACGTAACCGGTGCGGTTGAACTGCCGGCAGGTACCGAAATGGTGATGCCCGGCGACAACGTCAGCATCACGGTGAACCTGATCAATCCGATCGCGATGGAAGAAGGTCTGCGCTTCGCGATTCGCGAAGGCGGTCGTACCGTCGGCGCCGGTGTGGTTGCCAAGGTCATCGAGTAATAAAAGTCGACGACGACGGAGCGAAGCGATTCGCTCCGTTGTCGTCATTTGCAGGTTTATAGGCCAGTAGCTCAATTGGTAGAGTATCGGTCTCCAAAACCGAGGGTTGGGGGTTCGAGACCCTCCTGGCCTGCCAGTTAGTAAAGTAGAAACGGACAGTTCGTACATGGCTGACAAGATCAAATTGCTGGTTGCATTCCTGCTCGTTGCGGCAGGTGTGGTCGGCTACTACGCATTGCAGGATAGCGCGGCAGTATTGCGTGTGCTGTCGGTGTTGCTTGGCGTGTTGCTGGCGGCAGGTGTGTTCTGGACGACGGTATCCGGCAAGCGGTTCTTCGGTTTTGCCAAGGATTCGGTGGCGGAAGCCAAGCGCGTGGTGTGGCCGACACGCAAAGAGACGATACAGACCACTGCGGTCGTGATTGTATTTGCAGTGGTGATGGCGCTGTTTTTGTGGGCGGTGGATGCTACGCTGATGACGATCGTCAATAAACTGATGGGACGGAGTGAGTGATGGCCAAGCGTTGGTATGTGGTGCATACGTACTCGCAGTTCGAGAAAAGCGTACAGCGTGCTTTGCTGGAGCGCATCGCGCGTGAAGGAATGACAGACCTGTTCGGTCAGATCCTCGTGCCGGTAGAAGAAGTGGTCGAGCTGAAGTCCGGTCAGAAGAGCATCAGCGAACGCAAATTCTTTCCCGGCTACGTGCTGGTCGAGATGGATATGACCGACGAGAGCTGGCACCTGGTGAAGAACACCCCCAAGGTCACCGGTTTCCTCGGCGGCTCGGCCATGAAGCCGACGCCGATCAGTCAAAAGGAAGTCGACAACATCATGCAGCAAATGCAGGCGGGTGTTGAGAAGCCGCGTCCCAAGGTGTTGTTCGAAGTGGGCGAGGCGGTACGTGTCAAGGAAGGTCCGTTCACGGACTTCCATGGCATGGTCGAAGACGTCAATTACGACAAGAGCAAGCTGCGGGTGGCGGTCACCATTTTTGGTCGATCGACGCCTGTGGAACTGAATTTCGGGCAAGTCGAAAAAGCCTGATGTTGAGCGCCGGAGTTTCCGGCATGACAAACGGGGAGCGTATCGGAGCAGTTGCGGTATGCGTTTAACCCACTAAGTAAGGAGTAGCAACGTGGCAAAGAAAATCATCGGCTTTATCAAGCTGCAAGTTCCGGCCGGCAAGGCCAATCCCAGTCCTCCTATCGGTCCCGCACTGGGTCAGCGCGGCCTGAACATCATGGAATTCTGCAAGGCGTTCAACGCGCAGACCCAGGGTGTTGAGCCGGGTCTGCCGATTCCGGTCGTGATCACCGCATTTGCGGACAAGAGCTTCACCTTCGTGATGAAGACTCCGCCCGCGACCATTCTGATCAAGAAGGCCGCCGGTGTGCAAAAGGGCAGCAAGACGCCGCATACCGACAAGGTCGGCAAGCTGACCCGCAAGCAAGCGGAAGATATCGCCAAAGCCAAGACAGCCTGACCTGACGGCAGCTGACATGGATGCCGCAGTGCGTACCATCGCCGGTAGCGCGCGCAGCATGGGCATTACCGTTGAAGGGCGTGAAATAACATGGCACAAGTTTCCAAACGTTACAAGGCGCTGGCCGCCAAGGTCGATCGCAACAAGCTGTACGCGCTGGATGAAGCGCTGAAGCTGGTGAAAGAAACCGCCAAGGCCAAGTTCGATGAATCCATCGACGTGGCAGTGAATCTGGGTATCGATGCCAAGAAGTCCGACCAACTGGTTCGCGGTTCTGTCGTATTGCCCAAGGGTACCGGCAAGACCGTGCGCGTGGCAGTGTTTGCGCAAGGTGCCAAGGCTGAAGAAGCCAAGGCGGCAGGTGCCGATATCGTCGGTTTCGAAGATCTGGCCGAAAGCATCAAGGCCGGCAAGATGGATTTCGACGTCGTGATCGCTTCTCCTGATGCAATGCGTATCGTCGGTCAGTTGGGTCAAATTCTCGGTCCGCGCGGTTTGATGCCTAACCCCAAGGTCGGTACCGTTTCCGCCGACGTGGCTGGTGCCGTGAGGAATGCCAAGGCCGGTCAGGTGCAGTACCGCACCGACAAGAACGGCATCGTGCAGTGCACGATCGGTCGCGCCTCGTTCGCTCCGGAAGCATTGCGTGAAAACATGCTGGCGTTGATCGATGCACTGAACAAAGCCAAGCCAAGCGCATCTAAAGGTGTGTATTTGAAGAAGGTGGCCATTTCCAGCACGATGGGTGTGGGTATTCGCGTCGAACAGGCCAGCCTGGTGGCGTAATGTATTGAATTTGGCGGCGGGAGTTTTCCCGTTGCCATTTGTTCTTTGACTGCTGGCGGTATAGGCAGATTATCAAAGACCGTTGGTGTCGAAGGTGTTGTTGACCGGAGACTTAATTGACGGCAGTAGCGTCGACCCACGTAGATGGTGTGCCCGCGAGCAGGAAGTATGTGTTGTTCCCTGTCTTGAGGACGCGGTCGTTAATCAAGGAATATCAAACTACGGTGCGATATTCCGCTGTGAAGATGGAGGAAGACTTTGGGTCTTAATCTGCAAGAAAAGCAAGCGGTGGTCGCGGAAGTCAGCGCACAAGTGGCGCAGGCTCAGACTATCGTATTGGCTGAGTATCGCGGCATTGAAGTCGGCGACATCACCAAGCTGCGTGCCAATGCACGTAACTCTGGTGTGTATTTCCGCGTGCTTAAAAACACGCTGGCACGCCGTTCAGTGCAAGGCACTCCGTTCGAAGCGTTGGCAGAAAAGATGGTTGGGCCGTTGGTTTACGGCATCAGCGCCGATCCTGTCGCCGCCGCGAAAGTGGTGTATGACTTCGCCAAGACGAACGAAAAATTGGTGATTACAGCGGGTGCTTACAACGGCAAGGTGCTGGACAAGGCGGGCGTTTCCGCGTTGGCCACCGTACCTTCCAAGGAAGTGCTGCTGGCGCAACTGTGTGGTCTGTTGCAATCGCCGATGTCCGGTTTGGCGCGCGTACTCGTCGCAGTGGCAGAGAAGAAAGCGGTTCCCGCTTAATCAAAACTGCAACCGCTTAATTTATTTCGATCTATTCATTCAGGAAGAACAACATGGCATTCGATAAAGACGCATTTTTGGCAGCACTGGACGGCATGTCCGTGCTGGAATTGAACGAGCTGGTAAAGGCAATTGAAGAGAAGTTCGGCGTATCCGCTGCTGCGATGGCTGCTCCTGCTGCTGGTGGCGCTGCTGCTGGTGGTGCTGCTGCTGTCGAGCAGACCGAGTTTACCGTGACCTTGAAGTCCGCTGGTGAAGCCAAGGTTAACGTGATCAAGGTGGTGCGTACCATCACCGGTCTGGGCTTGAAAGAAGCCAAGGATCTGGTTGACGGCGCACCGAAGGCAGTCAAGGAAGGCATCAGCAAGGCTGACGCTGACGCGATCGCCAAGCAACTGATCGAAGCTGGCGCAACCGCTGAAGTCAAGTAATACAGCGTTTGCAGAGAGGCTGACGGAAAACCCCGTCAGCCTTTTGCCGCTTCTGGAAACAAAACCGGGATGTCGTGTTTGGATGTTTAGAAGTTAACGGTTAAGCGGTGCGCGAGCGCCGATTGTCCCTTACCTTTTCCTTCTGTTAGTGGAGATACCATGAGCTATTCTTTTACCGAGAAAAAACGTATTCGTAAAAGTTTTGCGAAGCGCGTCGGTGCTTTGCCGGTGCCGTTTTTGCTGTCTACCCAGTTGGAGTCCTACAGCGATTTCCTGCAAGCCTGGGTTGCACCCGAACAGCGCAAGAACGAGGGCCTGCAAGCCGCCTTCAATTCCATCTTTCCGATCGAGAGCCACACCAAATTCGCGCGTCTGGACTTTGTCAGCTATACGCTGGGGATGCCGCCATTCGATGTGCGCGAATGTCAACAGCGCGGATTGACCTACGCGTCACCGTTGCGTGCCCGTGTGCGTCTGACCATTCTGGACAAAGAAGCATCCAAACCGACCGTGAAGGAAGTGAAAGAGCAGGAAGTCTACATGGGCGAGATCCCGTTGATGACACACACCGGCTCTTTCGTGATTAACGGCACGGAGCGCGTGATCGTGTCGCAGCTGCATCGTTCGCCCGGCGTGTTCTTCGAGCATGACCGCGGCAAGACCCACTCTTCCGGCAAGTTGCTGTTCTCGGCGCGCGTGATTCCTTACCGCGGATCCTGGCTGGACTTCGAGTTCGATGCCAAAGACTACGTGTATTTCCGTATCGACCGTCGCCGCAAGATGCCGGTGACGATACTGTTGAAGTCGTTGGGCTATACCCCTGAACAGATTCTGGAAATGTTCTTCAAAAACGACACCTTCCACTTGGGCAAGAAGGGTATTCAGTTTGAGGTAGTGCCAGAGCGTTTGCGCGGCGAAATCGCGCGCTTCGACATCGAAGGCAAAGGCAAGCTGATCGTTGCCAAGGACAAGCGCATCACCGTGCGTCACATCCGTGAAATCCAGGAAGCGGGCATCGACAAGCTGACCGTGGGCGAGGATTTCCTGGTTGGTCGCGTACTGGCGCACAACATCGTGGACAAAGACAGCGGTGAAGTTATCGCCAATGCCAACGATGAAATCACTGAGACATTGATCGGCAAGCTGCAAGCTGCCGGCATTGCCAAGATTCATACTCTGTACACCAACGACCTGGATCAGGGCGCGTTTATTTCGCAGACACTGCGCACCGACGAAACGACCGATCTGTGGACCGCTCGCGTAGCGATCTATCGCATGATGCGTCCTGGCGAACCGCCTACCGAAGATGCAGTGGAAGCCTTGTTCAACGGTCTGTTCTTCAATGAAGACCGTTACGATCTGTCGGCGGTGGGCCGCATGAAGTTCAACCGTCGCGTCGGTCGCGAAGAGTTGACAGGCGCCGTCATCCTGTCCAACGAAGACATCGTGGAAGTGATCCGTATTCTGGTCGAGTTGCGCAACGGTCGCGGCGAAATCGACGACATCGATCACTTGGGTAACCGCCGCGTGCGCGCCGTGGGCGAACTGGCGGAGAACCAGTTCCGTACCGGTCTGGCTCGCGTCGAGCGTGCAGTGAAGGAACGCTTGGGCCAAGCCGAAGCGGACAACCTGATGCCGCACGACCTGATCAACGCCAAGCCGATCTCGGCTGCAGTGAAGGAGTTCTTCGGTTCTTCGCAGTTGTCGCAGTTCATGGACCAGACCAACCCGCTGGCGGAAGTGACGCACAAGCGTCGTATCTCCGCGCTGGGACCTGGCGGTTTGACCCGCGAACGTGCTGGCTTCGAAGTGCGCGACGTGCACCCGACCCACTATGGCCGCGTGTGCCCGATCGAAACACCGGAAGGTCCGAACATCGGCCTGATCAACTCGCTGGCGCTGTATGCACGCACCAACGAATACGGCTTCATCGAAACGCCGTATCGCCGTGTGGTGAAGAGCCGCGCTACCGACGACGTGGACTACCTGTCTGCGATCGAAGAAGGCAAGTTCACCATCGCTCAGGCGAATGCCGAACTGGACAAGAAGGGCCACTTCACCAACGACATCGTGTCCGCACGTCAACACAATGAATTCGTGCTGGCCGAGCCGGACAAACTGGAATACATGGACGTGGCACCGGCACAGGTGGTGTCCGTGGCTGCTTCGCTGATCCCGTTCCTGGAACACGATGACGCGAACCGCGCATTGATGGGTGCCAACATGCAACGCCAGGCAGTGCCTGTATTGCGTGCCGAGAAGGCACTGGTCGGTACCGGCATCGAGCGCACAGTTGCGGTCGACTCCGGCACGGCTGTGCAAGCTTGGCGTGGTGGACGCGTGGATTACGTGGACTCCGGTCGTATCGTGGTTCGCGTCAACGACGACGAAACCACAGCGGGCGAAGTCGGCGTGGACATCTACAACCTGACCAAGTACACCCGTTCCAACCAGAACACCAACATCAACCAGCGTCCGCTGGTGCGCGTGGGCGACGAGATCGCTCGCGGCGACGTGGTTGCCGACGGTGCTTCGACCGACATGGGCGAATTGGCGCTGGGTCAGAACATGATGATCGCGTTCATGCCGTGGAACGGTTACAACTTCGAAGACTCGATCCTGATTTCCGAGCGCGTGGTTGCAGAAGATCGCTTCACTTCGATTCACATCGAAGAGCTGACGGTCATGGCGCGCGATACCAAGCTGGGTACGGAAGAAATCACGCGCGACATCCCCAACCTGTCCGAAGCGCAAATGGCGCGTCTGGACGAGTGCGGCATCGTGCACATTGGCGCGGAAGTCGGCGTGGGCGACGTGCTGGTGGGTAAGGTCACTCCCAAGGGCGAGACGCAACTGACGCCGGAAGAAAAACTGCTGCGCGCGATCTTCGGCGAGAAGGCGTCCGACGTGAAGGACACCTCGCTGCGTGTGAAGGCCGGTATCTCCGGCACCGTGATCGACGTGCAAGTGTTCACCCGCGAAGGTTTGCAACGCGACAAGCGCGCGCAGCAGATCATCGACGACGAACTGTCGCGCTACAAGAAAGACTTGGCCGACCAGATGCGTATCGTGGAGGCTGACTTGTTCGCCCGTCTGGAAAAGCTGTTGCACAACAAGGTGGCCAACGGCGGTCCGAAGAAGCTGGCCAAGGGCACCAAGCTGAGCAAGGAATATTTGCACAGCGTCGAGCACCACCAGTGGTTCGACATTCGTGTCGCCGATGATGATGTGGCTGTTCAAATGGAGCAGGTCAAGGAAGGTCTGGCGCAGAAGCGTGTCGAGTTCGATGCCGCGTTCGAGCTGAAGAAGAAGAAACTGACGCAAGGCGATGAGTTGCAAGCCGGCGTACAGAAGATGGTCAAGGTGTATGTGGCGGTCAAACGCCGCCTGCAACCCGGCGACAAGATGGCCGGTCGTCACGGTAACAAGGGTGTGGTATCGCGCATCGTGCCGGTGGAAGACATGCCGCGCATGGCCGATGGTACACCGGTGGAAGTCGTGCTGAACCCGCTGGGCGTGCCGTCGCGTATGAACATCGGTCAGGTGCTGGAAGTGCATTTGGGTTGGGCTGCAAAGGGCTTGGGCAAGAAGATCGAGCTGATGCTGGAAGCGCAAGCCAAGATCGCCGATGTGCGCAAGTTCCTGGGCAAGATATACAAGGGCGACCAGGCCGACGAGATCGCGACCTTCACCGATGAAGAAGTCATTGAGTTGTGCCGCAACCTGAAGGCAGGCGTGCCGTTTGCGACCCCGGTATTCGACGGAGCCAGCGAAGAGGAGATCAAGGATCTGCTGGAGCTGGCCGATCTGCCGCGTTCCGGCCAGATACAGTTGTACGACGGACGCACCGGCGATCCATTCGATCGCAAGGTTACCGTGGGCTACATGCACGTGCTGAAACTGCACCACTTGGTCGACGACAAGATGCACGCGCGTTCGACCGGTCCGTACAGTCTGGTTACGCAGCAACCTCTGGGCGGCAAGGCGCAGTTCGGTGGTCAGCGCTTCGGTGAGATGGAAGTCTGGGCACTGGAAGCATACGGTGCCGCATACACGCTGCAGGAAATGCTCACAGTCAAGTCGGATGACGTCAATGGCCGTACCAAGGTGTACGAGAACATCGTCAAGGGCGAACACAAGATCGACGCGGGTATGCCGGAGTCGTTCAACGTGCTCACCAAGGAAATCCGCTCTTTGGGTATCGACATCGATCTGGAACGTCATTAAGACTGCTAGGCACAAGGCTAAAAGGAGTTACACATGAAAGCATTGCTGGATTTATTCAAGCAGGTTACGCAAAAGGAAGAGTTCGACACGATCAAGATCGGTCTGGCTTCTCCCGAGAAGATCCGTTCCTGGTCCTACGGCGAAGTGAAGAAGCCGGAAACCATCAACTATCGTACGTTCAAACCGGAACGCGACGGCCTGTTCTGCGCCAAGATATTCGGACCGGTGAAGGATTACGAATGTCTATGCGGCAAGTACAAGCGCCTCAAGCATCGCGGTGTGATTTGCGAAAAATGCGGCGTCGAAGTTACCTTGTCCAAAGTGCGCCGCGAGCGCATGGGCCACATTGAATTGGCTTCCCCGGTTGCGCATATCTGGTTCCTGAAGTCGCTGCCTTCCCGTCTGGGTATGGTGCTGGACATGACCCTGCGCGACATCGAACGCGTGCTGTACTTCGAAGCCTATGTCGTGACCGAGCCTGGCATGACGCCGTTGAATCGCGCGCAGTTGTTGTCGGAAGACGACTACTTGGCCAAGCTGGAAGAGTACGGCGATGAATTCTCTGCAGTGATGGGAGCGGAAGGCGTGCGTGCCTTGTTGCGTGCACTGGATGTGCCTGCCGAAATCGAGAAGTTGCGCGCCGAACTGGAAGCGACTAGTTCCGAAACCAAGATCAAGAAATACGCCAAGCGCCTCAAGATTCTGGAAGCGTTCACTCAGTCCGGTATCAAGCCGGAATGGATGGTAATGGAAGTGCTGCCGGTGTTGCCGCCGGAGTTGCGTCCGCTGGTCCCGTTGGACGGTGGCCGTTTTGCTACGTCAGACCTGAACGATCTGTATCGTCGCGTGATCAACCGTAACAACCGCCTGAAACGTCTGCTCGAACTGAAGGCGCCGGAAATCATCGTGCGCAACGAAAAGCGCATGCTGCAAGAGTCCGTGGACTCGCTGCTGGACAACGGTCGTCGCGGCAAGGCCATGACGGGCGCGAACAAGCGTCCGCTGAAGTCGCTGGCCGACATGATCAAGGGCAAGGGCGGTCGTTTCCGTCAGAACTTGCTGGGCAAGCGCGTGGACTACTCCGGTCGTTCCGTGATCGTGGTGGGCCCGCAACTCAAGCTGCATCAGTGCGGACTGCCCAAGAAGATGGCGCTGGAACTGTTCAAGCCGTTCATTTTCGAGCGTCTGGAAAAGATGGGCTTGGCTACTACCATCAAAGCCGGCAAACGCATGGTCGAGGCGGAAGAGCCTATCGTGTGGGACATCCTGGAAGAAGTCATCCGCGAACATCCGGTAATGCTGAACCGCGCACCGACGCTGCACCGTCTGGGTATCCAGGCATTTGAACCTATCCTGATCGAAGGCAAGGCGATCCAGCTGCATCCGCTGGTCTGCTCGGCATTCAACGCCGACTTCGACGGTGACCAAATGGCCGTGCACGTTCCGCTGTCGCTGGAAGCGCAGATGGAGTGCCGCACGCTGATGCTGGCGTCCAACAATGTGCTGTCGCCCGCCAACGGCGAACCTATCATTGTTCCGTCGCAGGATATCGTGCTCGGCCTGTACTACATGACGCGTGAAAAGGTTGGTGCGTTGGGCGAAGGCTCCATGTTCGCCGACGTGTCCGAAGTGTTGCGTGCTTACCGTTCCAATCAGGTTGACCTGCAGGCCAAGGTGCAGGTGCGTATCAAGGAATCCTTTACCAACGAAGCAGGTGAGAAGGAAGAAAAGCGTACGCGTTACGAGACGACCGTGGGTCGCTCCATCCTGTCCGAGATTCTGCCGACCAACCTGCCGTTCAGCGCGGTCAACAAGACGCTGAAGAAGAAGGAGATCTCGAGGCTGATCAACACCAGCTTCCGCCTCTGCGGCCTGCGCGACACAGTGATCATGGCCGACCAGTTGATGTACACCGGCTTTGCTTATGCAACCCGTGCCGGTATCTCGATCTGCGTAGACGACATGCTGGTGCCGCAACAGAAAAACGAGCTGATCGCGGCTGCCGAAAAAGAAGTGCACGAGATCCAGACCCAGTACACCTCCGGTCTGGTGACCCAGGGCGAGCGTTACAACAAGGTCGTGGACATCTGGGGCCGTACCGGCGATCAGGTTGCCAAGGCGATGATGGATCAACTCGGCGTTGAGCCGGTGCGCGATCTGCTGACGGGCGAAGCGCTGTTCGACAAGAAGGGCAAGGCGATCACGCAGGAGTCGTTCAACTCCATCTACATGATGGCCGACTCCGGCGCGCGCGGTTCTGCCGCGCAGATTCGTCAGTTGTCCGGTATGCGCGGCCTGATGGCGAAGCCGGACGGCTCCATTATCGAGACGCCGATCACCGCGAACTTCCGCGAAGGTCTGAACATGCTGCAGTACTTCATTTCCACCCACGGTGCACGTAAGGGCCTTGCGGATACGGCGTTGAAGACGGCGAACTCCGGTTACCTGACACGCCGTCTGGTGGACGTGACGCAAGACTTGGTGATCACTGAAACCGATTGCGGCACCAGCAACGGGCGTTCGATGAAGGCCTTGGTTGAAGGCGGCGAAGTGATCGAAGCCTTGCGCGAACGTATCCTTGGTCGCGTGGTGGCGGCGGATGTAGTCAATCCCGAAACCAGTGAGACTTTGTATTTCGCGGGTACGCTGCTCAACGAAGACAAAGTGGAACTCATCGAATCCATGGGTATCGATGAAGTGCGCGTACGCACCCCGCTGACTTGCGATACGCGTTACGGTCTGTGCGCCAAGTGCTACGGTCGCGATCTGGGCCGCGGCGGTCTGGTGAACGTGGGCGAAGCAGTCGGCGTGATCGCTGCGCAATCCATCGGCGAACCGGGCACCCAGCTGACCATGCGTACTTTCCACATCGGCGGTGCAGCATCGCGTACCGTTGTGGCCAGCCAGGTCGAGAGCAAGTCCAACGGTCTCATCAAGTACAGCCCGAACATGCGTACCGTGACCACGGCGCGTGGCGAACTGGTGGTCGTGGCGCGTTCCGGCGAAGTGATGGTGACCGATGATCATGGCCGCGAGCGCGAGCGTCACAAGGTGCCTTACGGTGCCAACCTGACCGAGCGCGAAGGTGTTTCAGTCAAGGCAGGCGTAGTGCTGGCGACATGGGATCCGCATACTCGTCCTATCATCACCGAATACGCTGGCCGCGTGCGTTTCGAGAACGTGGAAGAAGGTGCCACTGTCGCCAAGCAGATCGACGAAGTGACCGGTCTGTCTACGCTGGTGGTTATTGATCCGAAGCGTTCCACCACCGGCAAGGGCGTGCGTCCGCTGGTGCGTCTGCTGGATGACACCGGAAACGAGATCAAGATCGCCGGTACGGATACGCCGATCTCGGTGACCTTCCAGGTCGGCTCCATCATTACGGTGGAAGACGGACAGCATGTGGGCGTGGGCGACGTATTGGCGCGTATTCCGCAGGAAAGCTCCAAGACGCGCGATATTACCGGCGGTCTGCCGCGTGTGGCTGAGTTGTTTGAAGCGCGCTCACCGAAAGATGCCGGCATGCTGGCGGAAGTTACCGGAACGGCCTCGTTCGGCAAAGAGACCAAGGGCAAACAGCGTCTGGTTATTACCGATGTTACGGGCGAAGCACATGAATTCCTGATTACCAAGGACAAGCATGTGCTGGTGCACGACGGCCAAGTGGTGAACCAGGGCGAAATGATTGTGGACGGCCCGGCCGATCCTCACGACATCCTGCGCTTGTTGGGTATCGAAGCGCTGGCGCAGTACATCACCGACGAAGTGCAGGACGTGTATCGTTTGCAAGGCGTGAAGATCAACGATAAGCACATCGAGGTGATCGTGCGCCAGATGCTGCGTCGCATCGCAGATCCTGGATGAGGGCGATACCACTTTCATTCCGAAGGAGCAGGTGGAGCGTGCCGAGTTGCTGCAGGAAAACGAGCGCGTGGTTGCAGCTAGGCAAGGAACCGGCGACATTCCAGCACATGTTGCTGGGTATCACCAAAGCGTCGTTGTCTACCGATTCGTTCATCTCCGCTGCGTCCTTCCAGGAAACAACGCGTGTGCTGACCGAAGCGGCGATCATGGGCAAGAAGGACGATTTGCGCGGTCTCAAAGAAAACGTCATCGTGGGTCGCCTTATTCCGGCAGGTACGGGTCTGGCTTACCACACGACGCGTCGCAAGCAGCGACTGGGACTGGACATTGCCGAAGGTGCTGGCTTGGATGAGGTTGCAGCCGCAGCTGCGGAGACCCAAGAAGGCGTCTAGTTGCTTGACAGGCAAGGGCTTCGTCAATAGAATGCGCGGTCTTTTTAGTCCGCGCATTTCTGTGCAAGTCGGTGCAGATGTCGTCGCAGAGCAGTATTTGATGTTTAACTATTAGTTTTTAAACAGTTTTTCAGGAAGCGGAAATTAAATAATGCCAACCATCAACCAGTTAGTGCGCACAGGCCGTACAGCCGAAGTGACAAAGAGCAAGGTGCCGGCTCTCGCGGGCAGTCCCCAAAAACGCGGCGTCTGCACGCGCGTTTACACCACGACTCCGAAAAAGCCAAACTCGGCGCTGCGTAAGGTCGCCAAGGTGCGTCTGACCAACGGCTTCGAGGTCATCTCTTACATTGGCGGCGAAGGCCACAACCTGCAGGAGCACAGCGTGGTGTTGATTCGCGGTGGTCGTGTGAAGGACTTGCCGGGTGTGCGTTACCACATGGTGCGCGGCAGCCTGGATACGGCGGGCGTGAAGGATCGTAAACAGTCTCGTTCCAAGTACGGTGCGAAGCGCCCGAAAAAAGCGTAATTCAGAAGTTAGACAGATATAACTGAGGTATTGATATGCCAAGACGTAGAGAAGTCCCCAAACGCGAAGTCCTGCCGGATCCAAAGTACGGCAATCAGGATCTTTCCAAGTTCGTTAACGTGCTGATGACCGCCGGCAAGAAATCGGTCGCCGAGCGCATTCTGTACGGCGCGCTGGAGCAAGTCGCGAAGAAGAGCGGAAAGGATCCGATTGAGGTGTTCAATCAGGCGATCTCCAATGCCAAACCTCAGGTTGAGGTAAAGAGCCGTCGCGTGGGCGGTGCTAACTACCAGGTTCCGGTAGAAGTGCGTCCGTCGCGCCGTATGGCGCTGGCGATGCGCTGGTTGAAGGAATTTGCGCGCAAACGTGGCGAAAAGTCCATGGGTATGCGTTTGGCTGGCGAGTTGATCGATGCTTCGGAAGGTCGCGGCGGCGCGGTCAAGAAGCGTGAAGAAGTCCATCGCATGGCTGATGCCAACAAGGCGTTCTCGCATTTCCGTTTCTAAAGTATTTTACGTTGTTTTTTTAGTCATTTAAGTTAGGTAGCTACCGTGGCACGCAAAACACCCATCGAGCGTTATCGCAATATCGGCATCAGCGCGCATATTGACGCAGGCAAAACCACAACCACAGAACGTGTTCTGTTCTATACCGGCGTGTCTCATAAAATCGGCGAGGTGCATGATGGCGCCGCCGTGATGGACTGGATGGAGCAGGAGCAGGAGCGCGGAATTACGATTACGTCCGCCGCGACGACTTGTTACTGGAAGGGTATGGATAAGAATTATCCGGAGCATCGGATCAATATTATCGATACCCCGGGGCACGTGGATTTTACCATCGAGGTGGAGCGCTCCATGCGCGTGCTGGACGGCGCTTGTATGGTGTACTGCGCAGTGGGCGGTGTGCAACCGCAGTCTGAAACAGTTTGGCGTCAGGCGAACAAGTACCACGTGCCGCGCTTGGCATTCGTGAACAAGATGGACCGTTCGGGTGCGAATTTCTTCAAGGTGTACGACCAGATGAAGGCGCGTTTGCGCGCCAACGTGGTGCCTATCCAGATACCTATCGGTGCAGAGGAGAAGTTTGAAGGCGTAATCGACTTGGTCCGTATGAAGGCGATCTTCTGGGATGAGGCTACGCAGGGTATGAAGTTCGAGTTGCGTGACATTCCTGCCGATCTGCAGTCTGCAGCAAAAGAATGGCGCGAAAAAATGGTGGAGAGCGCAGCCGAAGCTTCCGAAGAAATGATGAACAAGTACCTTGAAGAAGGCGACTTGTCTGAAGCGGAAATCAAGCAGGGTTTGCGTATTCGCACCATCGCCAGTGAAATCGTGCCAATGATGTGCGGCTCGGCCTTTAAGAATAAGGGCGTGCAGGCCATGTTGGATGCAGTGATCGACTTTCTGCCTGCACCGACCGATATTCCGCCGGTCAAGGGTGAGTTGGAAAATGAAACGATAGGCGAGCGCAAGGCGAGCGACGATGAGCCGTTCTCGGCTTTGGCGTTCAAGATCATGACGGACCCATTCGTGGGGCAATTGATCTTCTTCCGTGTGTACTCAGGAAAGCTGAATTCGGGCGATACGATTTACAATCCGGTCAAAGGCAAAAAAGAGCGCATCGGTCGTATCCTGTTGATGCATGCAAACGAGCGCGAGGAAATTAAGGAAGTATTTGCCGGTGATATCGCAGCAGCTGTCGGTCTGAAAGAAGCGACGACCGGTGATACATTGTGCGATCCGGCCAAGGTGATCACGCTGGAACGCATGGTGTTCCCTGAGCCGGTGATCCACGTTGCGGTTGAGCCGAAGACCAAGGCGGATCAGGAAAAGATGGGTATGGCGCTGAATCGTCTGGCGCAGGAAGACCCGTCTTTCCGTGTGCGTTCCGATGAGGAATCCGGGCAGACCATTATCTCCGGTATGGGCGAGTTGCACCTGGAAGTTCTGGTGGAGCGCATGAAGCGTGAGTTCGGCGTGGAGGCCAATGTGGGTGCGCCGCAGGTTGCCTATCGTGAGGCGATTCGCAAGTCGGTTGAGGTTGAAGGCAAGTTCGTCAAGCAGTCCGGAGGTCGCGGTCAGTACGGTCACGTATGGTTGAAGATCGAGCCGAATGAAACGGGCAAGGGCTTTGAATTTGTGGATGCCATCAAAGGCGGTACTGTGCCACGTGAATTTATTCCGGCCGTCAAGAAAGGTCTGGAAGACACGCTTCCAAATGGCGTGTTGGCCGGGTTCCCGGTCGTGGATGTCAAGGTTACGCTGTTTGACGGTTCGTACCACGATGTGGACTCCAACGAAAACGCCTTCAAGATGGCCGCTTCGATGGGTTTCAAGGACGGTATGCGCAAAGCCAGCCCGGTGCTGCTGGAGCCGATGATGTCGGTAGAAGTGGAAACGCCAGAAGACTATACCGGTACGGTGATGGGTGACTTGTCCTCCCGTCGCGGCATGGTGCAGGGAATGGAAGATATGGCTGGCGGTGGCAAGTCGGTTAAGGCGGAAGTTCCGTTGGCCGAAATGTTTGGTTATTCGACCGCGTTGCGTTCCGCGACGCAGGGTCGTGCAACCTACACCATGGAATTCAAGCACTACACCGAAGCGCCGAAGAATGTCGCTGAAGCAGTGATGAACAGCAAAAAATAAAACAGACTAGTCGGAGATAAATCATGGCAAAGAGCAAATTTGAACGAACGAAGCCGCACGTAAACGTAGGCACGATTGGACACGTTGACCACGGCAAGACCACCTTGACGGCGGCGATCACGACGGTATTGTCGAAGAAATTTGGCGGCGAAGCCAAGGCCTACGACCAGATTGACGCAGCGCCGGAAGAAAAGGCCCGCGGTATTACCATCAATACCGCCCACGTCGAATACGAGACCGCCAACCGCCACTACGCGCACGTTGACTGCCCGGGCCACGCCGACTACGTCAAGAACATGATCACCGGCGCAGCCCAGATGGACGGCGCGATCCTGGTTGTGTCCGCCGCTGACGGCCCCATGCCGCAGACGCGCGAACACATCCTGCTGGCCCGCCAAGTGGGTGTTCCTTACATCATCGTGTTCATGAACAAATGCGACATGGTGGACGACGCCGAGCTGCTGGAACTGGTCGAAATGGAAATCCGTGAATTGCTCACCAAGTACGACTTCCCCGGCGACGACACCCCGATCATCCACGGCAGCGCCAAGCTGGCCATGGAAGGCGACCAAGGCGAACCTGGGCGAAGAATCGATCTTCCGTCTGGCTGAAGCCCTGGACACCTACATCCCGACACCCGAGCGCGCCATCGACGGCGCCTTCCTGATGCCCGTGGAAGACGTATTCTCCATCTCCGGTCGCGGCACTGTGGTAACAGGCCGTATCGAGCGCGGCGTGGTCAAGGTCGGCGAAGAACTGGAAATCGTCGGTATCAAGCCGACCCTAAAGACCACCTGTACCGGCGTGGAAATGTTCCGCAAGCTGCTGGACCAAGGTCAGGCTGGCGACAACGTCGGCGTACTGCTGCGCGGCACCAAGCGTGAAGAAGT
Source organism: uncultured Pseudomonadota bacterium (assembly GCA_963718345.1). Taxonomy (GTDB): domain Bacteria; phylum Pseudomonadota; class Gammaproteobacteria; order Burkholderiales; family Gallionellaceae; genus Sideroxyarcus. The sequence continues at coordinate 93,125 of CAVQZH010000028.1, read as the reverse complement.
CGAGCGCGGCCAAGTGCTGTGCAAACCCGGTTCCATCAAGCCGCACACCAAGTTCACGGCCGAGATCTACGTACTGGGCAAGGACGAAGGCGGTCGTCATACGCCGTTCTTCCAGGGCTACCGTCCGCAGTTCTACTTCCGTACCACCGACGTAACCGGTGCGGTTGAACTGCCGGCAGGTACCGAAATGGTGATGCCCGGCGACAACGTCAGCATCACGGTGAACCTGATCAACCCGATCGCGATGGAAGAAGGTCTGCGCTTCGCGATTCGCGAAGGCGGTCGTACCGTCGGCGCCGGTGTGGTTGCCAAGGTGCTCGAGTAAGCATACAATGCGCGCCCTCGCGTGACTGCGGTCACGCGTTTTCGTTCTTTAAACCAGCGGCGATGCCGCGTAGATGCAAGAGAAGATTATGCAAAGTCAAAAAATTCGCATCCGCCTGAAGGCGTTCGATTATCGTTTGATCGACCAATCCGCACTGCAAATCGTGGATACGGCCAAGCGTACTGGTGCTGTGGTTAAAGGCCCGGTTCCCTTGCCTACCAAGATCGAGCGTTTCGATATACTGCGTTCGCCGCACGTGAACAAGACTTCGCGCGATCAATTCGAAATTCGCACCCATCTGCGCTTGATGGATATCGTGGATCCAACGGATAAGACGGTGGATGCGCTGATGAAGCTGGATCTGCCGGCTGGCGTGGATGTGGAAATCAAGTTGCAGTAATCGCAGTTTTTAGTAGTTAGCAGTACGGATCGGCTGACCAATTGAAGTCAGCCCCTTAATAAAAGGAAAATATAATGAGCTTAGGACTTGTCGGTCGCAAGATTGGCATGACTCGCATCTTTACCGACGACGGTACATCGTTGCCGGTGACGGTGTTGGACGTGTCCAACAATCGTGTCACCCAGATCAAATCCGCTTCCACGGATGGTTACAGTGCCGTGCAGGTCGCGTACGGTACGCGCCGCGCCAGCCGTGTAACCAAAGCCGCAGCGGGTCATTTCGCCAAAGCCGGCGTCGAAGCCGGTAGCGTGCTGAAAGAATTCACCGCCACCCCAGAACAACTTGCCAGCCTGACATTGGGCGGCAAGATGGGCGTGGACCTGTTCCAAGTCGGCCAAAAAGTCGACGTGACAGGTGTGACGATTGGTAAGGGCTATGCCGGTACCATCAAGCGTCACCACTTCAAATCTGGCCGTGCCAGCCACGGTAACTCCAAGTCGCATAACGTACCCGGTTCTATCGGTATGGCGCAGGATCCGGGTCGCGTGTTCCCGGGTAAGCGCATGACCGGTCACCTGGGTGACGTGCAGCGCACTGTACAAAATCTCCAAATCGTTCGTATCGATGCCGAGCGCCAGTTGTTGCTGGTGCGTGGTGCCGTACCGGGCGCGCCCGGCGGCGACGTGATCGTGCGCCCGGCAGTGAAAGCGGGGGCATAATGGAACTTAAGGTCATCAACGAAAACGGTCAAGGCAGCGCCGAGCATGAATGCTTCCGACGACCTGTTCGGTCGTGAATACAACGAAGACGCTGGTACATCAATTGGTGACGGCTTATCAGGCTAACGCGCGTTCGGCCAGCAGCAAGCAAAAAGGCCGTAGCGAGATCGCCAAATCCACGCGCAAGCCGTTCGCCCAAAAGGGTACTGGCCGCGCTCGTGCCGGTATGGCATCCAGCCCGTTGTGGCGTGGCGGCGGTAAGATATTTCCCGAACTCGCCCGGACCAAAACTACACCCAAAAGATCAACCGCAAGATGTATCGCGCGGGTCTGGCTTCGATATTTTCGCAGCTGGTGCGCGATGGTCGCCTGAGCGGTGATTGATGCGTCTGTCTGTTGAAGCGCCCAAGACCAAGTTGCTGGCGCAGAAGATCAAGAGCCATGGGTATGGATCGCGTGCTGATCATTACCGACAACCTGGACGAGAACTTGTATCTGTCGTCGCGTAACCTGCCGAACGTGCTGGTGGTGGAAGCTCATCAAGCCGACCCGGTCAGCCTGGTGCGTTTCCCCAAGGTTTTGGTGACACGCGGTGCGATCGCAAAAATCGAGGAGATGCTGGCATGAGCAACACAAAAATTCAATCAAGAGCGTTTGATGAATGTCCTGCTGGCTCCGCAGATTTCCGAAAAGGCGACCTATGTTGCCGAAAAGAATGAGCAAGTGATCTTCCGCGTGGCATCCGATGCCACCAAGCCGGAAGTCAAGGCGGCGGTCGAGATGATGTTCAACGTTAATGTCGAGACAGCGTGCAGATTAGCAACGTCAAGGGTAAGCAAAAGCGTTTCGGCCGCTATATGGGCGCGCCGCAAGGACTGGAAGAAGGCCTATGTGTGCCTGGCGCCGGTCAGGAAATCAACTTTGCTGCAAGCGAGCAGGGGTAAATACATGGCACTGATCAAACTTAAACCGACATCACCGGGACGCCGCGCCGTAGTACGCGTGGTCACTCCGGAGCTGCACAAGGGCAAGCCCGATGCGTCGTTGCTGGAGAAGAAAGACCAGAACCGCCGGACGTAACCATAACGGCCACATCACCACGCGTCACATGGGTGGTGGTCACAAGAAGCATTACCGCCTGGTCGATTTCAAGCGTGACAAGGACGGCGTTCCGGCCAAAGTCGAGCGTCTGGAATACGACCCGAACCGCACTGCGCACTTGGCATTGCTGGTGCTACGCAGACGGCGAACGCCGCTACATCATCGCTCCCAAGGGCATCTACGGCGGGCGCGCAACTGATGAGCGGCCCGGAAGCGCCGATCAAGGCAGGTAATGCCTTGCCGCTGCGCAATATTCCGGTTGGTTCGACGATTCATTGCATCGAAATGTTGCCCGGCAAGGGCGCGCAATTGGCGCGTTCGGCTGGCACATCCGTGCAGCTGCTGGCGCGCGAAGGTAGCTACGCTCAGTTGCGTTTGCGTTCCGGCGAAATTCGCAAGGTGCACGTTGATTGCCGCGCAACCATCGGTGAAGTGGGCAACGCCGAACACTGCCTGCGTTCCATCGGCAAGGCCGGTGCGAATCGTTGGCGCGGTATCCGCCCGACAGTGCGCGGTGTTGCGATGAACCCGGTCGATCACCCGCACGGTGGTGGTGAAGGCAAGACTGCGGCAGGTCGTCATCCGGTCAGTCCATGGGGTGTGCCGGCCAAGGGTTTCCGCACACGTCGCAACAAGCGCACCAGCGGCATGATCGTGCGCCGTCGCTTTCAGGTTTAAGGGGTAAGTAGATATGGCACGTTCAGTTAAAAAAGGTCCGTTCGTCGACGCTCATCTGCTGAAAAAAGTTGAGACAGTGCGCGCGACCAGCGACAAGCGTCCGGTGAAAACCTGGTCGCGTCGTTCCACGGTGCTGCCGGATTTCGTCGGTCTGACGATTGCGGTGCATAACGGCAAGCAACACGTTCCGGTGTATGTTTCCGAGAACATGGTCGGGCACAAGCTTGGCGAGTTTTCGCTTGACCCGCACCTTCAAGGGTCACGCTGCTGACAAAAAAGCAGTCGGCCAAGAAATAAGGAGGCATGATGAATACAACAGCAGTCATCGCGGTGTTCGCCTGTCGGCCCAGAAAGCTCGCCTGGTGGCTGACCAGATCCGTGGTTTGCCGGTCGACAAAGCGCTGAACATCCTGACGTTCAGCCCGAAAAAGGCGCGGTGGCATCATCAAGAAGGCGCTGGATTCCGCGATTGCCAATGCCGAGCATAACGACGGCGCCGACATCGACGAGTTGAAGGTCGCTGACCATCTACGTGGACAAGGGTGCTTCCTCTGAAGCGCATATCGCGCGCGCCAAGGGGCGTGGTAACCGCATCGAGAAGCAAACCTGCCACATTACGATCACTGTCGGGAACTAAGGATAGCATGGGTCAGAAAATTCATCCAATTGGATTCCGCCTGAGCGTTCAGAAGAATTGGACATCGAAGTGGTATGCCAACAGCAAGCACTTTTCCGGCATGTTGCTGCTGAAAGACATCGAAGTGCGTGACTATCTGAAGAAGAAGCTGGCAGGTGCCGGTGTTTCCAAGATCGTCATCGAGCGTCCGGCGAAGAACGCCAAGATCACGATTTACACGCGCGCGTCCTGGTGTGGTGATCGGCAAGAAGGGCGAAGACATCGAGTCATTGCGCAACGAACTGCAGCAAGCGCATGGGCTTGCCCGATGTGGCGTCTGAATATCGAAGAAGTGCGCAAGCCGGAAGTGGACGCGCAATTGATCGCCGAATCCATCACCCAGCAGCTCGAGAAACGCATCATGTTCCGCCGCGCGATGAAACGCGCGATGCAGAACGCGATGCGTCTGGGTGCGCAAGGCATCAAGATCATGAGTGCGGGTCGTTTGAACGGGATCGAAATTGCACGTACCGAGTGGTATCGCGAAGGCCGTGTGCCATTGCATACACTGCGTGCCGAAATCGACTACGGAACCGTCCGAAGCGAAGACCACCTACGGCATTATCGGCGTCAAGGTTTGGGTCTACAAGGGTGATCACCAGGACTGCCCAGCAGGAAGTCTGCTGCAGCCGTCGTTGCGGAGCCGGAAAAGAAAGTAAGAAAGTCGTCGGGAGCTAAGCATGCTACAGCCAGCTAGAAGAAAATACCGCAAGGAACAGAAGGGCCGCAACACCGGCAGTCGCGACACGCGGCAACAAGGTCAGTTTCGGTGAGTTCGGCCTCAAGGCCGTCGGTCGCGGTCGTCTGACAGCGCGTCAGATCGAAGCGGCACGTCGCGCCATGACGCGTCACATCAAGCGCGGTGGACGTATCTGGATCCGTATATTCCCGGACAAGCCGATCTCCAAGAAGCCGGCCGAAGTGCGGATGGGTAACGGTAAAGGTAATCCCGAGTACTACGTCGCCGAGATTCAGCCGGGCAAGATGCTGTATGAAATGGACGGTGTGGATGAAGTGTTGGCGCGCGAGGCGTTCCGATTGGCTTCGGCCAAACTGCCGATTGCCACGACATTCGTAGTTAGACAGGTAGGGGCATGATCATGAAGTCAAGCGAACTGAAAGCTAAATCGGTAGCCGATCTGCAACAAGAGCTGTTGTCCCTGAGCAAGGAACAATTCGGCCTGCGTATGCAAGTGGCAACCCAGCAATTGAGCAACACCAGCCAATTGACCAAGGTGCGCCGCAACATCGCGCGTGTGAAAACGGTTTTGACCGAGAAGGGTGTGCAGCAATGAGTGCAACGAATCTGAAACGTGCGCTGACCGGAACTGTGGTCAGCAACAAGATGGACAAGACCGTCACCGTCTTGGTTGAGCGCAAGGTCAAGCACCCGGTGCTGGGCAAGGTTGTTCGCGTCTCCAAGAAATACCATGCGCATGATGAGAACAACGAGTTCAATCAAGGCGATGTGGTGACAATCGAGGAGAATGCCGTCCGTTGTCCAAGACCAAGACTTGGCGCGTGATCCAAGTTGCTGGAAAAGGCTGGCGAAGCATAATTTATCAATTAAATTGCTTGTGCATTTGGACAAGTTTGAATAGAATGCGCGGCTTCGTTTCACCGTCGCTCTGCGGCGGCCTAACCCGAACGGGTTCCAAAACTAGCCGCCGCAGGCGGACAAAGTTGGAGATTGAAAAATGATACAAATGCAGTCTGTTTTGAATGTTGCCGACAACACTGGCGCACGCTCGGTCATGTGCATCAAGGTGCTGGGCGGTTCCAAGCGTCGCTACGCTGGCGTAGGTGATGTGATCAAGGTCAGCATCCGTGATGCGGCTCCGCGTTCCCGCGTCAAAAAAGGCGAAGTTTACAGCGCCGTGGTGGTGCGTACCGCCAAGGGTGTGCGCCGTGCCGACGGTTCGCTTGATCAAATTCGATGGCAATGCGGCCGTGTTGCTGAATAACAAGCTGGAGCCGATCGGTACGCGTATTTTTGGACCGGTGACGCGTGAATTGCGCAATGAGCGCTTCATGAAGATCGTCTCGCTGGCGCCGGAAGTGCTGTAAGCGGCAGTCGAGGATAAATCATGAACAAGATTAAAAAGAACGACGATGTCATCGTCATCACCGGTAAAGACAAGGGTAATCGCGGCAACGTGTTGAGCGTGCTGGATAACGATCGTGTCTTGGTGGCTGGCATCAACAAGGTCAAGAAGCACCAGAAGCCGAATCCGGTGAAGGGTACGACGGGCGGTATCGTGGAAATCGAGAATGCCTATCCATATTTCCAATGTCGCCATCTATAACGCGACCACCAAGAAGGCGGATCGTGTTGGTGTCAAGCAGTTGGAGGACGGTCGCAAAGTGCGCGTGTTCAAGTCCAACGGCGAAGTGATTGCGTAAGGGGTAAGAGCATGGCTCGTTTATACGACTACTACAAAAAGAATGTACACCGAAGAAATGATGAAGAAGTTCGGTTACAAGTCCGTCATGGAAGTGCCGCGCATCATGAAGATCACCCTGAATATGGGTGTGGGCGAAGCGGTTGCGGACAAGAAAGTGATGGAGCACGCGGTTGGCGATATGCAGAAGATTGCCGGCCAAAAGCCGGTAGTGACCAAATCCAAGAAGTCCATCGCGGGATTCAAGATTCGCGAAAACTATCCGGTCGGTTGCAAGGTGACCTTGCGTCGTGAGCGCATGTATGAATTTCTGGATCGTCTGGTGACGGTTGCGATTCCGCGTATCCGTGACTTCCGTGGTGTTTCCGGCAAGTCCTTTGATGGTCGTGGTAACTACAACATGGGTGTCAAAGAGCAGATCATTTTCCCGGAAATCGAGTACGACAAGATTGATGCGTTGCGTGGTATGAACATCACGATCACGACCACGGCGAAAACCGACGAAGAAGCCAAGGCTCTTCTGTTGGCATTCAAATTCCCATTGAAGAACTGAGGGCGATATGGCTAAAGTTGCTGTCATTAACCGCGAGCAAAAGCGCCGCGATACAGTGAAGAAATTCGCTGCCAAGCGTGCCGCCTTGCTGGCAATCATTACAAATGTGTCGTTGAGCGAAGAAGAGCGCTTTGCCGCACGTCAAAAATTGCAAGCACTGCCGCGCGATTCAAGCCCGGTGCGCTTGCGTAACCGTTGTGCGTTGACCGGTCGTCCGCGTGGCGTGTTCAGCAAGTTTGGTTTGGGGCGTACTAAATTGCGTGAATACGCGATGCGCGGTGAAATTCCTGGTGTAGTCAAGGCAAGCTGGTAAGGGTGAATCTATGAGTATGAGTGATCCTATCTCCGACATGTTGACGCGTATTCGTAACGCGCAAATGGCGGAAAAAGTAACGGTGTCGATGCCTTCTTCCAAGATCAAGGCTGCGATTGCCAAGGTTTTGCTGGACGAAGGCTATGTGGAAGGCTTCAAGGTCATCGACCACGACGGCAAGCCCACGTTGGAAATCGGCCTCAAGTATTACGCCGACCGTCCTGTGATCGAAAAGATCCAGCGCGTTAGCCGTCCAGGTCTGCGTGTGTACAAGGGCAGCGAAGACATACCGCGTGTGATGAATAATCTGGGTATTGCGATCGTTTCCACCTCCAAAGGTCTGATGACAGACCGCAAGGCACGCGCCAACGGTATCGGCGGCGAAGTGCTCTGCATCGTCGCGTAAGGGGGAGACATGTCTAGAGTCGCTAAAAATCCTATCGCGGTACCAGCAGGCATCGAAGTTACGCTGGCTGCCGATAAAATTTCCGTGAAGGGCCCGTTGGGTACCCTGACACAAGTGCTTAAGGGCGATGTGGCTGTAGTGCGCGAGGGCGATGCCCTGCTGTGCAAGGCTACTGATGAGTCCGCCCAGGCAGATGCGCAATCCGGCACTATTCGCGCTTTGGTGGCGAACATGATCGTCGGTGTGAGCAAGGGCTTTGAGCGCAAGCTGACGCTGGTTGGCGTGGGTTATCGTGCGCAAGCCGCCGGTGATTCGCTGAATCTGACGTTGGGTTACTCGCATCCGGTGGTGCACAAGATGCCCAAGGGTGTGAAGGTTGCAACACCGACCCAGACCGAGATCGTATTGACCGGTTCGGACAAGCAACAAGTTGGTCAAGTCGCCGCCGAGATTCGTGCATATCGTGAACCCGAACCCTACAAGGGCAAGGGTGTGCGTTATTCCGACGAAGTGGTGATCCTGAAAGAAACCAAGAAGAAATAATCGAGGTTGATATGTTGAATAAGAATGAAGCGCGTCTGCGCAGATCACGCAAAACCCGTGCAAGAATCGCTGAACAAAAGACAGTGCGTCTGGCGATCCATCGCACCAACCTGCATATCTATGCGCAAGTGATCTCCGCCGACGGTGGCAAAGTGCTGGTAAGTGCCTCCACACTGGAAGCGGAAGTGCGCAAGGCTGTCGGTAACGGCGGTAATGCTGCGGCTGCGGCGGCAGTGGGCAAGCGTATCGCCGAAAAGGCCAAGATCGCAGGTGTGACGGCAGTTGCATTCGACCGTTCCGGTAACAAGTACCATGGTCGCATCAAGGCGCTGGCTGATGCCGCGCGCGAGCATGGCTTGCAGTTCTAATCTGGGGTGAATCATGGCTAAAGCACAGCAAGGCAAGAATCAGCAACAAGAAGACAAGGGCGACGGCCTCATCGAAAAGATGATCGCAGTGAACCGTGTGACCAAGGTGGTTAAGGGTGGTCGCATTATGGGCTTCGCCGCGCTGACCGTGGTCGGCGATGGCGATGGCCGTATCGGCATGGGCAAGGGCAAATCCAAGGAAGTGCCGGTGGCTGTGCAGAAGGCGATGGAAGAATCCCGCCGCAAGTTGCTTAAAGTGAATTTGAAGGACGGCACGCTGCACCATGCGGTGATTGGTCGTCACGGTGCAGCCAAGGTTTACATGCAGCCTGCATCCGAAGGTACCGGCATTATTGCTGGCGGCGCGATGCGTGCAGTATTCGAAGCGGTAGGTGTGCGCAACGTGTTGGCCAAGTGTATCGGCTCCAGCAATCCTTACAACGTGGTTCGCGCCACGCTGAACGGTTTGAAGTCGCTGAATTCGCCGGCTGAAATCGCTGCCAAGCGCGGCAAGAGCGTAGAAGAAATCACGGGGTAAGTCATGGCAAAAGCTAAAACGGCGCAAGCCAAAACATTGAAGGTGACGTTGGTGCGCAGCATCATCGGTACCAAAGAATCTCATCGCGCTACCGTGCGCGGTTTGGGTCTGCGTCGCATGCATCACACCGTCGAAGTGGAAGACACTCCGGCAGTGCGCGGCATGATTAACAAAGTGTTCTACCTGGTCAAGTGCGAGGCGTAAATGCAACTCAATCAAATCAAACCTGCTGAAGGTTCCAAGCATGCCAAGCGTCGCGTCGGTCGCGGCATCGGTTCCGGTCTGGGCAAGACTGCCGGTCGTGGTCACAAGGGCCAGAAATCGCGTTCCGGCGGTTTCCATAAGGTCGGTTTCGAAGGCGGTCAAATGCCGCTGCAACGTCGTCTGCCTAAAGCGTGGCTTTGTTTCTCTGACACGCAACGATACGGCGCAAGTACGCTTGTCCGATCTGCAAAACCTGCCGGTCGACACGATCGATCTGTTGGCGTTGAAGCAGGCTGGTGTTGTGCCCGCAATTGCTTTGTCCGCCAAGGTGATCATGGCTGGCGAGATCAAGCGTGCAGTGAAATTGCAAGGTCTGCTATTGACCAAAGGTGCTCGTGCCGCAGTGGAAGCTGCTGGCGGCAGCATCGCTGAATAAGGGTCGATTTGTGAACAAGGCTGTGAGCAAAGGTAAGTACGGTGATCTGGGGAAACGTCTCTGGTTCTTGTTGCTTGCGTTGATCGTCTACCGTATCGGGGCGCATATCCCGGTGCCGGGAATCGATCCGACTGTGCTTGCAGAGCTGTTTAATTCGCAAAAGGGCGGCATTCTGGGCATGTTCAACATGTTCTCGGGTGGCGCGTTGTCGCGCTTTACCATTTTTGCGCTGGGTATCATGCCGTACATTTCGGCCTCCATTATCATGCAGCTGGCGGCGATAGCCGTGCCGCAGCTGGAGCAGTTGAAAAAAGAAGGCGAAGCGGGACGCCGCAAGATTACGCAATACACCCGCTACGGCACTTTGGTGTTGGCGTTGTTCCAGGCGTTCGGTATCTCGGTAGCTTTGCAATCGCAGGCGGGTTTGGTGCTGCATCCTGGATCGATGTTCCAGATGACAACGGTGATTACGCTGGTGACCGGAACGATGTTCCTGATGTGGTTGGGTGAACAGATCACCGAACGCGGCTTGGGTAACGGTATTTCGCTGATTATTTTTGCAGGTATCGCTGCTGGATTGCCACACGCGATCGCCAATACGCTGGAAATGGCGCGTACCGGCGCGTTTTCAATACCGTTGGTGTTGACGCTGCTGATTGGTGCTGTGCTGGTGACCGCGCTGGTGGTATTTGTAGAGCGCGGACAACGCAAGATTTTGGTGAACTACGCCAAGCGTCAGGTGGGTAACAAGGTTTACGGCGGGCAAAGTTCTCACCTGCCGCTGAAGCTGAATATGGCTGGGGTTATCCCGCCGATATTTGCTTCCAGCATCATCCTGTTTCCCGCGACTGTGGCTGGTTGGTTTGGATCCGGTCAACACATGACCTGGTTGAAAGATGTAAGCGAAAAGTTGTCGCCAGGGCAGCCGATTTACGTGCTGTTTTACGCGTCGGCGATTGTTTTCTTCTGTTTCTTCTACACGGCGCTGGTGTTCAGCCCGAAAGAGACGGCTGATAATTTGAAGAAAAGCGGTGCGTTCTTGCCGGGTATACGCCCAGGCGAACAGACTGCGAAATATGTAGAGAAGATCATGCTGCGTTTGACACTGGTTGGCGCGGTGTACATCACTCTAGTGTGTTTGTTGCCGGAATTTCTGGTAGTGAAGTGGAACGTACCATTCTATTTCGGCGGTACATCGCTGCTGATTCTGGTGGTCGTGACCATGGACTTTATGGCGCAGGTGCAGTCTTACATGATGACTCACCAGTATGAAAATCTGTTGAAGAAGGCCAATTTTAAGGCCGGGATAACGCGATAGATGGCAAAGGAAGACGTCATCCAGATGCAGGGTGAGGTTGAAGAGTCCCTGCCCAATGCGACTTTCCGGGTGAAGTTGGAAAATGGGTTTGTCGTGCTAGGTCATATTTCGGGCAAGATGCGCATGCATTACATACGCATACTGCCGGGCGACAAGGTGACGGTGGAAGTTTCACCCTACGATTTGAGTAAGGCGCGTATCGTTTTCCGCGCCAAGTGAGTTGAGAGAAGCAAGGAGAAGCAAATGAAAGTGCAAGCGTCCGTGAAAAAAGTGTGCCGTAACTGCAAGATCGTGCGGCGCAATCGCGTGGTTCGTGTGATCTGCAGTAGCGATCCGCGCCACAAACAGCGCCAGGGCTGATTGAGTAAAATCGCCTCTGGATGGTACAATTTACGACTTTTGAATAAATAGGGTAGCTGCATGGCTCGTATTGCCGGTGTAAACATTCCAAATCATCAACACGCCGAGATCGCATTGACAGCGATTTATGGTATCGGGCGCACTCGTGCGCAGCAGATTTGTTCTGCTGCCGGAGTCGTCACTTCCACCAAGGTTAAGGACATCAGCGATTCCGATATGGAAAAGCTGCGCGACGAAGTCGCCAAGTTCACGGTGGAAGGCGATTTGCGTCGCGAAATCTCAATGAACATCAAGCGCTTGATGGACCTGGGCTGCTACCGCGGTCTGCGCCATCGTCGCGGCTTGCCGTGCCGTGGTCAGCGCACACGCACCAATGCACGTACCCGCAAAGGACCTCGCAAGTCCATCGCAGGCGCGAAGAAGTAATTTAGTAGAGGATCGAAGACATGGCAAAGCCCAGCACGAGAGTGCGCAAGAAAGTTAAGAAGAACGTAGCCGAAGGTATCGCGCACGTTCACGCCTCCTTTAACAATACCATCGTGACCATCACGGATCGTCAAGGCAATACGTTGGCTTGGTCTACCAGTGGCGCGCAGGGTTTCAAGGGTTCTCGTAAGAGTACCCCGTTCGCGGCGCAGATCGCCGCCGAAACAGTCGGCAAGTCTGCTGTTGAATGCGGCGTCAAGAATCTGGAAGTTCGCATCAAAGGCCCAGGCCCTGGTCGCGAATCCGCAGTGCGTGCGTTGAACGCCGCAGGTTTCAAAATAACAAGCATTTCGGATATTACGCCGGTACCGCACAACGGTTGCCGTCCTCCGAAAAAGCGTCGTATCTAAGGAGCATAGATCTTGGCTAGAAATCTTGATGCAAAGTGCCGTCAGTGCCGCCGCGAAGGCGAGAAGCTGTTCTTGAAGGCGGAAAAGTGTTTTACCGACAAGTGCTCGGTAGAGCGCCGTGCCTATCCGCCCGGTCAGCATGGTCAGAAGAAGAACCAGCGCCAATCCGAGTACGGCGGTCAGTTGCGTGAAAAACAAAAGCTGCGTCGTATCTACGGCATGATGGAAGGCCAATTCCGCCTGACATACAAGCGCGCTGAACAATCCCGCGGCATCACCGGCGAAAGCCTGCTGCAGATGCTGGAATCGCGTCTGGACAACGTTTCCTACCGTATGGGCTTCGGCGCATCGCGTTCGGAAGCGCGCCAAGTGGTGCGTCACAACGCCATCCTGGTTAACGGCAAGCGCGTCAACATCCCGTCCTATCAAGTACGTCCGGGCGATGTGGTCGAAGTTGCTGAAAAATCGAAGAACCAGTTGCGCGTGAAAGCGGCCTTGCTGGCGGCTGAACAACGCGGCTTCCCGGAATGGCTCGAAGTCGATGCCAAGGCGTTCAAGGGAACGTTCAAAGCGGTTCCGCAGCGTTCCGAATTGCCTGCGACGATCAACGAGCATCTCGTGGTCGAGTTGTATTCCAAGTAATCCACGCGGAGTAGCATATGTCTAACAATAATTTGTTGAAACCTCGCATCATTGATGTGCAGCGCACCACACCCACCCAGGCTCGGGTGGTGATGGAGCCGTTCGAGCGTGGCTACGGACACACGCTGGGCAATGCCCTGCGTCGCGTTCTGTTGTCTTCCATGCCCGGCTACGCGGTGACCGAAGTCAAGATCGCGGGTGTGTTGCATGAGTACTCATCTATCGACGGCGTGCAGGAAGACGTGGTCGAAATTCTGCTGAACCTGAAGGGTTTGGTACTGAAGCTGCATAACTCGCGTGAAGCGACGCTGCATCTGCGTAAATCCGGCGCGGGCGTAGTCACAGCTGCCGACATCGAAGTGGGTGCCGACACCGAAGTTATCAATCCGAATCATGTCATCGCCCATCTGGCCGCTGGCGGCAAGTTGGACATGGAAATCAAGGTTGAGCAAGGTCGCGGTTATGTTTCCGCTATCTCGCGTCTGCAGCCCGGTGCGACTCGTCCGGTTGGACATATCGCTTTGGATGCATCGTTCAGCCCGGTTTCTCGCGTAAGCTACGCCGTTGAAAGTGCGCGTGTTGAACAGCGTACCGACCTCGACAAGCTGATCATGGACATTGAAACCAACAGCGCCATCGATCCCGAAGAAGCCATCCGTTATGCAGCGCGCATTCTGATGGATCAACTCTCCGTGTTCGCTGCACTGGAAGGCACACCGGCACCAGTTGAGAAACCGCAAACTCCGAAGGTTGACCCGATGCTGTTGCGTCCGGTTGATGATCTGGAACTGACACCGCGTTCTTCCAACTGTCTCAAGGCTCAGAGCATCCATTACATCGGCGACCTGATTCAGAACACCGAAGCAGATCTGTTGCGCACCCCGAACCTGGGCCGCAAATCGCTCAACGAAATCAAGCAAGTGCTGGCCGAACATGGCTTGTCGCTGGGCATGAAGTTGGAAAACTGGACGGCAATGTCCGAGAAATAAGCTGATCCAGCCGTTTGGCTGGGCTGCAAGAGAGGAAAATCATGCGTCACCGTTTAGGACTTAGAAAACTTAACCGCACCAGCAGCCACCGTCTGGCGATGTTGCGCAACATGACCGTTTCGCTGCTGCGTCACGAAGTCATCAAGACCACCCTGCCGAAGGCCAAGGAACTGCGCCGCGTCGCCGAACCTATCCTGACACTGGGCAAGAATCCAAGCTTGGCTAACCGCCGTCTGGCGTTCGCGCGTCTGCGTGACCGCGAAATCGTCACCAAGCTGTTCGACGAACTCGGCCCGCGTTATGCAGCCCGCAATGGCGGCTACTCGCGCATCCTCAAGTTCGGCTTCCGCAAGGGCGACAACGCACCGATGGCTCTGATCGAACTGTTGGATCGTCCGGCAGATGCGCAACCGGTAGACGCAGGCGAATAAGCTTCAAAGCTACATGCAAGAATAAACAAGGCCGGATTTATCCGGCCTTGTTGTTTATGCATACTACTTTTCAGGAAAACCAGCGCAGGAAAGCGGCAGCGGAAATTGCAGTAATTGCCAGTACTGACGATGACATCCACGCTTTGTTTTTTCCCGGCACGGTCCAGTGAACGCTTTGCCAGAGGTAGATCGACAGCAGCAAAATTCCTAATGTTGCACAAGCCATCTTGATACCCAGCGCATCCACGGCAATCCCGGAAATATCCGGAAAATGCTGGTAATAGTAGTAAGTGACCATACCGAAGGTGGCACCACTCACCGCTTGGGTCACCCAACCGATCAATACCAACAACGCCAAGCGTCGTCGCGTAACGTTATCCCGCAACCTTGTTGCAACGAGCGATCCGCCTACCGTCGCAACGGCGCCAAAATTATGCACAACCTGAATTACACTGTAGCTCAGATTTTGTGCAGCACTCATTGCGCCGTTATATCAACACAGGTTTCCACCCCAGTCGGTGCATGGGACGCGGTGTTTTCGGTAATGCATACATGGTGCTTGCCGGCTGGCAGCGGATCAAGCTCGGCGGTTCCCTTGGCTTGGCGCAAAATATCCACCCGATGACCGTCAACATTCAGATGCCAGTGATTTCCAGTTGGGCTGAGCATAGTCGAATACGAGAGAGGCACCTTGTCTTTGGAACTGACCATCGCTCCATTTCCGGGGCTGCTGATCGTGATGGAACCTTCTGCTGCATAGGCTTGACCCCAGAATAGAGCCAAGAAAAGGGGGGCTAACATCTTGAAGTTCATGATCGTTCTCCTTTGAGTTAGTTATTGGAGCAAACGCCATGGCATCTAACAATAACCTATGGAAATTGTCAAGTAATGAACGGCCGCGCCATCCACCATCAACAGACAAAAAAGCCGGAATAAATCCGGCTTTTTTGCAATTGTGATTAATAATCAATAGGGTTTCTTTCCGACCCAGTTGCCGGGCGGCTGATACTGGCAGACCCAGACCTGTTCGAGTGTGTCTTTGCATATGGCAACGGCACAGCCTACGGTAGTCGTGCTTTTCCACACGAGCTGGGTGTAATGCCCGCACATTTTGCCTTTGGCGCAACTGTTGTTCTTGTAGTTGTAGTCTGTACGCTCGTTGCCCCAGTCATCCACCACCGTCTTTGGACTAACCTTTTGCATTTCGCGTCTGCCGTCCGACCATTCCATTGCGCTCGCCCAGAACAGATTTTCACCGTAACGGCCGTCTGGCTTGCTGTGTTCCATCTGGCAATGATTGCTTTCCTTCAGGTGGTTTGCCCATTCTTGCGCCGACGCGGCAAGCTCAGTCGAATATTTGAGTGGCGGAGCGCCGACCGTCTTGCGCCAGCGATTGTGGGCGGCAACCATTTCATTCGCATCAAAATCGATTGCTTGCGCCGCCATGGCGGGAAACAGACAGCAGATGAGCAGGAATCGCTTCACTATTTCCCCAGCAGCTTTTTCAGGTAAGGCCCCGTCACGCTTTCCGGATCCGCCGCAATATCCTTGGGCGAGCCTTGCGCGACGATGCGTCCGCCGCCATTGCCGCCTTCCGGTCCCAGGTCGATAACCCAGTCGGCGGTCTTGATGACATCCAGATTGTGTTCGATCACCACCACCGTATTGCCCTGATCGCGCAGGGTGTGGATCACCTTCAGCAGCATCGCGATATCGTGGAAGTGCAGGCCGGTAGTGGGCTCATCCAGGATATACAAGGTGCGTCCGGTGTCGCGTTTGGACAACTCAAGGGACAGCTTGACGCGCTGCGCTTCACCGCCGGACAGCGTGGTGGCGCTTTGTCCCAGCGTGATGTAGCCCAGACCCACATCGAGCAGTGTTCTCAGCTTGCGCGCGAGGATGGGCACGGCGGAGAAAAACTCATGTGCCTGTTCCACCGTCATATCCAGCACTTGATGGATGTTTTTGCCCTTGTATTGAACCTCAAGCGTCTCGCGATTGTAGCGATGGCCATGGCACACGTCGCACGGCACATACACGTCCGGCAAAAAGTGCATCTCCACTTTGATCACGCCGTCGCCCTGGCAGGATTCACAGCGTCCGCCTTTCACATTGAAGGAGAAACGCCCCGGCCCGTAGCCGCGTTCGCGCGACATCGGCACGCCGGAGAACAGGTCGCGTATCGGCGTGAAGAGTCCGGTATAAGTCGCGGGATTGGAACGCGGCGTGCGTCCGATGGGCGATTGGTCGACATTGATGACCTTGTCGAAGAACTCCAGGCCTTCGATCATCGGAATAGGGAGCAGGCTCGGCATTGCTGCCGTACAGGTGCTTGGCAACGGCGTGATACAGGGTGTCGTTGATGAGTGTGGACTTACCCGAGCCGGATACGCCCGCGACGCACACCAGCAGACCGATCGGCAGATCGAGCGTGACATCTTTCAGATTGTTGCCGCAGGCACCGATGATCTTCAGTCTGCGTTCCGGGTCCGGCTTGCGATATTTCTTCGGTGCTTCGATGAAGCGCCTGTCCGGACAAGTAATCGCCGGTGAGCGACTGCGGGTTGGCGCATACTTCCTGCGGCGTTCCCTGGGCGACGACCTTGCCGCCATGCTCGCCCGCGCCGGGTCCCATATCCACCACGTAATCGGCAGTCAGGATCGCGTCCTCGTCGTGCTCCACCACGATCACGCTATTGCCCATGTCGCGCAGGCGTTTCAACGTGTCCAGCAAGCGGTCGTTGTCGCGCTGATGCAGGCCGATAGAAGGCTCGTCCAGCACATACATCACCCCGGTCAGTCCCGAGCCGATTTGCGACGCCAGGCGAATGCGCTGCGATTCGCCGCCGGAGAGGGTCTCGGCGGAACGATCCAGCGACAGGTAATCCAGACCGACGTTGTTCAGGAAGGTCAGGCGGCTGGCGATCTCCTGCACGATCTTTTCCGCGATGGCCTGCTTGTTGCCCGGCAGCGACACGCCCTGGAAGAAAGTCAGCGCCTGCTTCAGCGGCAACGCGCTGAGTTGATAAATAGTGTTGTCGGCAACGCGCACATGGCGCGCTTCGACGCGCAGGCGAGTGCCTTTGCATTCCGGGCAAGTACAACCGTTCAGATACTTCGCCAGTTCCTCGCGCACGGTGGGCGAATCCGTCTCTTTGTAGCGCCGTTCCAGATTGTTGACGATGCCTTCGAAGGCATGTTCGCGCAGCATTTTCTTGCCGCGCTCGTTCAGATACTGGAACGAAATTTCTTCACGCCCGCTGCCGTACAACACCACCTGCTGGATTTTTTCCGGCAGGCTTTCGAACGGACGCTCCAGATCGAAATCGTAATGCTTGGCCAGGCCGTCCAGCATCTGGTAATAGAACTGGTTGCGTCTATCCCAACCCTTGATCGCGCCACCGCTCAAAGAAAGAGAGGGGAAGGCCACAATGCGTTTCGGATCGAAGAAGCTGATCACGCCCAGGCCGTCGCACTTCGGGCACGCACCCATCGGGCTGTTGAACGAGAACAGGCGCGGCTCCAGCTCTTGCAGCGAATAATTGCAGATCGGGCAGGCGAACTTGGCCGAGAACAGATGCTCCTTGCCCGTATCCATCTCCACCGCCAGCGCGCGGCCATCCGCGTGGCGCAATGCCGTCTCGAACGATTCGGCCAAACGCTGCTTGATGTCGGCGGAGACTTTCAACCGGTCCACCACGATCTCGACGGTGTGCTTCTTGTTCTTTTCCAGCTTCGGCAGCTTGTCCATCTCGCACACCTTGCCGTTCACGCGCAGGCGTACGAAACCTTGCGCACGCAGTTCGTCGAACAGTTCCAGCTGCTCGCCTTTGCGCTCAACCACCAGAGGCGACAGGATCATCACCTTGGTGCCTTCCGGCAGCGCCAGCACATGATCCACCATCTGACCCACGGACTGCGCCTGCAACACCAGATCGTGCTGCGGGCAATACGGATCGCCCGCCCGTGCAAACAACAGGCGCAGGTAATCGTGAATCTCGGTTACGGTGCCCACAGTCGAGCGGGGATTGTGCGAAGTGGCTTTCTGCTCGATCGCAATCGCGGGGGAGAGTCCCTCGATCAGATCGACGTCCGGCTTTTCCATCAACTGCAGGAACTGCCTTGCGTAGGCGGAAAGCGACTCGACATAACGCCGCTGCCCCTCTGCGTACAGCGTGTCGAAAGCGAGTGAGGACTTGCCAGAACCCGATAATCCGGTGATCACCACCAACTGGTTGCGTGGCAGATCGAGGCTGATGTTCTTCAGGTTGTGGGTGCGAGCACCGCGTATTTTGATATATTCCATGCCAGACAGCGAATCGGAAAAGCGACCATACAATATACGCGAGTTTTGAAGCTTTCCCAACCTGAGAAGTTGAAACGATATTTGAAATGCCAATGCATGAATTGGCTAGCAATCAGCTTGTAAAGCAGCCTCTATCCCTTGATGAACAACCTTACTCCGCATAATGCGTACCGATACAAGCCGGCTATGGGCTAGTTTGCCAGACCTGCTAAAATACGGAACTTCTGAAATCCATACCGTAGATCCATGTCCGCTTCAGATTCCGCAATGACCCCCCTAGAGCGCCGTGCCAGTATTGGCTTGGCCGGCATCTACGGCCTGCGCATGCTGGGCCTGTTCATCATTCTGCCGATCTTTGCGTTATATGCCGAAAAGCTGCCGGGCGGGCAGAGCCACTTCCTGATCGGTATTGCGCTCGGCGCATACGGACTGACGCAGTCGATCCTGCAAATACCGGCCGGATGGTTGTCAGATCGTTACGGGCGCAAGCCGGTGATCATCGTCGGCTTGCTGTTGTTCGCGGCGGGCAGCTTTGTCGCGGCTTCGGCGGGTGACATCTATTGGATCATCTTTGGTCGCGTGATCCAGGGTGCAGGTGCGATCAATGCGGCGGTGATGGCGCTGACGGCCGACCTGACGCGCGAAGAGCATCGCACCAAGGCGATGGCGATGATCGGCATCACCATCGGCATCACGTTTTCGATCTCCATGGTGTTGTCGCCGTTGCTGTACAGGTTCATCGGCATGTCCGGCATGTTCACGCTGATTGGGGTGCTGGCCTTTATTTCCATCGGCGTGGTGTTGTGGTTCATTCCCAATCCCGGAATCACGCGCTTCCATTCCGACACCGAAGCCAATACCAGCAAGTTCGCCGAAGTGTTGCGCAACAAGGACCTGCTGCGCATGGATTTTGGCGTGTTCACGCTGCATGCGGTCCTGATGTCGGTGTTCATGCAAATCCCGTTTATTTTGCGCACCGACGGGCTGGATGCGCAGCACCAGTGGCAGGTCTATCTGCCGGTGATGCTGATCGCCTTTGCGCTCATGGTGCCGCCCATCATCATCGCGGAGAAGAAGGCGAAGATGAAGCAGGTGTTCATGTTCGCCATCGCGCTGGCCGCCGTGGCGCAAGTGGCGATCCTGTTTTTACATGGCAGCATATTGGGCGTGGCGATCTCATTGCTGATGTTCTTCACCGCCTTCAACGTGCTGGAAGCCACACAACCTTCCATCGTCAGCAAGATCTCGCCGCTGGCCGCCAAGGGTACGGCGATGGGCGTATTCAGCAGCGTGCAGTTCCTCGGCGCCTTCTTCGGCTCGGCCATGGGCGGGCTGCTGATGCAGCTCTATGGCGGCAATGCCGTGCTGGTATTTGCGGTGGTCATGCTGCTGCTGTGGCTGGCGGTGGCGTCCACCATGCGGGCACCGCGGCCGCTGGCGACGAAAATATATCACCTGAAAGACATGGGCGAAGACGCGGCACGCGCGTTGCAACTGGCGCTGGCCCAGTTGCGCGGGGTAAGCGAAGTGCTGGTAGTGGCAAACGAGCAAATCGCTCTGCTTAAAGTGGAGACGAGCGGGTTCGACGAAGATGCAGTTGAAAGAATGGTTTCCTCCTCTTCAACCCTCACCCAGGAGGGAGCATCAAAGGTGGGCGATCCACAGTTCATCTAGCTGAACGTGGAATGGATGCAGGGGATGATCGTGAGTAACGTAACAATTCAAAAAGGGGCATGACATGTCGGTGAATAAAGTGATCTTGGTGGGACGTCTGGGTAAAGACCCGGAGACCCGTTACATGACGAACGGCGAGGCGGTGACCAATGTTTCCCTAGCGACGTCGGAAAACTTTAAGGATAAGAGCGGCGAGAAGCAGGAACGGACAGAATGGCATAACCTCGTCATGTATCGCCGCTTGGCCGAGATTGCCGGTGAGTACCTGAAGAAGGGTTCCATGATCTATGTCGAAGGTCGAATCCAGACGCGCAAGTGGCAAGACAAAGAAGGTAAAGATCGCTACACCACCGAGATCATCGTCAACGAAATGAAGATGCTGGGCAGTAAGCCCGGTAGCGGTTCAGGCAGTTTTGAAGTGGTGGATGATCAATCAGCACCTTCAGCGCGGAGTGCTCCGGCTTCCAAGCCAGCTGCCGTACCTGCAGCCAAGGGCAACTTCGACAACTTTGATGATGACATCCCTTTTTAGTTTTGCATTTTAATAAAAGCGAAACAAGTAGTACCGGACCCCAGCTCTGCTGGGGTTTTTATTTATCATTCAATAGGATGAAAATATTCTTCTGGCTCGATAGTGCGTGTCTTTGAATGGTTTTGCCTTTTTGGTTTGAAACCAATAAAACTCAAGCCAAATTTCCCACTGCAAAAACAGGATTAACTTTATTTTTACCAATGCTTAACGTTTCCTTAACGGACGTATAACTAAAATAACCTGAAAATAATTATGGTTTTCATTGGCTTCGGGGAGCTTAAATGAGTCTGCTGTGGAGTGATCAGTTCAGTGTTGGAAACAATGTAATTGATTCTGACCCTGAGGTTTCCCCTCAAAGTTGCAGCGCAATATGATCATACCGCAACCTATTCAGAGCCTCACGAAACTCACGTGGCGGAAATGCCGCCATGCCATGTTGTACAAGCTGCAAAGCTAAAGAAATCACGGAGAGCACGGGACGCGAACGTCGCGTGTTGCTTTGGAACCGGAACTCCATCTGTTTTGCCTTGCCGACTTCGCCAATCAAGCGCAGTGCGAACGAGGCAAGACAGGCGACCAGCAACAATACCTCCAAACGACTTTTCTGCTTAGATCGGCCAGAAGAGAATCCCAATCCATACCGCTCGCTCTTCAAGTCGCGGAAGGATTCTTCAATCTGCATGCGCTGTGCATACACAGCGACGACAGCTTGCGCACTCAAGTGATCGAGCGTTGGACTCGCTGCCAATAGCCACGGCTCACGTTGCGCTCGGGCATGTTTCAGGCTACGACTGGAATGTACCCGCCTACCCAGGCGACTCTTCTTGTGGCGCTTTTGGTCGGCGTGCTTAATCAACACCAAACGGCATAGCATCGGATGATTGCGCACGTAATTGTATTGGCCAAGTGATTGCGCCTTGGTTGTTGCAAGAGAGTAGAGTTTTTTGCAACCAGCCCATGCATCATCATTTGCCGGACTCACCATGTCGCGGTTACGAATACGGCCAATCCAATACCAGCCCATGCGTTCAACCAGTTTGAACCAGGCGCCACGGAAACCTGCATCGGTAATCAGGATGGGGATGCAGCCGCGTGGCAGCATGGCGGAGAGCTTGGTGAGGAATGCCCGATGCACACGCGGCGATGTCGCACGCGATTGCGGATGCACTTGTTCATACAAAGTCATACTGCGGCCCTCCACCGCAACCGAAGCGCGCAACAATTGCCATTTTCGATCAGGTGTTAAATCCGACCAGTCAATGACGATCAGCGGCGTGTTCATTCCAGACAAGCACTGTCGAACCAGCGCCTCGTACAGCTTGGGTACTTCAGTGTGCAGCAAGCCATTGCCAAGCAGACGATCGACGCGTTTGATGTTGTGCTTGACGGCGACTGAGCCGGACAGACCCCGTCCCAGATCGCTCAACGTCAGACGGCTGCCCGTGACCACAGCTTCAACAGCAGCCAGTAAACTGGCTAAACGTTTTGTGTGAATTTCCGGGGCGTGTGCAGAAAGAATGCGGTGTAAGATTCTGAGTGCATGCATGGCAGGTTCTCCTTCGCAGTTTGGTCGCTACGAAAGAGACAATAAACTTGCCGTGCATGTGCTGTTTTGGGGCGGAAAATACGCTTTAGTTTATTGAAATGCAATGGAGTTTTGTGGGGAGACCTCAGAAGCTGACCCTTTTAGCTGTGGCGCAACGATTTCCCGGAGCTCATATCAGGACAGCCTGCTTGAGAATCTGGTCGCGAAACTTGGCAGGTAGATCGCCGGGCGTAAGCACGTCGACCGACACACCGAGCAGTTCTTCCAGTTCGAATTGAACAGCGCCAAGATCAAGCAACGTAAGGCCGGGAAGCGGATCGACCAGAAGGTCAAGGTCGCTGTCGCTGTTGTCCTCTCCGTGCAGCACAGAGCCGAACACGCGCGGGTTGCGCATTCTGCTTTGTTCAATAACGCGGCGAATAGCGGCGCGATGTGTATGGAGTGCTTCCGAGGGCTTCATGGTCGATGCCGAATTAATGACCGGAATATGATGCGTATATTATGCCGCCATTTAGCCTGCAGGCACAGGCAAATGCAAACTCGACCTCAATAGTTCGTCTTATGCAGGATGCACTTCCGCAAGAGGCCGAACCCTCGTTTCTCCGGCCAGAACCCAGTCCGCGTCGAGCGATCGTATCGGTACCTCAATATCGGCAGGAATGCGGCCGGACAATTGCAGAGCCAGATAGCGCAGGCAACTGACGCGCAGGAATGAAGAGAAATTGGTGCAGTCGCCGTCGGAATCGGCCAGCTCGTCGTACAGGCGGGAGATGAGCTGCGCAATGCTCAGGCTATCGCGTCGGCCGATCTCCTCCAGCACCTGCCAGAACTGGTTCTCCAGCCGGATGCTCGTGGCAACCCCGGAAAGCCGCAATGATCTTGAACGACAACGATAAAGCTCCGGGTCAGCGCTGATGAAAATTTTGCACATTGCCTAATCTCCTTGTCAGGACCAGTGGGAATACCGCTGTATTCCCACGGGGCAATTTAGCACTGTTTCAGCCGTGAGTGAAAGGGTCAGAGTTCGATGCGGGTGCCCAGTACTTTGAGGAACTGGCCGATCCACGCCGGATGCGCGGGCCAGGCCGGGGCAGTCACCAGATTGCCGTCGGTCACCGCGGCATCGATGGCGATCTGGGCAAACTTCCCGTCTGCCAGCACGACCTCGGGACTGCAAGCCGGATAGGCCGAGCATTGCCTGCCCTTGAGCACGCCCGCCGCCGCCAGGATCTGCGCGCCGTGACAGATCGCCGCGACCGGTTTGTTGGCACTGAAGAAGTGGCGCACGATATCCAGCACCTTCGGATTCAGGCGTAAATACTCAGGCGCACGGCCACCGGGTATCACCAGCGCATCGTAGGACTCGGCCTTGATGTCGGCAAAGGTGGCGTTGAGCGCAAAGTTGTGCCCGCGCTTTTCCGAATAAGTCTGCTGACCTTCAAAATCATGGATCGCCGTGGCGACACTATCCCCCGCGTTCTTGTCCGGGCACACCGCATGCACAGTGTGGCCGACCGCAAGCAGGGCCTGGAACGGAACCATCACCTCATAGTCCTCGACGAAATCGCCGACCAGCATCAATATCTTTTTGGCAGCCATGTTTCTCTCCTTGTTGTAGGGGCATGCACCTTCATGCCGAGGATTCATTCTTGCAGCAATCGGCAAAAGTCTGGTGGTAACCGGCTAACGCATGCTCGAGAATCAGGCTGCTTGACTGGGAAACGGAGTTCAGTCTGATGAGGCCGAATCTATAGAACATTCTGGCTGGAATTGGCTGCTGGAACGGTTTGTAAGGTGGATGAGGATGATTACAATGCGTTCTGGGCGCTTAGAAGTTAATGCGAAGCTGCCCCTTTAGGTTGGCATTTCTGAAAACAATCCAGTGAAATCTGGATGCCAGAAGCTACTTTGTTTTTTCGGGAAAATATATGCACTGCCGCCGCTCTTAACTACACCATTTAGTTCCGGGTTTAGATTCCCTTTACTCAAGAACCCTACACCAATAACGTAATCGCGATTTTGTTTTGCGAGATAACTGCTCACTGCTAATCGAAGCGCTGTAGGTGGCTGAGTTGGGTCGCTGTCTTGCGCGGCTATATTCAGCAGGCTTTCAGCTTCAATGCCGTGTAAGCCAACAAGAAATAATGCGGGTCGACTTTTGCTAAGTTGATGCTTGGCCGACTCGCTCACAGTAGCGAAAACGGACTCCAACATCGTATCGTCTTGTCGGCTTTGGAGCACGAAAACAATAGCACCCATCCTATTGCCCAGAATCATTACTTCGCGATTATTTGTTGCAGTAACTTTGTCAATTGCTTCTCTTGCAATTGTTGTTCCATTCTTGGTTTCGGAAATTTCGAGGATCTTCATATCAAATTCCGATACCCGGATATCGCTACCATCATCTAAAACAATGCTTTTCGATGCAAGAACTGAATCAACAACACGTTTTGCTAGTATCTGTTTTTGTTTGTACATCATGGGCAGGCGTTCAGGGATAGTCAGCACGATAGAGAGGCCAGATTGAAGCTCGCGACTCAATGTTTGAAGTCCAGGTTTAACAAGATGATGAAATTCAATTGCCTCGCGCCGGTGTATTTTTCGCCCTTTGTCCTCCGAGATTGATTTGCACTCGACCTCTAAACCGTTTGTGCCAATATCTTTGATCAGAAGATCAAACCTCCCAAGTCCATCCATTTCTGGCCAACTGACCGTGTGGCCGCGATGCACAAAATGCGTTGCAGCCATTAATTCCAACTGAATTGCCCGCATATCGTCTGGATTCTTAAAAGCGCCACGTATACGCTGTTTGAGTTTCACGGCCTCACTTTTAGAAGAATGATCCATGATTGAGAGGACTTGCGCAGCAAGGCTCATTGCCGAGTATAAGTCGCGATTATCAACCTCCTGCATAGGGATGCGGCCATACCGATGAACGAGATTGCTGCATCTAGCAAGCGCAATAGCAATCTCATTTTCCTTTGCAAGGAAATCAGCTAGAAAGGAATGACCGTAAATATCTTCCTTGATTGATGTAATGCGTTTTAGCCAATATCGCTCATCAACGACATCCTTAAATCGAGCGAACAAATCTGGAATTTCATTAGTTTGTAGTTCGACTTTTAGCACGATGATCTACACCAACTTCTTCAACTGATAAAGCCTCTCCAACGCTTCCTTCGGACTCAACTCATCCGGCTGCAAGTCGCGCAATGACTGCAACACCGGATGCTCTTCCGCGTTCCGGCAGCTCCGGTTTCTTGTCGAACAGGTCGCCCTGCGGGTTCTGTGCGGCGCTGTTCTGTTCCAGTTTGAGCAGTTGCTTCTTCGCAGCGCGGATGACGTCGTTGGGTACGCCTGCCAATGCGGCGACTTGCAGGCCGTAGCTCTGGCTGGCGGCGCCTTCGTTCACGCTGTGCAGGAAGACGATGCTGTGCTGGTGTTCGATGGCGGCGAGGTGGACGTTGGCGAGCTGGGTGAATTCTTCGGCCAGCCGCGTGAGTTCGAAATAGTGCGTGGCGAACAGGGTGTAGCTGCGGTTCTTTTCCAGCAGGTGGCGCGCGATGGCGTAGGCGAGGGCGAGGCCGTCGAAGGTGGAGGTGCCGCGCCCGATCTCGTCCACCAGCACCAGGCTCTTCTCGGTGGCGTTGTGCAGGATGTTGGCGGCTTCGGTCATCTCGACCATGAAGGTGGAGCGTCCGCTGGCGAGGTCGTCCGATGCGCCGATGCGCGTGAAGATCTGGTCGATCTCGCCCAGCACCGCCGCTTGCGCGGGGACGAAGCAGCCGACATGCGCGAGCAGCGCGATGATGGCGACCTGGCGCATGTAGGTGGATTTACCGCCCATGTTGGGGCCGGTGATCAGCAGCGTGCGGCGCGCGTCGTTGAGCGTGGTGTCGTTGGGCGTGAACTGATCCACTTGCGCTTCCACCACCGGATGCCGGCCTTTGACTGATGTTGATCTGCGCGTCGTCGACGAATTGCGGCGCGCTGAAATTCAGCGTGGCGGCGCGTTCGGCGAAGGTGGCGAGCACATCCAGTTCGGCGATGGCGGCGGCGATGCGCTGCAGTTGCGGGATGAACGGCGCGAGCTGGTCCAGCAGTTGTTCGTAGAGGAATTTCTCGCGCGCCAGTGCGCGGTCATTGGCGGAGAGCGCCTTGTCCTCGAAGGCCTTGAGTTCCGGCGTGATGTAGCGCTCGGCGTTCTTCAGCGTCTGGCGGCGGCGGTAGTCGTCCGGCACGTTGACGGATTGGGCCGGCGCTCACTTCGATGTAGAAACCGTGCACGCGGTTGTATTCCACTTTCAGCGTGGTGATGCCGGTGCGCGCGCGTTCGCGCATTTCCAGCTCGAGCAGGAAGTCGCCGCAGTTGGTTTGGATGCCTCTTAACTCGTCCAGCTCGGCGTCGAAGCCGTCGGCGATTACGGAGCCTTCTCTTAATACGCTGGAGGGTTCGGGTTTGAGGGTTCTTTGGAGGAGTTCGACCAATTCATTACCCGTTCGCCCTGAGCCTGTCGAAGGGTTGACGGGCGTGCTGGCTGGTGGAGGGTGTGTTCAGGTCCGCCGGCGCTTTGCGCCGATCCTTCGACAGGCTCAGGACGAACGGACAGGAGGAATGCATCGACCAATTGCTGGAGGAGCGCGGCATCGCACTTCGCAAGCGTGGCGTGCAGTTGCGGCAAAGTGAGCAACGTATCGCGCAGGCCGGAGAGGTCGCGCGGACGGGCACTGCGCAAGGCGATGCGGGCGGTGATGCGTTCTACGTCGACGCTGGGTTTGAGCTGGTCGTGGACTGTACGGTGTAATTCCCTCTCCCCCCGGGGGAGGGCTAGGGTGGGGGAGTACTCGGTGCGAACCTCGTCCCTGGTTCCCCCACCCTCAATCCCTCCCCCGGGGGGAGAGGGAAGAATTAGTTGCGCAACCGCATCCAGCCTGGCTTGCAGCGTGGCGCGATCGCGCAGCGGATGATGCAGCCAGTTCGCCAGCAACCGGCTGCCCATGTTGGTGGCGCAGGTGTCGAGCAGCGAGAGCAGGGTGGGTGCTGGCTCACCGCGCAGGGTCTGGGTGATTTCCAGGTTGCGCCGTGTGGCGGCATCCATGCGCACGTAGCGGTCGGCGCTGTAGACCTGCAAGCTGCGGATGTGGCTGATGGCCTGGCCTTGGGTGAGCTTGGCGTAACCGAGCAATGCGCCGGCGGCTTCCAGTCCCACCGTGAAATCGTTGCAGCCGAATCCGGCGAGGTCGATGGTGGCGAACTGCTGGCACAGGCCGCGGCGCGCCGTTTCCAGCTCGAAATGCCAGTCGGGCAATGGTCTTCAGTGAAGCCGCATGGTTCCACCCTAGCCCTCCCCGCAGGGCAGGAGTCGATTTTCGGCGTGCAGGATCTCGGAAGGTTGCAGGCGTTCCAGTTCGGCGGCGCAGGTTGTCGGTGGCGGTTTCGCACACGAAGAACTGGCCGGAGGCCAGGTTCATCCACGCCAACCCCAGCTTGCCGCTGCGCTGGTGCAGCGCCAGCAGCAGGTTGTCGCGCTTTTCTTCCAGCAGGGCGGAGTCGGTGACGGTGCCGGGGGTGACGATGCGCATGACTTTGCGCTCGACCGGGCCTTTGCTGGTGGCGGGGTCGCCGATCTGTTCGCAGATGGCGATGGACTCGCCCATCTTCACCAGCCGCGCCAGGTATTGCTCGGCGGCGTGGTACGGCACGCCCGCCATCTTGATCGGCTGCCCGTTGGAAGCGCCGCGCTGGGTGAGCGTGATGTCGAGCAGCTTGGCTGCGCGCACTGCATCGTCATGGAACAACTCGTAGAAATCGCCCATGCGGTAGAACAGCAGCATGTCCGGATGCTGCGCCTTGATGCGCAAGTACTGCTGCATCATGGGAGTCTGCTTGGTGTCGATGGTCAAGTCGTTCACAGTTGTTCCGCGTGGCGCAAGCGCCAGTTCACCAGACCGAATGCGATGCCGGTGTGGATGGTCATCACGAGGACGCTGCTCCACGGATCGTAGTCGCCCTCGAACGGCAGGAAGAAGTAGCGCACCAGATCAAGTCCGGCGATGCCGGCGAGGAAAGGCAGCAGCAGGTTGAGCACGACCAGGTACAGCATGGCGGCGCCCACTGCACGCTTGCTGTTTGGGGAGAAGGCAAAGAACAGCAGGATGCAGGCATCGCGCAACAGCATCAGCGCGATGGTAAGCGCGTGCTGCGGATGCAGGAAATCGATCCGGACTTGTTGTGCATTGAGGTCGTGGGTGGTCAGCACGACCAGAAACGCGCACAGGAAACTCAGCACCAGCGTGGTCGGCCACAGCGGCAGGTGTTCCAGCCAGCCGCGCCAGTCTTCCTTTTCCTGCAGCAGGCGCAGCTTGCGCCAGCGCAGCAGGGTGTTGGGTTCGGTGAACATCGCGATGTAGCTCATCGCGACGGAGACGAAGAGTCCGGTGACATACAGCAGTTGGGTGCTGTTGTTGCTGCGCATGAAGCCGGTGAAGTAAACCGAAAGGATGCAGGCGAACACAGGCCAGGCCCAGGGCAGGGTGCGCACTTGCAGCGCATTGCTGACGACGCGCCAGGCGGCAAACGTGGCGCAGGCCGCGAACAGCAGGGCGCTGGCCAGCCAGAACTGTGCATGGCTTGATTCCATGCCCCACCACGTGATCGTGGCCTGCGGGGCGGATGGCAAAGGCGGGCAGGAACATGAATACGAAGATGATCATCAGCCAGCCCAGGCCGCCGCGCTGGACGATGCGCGACTCGAACTGGCTGGTGTGCAGGTTGAGTGCGATCAAGGCGGCATGCAGCATCACGCCAAAGGCGCACAGCGTGAGCAGCGTGGGCAAGACGTCGGGCTTGTCGGCAATCATGCCGGTCACCGCGATGACGATGAGGCACATCAGCCCGCCATACCAGTTGAACGAGGTCGAGCCGAACAGCTTGCCCCAGGTCATGGTCCACGGACCGAGCGCGCTCATGCGCTGCTGGTCCCAGGTCTTTTCGCGCAGTTCATCCACGATGCTGGAATTGGCGTTGCGTGCACCCCACAACCAGACGATGAATACGAACAGCGAGATGGCGGCGGTGTACAGGTTCCCTGCGACCTCGTCCTGTGTCGGCGAAGGCGATCGCCAAAAAAGTGAGCGCCAACAGCGACGGCATGCCGATCAGGCGATGTTTGGAGAAGGACAGCCACAGGTTGCGCTTGAATTCCGGGTTGCTCATTGCTGCCCCTCCAGATGGGCTGCGACCGAGCGCAGATAGGACTGTTGCATGTTCTCTTTGTGTTCGGCCAGGCTGCTGACGATGAATCCCTCGTGGATGAGTGCTTTCAGCAGCACGGCTTGCGCTATCAGGTCGCCTTTGAAATCGAACTCGGCGTGTTCCTCGGTCGCCACTTTTACGGTGATATGGGCATAAGACTGCAGCCATTCCGGCAGCACCGCATCGGGCTGCGCCAGATCCAGATGCAGGCGGCGATGCAGTTCCGGCCGGTGTGCCATCTTGACTTCACGGTTCTCGAGGATGCGGCCTTCACGCAGTACCAGCATGTGGGTGGAGTATTCATCCAGCTCGGCCAGGATGTGCGAGGACACCAGCAGCGTCATGCCGTCCGCCTGCAGTTGGCGGAACAATGCGGCGAGGCTGGCGCGCGCTTCGGGTCGAGGCCGGAAGCCGGTTCGTCCAGCAACAGCACTTTGGGCTGGTGGATGATGGCCTGGCCGATGGCGACGCGCTGGCGCAAGCCGCGCGACAGGCTGCCGCCGGTTTGCTGCAGGCGGTCGCTCAGGTTGAGGCGTTGTGCGGTGCGTTCGACGGCAGCGGGAATGTCGGCTTCCGGCAAGCCTTGCGCGGCTGCGGCATATTCCAGGCAGCGCGCCACGCGTGAGGTCCTGGTAGAGGCCGAAAAAATCGGAGAGGTAACCCATGACGCGATGCACATCGCGCGTTTGCTCGGCGACATCCATATCGGCCACCCTGATGTCGCCCGTGAGCGGCGTTTCCAGCCCGGCGATGCAGCGCATGAGCGTGGTCTTGCCGGCGCCGTTGGGGCCGACCAGCGCGGTGACGCTGCCGTTGGCGACGGTCAGCGTGACGTTATCCAGTGCGCGATGACCGGGGTAGTCGAAGGTTAAATTTGTGATCTCGATCATGTTGGCTTTATATCAAATCAGGATATCTTGACCACGATGTCATGCAGCGTGTTGGCGCATTGCGCCATGTGATGCGCCGCATTGGTCAGGTGGCGATAGATCTCGCGCCGCTTGAACATGTTGACGTAGTCGGTGCCTTCAAACAACGTGGACAGCGCAACGCGGTAATTCTTTTCGGCATGGCGTTCCGCCTTGCGTGCGGCGTCGGCATTCTGCGCGGCGTCGGCGGGTTTGGTGCCGAGCTTGGCGAAACCTTCAGCCAGCGCATCCACGCCTTCCTTGATGCTTTGCGAAATGCTGCGCATGAAGTCGTCCGGCGCGACACCGAGTACATCCATCTCGTGCACGGTGGTCTTGCAGTACATCACGATATCGTCGAGCGCCGTGATGGCGCGGTAGATGTCTTCGCGGTCTATCGGTGTGGAAAAGGCATCGTTGAGTTCGTGCAGGTTGCGCATCTTGATGAGGTCGGCTGCATGTACGTCCTCCTTGAGTGCATCGGCAACTTCGGGGCCGCCCTGTTCCATATACTCGACCAGCATGTTGACGGTGTGTGCCACCTTGAGGTTCTGCTCGGTGAGCATGTGGAAGAAGTCGGGCACCTTGGGGAAGACCCGGTCCAGGATTCTCGCGAGCAATGTTTTGGAAGCTTCGGACATAGAAATCACTCAGGTAAAAGCGCGGACGAGAAGATAGCAGCAAATCGACATCAACGCCGCACCGGGTATGGTGATCAGCCAGGTGGTGACGATCTCGACGGCTTTGCCCCAGCGCACGGCTTTCGGCCGCTCCGAGGCGCCGATGCCCATGATGGACGAGGCGACCACGTGTGTGGTGGAGACGGGCGCGCCGAACAGCGACGAACTGAAGATCACGCTGGCGGCGGTCATCTGCGAATCAAGCGCATGTACCGGGCGTATCTTGTAAATGGAAAAGCCCAAGGTGCGCACGATCTGCCAGCCACCGGAAAGAATACCGAGCGTGATGGCGATGGAGCAGATGGCGATTACCCAGAACGGCACATGGAATGTCGGGATGAAGCCGCCCAGCACGAGTACCAGTGTCAGGATGCCCATGCTCTTTTGCGCATCGTTGGCGCCGTGCGAGAAAGCCAGTCCGGCCGAGGTGACGAATTGCAGGTGGCGCAGGTCGCGGTTGATGGAGGGATGCGCGCCGCGCAGCAGCATCAGCATGATCTTGTGCAGCGCGAAGCCGACCCAGAACCCGATGATGGGCGAGAGCACGAGGGCCGCGATCACTTTGATGACGCCGCTCAGGTGGCCGTGCAGCAGGTCGTCGAATCCCCACGCGACATGGTTGGAGCCGGCGGCGACCACGACCACGCCTGCCAATCCGCCCACCATCGCATGCGACGAAGAAGAGGGGATGCCGCGCCACCAGGTCAGCAGGTTCCAGGCGATGGCGCCGATCAGGCCGCACAGCACGATGGTCAGCGACAGCACGCGATCCAGGTCGCCCAGCGTGATGAGACCGCCGATGGTATCGGCCACCGCAGTGCCGCCCAGCAGCGGGCCGAGGAATTCGAAGAAGGCCACCAGCAATACGGCCTGCACCGGGGTCATCGCGCGCGAGGCGATGACCGTGGCAATGATATTGGCTGCGTCATGGAAGCCGTTGGTGTACTCGAAGATCAGGACGATGACGATGGTCGCGATCGCGAGTACGAAGAGGGTGGACTCCATAGCGGCGGTCGGGAAGATTTATCGTGCGTTAGCTTTTTAGTTCGGGCGTGAGGTGCGGCGCGATGATCTCGAGCAATTGCGGGTGGATGAACGGGTTGCCCGCGCACAGGTGGCCGCTCTTGAGGAAGCCATCCGTTCCTTGCAGGTCGCTGACCATGCCGCCCGCTTCGGTGATGAGCAGGCATCCGGCGGCCATGTCCCACGCTTTGAGCCCGGTTTCGAAGAAGCCGTCGTAACGGCCTGCGGCGGTCCAGGCCAGGTCCAGCGAGGCGGCACCGGGGCGGCGCAGACCGGCGCTCTTCTGCATGACGTCCTTGAAGACGCCCAGGTAGGCGTCCATGTGTTGCATATTCGAATAGGGGAAACCGGTGCAGATCAGGCTGTCGGCCATTTCCTTGCGCTTGCTCACGCGCAGGCGCTTGTCGTTGAGGTAAGCGCCGCGGCCGCGGGTGGCGGTGAACAGGTCATTCTTGGTCGGGTCGTAGATGACGGCCTGGGTCAGCACGCCGTTGTGCTGCAGTCCGATGGAGACGGCGTATTGCGGAACGCCGTGCAGGAAATTGGTCGTACCGTCGAGCGGGTCGATGATCCAGACGTATTCCGACTGGCCTTGGGCACCGCTCTCTTCTGCTAGAATCGCGTGGCTGGGATAGGCGTCATGCAGGGCTTCGATGATGATGCGCTCGGCGGCGCGATCCACTTCGCTGACGTAATCCGCGTGGGATTTTTTGGTCACGGTGAGGTGGTCGAGGTTATCGCCGGCACGGTAAATCAATTTGCCTGCGCGAATAGCGGCCTTCACCGCGATGTTGAGCATGGGGTGCATAATCAGTACGACCTTTTTAATGAGCTGGGGAAATCCGGCGCGTATTTTAGTTGGTATTGCGTTTTGAATAAACCTAATAATTTTGGCAACATCCGCGTGGTGCTCAGTCATACCACCCATCCCGGCAACATCGGCGCAGCTGCACGTGCAATGAAAACCATGGGTTTGCGCCATCTGTACCTCATCAATCCGCGCTATTTTCCCGATCCGCAGGCGTCCGCAATGGCTGCGGGGGCGGACGATGTCCTGCTCAATGCCGTGGTGTGCAAATCAATCGACGAGGCATTGCAGGGCGTGGTGTTCACGGTGGCGATGACGGCGCGCCTGCGCGATATCTCCATCGCGGTGAAAACGCCGCGCGAGGCGATGCCGGAAGTGTTGCAGCAGGCTGCGACGCACCCTGTTGCGTTGCTGTTCGGCACCGAGATGTCCGGTTTGACCAACGAAGAAATGGGCAAGGCGCAATTGGGCGTGAATATCCCGTCGCACCCCGACTTTTCTTCGCTCAACATTGCAGCCGCGGTGCAGGTGACGGCCTACGAACTGGTTGTGGCGGCGCAAAGCTATGTAGCCGGCTTGCCCAGGCAGATCGAACCGGCCACGCATGAACGGGTCGAAGGTCTTTATGAACATCTGGAAAAAACGCTGTTCGAGATCGGTTTCTTTACCACGCAGAATCCGGCGCGGCTGATGCAGCGCCTGCGCCGTTTGTACTCGCGCACCCGGTTGGAGGACGAGGAAATCAATATCCTGCGCGGCATGCTGACTGTGGCAACCGAGTACAATGCCCGTCTGAAAAAACGTTATGCGGAAGAGCATCCGGATGTTCAAAAACATTAGAGAAGATATTGCCAGCGTATTTGACCGCGACCCCGCGGCGCGTACCACTTTCGAGGTGCTGACCTGCTACCCCGGTTTGCACGCGCGCATCTTTCATCGCCTTTCCAATACCTTATGGCACGCCAATTTCAAGTGGCTGGCGCGCTTCATTTCGCATATTGCGCGCGGATTGACCGGTATCGAGATCCATCCGGGCGCGACCATCGGGCGCCGCTTCTTTATTGACCACGGCATGGGTGTGGTGATCGGGGAAACTGCCGAGATTGGCGACGATGTGACTATGTATCATGGTGTTACGCTGGGCGGAACGTCGTGGAAAGAAGGTAAGCGCCATCCGACCTTGGGTAACGGCGTGGTGATCGGGGCGGGGGCCAAGGTGCTGGGCCCGATCTATATCGGCGACGGCGCAAAGATCGGCTCCAACGCGGTGGTCGTGAAGGATGTTCCTGCGGGCGCGACGGCGGCCGGGATTCCGGCGCGCATACTCGATGAAGAAAAGAAAATATCGTCCGGATTCAATGCGTACGGCGTTGGAAACGACAAGGACGACCCGCTCACCAAGGCCATTCATGGCCTGCTTGGGCACAGCGTTACCGTGGATCAGCGTATAGACTTCATCTTGCAGCAACTGGAAAAGATGGGAGTACCCGTGGAAGAGGAGCGAGCAACTGCCGATAAGTTCGATCCAAACCACCTAAATAAAAT
This sequence comes from uncultured Pseudomonadota bacterium, assembly GCA_963718345.1. Lineage (GTDB taxonomy): Bacteria > Pseudomonadota > Gammaproteobacteria > Burkholderiales > Gallionellaceae > Sideroxyarcus. The sequence goes on along the minus strand of CAVQZH010000028.1, from coordinate 58,610 downwards.
TGTTGATTAAAAGAATCGGGTATTCTATTATGTCCGTAAGCATTAAAGGTGTATAGGAATGTCGGTTCGTCCGTCTGGTTTGAATTATTAGATTGTTAAATTTTTGAATAGGGGAAAGTTATGAGACTCACAACGAAAGGGCGGTTTGCAGTAACGGCAATGGTCGATCTGGCAATGCGCGGTGGCAAAGGTCCCGTGACATTGGCGGGCATCAGCGAGCGGCAGAAGATTTCGCTCTCTTATCTGGAGCAGTTGTTCGGCAAATTGCGCCGCAACAACGTGGTAGCCAGCGTACGCGGTCCCGGCGGCGGCTATTGTCTGGCGCGTCCGGCGAACAAGATCACGATGGTCGATATCATCGTGGCCGTGGACGAAGCACTGGATGCCACACATTGCGGCACCAAAGGCAATTGCGACAACGGCAAGCCGTGTTTGACCCATGAGTTGTGGTTCGGCCTGAACGAGGCAATCCACGAATACCTGGGCAAAATCAATCTGCAGCAGTTGGTGGATGGTCAGAGCAAAGCTGCCGGTGCCGTGGATACGTCTTCCATCATGATGACGAAAAGCGAAAATTCGTCACGCGTTGCTGCTTGATCAAACAACTGGCATCTGACTTGTCCGGCAAAGTATGCCGGACAAGTGTATTGGCTACAGGAGAAATGGTATGACGTTGCACTTGCCTATCTACATGGATTATTCCGCGACCACGCCAGTTGATCCGCGTGTGGCCGATGCGATGATTCCGTATCTCACCGAGAAATTCGGCAACCCCGCTTCACGTTCGCATTCCTTTGGATGGGTTGCAGATGAAGCAGTTGAACGGGCGCGTGACCAGGTTGCATCTTTGGTCAATGCTGATCCGAAAGAGATCGTGTGGACGTCCGGTGCGACCGAATCCAACAATCTTGCATTGAAGGGCGCGGCAAATTTTTACGCCGACAAGGGCAAGCATATCGTCACGGTGCATGACCGAGCACAAGGCTGTGCTGGATACGGTGCGCGAACTGGAACGGCAGGGTTTTTCCGCCACTTATCTTGAGCCGGAACCGAATGGTTTGATCGATCTGGAAAAGCTCAAGGCTGCATTGCGTCCCGACACCATCATCGTTTCGGTGATGTATGTGAACAACGAGATCGGCGTAATCCAGGATATCGCCGCCATCGGCGAGATCTGCCGCGAGCGCGGCATCCTGTTCCATGTCGATGCGGCGCAGGCAACGGGCAAAGTGGTGATCGATCTGCAAAAGCTCAAGGTGGATCTGATGAGTTTCTCCGCGCACAAGACCTACGGCCCCAAGGGTATCGGTGCCTTGTATGTGCGGCGCAAACCGCGTGTACGTCTGGAAGCCCAAATGCACGGCGGCGGGCATGAACGCGGTTTTCGCTCCGGCACGTTACCCACGCACCAGATCGTCGGCATGGGCGAGGCGTTCCGCATCGCAAAAGTGGAGATGGCGACCGAGAACGAGCGCATCCGCATGCTGCGTGACCGCCTGTGGAAGGGCCTGTCCGGCATGGAAGAGGTCTACCTCAACGGCGATATGGAGCAACGCGTGCCGCATAATTTGAACGTGAGCTTCAACTTCGTCGAAGGCGAATCGCTCATCATGGCGGTGAAAGACATTGCGGTATCCAGCGGTTCGGCCTGCACCTCGGCTAGCCTGGAACCGTCTTATGTGTTGCGCGCCTTGGGGCGCAACGATGAACTGGCACACAGCTCGATCCGTTTCACGGTAGGGCGTTTCACCACAGTCGAAGAAGTGGATTTTGCGGTGAAACTGTTGCAGGAAAAGATTGCCAAACTGCGTGACCTGTCGCCTTTGTGGGAAATGTTCAAGGACGGCGTGGACTTGAATTCCGTGCAGTGGGCGGCACATTAACAAAACGCTTTTGCTTCAGTTGGACAATTAATCAGTTCTCTCGAAATTTAAGGAGTACGAAATGGCATACAGCAATAAAGTACTGGATCACTACGAAAACCCGCGCAATGTAGGTTCCCTGGACAAGGAAGATGACTATGTGGGTACGGGTATGGTCGGTGCGCCTGCTTGCGGCGATGTGATGAAGCTGCAGATCAAGGTCGGCAAGGACGGTATCATTGAAGATGCCAAGTTCAAGACGTACGGCTGCGGTTCGGCTATTGCTTCCAGCTCGCTGGTTACCGAGTGGGTCAAGGGCAAGACCGTGGATCAGGCTTTGGGGATCAAGAATACCCATATCGCCGAAGAACTGGCGTTGCCGCCGGTGAAGATACATTGTTCTATACTGGCAGAAGACGCGATCAAGGCAGCAGTGGCGGACTACAAGTCCAAACAGGGCGCGACGGTGGAGACTGCCGCGTGTAACGGAAATAAATAGGAAAACGAAATGTCGATCTCCTTGACAGAAAATGCGGCGAAACATGTGCAAAATTTCCTGGCCAAACGCGGTAAAGGTGTAGGCCTGCGCCTCGGCGTGCGCACCAGCGGATGCTCAGGTATGGCGTACAAGCTCGAGTTTGCCGATGCGGTGGATAGTGAAGACCTGCAATTCGTCAGCAATGGCGTGACCGTTCTGGTGGATCAGCATAGCCTGCCCTATATCGATGGCATGGAACTGGATTACACGCGCGAGGGTTTGAACGAGGGGTTCAAGTTCAATAATCCGAACGTGAAAGATGCGTGTGGCTGCGGGGAAAGCTTCAAGGTTTGATGGATATTCTCACCTCGGATTTTCAGCAGGATTTCTTCCGGCTATTCAACTTACCTTCAGTATTTAAAATCGACAGCTCCGCACTGGAGCGGAGTTTCCTTGCGCTCCAGGCGCAGGTTCATCCCGACAAATTCGCCCATCTCCCCGAGGCAGAACGCCGTCTTTCCATGCAGTGGGCGACCCGCGTCAACGAGGGGTATCAAACGTTGCGCAATCCCCTGAATCGTGCGCGCTACCTGCTCTCGCAGCATGGCGTGGATACTCAGGAAGAAAGCAATACGGCGATGCCGGTTGATTTCCTGATGCAGCAGATGGAGTGGCGCGAAGCGCTGGAAGACGCCATCCAGGCCAAAGACAACTCGGCACTGGAAAACCTGGAACAGCGCATGCAGCATGAATTGCGAATTCTGCAACAACAACTTGCCGTAGATATCGACGACACTCGCGATTACGCCGCCGCATCCGGTATAGTGCGCAAGCTCAAATTCCTTGAGAAGCTTGCGGAAGAAATCGGTTCCGCATTTGACGAATTAGATTCTTAAACATGGCACTGTTGCAAATCGCAGAACCCGGCCTCAGCGCCGCTCCCCACCAGCACAGGCTGGCGGTCGGTATCGATCTCGGTACGACCAATTCCCTCGTGGCTACAGTACGCAACGGTATCAGCACCGTGTTGAACGACATCCACGGCTGTGCCTTGTTGCCTTCGGTCGTGCGCTACGCTCCCGACGGCAGCGTGCAGGTCGGCCATGCGGCGCAATCGGTGCAGAGTGAAGACCCGCAAAACACGATTGTTTCGGTTAAACGTTTCATGGGGCGCGCCCTTAAGGATGTCGGCGAAGTGGGGAATTTGCCCTATCGTTTCGTCGATGCGCCCGGCATGCTGCAATTGCGCACTGTCGCAGGTGCCAAGAGTCCGGTAGAAGTTTCATCCGAGATTCTCAAGGTGCTGCGGGAACGTGCCGAACTTTCATTGGGCGGCGAATTGGTTGGCGCGGTCATCACCGTCCCCGCCTATTTCGACGATGCCCAGCGCCAGGCCACCAAAGATGCGGCCAAGCTTGCGGGGCTCAACGTACTGCGGCTCATCAACGAACCCACTGCAGCCGCCATTGCCTACGGATTGGATAACGCAGCGGAAGGCGTATATGCGGTGTTCGACCTCGGCGGCGGAACCTTTGATATTTCCATCCTGAGGCTGTCCAAAGGCGTGTTCGAGGTGCTTTCCACCAACGGCGATTCGGCGCTGGGCGGTGACGATTTCGACCACCGGATTTATTGCTGGATGCTGGAAAACGGCCGCATATCTGCCTTGAACGCGCATGACACGCGCTTGCTGCTGACCCATGCGCGCAGCGCCAAGGAACAACTTACCGAATTGCCGCAAACGCAAATCACCGCGGTACTGGGCGGCGGTGACCTGGTGGACATGACGCTCAAGCGCGAAGCGTTCTACGAGATGACGCAAAACCTCGTTGCGCGTACCCTGCAGGCCACACGCCGCGCTTTGCGCGATGCCAAATTGAAAGTGGAAGACATCAAGGGTGTGGTGATGGTTGGCGGTTCGACGCGCATGCCGCAGATACAACATGCAGTCGGGGAATTCTTTAAACAAGTTCCGCTGAACAACCTGGACCCGGACAAAGTCGTCGCATTGGGCGCGGCAATCCAGGCCAATGTGCTGGCCGGAAATCGCAGTGCGGACGACTGGTTGCTGCTGGATGTGATTCCGCTCAGTCTTGGCATCGAGACCATGGGCGGCCTGGTGGAGAAGATCATTCCGCGCAACAGCACGATACCCAGTGCACGCGCACAGGAATTCACGACTTACAAAGATGGTCAGACCGCGATGAGCATTCACGTGGTGCAGGGTGAACGCGAGCTGGTGAGCGATTGCCGGTCCCTGGCCAAATTCGAGCTGCGCGGTATTCCGGCGATGGTGGCCGGTTCGGCGCGCATTCGCGTCACGTTCCAGGTTGACGCCGATGGTCTGCTCAGTGTTTCGGCGCGCGAAATGGCCAGTGGAACGGAAGCGAATGTAGTGGTGAAGCCGTCATACGGTTTGAGCGACGGGGAAATTACCCGTATGTTGCAGGACTCTGCGCAGCACGCGCGCGACGACATGCTGGCGCGCGCATTGCGCGAACTGCAGACCGAGGCGGCGCAATTGTTGGAGGCTGTGGGAAATGCCTTGCAACAGGATGGCGATGCGTTGCTGGACGCGGCGTCGCAAGCGCTTATCCGCAGGAGCATGGACGACTTGCGAGCGGTACTGGAGGCGGACGACCAGCATGTTATCAAGCGTGCGGTCGAAGCGTTGAACCATGCTTCCACCGATTTCGCACAACGCCGAATGGATCAAAAGCGTGAAACATGCGCTGGCTGGGCACAAGCTTTCGGAATTAGAGGACTGATATGACCCAGATCATTGTCTTGCCGCATGTGGAGCTATGTCCGAAGGGTGCGTTATTTGACGCCGAACCAGGCACCTCCATCTGCGATGCGTTGCTGGCGCACAATATAGACATCGAACATGCCTGCGAAAAATCCTGTGCCTGCACTACCTGTCACGTGATCGTGCGCGAGGGTTTCGATAGCCTGGCGGAAGCAACGGAACAAGAAGAGGATTTGCTGGACAAAGCATGGGGACTGGAAGCCCATTCTAGACTGAGTTGTCAGACCATCGTCGGCAAGCAGGATATGGTCATCGAGATACCCAAGTACACCATCAATATGGCGAAAGAGGGGCACAGCAAATGAAATGGATAGACGTACGCGACATCGCGATCGCGCTGGCCGAGAAACATCCGGATATCGACCCGGTCAAGGTACGTTTCGTCGACCTGCACAATTATGTGGTCGAGTTGGAGGGGTTCGACGACGATCATGGCCGCGGCGGCGAGAAAGTACTGGAAGCGATACAAACCGCGTGGATGGATGAGGCCGAATGACATGATGAAAATCTGGGACAACATTTCCAAACGTTGGCTGTATCTGGCCGGAGCGTTGACTGTGGCCGTTTTGTTCGGTTCGGCGCTCTATCTGCAACACGTGCTGCGCCAGGATCCATGCCCCTTGTGCATGGTGCAGCGGGTCATTTATATCTTGATCGGGGTAGTGTTCTTTATTGCGGCGTTGCATAACGCAAAGCATTTGGGGGCCAAGGTTTACTCCATCCTGATCGTACTCATCTCGTTAAGCGGTGTGGGAGTTGCTTCGCGCCACATCTGGATACAACACCTGCCGGCAGATCAGGTTCCTGCCTGCGGGCCGGGTCTGGATTTCATGCTGAAGCACTTCCCGATGTCCGAGGTGTGGCAGGAGCTGATGCACGGTTCCGGCGAATGTGCTGCCAAGGGCTGGACATTCCTGACGCTCGGTATTCCTGAGTGGTCTCTGGTCTGGTATGTGCTGCTGGGCGTATTTGCGGTACTGGTCGGCTGGAAGAAACGCTGATCAATAGGTGATCCGGTCCACGACGCGCCGCACGAAAGGCGCGACCACCAGCACAGACGGAAAGGCGACCGGCCAGGCTGTGATGAATCCCTTGAACCAGTGCGTAAAGAATTCCGCGTTATAGCCCTGATTGATGAGAACGACGGCGCCGGAGATGATGGTGACCATGATGACGGAAAGCATGCCGCCGAAAAGCAGGTTGCTGTAGCGAGCCGGTATCTTCATCCTGTATTTCCTATAAGTTTTGCCAAGGCTCCGGGTTGTGCGTAAGGGCCACACTGACTATATACAAAAACAATATTTGGCCTGCCACCCAGGCAATGAGGCGAACGCGCTTCGTCTTGCCGTATTTCAGTGCAAACATGCCCGCGGCAATATACAAGCAGCAGCGCCGCGATCTTGGCGGCCAACCATGGCGTGGAAAGCGGCGAGATGCCGAGTTTCCAGGCAAGCGAAATGGCACTGACGAGTAATACCGTATCCACGGCATGCGGCGCGATCCTGACCCAGCGCTGATGCAACAAAGTCGAGTCGCGCAACATCCATATCCCGCGTAGAAAAAATAGCGAGTAACTGAGTGCCACGCAGGTAACGTGTGTGAGTTTGATCAGCGATGTGTCCACGATGGCTGTGGGCAGCGCCAGGCTGCCCGTTGCAAGATATGAGTCTTAGAAGCGCCTGATCATGATACGGCGCAACAAACTGTCCTTGAGGATGAACTGGTGATACAGCGCCGCCGCGATATGGAAAGCAGCGAGCAGCAACAACAGGCCGATGAACAGTTGATGAAATTCCATCGCCTTGACCTTGTCGAAGTCGGGGATCAGGGTCGGGTCGCCTTTGCTCATTGCATTGAGTACGCCGGAAGTCAGGGCAGTGGCAGCGCCGGCGAAGGTTACGCCGATGACCGAAAGATTCAACAATCCGTGCGTCGCTGCAGCAAGTTTGTTCAATAGCGGATTGGCGTTGGCCGGAGCGGGTTCGCCATCTTTTTTCCTGAAGTAGATACGAGCCAAAGTAAGCAGCAGGACGGCGCCACCCAGCAGGAAATGCACCGGAAACATGGCCAGTTTCTGGGCTGTGGCCTTGCTTTCATCCAGTTCATGGCCGAAGAAGAAGGCGGCGATGATCAGCACGAAGATCAGCCAGTGAAGGATCGCGGTGCGTTTACTGTATTGCGTCATGATTCAGTCCTTATAATTGGTGTTGAAATTTTTTTGCATTGTAGCGCATGGGCGCGTTTAGCCAAATTCGGAAGGCCTTATAACCCGTGCCTTATACGGTTTTTCGCAACCAGTTCAATGCGCCATTGCCGGCGGCAAAACCGCTGGCGAAACAGGCGCTGAGCAGATAGCCTCCGGTAGGGGCTTCCCAATCCAGCATTTCGCCGGCGCAAAATACGCCGGGCATTTTCTTGAACATCAGTTGTGCATTCAATTCCTCAAAGGTCACGCCCCCCGCGGTGCTGATCGCCTCGCTTAGTGGACGCGCTGCAATGAGGCGCAACGCCAGGTTCTTGACGGTGTGCGCCAACAGCACCGGGTCGTGCATTTCCTCGGCGCTTAACACTTCGCGCAGCAAGTTTGCTTTCACGCCTTTCAGGCCAAGGCGGCTTTGCAGATGGCTGGAAAGCGAGCGCGAACCGCGCGGATGCGACACTTCGGCTTGTACGCGCTGCAGTGTCCAGTCCGGCAACAAGTCGAGGTGCAGTGTTGCGCTGCCGCTGCGTTCGATCTCGTCGCGCAAGACAGCCGAATGTGCATAGATCAATCCGCCTTCTATGCCGTGTTCCGTTACGACGCATTCGCCTTGTTTGCGAACATCGCCAAAGGTGGCGGCGACAGATTTGAGCGGTTCGCCGATGAAGCGCTCGCGGAAGTAGGGACTCCAGGCAACATCGAAGCCGCAGTTGGCAGGGCGCAGGGGGGCGATGGTGATGTCGCGTTGAGACAGTATTGGCAACCAGCTACCGTCCGCGCCGAGCTGCGGCCAACTGGCCCCGCCCAGCGCCAATATGACAGCATCTGATTTTATGATTTTCACGGTTGCTCCCTCTCTCGCATGCGGGAGAGGGTTGGGGTGAGGGGCTGTATTATGAATCTCGAACGTCAAGGCGCCTTGTTCATTCCAGCCGCACCAGCGGTGACGAACGTGGAAACGTACTCCCCTTTCGCGCAAACGATGCAGCCAGGCGCGCAGAAGCGGTGCGGACTTCATGTCGGTGGGAAATACCCGGTTGGAAGTGCCAACAAAAGTCTCGATACCAAGACCCTGTATCCATTGGCGCAACGCATCTGGCGAAAAACCGCGCAGCAAAGGCTCGATTTGATCGCGACGTGTACCGTAGCGGGTGAGGAAGACATCGAACGGCTCGGCATGCGTGATATTCATACCCCCTTTGCCTGCCATGAGAAATTTGCGTCCGACGCTGGGCATGGCGTCATAGACGTCCACCTGTACGCCGCCTTGCGCCAGCACTTCTGCGGCCATCAATCCGGCCGGGCCGCCGCCTATGATGGCGACGACATGTTCGGTCACAGGGGAGCTGGATGTCATGATGGGGAAGGTGTTGTTAAGGCGGGCGATTATAGGGCTTTACCGCTGCTCCGGCCGGTATCGATACAGGAGCGTATAATGGCCGAAACCAAACCTGAATACTACGAAGAGAACGATACATTGAATACAGTTAGTTTTGCCGATCTGAAGCTGGCGCCCGAACTTCTCAAGGCACTTACCGAATCCGGATATACCACCCCCACCCCGGTCCAAGCCCAAGCGATTCCAGTCGTGCTGGAAGGTCACGACTTGATGGCGGGCGCACAAACAGGCACAGGTAAGACGGCTGCATTTGCGCTGCCCCTGTTGCAAAAATTGCTGCCGCTCGCCAGCTCCAGCACTTCACCAGCCAAACATCCGGTACGGGCCCTCATTCTGGTGCCGACGCGCGAGCTGGCGGTGCAAGTGGAAGAAAGCGTCAAGACCTACGCGAAACACACCCATTTGCGTTCGCTGGTGGTGTTCGGCGGAGTGGATATCAAGACGCAGACGCCGCATCTGAAGACCGGCGTGGAGATCCTGGTGGCGACACCGGGTCGTCTGCTTGACCACATCGAGCAAAAAACGGTGCAGTTGAACCTGGTACAGATGCTGGTGCTGGATGAGGCGGATCGCATGCTCGACATGGGCTTCATGCCGGCACTGAAGCGCATCCTGGCGTTGCTGCCAAGGCAACGGCAAAGCCTCATGTTCTCGGCTACGTTCTCGACCGAGATCAAAAAGCTCTCGGAAGATTTCATGAATTACCCGACGCTGATCGAAGTCGCGCGCAGCAATGCTTCGGCCGAGAACATCACGCAAAAAGTCTACCTGGTCGAACAGGCGGACAAGCACCAACTGCTGGCGCAACTGCTGCGCGGCGACGACGCGAAACAGGTCATCGTGTTCACCAAGACCAAGCTCACTGCCAGCCGTCTGGCCAAGCAGTTGCAGCGAGAAGGCGTCTCTGCCGATGCCATCCACGGCGACAAGAGCCAGCTGGAACGCATGCAGGCGCTGGATGCCTTCAAGCAGGGCAAGGTCGCCGTGTTGATCGCAACCGATGTGGCTGCGCGCGGGCTGGACATCGACCATCTGCCCATGGTCATCAACTACGAGATTCCCCACGCGGCGGAAGATTACGTGCACCGCATTGGTCGCACCGGTCGCGCCGGTGCATCCGGTACGGCGATTTCACTTGTGTCGCCGGAGGAAGAAAAGTATCTGGCGGATATCGAGAAGCTGATCAAAACCGAGATCAAGAAAGAGCGCGCAGTTTTGCCCGAGCATGTTGCGAGGCCGCAACGCACCCCGCGCGCCGAACAGCCGGAACGCAGCCACGAGTACCATAAGCCCGTCCAGAACAAACCGGCTCATGATCCGTGGTTCGATAAGCCTTATGTGCCCAGCATCAGTGCACCGGCCGTGCCTGTGAAGAAGCATGAAGAACCGGTGGTAAACAAACCCAAAGCACAGATTCCAGCCCTGTTTCGACGTTCTAGCTAATTCCTGTTACCGGGCATGTTCGTCGCGCAAACAATCATCCCGATATTTTTGCTGATCTTGCTGGGCGTCTTCCTGCGCCGCTGGTTTGGGTTGCGCGAGGACTTCTGGCCGCAGCTGGATCGGTTGGTCTACTTTGTGTTCTTCCCCGCGTTGCTGTTCAATTCGCTCTCGCATTTCAAGATCGATCTCGGTGCCGCGACACCGATGCTGATTGTTGCCCTGCTGTACATGCTTACGGGTATGGCATTGGGTTACGCCGCAAAATTCCTGTTTCATGCGCCACCCAAAGTGTTCGCTGCAACTTTCCAGTCGTCATTCCGCTTCAATAGCTATGTTGGTCTCGCCGTCGCGGGCGGCATGCACGGGCAGGAAGGTCTGGCCGCTATCGGCTTGCTGATGGGTTTCATGGTTCCTGTCGCCAATGTCGCGGCGGTTTTGATGTTGGCGCGTCACAGCGAAAGCCACTGGTTCAAGGAGATATTGCGCAACCCGTTGATCCTCTCCACCGCCGGTGGTATTGCCGTGAGTTTTTCCGGTCTGGCATTGCCGACGCTGCTCAACACTACCTTGGGTTTGTTGGCGCAAGCCTCGCTGCCTTTGGGCTTGATCGCTGTCGGCGGAGCATTGCACGTGCAGGGTTTGCACCGCCATCGTGGCACGCTTTGGTACGGTGTGGTGGTGAAACTGCTGCTGTTGCCCGCCAGTGCCTGGGGCTTGGCTTTGCTATTCGGATTGAGCGGCGTGTATTTCCATATTGCCGTATTGCTGGCCGCACTGCCGGTATCCACTGTGTCCTATGTGATGGCGAAGCGCATGGGCGGCGATGGCGACACCATTGCCGCCCAAGTCATGCTGACTACACTGTTGGCCGCATTGACACTACCGTTGTGGTTGCTGCTGATGGGTCTGTGAGTTGGAGATTTCACCGCCTGAATCGTTTGTCGGAGAAAAGGTTTAGGCGCAGCAAAACCAATTCAATCCCCAGCCGGTATCTTGATCTCTTGCTGATTGTGGCGGCTTTGTTCTTCCATCACCAGCAGCGATAATTCCTTCTTGAGATTGTTGAACTCGACTGAACTTGGATCGCGCGGACGCGGCATGGCGACACTCACGATCTTCTTGATCGTGCCGGGGCGATAGGTCATGACGACGATACGGTCGGCCAGGTAGATGGATTCCTCAATGCTGTGGGTAACGAAGATGATGGTCTTCCTGAATTCCAGCCAGATGCGCAGCAGTTCGTCCTGCAGATTGCGTCGCGTGAGCGAGTCGAGCGCGCCGAACGGTTCATCCATCAACAAGATCGGTGAATCCAGCGCCAGCACACGCGCGATCGCCACGCGCTGGCGCATGCCGCCGGACAGGTCTTTCGGGTAACGGTCGCGGAAGTCCTGCAAATTGAGCATCTCGAGCAGCGCGCTCACTTTCTCCCTGATCTGTGCCTTGGGCTGCTTCTTGATCTCCAGGCCGAAGGCGATGTTCTTCTCCACCGTCATCCACGGAAACAGGGCGTATTCCTGAAACACCATGCCACGATCCGGACCAGGGGCATGCACTGGTTTGCCGTTGACGATGATGCTTCCCGATGTGGGCAGCGAGAAGCCCGCGACGGCGTTCAGCAAAGTGGATTTCCCGCAGCCGGAGGGGCCGAGCAGGCAGATGAATTCGCCGGGTTTGACTTCAAGATTGATATCGTCCAGCGCGACAACTTCACGGCCGCCGGTACTGAATACCTTGCTGACTTTGCTGATCTGGATTTGTGACTGCATGTTCAGTTGCTTTCGATGCCCCGGTGCCATTTGAGCAGGTAATTGTTGAGACGGTTCATGCCGGTGTCGATGGCCAGACCGAGCAAACCGATGCTGAACATGCCCGCGATGATCTTGTCCGACCAGAAGAATTCGCGCGCTTCCAGAATGCGATAGCCGAGGCCGTTATTGACCGCGATCATCTCCGCCACGATCACCACGATGAAGGCAGTGCCAACCCCGATGCGCGCACCTGTCAGGATGTAGGGTGTCGCGGCCGGCAACATGACGCGCAGGAACATGGTGGTTTGGCTTGCACCCAAACTGCGGGCGGCGCGGATGTAGATACCGTCGACATGGCGCACGCCTGCTATGGTGTTCATCAGCACGGGGAAGAAGGCACCGATCACGATCAGGAAAATCGCCGGCGGATTGCCCAGTCCGAACCAGAGGATGGACAGCGGAATAAACGCGATCGGCGGAATCGGACGCAGGATCTGGATCAGCGGGTTGAACAGTTTGTAGATGCGATCGTTCGCACCCATCAACAGACCCAGAGGCAGCGCCAGGGCAGTACCAACCAGAAATCCCACCACGACACGATACATGCTGGCATAGGCATCGCGGATGAGTTCGCCGGAAAACATCCAGGCCAGATAACCGGATTTGGACGGATCGAAAGCTTCCGTCGGCAACAGGTATTCCCACCACTTTGCGATCACTGCCGTGGGTGCGGGCAGGATCTGCGGATTGACGATGGCGTGCGACGATAAATACTGCCACACCGCCAGCAAAACGACGGGTACCAGCAATCCCTGCAACGACGCATACGCTTGAGCCAGATATTTTTTCATTGTCGGCCGAGGCGTGTTATTTGACTTTCAGTTCTTTTTTCGCCTTGTCGAGCAGATCGAGACGTACCCAGTCCTTCGCCTGCGGCGCCACCGTCAGCTTGCCTATGCCGTATTTTTTCATCAGGTCGGCAGTGACTTGTACATGTTCGAGGCTGATGTCATAAGTGAAAGAGGCGTTGCTCATCGCGTCCTGATAGTCTTCGGCACTGAGCTGGTTCTTGAACAGCTGTTCGCGTACGTATTTTTCCGCCAGCTTGGGGTTGTCCTGGAAAGTCTTGGTGGCTTCCACGAACAGTTTGAGCACGCGTTCCGCGACATCGCGCTTCTCGTTATACATCTTCTCTGTCATTACCAGTGCCCGTACCGGCTCGCCCAGCGGCGTGTCGTAGGGTTTCAGCACTTCGACACCGTATCCCTTGTTGATTGCCTGCGAGGATTGCGGTTCCGACTGGCTCATTGCGTCGATATTCTTTTGCATCAAAGCCTGATTCAGGTCTGCGAAAGGCATGAAGAATATTTGCACATCCTTGCCGGGCTGATCCGACCAGGTCAGGTTGTACTTGGCCAACTCTGCGGCCAGCAACAGTTCTTGCGCCCCGCCGCGCGCCACACCCACTTTCTTGCCCTTGAGATCGGCAATGGATTTGATGTTCAGGTCGGGGCGAGCGACGATGCGTGCCCCGCCTTTGGCAAAACCTGCCACCACGTAGATCGGCACCCCGCTGGCTCGCCCGGCGACCGCCGCGTCAAGCGCACTGGCCGCGATGTCGATCTCTCCGGCGATGGTTGCCGGCAGGATATCGAGACCCTTGGCAAAAACCCTTTCTTCGATGACCAGGTTGTATTTGGGCGCGAGTTCTTTCATGTAAGAAATCGCCCCGTAATGCGCGAACTTGAGATTGCCGAGCCGGACGACATCCGGTGCGGCCTGTGCACCGAGCGTTATGAACAAAGTGCAAAGCAGCAGAATTATTTTGGAAAATTTCATATACCCCCCTGGAAAAATATGAAAAACAAGCGCGATGCGCCACTCGGGAAAATTATACCCTCAGCGTGGTCTCGAATAGCGGGAGTAATGTTGGTATGCAGGCTTGACCCCTGTAATAAAAGGTCTTTGCCGAATTGCAATGTGAGCCGGAGAACCGGCTCACAATCCTAAAGGCTGACTAGCCGCATGCTCCGATCGCACCGCAACTCGTGCAAAACTCGCAGCCGTCTTTTTTGATCAATGTTGCGTTGCCGCATTCCTTGCACATCTTGCCGACGATAGGCTTGATGCCAGTGGGCTTGATATGACCTTCCGGAATCTCGAGCACGCCCATCTGTTGCACCGGATAGCCGTGCTCGTCGAGGATGCCGAGCATCGCGTAGCGGTGGATGATGAGCCGGGCGACATAAGACGACGGTCGAGGGGTAGCTTTCCATCTTGACGCTGCCGGGCACCCGCGCCATGAAATCGCCGAGCGGCTCGCCGAAGTTGAGCAGCTTGCGCAGCTTCATGCCGATCCAGGCCGGATCGATCACGCGCATGTCGAGGCACAGCACTTTGCACAGACCGTCGAGGGCGCGCGGATACACGCCGGACAGCCACATCGAGTAGGGGCGGCGTTGTCCGTCGGGCAGCACCAGCTCCTTCAGGCCCAGCACGAAGTCGTCGCCGCTGCCCGCATTCGAGATGTCCACGGTCCAGGACATGGTGCCGTCGGTGCCGGTCTTCGGCTCCTTCTTGGCGAACAGCGCATCCAGCATCGGGGTCGTTTCGCCTTCTGCAACTTCCAGAGCACCCAATTCTTCAATGCGATATTTAAGCAAGATGCGCGAACGCTGCCACCAGGCTCGGCATGCGTTTCGCTTCGCCGTCGGGCGGCATCGGCATGTCGAAGGCGTCGTCGCCCGTTGTCTTCATCAGCATGTCGAGCTTCATGCGTAGCCACGCCGGGTCGTGCGTGCGCATGTCCATCGACAGTGTCTTCGCCACCGCGCCCAGGCCGCGCGGCTGTTCGGTGCCGTTCACCCACACCTCGAACGGATGGTTGCGGCCGTTGGTGGTATGCGACTACGAACGTCGCGAAACTGCCCGAGTGGATGCTTCACCATGTGACATCCAGCCTGAGCTGCCTGCAGTCAGTGACGGGCGTCCGGGCCAGCGCAGGGAAGCGAGCGCCGGATTGGGTGCGGCTTCCAGCACGATGCGGCGGTCCTGATCGAACACGAAATCCTGCGGCTGCTCTTCTTGCTTTTCCGGCGTAACCGACAGCACCGAGCCCAGCACACTGTTGGGACGATAGGTCGCGAGGCCCTTCAGGCCGGCCTTCCACGCTTCGATGTAGAGGTCCTTGAAATCCTCGTACGGATAATCGTCGGGCACGTTCACCGTCTTGCTGATCGTGGTGTCGATGAAGGGCGCGACGGCCGCGACCATCTTCATGTGATCGATGGCGGAGATCTCCAGTGCGGTCACGAATGCAGGCGGCAGCTTCGACACGTCGCCGCCCTGCTGCTTGAACAGGCGCCAGGCGTGATCCTCCACGGAGTAATCCTTGGTCGAGCCGTCCATCATGCGTTTCTTGCGCGTGTAGAACCACGAGAACGGCGGCTCGATGCCGTTGGAGGCGTTGTCGGCGAAAGCCAGCGAGATGGTGCCGGTGGGCGCGATCGAAAGCAGGTGACTGTTGCGAATGCCGTGCTTGCGGATCTTGTTCTTGATCTCGTCCGGCAGGCGCGAAGCGAAGCGCGGTGCGGAGAGATACTTGTCGGCGTTGAGCAACGGGAACGCGCCGCGTTCGACGGCCAAGTCCACCGAGGCGAGATAGGCCTCATCGCGCATGATGCGCGAGATGTCGGCGGCAAGTGCGCGCGCCTCGTCGGTGTCGTAGCGCAGGCCCAGCATGACCAGCGCATCGCCCAGACCGGTGAAGCCCAGGCCGACGCGGCGCTTGTTCTGCGCTTCCTTTTGCTGCTCCGGCAGCGGCCAGGCGGTTACGTCCAGCACGTTGTCGAGCATGCGCACCGCGACGCGCACGATTTGCTTGAATGGCTCGAAGTCGAAGCCGGCGTGCTTCGAGAACGGGTTCTTCACGATGCGCGTCAGGTCGATGGAGCCGAGGCAGCAGCAGCCATAAGGCGGCAGCGGTTGTTCGGCACAGGGATTGGTCGCCTCGATGATTTCGCAATAGGAGAGGTTGTTGTCGCGGTTCATCAGGTCGATGAACAGCACACCCGGCTCGGCATGGTCGTAAGTGCTGGCGATGATCTGCTCCCACAGGTCGCGCGCACGCACTTTGCGGTAGACCCACTTGCCGTCGTCGCGCTGTGTAGCGCCTGCCTCCTTGATCGCCACAGAAGGTTCGGCCTTGTGCACGAGCTCGAAATCCTGGTCTTTCTCCACCGCCTGCATGAAGGCATCGGTCACGCCGACGGAGATGTTGAAGTTGCGCAGGTCGCCCTGGTCCTTGGCGTTGATGAATTTCTCGATGTCCGGGTGGTCGCAGCGCAGCACGCCCATCTGCGCGCCGCGCCGCGCGCCGGCGGATTCCACCGTCTCGCAGGAACGGTCGAACACGCGCATGTAAGAAACCGGGCCGCTGGCGCGCGAGTTGGTGCCTTTGACGTGCGCGCCTTCGGGGCGGATGGAAGAGAAGTCGTAGCCGACGCCGCCGCCGCGGCGCATGGTCTCGGCTGCTTGTTGCAAGGCGTCGTAGATGCCGGGCTTGCCGTCATTGGTGCCGGAAATCGAATCGCCTACCGGCTGCACGAAGCAATTGATCAGCGTGGCCTGTATCTTCAAGCCGGCAGCGGAGTTGATGCGGCCGGCCGGAACGAAACCATTTTCCTGCGCAAGGAAGAAAGCCTCTTCCCATTTTGCGCGTTGTTCGGGTTTTTCGGCCTGTGCCAAACCGCGCGCAACGCGGCGACGCACGTCCTGTACCGATTTTTCATCCGCTTCCGCGTATTTTTCCAGCAGCACTTCGGTGCTGATTTCTTGTGTCATTGCTGTGTTTCCTTCAAAAGCTGAATTTTCTTTCAAGCCTTTGGCTTGAGCCGGTTTGCTCTGATGTCGTTCTGGATTATGACTGGAAGTTGTACTTTGCTCGGGATCGATCTGGGAAGAAGTTGAAGGCGAAACGCTTTCGGTGTCGAACATTATATTACTCCCTTATGATGGCACTGCCCGCATGGCAGGAAAAACAAAACCACTATATCTAGTGGTTGGTCGTCAGATTTATGACTAACTGTAGTGCTATGCGGAATTGTTTTCAAGTGAAATATTAAGTGAAACATTGCGGCAATAGATTGACTTGAGCTAGGGAGTAGGGTTAGCGCAGCTCGCAAATACCCGAGAAGGAGTCAGGGCTGAAATTAACTTAGACTATCTATATCAGGCACTTCGCCTGTATCAGCACTACGTTTCTATCAAGTTTTTGGTACGGTCGGTGAGGCTTGGCCGATTTCTTCCCTAGCGAGTGCTGTACGAAATTCCTCAAGTTTGCGGTGGAATTCTTGACCATCTCCGTATTCCAGAAAGTCGTCGTAACGGGAGTGCGAAGCAAGTACCTTGCATGCATGTTTGATCGGACAGAAATATTGCTCTGTACGCGAGATGATCTCGCTGGTGTAGGCCAGCATGCCGACCGCATACGAGCAGTACAGGCAATGCCCTTTCTCGAAGAAATTCAGGTAGGCCAGGTGCTGGTGGTCGAACACGATGTAGTCGCCGCGTTTGACCTTCGGGATACCGTAGACCGGAAAGCAGATCGCCTGATACAGGGTGACGCTCAGGTCGAACAGAACGATGGGGACAGCGGCGCCGTAAATGATGGGCATCGTGAGATAGTTTTGCGGGCGGACGGTGAGGAACCAGCGAAACACGCCCATTTTGAGTCGTTGGTGCGCATCCTTGATCGCCTGCTCAAACACCACGCGCCTGCCTTCGACCTGATAGCGCAATTTGCTTTGCTGTTCTTCCAGCACAGAATTCAATTCATCTTCCAGTCGCGTGATCTGGTCGAGAATCTCTTTTACCTTGCTATTCATGACATTCCTCTCGGCGTACAGCACTCATCGTTCATCGATGCGTATCTGGATCGCGTGCCCGGACAATAACAGGGCTGGGTATGTCCTGAATGACTAAATCTTCAATTGGTGCAGCTCAAACGCAGCCTGTCGTTCTTGCCGGTCAGGCTCGACAGGGCGGCTGAATAGACAGCATTGCTGTCGCCGCATTTCCATTCGGCAGCGAAATCTTTGCTGCAACCGGGTGCAGGGTCTTCCAGCACCGTTGTATCAATAGAGAAGTCACAACTGCTGTGCCCGTCGCATGCCTTGGACAATGGTGCAGTCGCATTGCCGGTCTTGGCGCTGCAATTTCGTCCAAAGGTGCCGGAGACGACCTTGATGGATGTTGTTGCTGCTGTTGCAGCAGCAGCGGCACTGACCGGGGAAATGGCAACGACATTTTGCGGCGGGAGGGATGCAATCATGTTTTGCGGCAACTTGGCGTAAACGTCGTGGGTTTCACCATATTGCATGGAGATTCCGATCACGACCAGGACCACTCCAAGAATGGCTGCACCAATACGCCCAATGCTGCCCGGCTCGATCTTGCCCTCGATCTTGCCCAGCACTGCGATCAACAGGAAGAAGATGCCGGCGAGTACGAACATGCGTACCATGGGTACGTCTACCAGCTTCAAGATGACATCTTGCATGACTTTCCTTTCCGCCTTGTTTGTAAATCCAGCTGCACTTTAGCACACCAAAATTCGGCTGAATTCTTTCGGATCGGGCTGTTCAATGTCCCAAAAGATTGATCAAACCGTCCAGCCCGACGAAGTTCAGCGCATAGCTCGCCTGTTCGCGCACGATCGGCTTGGCGTGATAGGCGATGCTGATTCCACTCTGTGCCATCATCTTCAGGTCGTTCGCGCCGTCTCCCATCGCAATCACCTGATCGTGCTTCAACCCTAACTCCTCGCGCACACGGTTTAACCAATCCGCCTTGCCTTGCGCATCCATGATCTTGCCGGACACCTTGCCGGTGAGTTTGCCGTTCTCGATCTCCAGTTCGTTGGCATGAGCGAAATCGAGTCCGAGGCGCGCCTTTAAACGCTCGGTGAAGAAGACGAACCCTCCGGACACCAGCAATGTACTGATGCCATGCTTTTTCAATTCCGTCAGCATGATCTCTGCGCCGGGATTGAGCTGCAAGCGTTCGTCGTAGACGCGCTGCAATGCGCTTTCGTCCAGACCCTGTAACAAGCCAACACGACGGCGCAAGCTCTCGGCGAAATCGATCTCGCCGCGCATGGCCGATTCGGTGATGGCGGCGACCTGCGGCTTCAACCCCTGCATGTCGGCTATCTCGTCGATGCACTCGATGCTGATCAGCGTCGAGTCCATATCCATCACCACCAGGCCGAAATCGGACAACCGCCTTTCCTGCGGGACGAAGCCGAAATCGAGCTGGTTTTCAAAACAATAAGCGGCTATCGCGACGTTCGGCCTTGCTTCCCGCAGAGCGATAGAAATGCGCCGCAATTTGTTCGATACGTGCGGCATTGGCAAGTTTGGCGAGGTGTTCGACCTGTGCGGAAGGAATGTCGTGGAGAGCTTGGAGAATAAGATTCATATTCAATAGTTGTTATATCCGCATGCGCGGAATGTCAGTCAATGTCAGAAACACTGCATTTTAAATCAATCGGGGGCATGAGCTGTGGTTGAAATGCCGAAAGCGCCAAATGAAGCTTTGGATGATTCGCCCTGAAGAATTAAAATTGACAAGTTAACTTGATGACGCGCGCTCTGCGTTCACATCTTCCATGTTGGAGCCGTATAGGGAGAATCGACGATACGTCGGGCGCAGTTAAGGAAGATTTAAGGTTTCATCAATAATGTGGATTCTGTTTTGAATTTGGCAGGAAGATATATGTACGAGTCATTAATTGCTGCAAAAACGTTGCTCAAGCGAGCATCTGCAGTTGTGCTGCTGATCGCAAGTCAGGGCGCGCTTGCGGCCGAAGATGTGTGGCAGGCAAAAGAGAGTAGTCCCGTGTGGCATAGCGAATGCGGAAGCTGCCACATGGCTTTTCCGCCCGCGCTGCTTTCCAAAGACGATTGGCACATCCTGATGCAAGGGCTCGATAAACATTTTGGAGTGGATGCGAGTCTGGACACGAAAATGCGTGACGAAATCAGCGCCTTTCTCGAGCGCAATGCAGGTTCCAGCTGGGGCCACTCTGCCGATTCGCAGCGTATTACCGAGACCGGATGGTTCGTGCGCAAACACAAGGCTGCCATCAGCATGGTAATCAAGGGGCGTGTCAAAAGCCTGGTGGACTGTATGGCTTGCCACACGGGGCATTGACAGGCGGTGGCTACGGTTTCAACCGACAGGCGGTCGTAAACATCCGCCAGGAACCATTGCCTCAAGGGCGTGAAATTCGCTAAGCTGCCCGACACTACAAGTTGTAGCACCAGCAGTTTTTCGTGAAGTATCTGTTCCAATGAGCTGTTTTTTGCACCCTGTAAATGCGGAGCGTCTCTATTGGCCATAGACTTTGATCGTGAAATATCCCGTAACGGAACCCACTCCGTCAAACATGACGGACGTGTTGCCTATTTTGGGACTGGCGACGTGTTACCGCTGTGGGTGGCGGATATGGATTTTGCCTCGCCCGAGGCAGTGACAAGCGCATTGCAACAGCGTGCCGCGCATCCAATTTACGGTTATACCCAATACCCGGAAAGCGCATATCAAGCAGTCATGGACTGGCTGAAAAAGCGTCACGGCTGGGACGTGCAGCGCGAGTGGGTCGTCATGGTGCCGGGTGTCGTGCCTTCGCTGTTTGCCAGCGTCCTGGCATTTGCCGGAGAAGGCGAGGGCGTCATCGTCCAACCGCCGGTCTATTTCCCGTTCTTCTCGGCGGTTACCACCAACCGTCGTCGGCTCATTGAAAATCCACTGCGCGCGGTCGCTGACAGTTACGAGATCGACTTCGAACATCTGGAGCAATGCGCAGCTGACGGCGCTCGGCTCATGTTGTTTTGTTCACCGCACAACCCGGTGGGGCGCGTATGGAACAAGCAAGAACTGAACGAGTTGCTGCGCATCGCGCGCCGTTACGACCTGACCATCCTGTCGGATGAGATTCATGCCGATCTTGTTTATCCCGGTGAACGCCATTTTGCTCTCGCCACGCTGGCTGAAGAAACGGACAAGATCATCACCACGGTCGCGCCGAGCAAGACCTTTAACATTCCGGGACTCGGACTCTCTTGTGTGGTTGCATCCAACGCCACGATCCGGCACGAGATCAAGCGCGCTTTCGAGACGTTGCATGTGAGCAACACCAATCCGTTCAGTATTGCTGCATTCGAGGCTGCCTACCGTGGCGGCGAGATGTGGCTGGATGGTCTGTTAATCTATTTGCAGGGCAACCGTGATTTTGTTCACGACTACGTCGCGCAACACCTGGCCGGGATTAAAGTTGTCCGGTCGCAGGGGACCTATCTGCTCTGGCTGGATTGTCGCGACATGGGCATGAACGACACCGAACTGCGCGAATTCTTTGTGCGCGAGGCAAAAGTGGGCATGAATCCCGGCACGGTGTTTGGCAAAAACGGCAGTGGCTTCATGCGACTTAATATCGCCGCGCCGCGCCATGTAATTGCGGATGCGTTGGGGCGTATCAAAGAAGCGCTAGGGCGGAGCCGGTAACAATTTCATAATGGGATTGTAGTCAGATTGAAGGCAGAATGAAGGCAGATTGCAAATAAACTGTCCCGAATATTTTGTTGTATAAAAGAACTTGTCCACAAGGGAGTAAAGCATGAAACTGTTAACGAAGCTTCTATTGATTGTTTTCGGTGCCGTAACCGGAATGGTATTGCTGGGTGGATTCGCCGTGACGTCCTTGCGCACGACGATGCTGCAGGAGCGGCAACAGTCGATGCAACTGCTGGTGAAAATGGCAACCAGGCAGGTGGAGCATTTTCAGGACCTGGAAAGGTCCGGCAAGCTTTCGCGGGAAGAAGCGCAAACTGCCGCCAAGGATGTTTTGCGCGCAATGCGTGACGGTGAAAACTACATATTTGTCCGTGGAGGCGATAAGCTGCTGATGATGGTCGTTCATCCCGATCCGCGCAGGGAGGGATTGGAAAGCAATGGCGGAGTTCTGGCCAGCGGCCTTAGTCTGACTGAGGTCTATTTGCAGGGGTTGCAGAATGGCAATGGTAACTCCGCATTTGTTTCGGTTATGACCAACCGCCCCAATGGTAACGTCTTGTTGCCGAAGCTCAGTGCAATTCAACGCGTTCCCGACTGGAACTGGTTGATTGGCAGTGGCGACTTTGTCGACGATATCGACAAGGCATTTTGGCAGCACATCATAGAGTTCCTTACCATTGGCGGTATCGTCTTGCTGGTCGTCGTGATCTTGGCGGTCGTTCTGGCACGCGGGATACTCAGGCAATTGGGCGGCGAGCCGCAGGACGCCGCCGAATCCATGCGAAGAATCGCCAATGGCGATCTGGCAGTGGAAATCAATCTTAAAGAAGACGACAGCAGCAGTTTGATGGCGTCCCTGAAGTTGATGCAGATGAAATTGAAAAACATCACTTCGGCGATTCAGGACAATACGACCTCCCTCGACGATCAGATTCAGAATTTTACGGCCACCGCCAAAACGTATGCCCAATCCAAATCCGAAGATGACTTGAATGTCATGCTGAAATCCATCCAGAAGTTGTGGAAAATCGCGGACATCCTCGGCAAGTCGGTATCCCGCTTCAAATCCTGATGTTCAAACTGCACCTGACGTTTGTTAATTCGATAGTTGAAGGATAACTATGAATTCATCGGCTAGCCTGTCTCTCTCTCCCAAAGGGGTGGATGAAGCACTGAATCGAACCTATAAGCTAAATATTCGGCAAAGAAGCGTGCTTATACTTCTGGGTAAGCCGCAAACCGTCGAATACATCCTGCAAAAGCAGCAACTCCTTAATCAGGATGAAGTCATCGAAATCATCAACCAGCTTGTCAGCGAAGGGTTTGTTGAAGTTAGCGGCGGGTCCATGCCGCGCTCATCCGCGCCCGCCGCCAGCGGAAATATCCAACTGCTGGAGGGTATCGTCATCTCCGAAGCCAAATTCCTGCTGGTGGATTTTTGTGTGGACAGCTTTGGCACGCAATCGCAAGCTTTTGTGGATGAACTCGGCGGATGCAAGAACGAAAAGAACCTGCAGCTGTGCCTGAAAAACATCTATGCAGCCATCGAAACGCATAGTCCTGACCGGTTGCCCGCGCTGATGAAGATCGTCGGAGAAATCAACGCAACGGCCTGACTAATACGCCGCTTATCAAGCGGGCTAGCGAGTATTTCACTTTAGCCGTCGTTCGCGCCGTCAGGCCGAGCGCTTCTGCTGTGCCGTCATGATCTTCGGCAGATTGATCTCGATCCAGTCAGTCAACGACTCCACCTGATTTCCGACACCTTCTCCCAGCGGGGTAAGTGTGTACTCCACATGCGGTGGCACAACCGGGTGCGAGACGCGGTTGATGAAGCCATCCTGCTCCAGTTGTTGCAGCGTCTGCGCCAGCATCTTTTCGCTCACACCGCCCACCTTGCGCCGCAGGTCGCTGAAGCGGTGCGTGCCTTCCATCAAGGCAACCAGCACCAGCACGCCCCAGCGGCTGGTCACATGCTTGAGTATGTCGCGCGAAGGGCATTCCACCGCGAAGATCTCGCCGCGGCGCATCTTGGCACCCAGTTTTCCGTTATCCATTCTGGCCATAGCACTTACCTTTTTGTGCGTACTTACTAAAAGTAATTGTAACGGATATGCTTCGTTTCCCCAAATCAATAATCGTCAAAGAAAGGAAGCATCATGATCGTCGTTACTGGAGCTACCGGCCAATTGGGCCATCTGGTCATCAAGGCACTGCTGAAGAAAGTCCCCGCATCGAGCATCGTCGCTGCCGTGCGCAATGTGGAAAAGGCCAAAGATATTGCCGCATTGGGCGTGCAGGTGCGCCATGCCGATTACACCCAGCCTGCAAGTTGGGACGCTGCGCTAAAAGGCGCGGACAAGGTTTTGCTCATTTCATCCAGCGAGATCGGGCAGCGCGCAAAGCAGCATCGCACCGTCATCGACGCTGCCAAAAAGGCAGGCGTGAAACTGCTGGCCTACACCAGCGTGTTGCGTGCAGATACCTCAGCCGCTCGGGCTTGGCTGCTGAACATAAAGAGACCGAGGCTTATATCCGCGCCTCCGGCGTTCCGTTCGTATTGCTGCGCCATGGCTGGTACACCGAGAACTACACGGCAGGCATTCCCTCGCGCACTGGCGCATGGTGCCGTGTATGGCTGCGCGGGCAATGGCCGCATCTCATCGGCCACGCGTGCCGACTATGCCGAAGCCGATGCCGCCGTGCTGACCGCAGACAACCAGGCCGGCAAGGTCTACGAACTGGCGGGCGATACCGCCTTTACCGTGGCCGAACTGGCAGCAGAAGATCTCGCGCCAGATCCGGAAAGGACATCGGCTACGTCAACTTGCCGGAAGCGGAATACAAGAACGTACTGGTCAAGGTGCAGGATTGCCGGAATTGGTTGCCGAATTGCTGTCCGAATTCCGCACGGGTGCAGCGAAGGGTGGGCTGTTCGACGATGGGCACCAACTGAGCAAACTTATCGGCAGGGCAACTACACCGTTGGCTACAGCGGTAAAAGCAGCGTTGTCATAACAAAGAGGCGGGCATAACCCGTCTTTATCAAGTGAGCTGCGGCCATTGATATTCAATGGCCGCAGCTTCTGTCCGTTTTGTCTGCAAAGACTTATCGGGGGAAATAGCGTTTGCCACAACGAACCAAAATTGGTACGCTGTCAGCATGAGCCAGCCAACCTTGGAAGTTCGCTTCTTTAAGACAGATACCGGCAATGAGCCAGTTCGTGAGTGGTTGCACGGACTCTCGGCGACAGACAAGAAAACCATAGGTGAGGACGTAAAGACCGTGCAATTCGGCTGGCCGCTCGGTATGCCCTTGGTTGCACATCTGGACGGCGACGTGTGGGAAGTGCGGATCAGGCTGGATACGCGTATCGCGCGAATACTCTTCTCGCTGGAAGGCAACATCATGGTGCTGTTGCATGGATTCATCAAAAAACAACAAAAGACGCCGAAGCCGGAACTTGATCTGGCGAAAGAACGGCTGAAACAACTTAGGAGAAGATCATGAGCAAGAAAAACATTGGTAGCAGCTTCGACGAATTTTTGTCCGAGAACGCCACGCTGGACGAAGCGACCGCAGTCGCCGTCAAGCGCGTCATCGCATGGCAGATTGAGCAAGAGATGAAAGTGCAAAACCTGAACAAGACGATGATGGCGAAGAAGATGCACACCAGCCGTGCCGCTTTAAACCGTTTGTTGGACGAAAGCGACACCAGTTTAACGTTGACAACTCTGGCAAGCGCGGCATCGGTACTGGGCAAGAAGCTGAAGGTGGAGTTGGCAGCAGGATGAATATGTGTATTCGAAACGACAGGAAAAGAGTCGTAGCAAAGAGCAACAAACCTTTTGCCATCGATTTGTTCTGCGGCTGTGGTGGCATGACTGAGGGACTCAAACAGGCAGGCTTTAAGGTATTGTGGGGCATCGATGTGGCCGCAGCCCCATTGATGGCTTATAAGGCGAATCATCCGGAAGTTAAGGTCGCTGAGAAAGATATTCGCAAAATCAAATGTGATGTTCTCTTGAGTGAACTGGGCTTAAGAAAAGGCGAGCTAGATTTGTTGGCCGGATGTCCCCCATGCCAAGGTTTTTCCTCAATACGAACAAATAATGGGCGCTACTCAATAAGTGACGACCGTAATAATCTAATAAATGACTATCTGCGGTTTGTGAGAGAAATGCGCCCCAAAGTTGCAATGCTTGAGAATGTTCCCGGCCTAAAGGACGACAAACGTTTCAATAAATTTGTTAACGCTATGGACAAGCTGGGATATCAGGGGGAATGGAAGGTTCTCAATGTTGCCGACTACGGGGTGCCGCAGCGCAGACGCAGATTAATTTATGTTGCTTCATGCAAAAAGAAAGTCCGAATTTCGGAAAAGACGCTTGAAAGTAGGTCGGTGAGACAGGCCATTGGCGATCTTCCTAAAGCAGGCAAGAGCGGCGACTTTATGCATGACTTGCCTGAAAAACGGACGAAGAAAATTCAAGAAATGATCGCGCTGATCCCTAAAGATGGCGGGAGTCGCTCGGAATTACCCGAAAAATATATTCTTCCCTGCCATAAGAGAAATCCAGAAGGTTTCAAGGATGTGTATGGACGCATGGCTTGGGATAAACCCTCGCCGACTATTACAGGTGGATGCGCTAGTCCATCAAAGGGGCGATTCCTTCACCCGGAAGAAGATCGCTGTATTACGCCAAGGGAGGCATCACTTCTTCAGGGATTTCCTCCCAAATACATTTTCCCTCAAGGATTATCAAAAGACAGGTTGGCATTGATGGTGGGGAATGCGCTTCCAGTTCCTTTTATCTATGCGCATGCAAAAGAAATCAAAAACCAAATAAAGAAATGGAAGGCAAAGAATGAGTGAGTCGCCATTCGAGTTAAGTTTTGATCCATTAACGATCAAGCACCTCGGTGTTCGGATGTATTCGACACTTCCACCCGCATTGGCAGAGATTATTTCAAATTCCTATGATGCCGATTCCAATAAAGTTATCGTTACTTTGACGGAAGAGAAGGGTAAGCCCAAAGAAATAAAAGTAGAAGATGATGGAAGGGGGCTTTCATTAGAGGAGATAAACGAAAAATTTTTGGTGATAGGCCGCAATAGACGCAATGATGATGGTGATGTTCCATCTGCCAAATATAAGCGTTTGCCCACAGGCAAGAAGGGGTTGGGAAAGCTCGCATTGTTTGGTCTTGCTAAGACCATCACTATTTTGACAAGACAAAATGGGAAGCAAAACGAATTTGTGCTTGATTGGGACGACTTAATTGCCGCCGCTAAAGGGACCTATCGCCCAAAAGCAACACAGGTTGATGTGTCCACTGATAAAGCAGACGGTACGATAGTTACACTGACGAACTTGAAGCGTGAGTCACCATTTGATGTTTCGGGTTTGGCCGATAGCCTATCCAGAATATTTATCTTCGATGAAAATTTTCATTTGGTACTTGAAACTACTGCCGGAGACAAGATTGCCATCGACAACAAGAGGAAGTATCAAACACTCGATAAAGAGTTTGAGTGGGGACTTGATTCAACTTTACTGGTGCCGGACACTTCCGAGTACCACGGCAAGATTCTTGGTGTCCTAATTACGTCGGAGAAGCCCCTGGCTCCCGCCTCTGGATTAAGGGGTATTGCCTTGTTCTCAAGAGGTAAATTGGTAAATGCACCTGAGTTCTTCTCCAACAGTACATCAAGCCACTTCTATCAGTATTTAACTGGCTGGATCAGTGTGGATTTCATTGATCTCATTTCAGATGATGTCATCTCTACAAATCGCCAGTCGATTGATTGGGAGCATCATGATATGGCGAGATTACGCAATTTTCTAACTGGCTTGGTATCGCAAGTTAACGCGGATTGGCGCGTTAAACGTAAGGAGAAAAAGGATAAGGATTTGCAGGAGAAAACCGGTATAGATACAAAGGTGTGGGTTGATACCCTGCCTGAGGATGTCAAGGGGTATACCCAACAGATTATTGATTCTCTTGGCGGAGAGGATGCGCTCGAAAAATTTACCCCGGTGATTAAGGCTTTGCACCAAATCATTCCAGAGTATCCAGAGTTGCATTGGCGTCATTTGCATAGCGAATTGAAAGACAGAGTTAAGGCTTACTATAAGTACGGGCAGTTTGGAGATGCGGCAAGTCAAGGTGTGCAAATTTACTGCGAACTTATTCGAAAGCTAACAGGAAAGACGACAGATGGCACCGATTTGGTTGATGGCGTGTTTGGTAGCAAACCATTTGATCCCCCACCCACAATTCAATTGAATAATTTGAATACGAAATCCGAGAAGGGCATTCAAGAAGGCCAAGGGCACTTATCCAGAGGTGTGGTAGCAGGATTTAGAAATCCTATTATGCACGGCCCAATAGATACCAACGTTCCAGCTGTTTTTTCCGAACTGGATTGCCTTAACGTTCTAAGCTTGGTGTCATACCTCGTGACTAGATTGGATAATGTAAAGGTGAATGTCTGATTGCCAGATATGGCTCAGCCCAAATATCCTTCCAATGTTATGGACGTCGCGGAGGTGTTGAAAAAGCACTATCACGATTTCAATCACTACAACCTCAAAAATCCATTAGATGAATTGTTATTCATCATTTGCAGCACTAGAACTGGTGAAGCTAGTTACAGAGGAACCTACCGTTCACTAAGAAATACTTTCCCTACTCATCTGGGAATTGCCGAAGCTCCTGCTGAATATATTGCAAGGCCAATAGCTAGTGGTGGACTTTCGAATCAGAAATCGACGGCGATCCGCAGCCTTTTCGACGTCATCGTAGCTGAGTTCGGCGCGCCTACACTGAAGCCATTACGCAGGATGAGCGACGAGGACGCTGAAGCTTTCTTGTTGTCACTACCAGGAGTCGGCAAGAAAGTTGCACGATGCGTTTTGATGTACTCGCTGGGCAGGCAAGTTTTTCCTGTGGACACGCATTGTTGGCGAATTGCCAGGCGTCTCGGTTGGATTAGGCCGACACAAAAGAACAAGCGTTGCTCGTCGCGAGACATGGATCGTCTGCAATCCAAGATTCCACCTGAGCTTCGTTACTCGTTGCACGTGAACATGATTTCTCTAGGGCGCGAAATTTGTACGTCGACCGCTCCCCAGTGCGTTAAATGCCCACTATTGGCGTGGTGTCCTAAGATTGGTGTGCTACGCATGCAAGAACGATAGAGGTCTTTACTTCAATTCGCCGAAAAAATTCTTAATCGCCAACACCCGCTGCTGCAAATCCCCATACTTCAACTCGATCCGCAGCTTGTCCTGTCCCGCCATCTTGATATGCCGCTTGCTCTGGATCATGGTGATGACCTTCATCGGGTCGATGGGCGGGTTCGGCACGAACTGGATTAGGATCGCCTCTGATGACGCATCCACTTTGCTGATGCCGAGCGGCTTGGCGAGGATGCGCAGGCGGTGGCTGTCGAGCAGCGTCTGTGCGGGATCGGGCAGCAGGCCGAAGCGGTCGATGAGTTCCTGCTGCATGTCGTCCAGGTCTTCCTGCGTGTCGCAATGTGCGAGGCGTTTGTAGATGACCAGGCGCTGGTGGATGTCGCCGCAGTAGTCGTTGGGCAACAGTGCCGGCGTGTGCAGGTTGATCTCGGTGGTCACGCCCAGCGGGTGCGCCATGTCCGGCTCGTGGCCTTGCCTGAGCGAGGAGATGGCGGCGCTCAGCATGTCGTTGTAGAGGCTGAAGCCGATCTCCTGCATCTCGCCGCTCTGCGATTCGCCCAGCACTTCGCCCGCACCGCGTATTTCCAGATCGTGCATGGCGAGGAAGAAGCCGCTGCCCAGTTGTTCCATCGCCTGGATCGCTTCCAGTCGTTTCTTCGCCTGTGAAGTGAGTCCGTCCATGCTGTCCACCAGCAGGTAGGCATAGGCCTGGTGGTGCGAACGGCCGACGCGGCCGCGCAACTGGTGCAGCTGCGCGAGGCCGAAGCGGTCGGCGCGGTTCATGATGATGGTGTTGGCCGTGGGCACGTCGATGCCCGTCTCGATGATCGTGGAACACAGCAGCACGTTGAAGCGCTGGTGGTGGAAGTCGCGCATCACCGCTTCCAGATCGCGTTCGCCCATCTGTCCGTGCGCGACGCGGATGCGCGCTTCCGGCAGCAACGTCTCCAGTTTCTCCAGCATGTTGTTGATGGTGTCGACTTCGTTGTGCAGGAAGTACACCTGCCCGCCGCGCTTGAGTTCGCGCAGCACGGCTTCGCGGATGATGCCCTGGCTGAAACTGCTGACGAAGGTCTTGATGGAAAGGCGGCGCTGCGGCGCGGTGGCGATCACCGAGAAATCGCGCAGGCCTTCCAGCGACATCGCCAGCGTGCGCGGAATCGGCGTGGCGGTGAGCGTGAGCACATCCACCTCGGCGCGCAACGCCTTGAGGCGTTCCTTCTGCTGCACGCCGAAGCGGTGCTCCTCGTCGAGGATGACCAAGCCGAGGTTGTGGAACTTCACGTCCTTCTGGATCAGTTTGTGCGTGCCGATGACGATGTCCAGCTTGCCGTCCGCCAAGTCCTTCAACGCTTGTGTCACTTCCTTGGCAGAGCGGAAGCGCGACAGTTCGGCGATCTTGATCGGCCAGTCGGCGAAGCGGTCGCTGAAAGTCTGGAAGTGCTGTTCGGCGAGCAGCGTGGTGGGCACCAGCACCGCCACCTGCTTGCCTTCCATCGCCGCGACGAAGGCGGCGCGCAACGCGACTTCGGTCTTGCCGAAACCCACGTCGCCGCAGATGAGCCTGTCCATCGGCTTGCCGGATTGCAGGTCGAGCAGCACCGCTTCGATGGCGGCGGCCTGGTCGGCAGTCTCCTCGAAACCGAAGCCGGCGGAGAAAGCTTCGTAGTCGTGATATTGCAGCTTGAATGCATGGCCTTTGCGCATGGCGCGCTGGGCGTAGATGTTCAGCAGCTCGGCGGCGGTATCGCGCACCTGCTGCATGGCGCGGCGCTTGGCCTTGTCCCATGTGCCGCTGCCCAGCTTGTGCAGCGGTGCCGCTTCCGGCGAGCCGCCGCTGTAGCGACCGATGACGTGCAGTTGCGACACCGGCACATACAGCTTGTCGCTGCCCGCATATTCCAGCAGCAGGAATTCGTTCTCGCCCTCGCCGAGGTCGAGGTTCACCAGCCCCTGATAGCGCGCGATGCCGTGCTGCTCATGCACCACCGGATCGCCCGGCTTGAGCTCGGACAGGTCGCGCAACATGCCTTCCACGTTGCTCTTCTTTGCGGCGCGCGCGGCTCTGCTTCTGGGTTGCGCGGCATACAGTTCGGTCTCGGTGACGATGGCGAGCTTGTCATCCGGCAGGGTGAAGCCGATCTGGATGGGGCCGACGCCGAGCATGAATTTGTCTTTGCTGGCGAGGAACGATGCGTAGTCTTCGCACACGGCAGGTGTCAGGCCGTATTCCTTCAGGTAGCCGGACATGATCTCGCGCCGGCCGAGGCTGTCGGCGAGCAGCAGAGTGCGCCCGGTGTAGGTTTGCAGGAAGTTCTGGAAGGCCTGCGTGGGGACTTCGGCGCGGCGGTCTACTGCGATGGGTGGGATGGCGGCGGTGGCGCAGGTGTGACGTTTTTCGGTATCACCCCTCCCCAGCTCCGCCGCTTGGCGAGGAGATGGTTGCGCTCTTCCGCTGACAAGGGTGAGGGTGTGAGCGGTTTGCGGGGTGGAGGGAAGGATATCCAGCCGGGCAAATTCCTTCGCCCGAATAAAGAACTGCTCCCCATCCAGGAACAACTCCTTGGTTTCCAGCAGTGGATGCTGCGGATCGCCTCTGCAGCAAGTTGTAGCGCGAAGCCGCATCCTTGCCGAAACTGGCGATGGCTTCATCCACATCGTGATGCAGGCACAGCGTGGCGTTCTTCGGCAGGTAGTCGAACAGCGTGGCAGTTTTCTCGAAGAAAAGCGGCAGGTAATACTCAATGCCTGCCGGGGCGATGCCCTTGCTTACATCCTTATATATACGCGACTTGGACGGGTCGCCCTCGAAGCGGTCGCGGAAATTCTGGCGGAAACGCGCCTGTCCGGCTTCGTCCATCGGGAATTCGCGTGCCGGCAGCAGGCGTATCTCCGGTACCGGGTACAAGGTGCGTTGGGTATCCACGTCGAAAGTGGCGATGGTCTCGATCTCGTCGTCGAACAGGTCGATGCGGTAGGGCAGCACGCTGCCCATGGCGAACAAGTCGATGATGCCGCCGCGTACGCAGAATTCACCGGGGGTGAGTACCTGCTGTACGTTGTGGTATCCGGCGAATGTCATTTGCTCGCGCAACTGCGCAACGTTCAGCTTCTCGCCGCGCTTGAGGAAAAATGTATAGGCGGCCAGGTGCTCCACCGGCGGCAACGGGTACAAGGCGGTGGTGATCGGCACGATGACCACATCGCTGGCATTGCTGCGGATATGGTGCAGGGTAGCCAGCCGTTCGGAAATCAAGTCCTGGTGCGGCGAGAAATGGTCGTAGGGCAGGGTTTCCCAGTCCGGCAGCAGGTGTACGCGCAGCTTCGGATCGAAGAACGGTATCTCTTCCACCAGTCGCTGCGCTTCCAGTGCATTGGCGGCGATGATTACGAGCGGAGTTTTGCCCAACGGCGATTGCCGGGCAGCGTATTGCGCCAGGGCTAAGGCGTCGGAGGAGCCTTGCAGGTTCGTGTAGCGAGGGCGGGAATTTTTAGAGGTGAACAGCATAGAAACATGCCTGAAACAAAGGCGCGCATTATAAGCCACGCAGCCAGCTTTCCTTATGAACCTCTGATTAAGGCTCTTTCATAAGCCGTATTGTCTGCCAAATCGGGATGATAGGAAGTAGTGTTAAGAAGATCATCGCCTAGCCTGCGCCTTTGACAGTGCTGTCATGTGGGACTTATTCGGAGGTTCCTATACAATTCGCCCATGTCTGAATTTTACGCCTTAGTCCCCGCCGCCGGTTTCGGCGCCCGCATGGGTAACGAGTTACCCAAGCAATATCTGGATCTGGCCGGTCGGCCCATGATCTGGTACGCGCTTTCCACTTTGTGTGCCAACACCAATATTCAGACCGTGTTCGTGGTGCTGGCCCCGGACGACGAATATTTCGCGCGTTACGATTGGTCGCATTGTGGCGGCAAACTTGCGCCGCTGTATTGCGGCGGGAAGACGCGTGCAGAGAGCGTGGCGAACGGCTTGCTGGCTTCCGAGCTGGATGCGGATGATTGGGTGCTGGTGCATGACGCCGCACGGCCTTGTCTTACGCCGCATCTGTTGGCGCGCATGATCAGCGAACTGCGCGACGACCCGGTCGGGGGCATTCTGGCGGTGCCGGTGGCGGACACCCTGAAGCGCGCCGACGCGCAGCAGCGCATCGCCCACACCGAGCCGCGCGAGGGCTTATGGCAGGCGCAGACGCCGCAGATGTTCCGTGCCGGATTGCTGGCGGAAGCGCTGCATCGTAGCCATACCGTCACCGACGAAGCATCCGCCATTGAAGCGCTGGGTCTGCAACCGAAGCTGGTGGCGAGCGACACCAGCAATTTTAAGGTGACCTATCCGCAGGACATCGAATTGGCCGAATTGCTGCTTCAACAAGGAAAATAACAATGCGTATCGGACAAGGCTTCGACGTTCACCAGCTGGTTATGGGGCGCAAGCTCATAATCGGCGGTGTGGATATTCCCTACGAAAGAGGCCTGCTCGGCCATTCCGACGCGGATGTCCTGCTGCATGCCATTTGCGACGCGTTGCTGGGCGCGGCGGCGCTGGGCGACATCGGAAAGCATTTCGCCGACACCGATGCAAAATACAAGGACATCGACAGCCGTCTGCTGCTGCGCGATGTTGCGCGCAAGATCGAGGCGGTCGGGTTCAAGGTCGGCAATGTGGATGCCACCATCATTGCACAAGCGCCCAAGATGGCGCCGCATATCCCGCAGATGATCGGCAACATCGCCGATGATCTCGGCATCGCGCATGGCGCGGTAAATGTAAAAGCAACCACGACCGAGCATCTCGGCTACGCAGGACGCGGCGAAGGTATTGCGGCGCAGGCGGTTGTGTTGCTGCTGGTCTGATGAAGATACTGGCAATCGAAACATCCACCGAGTATTGCTCGGTTGCCTTGTGGCAGGACGGCACGCTGAACGACCGGTGCGAGTTGGTCGGGCAAAAGCATTCAGAGGTCTTGATGTCAATGCTGGACGCGCTGCTAAAGGATGCTGGTATCACGATTAAACAGGTCGATGGCATCGCCTTCGGCAAAGGCCCCGGTTCGTTTACCGGAGTGCGCATTGCCTGCGGCGTGGCTCAAGGTTTGGCGCTGGGCGCCAATGTAAGAGTCGTGGGCGTGTGTACGTTGGAGGCGCTGGCTCAGGCATCCGGTCACGACAAGGTCATTGCTGCATTGGATGCGCGTATGGGCGAGTTGTACCTCGCGGCCTATGAGAAGCGCGATGGCAACTGGCTTGCTTCGATCGAGCCGTGCCTGTGCAAGCCGCATGAGGCTCCGCCCTTGGCGGGTGCAGACTGGTTCGGAGCGGGCAGCGGATTTGGTATAAACGATGCGGGTCTGGTTACACGCTTTGGCAAGCAGTTGGCCGGTGTGGATGCGCAGGCCATGCCGCGTGCCGGTGCAATTGCCCAGCTCGCCGCCGTCGAGTTCGCTCGCGGACATGCAGTCGATGCCGCACTGGCATTGCCGCTATACCTGCGCGACAAGGTTGCATTGAAAACCAGCGAGCGTGCGGAAGCGCGTTCTGCCGCCGCGGCAGCCGCAGGGCGCACGAATGATTGAAACGATCGTGCGCGACATGACGGAAGCGGATCTGGATGCGGTGTTACGCATCGAGCGCGGGGTTCATGCCCATCCCTGGACGCCGGGGAATTTCACCGATGCATTGCGCAGCAAGTACGCGTGCAAGGTTTATGAATCCAGACAGGAGATGCTCGGTTACGCGGTGCTGATGTTGGCAGTGGACGAAGCAGAGCTGCTGGATATCGCAATTGATAAGCAATATCAGCGACATGGATGGGGACGCAAATTGCTGGAAGAGATGATGGCGCTGGCGCGCAGGCATGATATGCGCCGCATGGTGCTGGAAGTACGTGCTTCCAATGCGGCGGCCATTGGCCTTTATCGCAACGCCGGATTCGCCGATATTGGATTGCGCCGGGATTACTATCCGGCGCAGAATGGGCGCGAAGATGCAATTCTGATGGGAAGAGCGCTGTGAACATTAGAGACGAATCAGTATTGCGCGAATTGAATCTGTATCCCCTGTGGACGCGGCGAGGTGTCCCTATAGAGGCTGAATCCGTAATGCCCCAGCCTGTTCCTGTGGAAGAAAAGCAGGGCGAGACTGTATCTGACGGCGATGCAGCGTTACGTCAATCCGAATCTTCCCAAACTTCGTCACTGAACTGGCCTGATCTCAAACACCAGGTTCGCGACTGTACGGCCTGCAAGTTGCGCGCCGGCTGTACGCAGACGGTATTCGGCGTGGGAGATGAAAATGCCGACTGGCTGTTTGTAGGCGGAGGGTCCGGGAGCGGACGAGGATGCGCAGGGTGAGCCGTTCGTGGGGCAGGCAGGCAAGCTGCTCGACAATATGCTGGCTGCGATCCAGCTGAAGCGCGGCAATAACGTATACATTGCCAACATCGTCAAATGCCGTCCGCCCAATAACCGCACGCCAGAGCCGGACGAAATTGCAACCTGCCTGCCCTATCTGCAACAGCAGATCGCCCTGATCAAACCCAAGCTTATCGTGGCACTGGGCAAGACTGCCGCCACTTCTTTGCTCGGGCGCGATGCGACGCTCGGCTCATTGCGTGGGACGGTATACGATTTTCAGGGTATTCCTCTTATTGTTACCTACCACCCCGCCTATTTGCTGCGCAGCCCGGCTGAAAAAGCCAAGGCGTGGCAGGACTTGTGTTTTGCCCGACAGAGGATGATGTCGTGAAACTCGGGGACATCAGCCTTTCCACTCGCATTACCTTATGGGCCTTGCTGTTCGTGGTGGCTGGTGGCTTGCTGTGGGTAAATAAGGACTTGGAAAAAGACCAGGAGACTTACCTCCAGGAGCGCAGCGCCGGACTTGAAATGAGTCTGCATCTCGAACAGGATCGCCTGACCGAATCTATCGATTCGCTGCGTCAGGATGTGCTGTTTCTCGCCAACACCCCTCCGATCTCGGGCATGGTGCGCGCCGGTGCGAATGGCGGGATCGATCCGCGCGACAAGGATTCCTACGCCAAATGGGAATCGCGCCTGCAGGAGATCTTCACCGCTTTTCTGCATGCGCATCCGGAATATTATCAATTACGCTTTATCGGTGCGGCGGGTGAAGGCTGGGAACTGGTCCGCGTAGAAAATCGTGGCGGGAGCATCGAGGTGGCTGCGCACGACGTGCTGCAAGCAAAAGGTGATCGGGACTATTTCAAGGC
Organism: uncultured Pseudomonadota bacterium; assembly: GCA_963718345.1. Taxonomy (GTDB): domain Bacteria; phylum Pseudomonadota; class Gammaproteobacteria; order Burkholderiales; family Gallionellaceae; genus Sideroxyarcus. The sequence goes on along the minus strand of CAVQZH010000028.1, from coordinate 22,646 downwards.
GGGATTGGTGCTCACCGCCGGTCGCGTTCATCTGTCCGAATTTTTTCTCAACCAGGAACAACAAGGCAAGAGCGGGGATCAGCATCGCCCAACGCTGCTTGCCTTGACGACCGTATTCGATGCGAACGGGCGTGTCTTCGGCATGGTGGTGATCGACAAGGATGCGCGCATGCTGTTCGGCTCTGCAGCGGACGGTCTGCTACCCGGCGTGCAGAGCTATATCAGCGATCAGTTCGGGCGCTATCTGCTTCATCCCGAACCCAAACGAGCCTTTGATTTCGCGGAGGGAAGCAAGGGAAATATTGCCGATGATTTTCCGGTCCTCAAGCCGATGCTCGCGTCACAGACCAGGCAGGCGGAGCTCTCCTCCAGGACACTGAGTGATGGCAGAGGCGGTTACCTGGCAGTGGAACGCATGTTCTTCGATGCCAGCGATCCTGCACGATTCCTGCTGTTGGTGAATCATCTCCCGGCGGCCGACAACTCACACTCGTCAAATGATGTTTCAACGCCGAATCTGGGGTTTACGCTGCTGGTGATGCTATTGGTGAGCGGCCTGTTCATGTTGATCCTGCGCCGGACTTTCGCTCCGCTTGAGCGAATTACTGTCGCTGCGCGCGAGATTGCCGCAGGGAATCGGCATGTGCGCTTGAAAGAAACGGGCAAGAGCGAGATCGGCAAGCTCTCGGATGCATTGAACAGCATGCTGGACAAGCTGTCGGATAGCGATCAGATCAAACAGGAGAGTCTGTTCCGCAAAGAACTGATCGAATCCCTGCCGGGCGTTTTTTACATGATCGACGGGCAGGGTCGCTTCCTGATGTGGAACCACAATCTGGAACAGGTGTTGCAGTTAAGTCCGGAAGAAATGGCGGCCAGCCACCCGCTGGATTTCTTTGAGGGCGAGGACAAAGCCAACATCGAGAAAACAATCCACCATGTGTTTTTGTCGGGAGAAGATTCGGCGGAGGCTGAGTTGATGTCGAAGGATGGCACGAAAACACCGTACCATTTCACGGGACGTCGAGTGACGCGCGATGGAGAGCCCGTGCTGATCGGAATGGGGCTCGATATTACCGGGCAGCGCGATAGTTTGCGCAAAGCGGAAATGCAATTGCAGCGAAATCAGACGCTGTTGTTGAATTCAATGGAAGGCGTCTATGTGTTGGACATGGATGGTAACGTGCTGGAGGTCAACGATGCCTGCTGTCGCATGCTGGGGTATACCCGGGACGAGCTCATGCAGATGAATGCGACAGACTGGGACGAGAAAGTCCCTCTGGATGGACTGCGCGAGAAGCTTTCGAAGTACATCGGCAAGAGTGCAATATTCGAGGCGATACATAAATGCAAGGACGGCACCAGGCTCGATGTTGAAATTTGTATCACGGGCGTCGAGATCGATGGCGAGGGTTACCTGTTTGCTTCCAGCCGTGACATTACCGAACGCAAGAAATTGCAGGCCATACAGCAGCGCTACAAACAGGTGGTCGAGGCGGCCATGGATGGCTACTGGATGGCCAATACAGACGGTTATCTGGAGGAGGTCAACGAGGCTTACGCCAGGATGTCCGGCTATTCCATACAAGAGCTGGTGGGAATGCACATCAGCCAGCTGGAAGCGCATGAAAATCCGGACGAGGTCAGGGCGCATATCGCAAAGCTCATGGAGCAGGGATACGGGCGTTTCGAATCTCAGCATCGGCGCAAGGATGGTAGTGTTGTTGACGTCGAAGTCGCGGTAACCTTCCTGGCGGAAACCGGAAAATTCTTTGTATTCAGCCACAACATCACGCTGCGCAAGCAGGCAGATCAGGCATTGCGCGTCGCCGCCGCGACCTTCGAGATGCATGAGGCCATCCTTATCACCGATGCCCAGGCCAACATCATTCGGGTGAACAGCGCATTTACCCTTATCACCGGCTATTCTTCCGACGAAGTGATGGGCCGGAATCCGCGCCTCATGAGCTCGGGCCGCCACGACCACGCCTTCTATGCGGCGCTGTGGCAGCAGCTTCTGGATACCGGCTCCTGGGCCGGCGAGATATGGGACAAACGCAAGAGCGGCGAAATTTATCCGAAATGGATGACCATCACCGCGGTCAAGAACCCGCGCGGTGAGACGACACAATACGTCGCCATTTTCAGTGATATCACGGAACGCAAACGGGCAGAAGAAGAGATACGCAACCTTGCATTCTATGATGCGCTGACACAGCTGGCCAACCGCCGCTTGTTCAATGAGCGTTTTCAGACGGCGCTGGCAGCCTCGTCGCGCTACGGCGGTCACGGGGCGGTCCTGTTCATCGATCTGGATCGCTTCAAATATCTGAACGATACGCTGGGGCACGACTCCGGCGACCTGATGTTGGTCGAAGTGGCGGCGCGCATCAAATCCTGCGTGCGGGAAGTGGATACGGTCGCCCGATTTGGCGGAGATGAATTCGTCGTGCTGCTGGAGAACATCAGCGGCGAAAAGTTGGAGGCTTCACGCAAGGCCGCAGGGGTGGCGGAAAAGATACGCGAGGCGTTGTCCCAACCTTATCTGCTGAAGGGGCAGGAATACCGCAGCTCCCCCAGTATCGGCATCAGCCTGTATCACGGCAATGCCGAGCCGATGGAAGTGTTGATCAGGCACGCCGATGAAGCGATGTACCAGGCCAAAGACGCGGGACGCAACAATGTGCGCTTTTACGACCCGCAAATGCAACAAGACTGGGAGTCGACACGCGGGATGCCGTCCAGTGAAACCCTGGATTAGGGCCGTATCTGCGTCAGGCGCGTGATAGACGGCATTTCGGCTTTATAATGCCGAAAAATGTCGGAATGGCCGGGAATGAAAAAAAGAACAGACCCTCTCAAAGTGCTCGTGGTGGAAGACAGCAAAGTCACACTTAAAGTCCTGTGCAATTTCCTGGAACGCATGGATATCAAGCATCCCCTGACTGCAGAGACCGGTGCAGCGGCCATCGAGATATATCGCAAGGAACACCCCGATCTCATTCTGCTGGACGCGCAATTGCCGGATATCGACGGATTCGATATCGCCAAGCAGATTCGTTCTGCCGAACAGAAGGATGACTGGACCGCGATCATCTTCCTCACCAGCATGACCAAAGATGCCGACCTGGCGCGCGGCATCGAAGTCGGCGGTGATGACTACCTGTTGAAACCGATCAGCGAGGTGGTGCTCCACGCGAAAGTGCGCGCGATGCGCAGGCTGATCGAAATGCAACGCTCGATGGTCGATGTCACTCATCAACTGAATGCTGCCAACAAGGAATTGCAGCGCCTTTCCACCACCGACGGTTTGACGGGAATTCCCAACCGGCGCATGTTCGACGAGTTGTCGATACGCGAATGGCGCCGTTGCGAGCGCATGAAAAAACCCATCGCGCTGGTCATGCTGGATATCGACAACTTCAAACTGTTCAACGATCAGTTCGGCCACCAGGCCGGGGACGAGTGCCTGCGCGCGGTGGCAGCCCAGGTGGCGCGTGCCGCACCGCGTGCGGCGGATCTGGCTGCGCGCTACGGCGGCGAAGAGTTTGTGCTGGTGCTGGGCGAGACCGATGCCGACGGTGCGCGCTGGGTGGCGGAGAACGTACGCCAGCGCGTGAACGAGCTTGGCATTCTGCATTCCACGCCGAAGCGCCACGTCACAATCAGCTGCGGTGTGACTTCGGTACTGCCGCAAAGCGGGCTCTCTTTTGAAACATTGCTGCGGTCTGCCGATCGGGCCCTGTATCAGGCCAAGGCGGAGGGACGAGATCGGGTGTTGGTGAATGAATACGGAAAAGTCTGATCGTTAACGCGTGTGATCCGCCCAGTTGTTGGGTGTTTCATACAGTCGCACGCGACAGAGACGCAGGTGGTTGCCATACGTATCGTGGTAAGCATTCAACAGCAAGTCGAAAGCAACCCGGGCCAGATTTTCCGCGGTAGGAATAACGTCCAGCACGACCGTTTTGTGGTTCGGCAATGTGTTCAGAAAATCCAGCACCACCTTGTCGCCGCGATACACCAGAAAAGCGTGGTCCCACGCATCCACAACTTGTTCCTTGGCGATGCGCTTCACATCTGAAAAGTCCATGACCATTCCCTGCTCGGATACGCCTTCTGTCGTGATGACATCGCCTTCCAGGGTGATATCGATGGTGTAACGGTGGCCGTGCAAGTGTTTGCACTGGCTGTTGTGGTTGGGGATGCGGTGTCCGGCATCGAATTCCAGGCGGCGGGTGATTTGCATGATGTGTGGCTTCGGTTGATCTGGTGCGGATTATAGCTTGAACATCCGCACCGCATTCTTGAATGCAGGCAGGGCCTCTTTTTCGGCCTCGCCGCCGTAGCGCAGCGAAGCGTAGCGTGCGGCGATATCGTACATGTCTTCCGCCAGGTCGGGCCGTGCAGCGGCGATGCGGTCTGCATAATCCATTGCACCTTCATGCGGCGCACGCGGCAACCCGGCTTTTTCCAGCTTGCGACACGCCTTCAGCCATAACGCCTGTACGGCATCGGTGTGGTGCGAGGCGAGCCGGCGCAGCATGATGAGCGCGAATATGCCCACCAGCAAGGCGACGCCGGACAGCATGTTGAGCGCCAGCTTTTGCCAGGTGATGTCTTCCATGCCCAGGCGCGTAAGGAAAGCGAACTGGCGTTCCGTGTCGTAGCCCAACACCCATTGATTCCACTGATTGGTCAACGCGTCGAGATTGAAGCGCAACGTGAGCAGGAACGGCGATTGCGTACGCGCCAGCAGAGGCAAGTCGACATTGCCCGGCAGGGCTGCATTCAGGCCGCTCTGTATTCTTTCGGGTGAAACGGCTGCCGTCGGATCGATGCGCACCCAGCCGCGATCCTGCAACCACACTTCCGCCCAGGCATGGGCATCGTACTGGCGCAAGACGTAGTAGCCGCCCAGGTCGTTGAATTCGCCGCCCTGGTATCCGGTTACCACGCGTGCCGGTATGCCGGCCGCGCGCATCAGGAACACGAAGCTGCCGGCGTAATGTTCGCAAAATCCTTTTTTGGTTTTGAACAGAAACTCGTCCACGCTATTGAAGCCGAGAGGCGGCGGCTCCAGCGTGTACGCAAAGCCGTTTTGGTTGAAATAGGCAAGTGCCGTACGCACGAGGGATTCATCAATCCCGTCAGGACGATTGCTCCCTCTCCCTTGGGGGAGGGTTGGGGCGGATTCGCTTCGCTTGCCTGCGCCAGTCTGCCGCAAGCTGCCGCGCCTGCGGGTCGTAACCGCGCGGCAACGCGAGGGCGCGTTGCAACTGCTGCGGAGGTTCGTCGAGGTTGGCGCGATAAGAAAGAAAAGACATTGCGCTATAACGGGTTCGCGCATTCACAGGGATCCTGTTGAGCACCTGGAAATCAGGCGCGAATTCGGCCGGTATGGAGAGTTTTGCCGGCATGTCCAGTACGAACAGCCAGCGTCTATTGTGCGGTTCCAGCGTCACCGTATATTCCGCCGGCAGCGTTGTGTCGGTGAGTGTGGGGCGCTGCAAAGTGGCATTGCGCCCGCGTTTCCAGGTGGTGCCGTCGAAATCCCACAATACCGGACCGCGCCAGTACATCTGCTCGGGCGACGGTGCCTTGCCGCTGAAGGCGACGCGGAACGCGACGGCATCGGACAACGAAAGCTTGCTCATACTGCCCGGCGCCATCGTGTCGGTCAGGCCGCTGCTGCTATAGGCGTCCTGCGGCAGTCCCCACAGCGGGCCCTGTACGCGGGGAAAGAGCACAAAAATGATCAGCGACAACGGGATGGCCTGCAGCAACAGGATGCCAGCGATACGCAGGCGCGGCTTCAACTTGAGACTGCCGGTCTGCATATGCACCCATGTCGCCATGATGAGCAGCAACGACAACAACATGAACAACGCAGTGGGGATGCTCTGCGAATAGAAGAAGTTGGTGATGATGATGAAGCAGGAAAGGTAGATCACTACCGTGGCATCCCGCATCGTTCGCAGTTCCAGCAGCTTGAACGAGGTGAGCAGGATGAGCAGCGTGACACCGACTTCGCGTCCGAACAAGGTGTGGAAAGTGACGGCGATCGCGAGCACGCAGGCGACGGTGACGGTGAGCAAGAGCCAGCGCACGGGCAGGGCAGTTGCCGCTCCAGGTGATGTAGGCACGCCACGCCAGCAAGGCCGCGCAAACCGCACTCACCCACAATGGCAAGTGCTCGGCGTGCGGTGCACTGACCAGCAGTATGCAGGCGATGAGGCCGTAGATGAGCGGCGCGGTGAGTTTCATTGTTCACCCAATCCAAACAGCGCCAGTCGGCGCAGGCATTCCGCTCGATGTGTCGCATTGTGTTGTGGCGGCAGTTGCGACACGTTACTGGCGTAGCCAGCCGATTGCGGGAGCAACTGCCCTGCGGCACCTCCCGCGCCAGTGGGCTCTGCCCCTCCGTGTCGGTGCCGCACCACTTCGCCAGGAAGGCGCAAACCGTACAGCAAACCCTGCGCATCGGCATCCAGTACCCAGCGCGTCAGCAGCTCCAGTTTTCGCTCTTGCGCGATGTTCGGTAATTGAGACCAGTCCAGCCACAGCTCCTGCCCCTGAAATGCGGAGAACTGCTTTACCTGCAAGCCCTGCTCGCGTGCCAACGCTTTCCACGCAATGCGCGGCATCGCATCCCCTGTCACGTAGTTGCGCAGGCCGGAGAAGTCCTCGTCGCCGGCTGTCATTATTTTGCCTATCCCATCCTGCGCTGAAGCGGCAGGCAAGGGCTGCGGTGCGGCCGGTTTGGGATAGACCAGGCAGCGCACGTCGAAGTGGATGTAGGTCCAGGCATAGAACAGCCCGAGCGGATAATGGGTGTACAGCGTCAGCCGTCCGCTATCCAGCCAGCCGCGGCGGGGGGCGGGGATCGCGAGTTCTACCGGGGTGGAGCGCTGTGGTGGCAGATCGAATACGGTGTGGTGTCCGCTGTCGTCGTGCAAATGGAGCTGGTACCGATCCAGCTTTCCGGGATTGTTGAAATGGAACACGAACCTCGCCTGCTCCCCGGCAAATACCGATTCGACGTAACCCGCATGTATCTCCAACTGTGCCATGTTGCGGAAAGCGTGCAACATGGTCATCCCCGCAGTCGTGGCGAGCAAAAAGGTGAGCACATAACCCAGGCTCAGGTTGTAGTTGATATCGCCCAGCAGCATCAGCACCAGCAAAAAGGCAAAGCCGAATCCCTGTCTGGACGGAATGATGTAGATGCGCCGCTGGTTGAGTACCAGCGTGCCCGTCTCGACGGAACGGCGAAACGCCCAGTTGCGGAATAGCTGTTGGAATGCGGCGAACACAGCTTTAACGAGAATCCCGCGCAGCGGTTCGGTCGCCTCCTCGCCCTTGCAAGCGGGAGAGGATTGTGGTGAGGGAACGGGCGCGGCAATTTTCATATTCAAAGACGGCTAATTGCCCTGCCCGTCAGGGGATGGCAACCGCCTCGATCAACTCGCGTGCCAGTTTGTCGCCATCCGAAGTGTGCACGTCCTGCACGCTTTGCAGGCGGTGGCTGGCGACGCCCGGCAATACCGCCTGGATATCTTCGGGGATGGTGGCATTGCGTCCGTCGAGCAAGGCCCACGCGCGGGCGGCGGCAAGCAGCGACAGTCCGGCGCGCGGCGAAAGACCGTGCACAAAACGTGCAGATTCGCGCGTGTGGCGCAGGATGGCCTGCACGTAGTCGAGCAGGGCGGCAGAGACGTACACTTGCCGGACTTGCTGCTGCAAATCCATGAGTTCGGCGGTATCCATTTGCGGCGTGAGCTTGGCGATGAGGTCGCGCCTCTCCACGCCGGCGAGCAACCCGCGTTCAGCCTGGGCGTCCGGATAGCCCAGCTGGATGCGCATCAGGAAGCGGTCCAGTTGCGATTCCGGCAGCGGAAAGGTGCCGATCTGGTTGGTCGGGTTCTGCGTGGCGATGACGAAGAACGGCACGGGCAGCGGGCGCGTTTCGCCTTCGCTGGTGACCTGGTGTTCTTCCATCGCCTCCAGCAGGGCGCTCTGCGTTTTGGGTGTGGCGCGGTTCACTTCGTCGGCCAGAATCATTTGCGCGAAGATCGGGCCCGCGTGGAACTTGAATTCGCCGCTGTCGCGCTGGTAGATCGAAACGCCGAGAATGTCGGCGGGCAGCATGTCGCTGGTGAACTGGATGCGCTGGAACTGCAGGCCGAGCGTCTTGGCCAATGCATGCGCCAGCATGGTCTTGCCCACGCCAGGCAGATCCTCGATCAGCAAATGCCCGCGCGCCAGCAGGCAAGTGAGTGCCAGCCTTATCTGCCGTGGTTTACCGAGGATGACTTGTTCGGTCTGGGTGATGACGGCGTGCAATGGGTGAAGCATTCGATTTCCTTATAACAAGACAGCAGCGATCACTTTGCGATCTTCAGTGACGAGAATGTTGTATGTGCGGCAGGCGGCAGGCGTATCCATGAACTCGATGCCGATACGGGCCTGGATGAGTTCGCGGTACAGGTTGGGATGGGCGAAATGCTGTTTGGCACCCGTACCGAACAGCAGAACTTCCGGCTTCAACGCGAGAAAATAGTCGAAATGTGCCGCGGTCAGCGCGGCGAAATTGGTGGCAGCCCAGTCTGTACGCACCTCTCCCGCCATGACCACCACGGATTGCTGATAGCGTTTGTTATTGATCGAGACATAACCTTCGCCGTGTCCGGTGAATAAATTCAGGCTGGTATTGGTATTCAGTTGTAGTGCCAAAACACGGTCTCCATTTGCGGCGGGTAGCGGCGGCGCGGTAGAATCGCGCCTTTGCAACGCCTTGTCCGTACGCCGTGATTCTACCATCGGCACCGGCCGGGCAGATTAGGAAGCGCTCAAGTGAAATCCGAAAAAGATACTCCTGCTGTCAGGCCGGTGTTGAAATCAAACAAGCTGGCCAACGTCTGCTATGACATTCGCGGCCCGGTGATGGCGCGTTCCAAGCAGATGGAAGAGGAGGGGCAGCGCATCATCAAGCTGAATATCGGCAACCTGGCGCCGTTCGGTTTCGACGCGCCGGAAGAAGTACAGCAGGACGTGATTCTCAATCTGCCGAACTCATCCGGCTATTCCGATTCCAAAGGGCTGTTCGCCGCGCGCAAGGCGATCATGCATTACACGCAGCTGAAGAAAATCCAGGGCGTCACCATCGACGACATCTTCATTGGCAACGGCGCTTCCGAACTTATCGTCATGTGCATGCAGGGCCTGCTTAACCCGGGCGACGAAGTGCTGGTGCCTGCGCCCGACTATCCCCTGTGGACGGCCGCAGTCGCACTGGCGACCGGCACACCGCGCCATTACTTGTGCGACGAAGCCAATGAGTGGAATCCCGACCTCAAGGATATGCGCAGCAAGATCACGCCGAACACCAAGGCGATTGTTGTTATTAATCCCAACAATCCGACGGGCGCGGTGTATTCCGATGAAATATTGAAAGAGATCATCCAGCTTGCCCGCGAGCACCAGCTCATCATTTTTGCCGATGAAATTTACGACAAGGTGTTGTACGACGGCGTGACACACACTTCCATTGCCTCGCTGGCGGACGACGTGCTGTTCGTCACGCTCAACGGTCTGTCCAAGAACTATCGCGCCTGCGGTTATCGCTCGGGCTGGATGGTCGTTTCCGGTGCAAAAAAGACCGCCCAGGATTATGTGGACGGTTTGAATATCCTCGCGTCTATGCGTTTGTGTGCCAACGTACCCGGGCAATACGCGATCCAGACTGCGCTGGGCGGCTACCAGAGTATCAACGATCTGGTCGCGCCCGGTGGAAGGTTGTACAAGCAACGCGAGCTTGCGTACAAGCTGCTCACTGCCATTCCCGGCGTGACCTGTGTCAAGCCGAAGGCGGCGCTGTATCTGTTTCCCAAGCTCGATCACAAGATGTATCCGATCAAGGACGATCAAAAGTTCATTCTTGAGCTGCTGGAGGCGGAGAAGGTGCTGATCGTGCAGGGCACCGGCTTTAACTGGAAGCATCCGGATCACTTCCGCGTGGTATTCCTGCCCAATGCGGATGACCTGACCGAAGCCATCGGGCGTATCGCGCGCTTTTTGGAACACTATCGCAAGCAACACGGGACATGAAGATCGTCGAAGTGTATGCGCAGGGCGGGCAGGTGGTCGGAAATGAGTGGCTGGCGCGAGCCGAAAGCGTGCATCGCCAATTGCGCCCACACTTGCTGGACGACTATGCTGCAAAGATGGCACGTGTGTTGAAGGATGCGCGCATGGCGCTGGCGGTCAAGGGCGACAAAGTTCTTGGATTGGCCGTTTACCGTTGGCACGAAAACACGTTCGATGGACTGAAGTTCTACATCGATGATCTCGTTACCGATGATACGCATCGTTCCGCAGGTGTCGGACATGCCTTGATTGCTCATCTGGAAGAAGTTGCGAGGAAACTGGGTGCAAGCGGTCTGGTGCTGGATTCCGGCACGCAACGTACGCAGGCCCACAAGTTTTATTTTCGCGAAGGTTTTGTCATTCCCGCTTTTAACTTTAAGAAATCATTCTCATGAAACCAATCAATGTAGGTCTACTCGGTATCGGTACGGTCGGCGGCGGCACCTTCACCGTATTGCAACGCAACGCGGAAGAGATCACCCGCCGTGCCGGTCGCCCCATCCGCATCACCGTGGTGGCGGACAAGAATGTGGAACTGGCGAAAAAGGTCACGGGCGGAAGCTGCCGCGTGACGGACGACGCATTCTCGGTGGTGGCACGATCCGGAAGTGGATATCGTCATCGAACTGATCGGCGGCTACGGCGTGGCGAAGGAACTGGTGCTGAAAGCCATCGCCAACGGCAAGCATGTGGTCACCGCCAACAAGGCGCTGCTGGCGACGCACGGCAACGAGATATTCAAGGCGGCGCAGGACAAGGGCGTGATGGTCGCGTTCGAGGCTGCGGTGGCGGGCGGCATTCCCATCATCAAGGCATTGCGCGAAGGCTTGACCGCCAACCGCATCGAGTGGATCGCCGGCATCATCAACGGCACCACCAACTTCATCCTGTCCGAGATGCGCGACAAGGGCCTGTCCTTCGACACCGTGCTGAAGGAAGCGCAGCGTCTGGGCTACGCCGAAGCCGACCCGACCTTCGATATCGAAGGCGTGGATGCGGCGCACAAGATCACCATCCTGTCCGCGCTGGCGTTCGGCATCCCGATGCAGTTCGACAAAGCCTATATCGAAGGCATCTCCAAACTGGATGCGACCGACATCAAGTACGCCGAACAACTCGGTTATCGCATCAAGCTGCTGGGCATCACCAAGCGCACAGCGGAAGGCGTGGAGCTGCGCGTGCATCCCACGCTGATCCCGACCAAGCGCCTGATCGCCAACGTGGAAGGCGCGATGAACGCAGTCGTGGTGCAGGGCGATGCCGTCGGTGCAACGCTGTATTACGGCAAGGGCGCCGGCGCGGAGCCGACCGCCAGCGCGGTGATCGCCGACCTGGTGGATGTGACGCGCATGGCAACTTCCGATCCGTTGAATCGCGTGCCGCACCTCGCGTTCCAGCCGAACGCGATGGCCGACCTGAAGATCCTGCCGATGGATGACGTGATCACCAGCTACTACCTGCGCCTGCGCGTGCAGGACAAACCCGGCGTGCTGGCCGACATCACGCGCATCCTGGCCGACGAACAGATCTCCATCGACGCAGTGATCCAGAAGGAGCCCGGAGAAGGCGAAGACCAGACCGACCTCATCATGCTCACCCACCAGACGCGCGAGAAACGCATCAAGGCGGCCATTGCGAAGATCGAGGCGTTGGGTGTGGTGGCGGGCAAGGTGACCAAGTTGCGTCTGGAAGAACTAGGTAAGTAACTCACTAGCTCCCTCGCCCGCAGGCGGGAAGCCGAGGGAGCTGGATGATTTCTACCCTCATCCCTAACCCTCTCCCTGCAAGGGAGAGGGAACTAACCGAAGAGAGTTAATCGAATGAAATACATCTCCACCCGCGGCAATGCACCTGCCAAGAACTTCACCGAAATCCTGCTGGGCGGGCTGGCGCCGGATGGCGGTCTGTACCTGCCGGAACAGTATCCGCAAGTGACGCGCGCCGAACTGGATGTGTGGCGCAAGCTGTCGTATGCCGATCTTGCGTTCGCGGTGCTGTCCAAGTTCGCCACCGATATTCCCGCGGCTGACCTCAAGGCCATCATCAGCAAGACCTACACTGCCGCTGTTTACAGCAACGGCCGTGCCGACAGCGATGCCACGCAGATCACTCCCCTGCGCAAGTTGGCGGACGGTGTGCACATCCTTGAGCTCTCCAACGGCCCGACGCTTGCGTTCAAGGACATGGCGATGCAATTGCTCGGCAACCTGTTCGAGTACACACTCGCAAAGCAGCACGACGAACTGAACATCCTCGGCGCGACATCCGGCGATACCGGCTCCGCCGCCGAGTACGCGATGCGCGGCAAACGCGGCATCCGCGTGTTCATGCTGTCGCCGGAAGGCAAGATGTCCAGCTTTCAGCGCGCGCAGATGTATTCGCTGCAGGACCCCAACATTTTCAACATCTCCATCCATGGTTTCTTCGACGATGCGCAGGACATGGTGAAGGCGGTGTCCAACGACCACGCGTTCAAGGCCAAATACAAGATTGGCACGGTCAATTCGATCAACTGGGCGCGCGTATCGGCGCAGGTGGTGTACTACTTCAAGGGCTACTTCGCTGCGACCAAATCCAACGACGAGCAGGTCGCGTTCTCGGTGCCGTCCGGCAACTTCGGCAACATCTGCGCCGGTCACATCGCGCGCATGATGGGCTTGCCCATCGGTCAGTTGATTCTCGCCACCAACGAAAACGACGTGCTGGACGAATTTTTCCGCACCGGCGTGTACCGTCCGCGCGGCACCGACCACACCTACGAGACCAGCAGCCCGTCGATGGACATCAGCAAGGCGTCCAACTTCGAGCGCTTCGTGTTCGATCTGGTCGGGCGCGACGGCGCCAAGGTGCGCGAATTCTGGAACAAGGTGGATGCGGGCGGATCATTCGACATCAAGGATACTTCGTACTGGAACGACCTGCCGAAGTTCGATTTTGCTTCCGGCAAGAGCACGCATCAGGATCGCCTCAAGACGATACGCGAAGTGTGGCAGGAATACGGCGTGATGATAGATACGCACACCGCCGATGGTTTGAAAGTGGGCCTGGAACAACGCCGCCCCAGCCTGCCGCTGATCTGTCTGGAAACCGCGCTGCCCGCCAAGTTTGCCGAAACCATTCAGGAAGCACTGGGTCGCCAGCCGGAACGTCCAGCTGCAATGGAAGGCATCGAGAAATTGCCGCAGCGCTGCGAAGTGATGGATGCGGATGTGGCGAAGCTGAAAGCCTATATTTCAGCGAACGTGCCTGTGTAGTCCCCTGTGCTGGCGCTGTCACCATTTAAATTCTCGCAAAAGGTGTAAGTATGTTTTATGGAATCCCCCCAGGCAGGGAAAAAGACTTCAATCATGCGCTAGCCACAATTCAGGATATATATAAGGGGCAGTTCTATGGCAATGACATGGTCATCTGCCTGGGGCGCAATCTTTCTTTCCAGAACGACCAGAAATTTCTGGAAAGTTTTTATGGCTCCGTCACCAACGATCAGGAACGCAGCCTCATCTGGCGCTTGCATACGCTCGCATGGGCGGCGAAAAACGCCTTGAATGTCGAAGGCGATTTCGTCGAATGCGGCGTGTTCAAGGGGTTCTGCTCGGAAGTTTTATTAAAGTATCTCGACTTCATGCATCTGCCGCGGCAGGCATACCTTTACGACACTTTTGCCGGACTCCCGGAAAAAACATCGACAGAGCAGGAAAGGCGGGATTGGGACTATACGCAGTATGATTCGGAAGCTGTTTACACTGGCGTTCAAAATAAATTCTCTGGCTATAGCAATGTCAACATTGTCCGCGGCATTGTGCCGGACTCTTTTGAAATTGCAGTCCCTGAAAAAATTGCTTTCCTGCATATCGACATGAACTCTGAAAAAGCCGAAATGCTGGCGCTGGAACATCTGTTCGACAAGGTGGTTCCTGGCGGGATGATCGTGCTGGATGATTTTGGCTGGACGTGCAATATCAATCAAATGAAGGCCGAGCTGGCATTCATGAACCAACGCGGACACACTGTCCTGGAAATCCCGACTGGCCAGGGCGTTGTAATCAAGCACGCTTGATCAAAGCAGGCCGTATATTGAAGAGGTGCTTCCTTGATAATTTGATAGTCATTCATGAAATATTAACCAAAGGTAATTACTCGGTTTTAGATGTGCGGTTCTAGATTTGCACCTTGTAACCGTTATTGGGTTGATAAGTGGGATAGATAGTTGTACCTTTAGCCCCGAAAGCCATTTTTAAAAAAATGGCAATTTTTTTAAATTCGCGTTGAGACAAATGAGCAGGGGGGAATAATGGAATTCGCAAAGTTGCCATGTTGGGCCTTGTCCGGGTTGGTGCTGGCGGCGGGCTTGGCGCACGCTCAGGATGCTGTCAACCAGAATAGCAATACCCAGGCGGTTGCTCCGTCTGCCGAAGCCATGCGCCAGGCGGACGCCAACGCAAGGCAGAAGTTGCTGCAGGATGCGGCCAATCTGATCAAGTCCGGCAAGTCGGCAGAGGCGTACGCGTTGCTCGCGCCGGACCAGTCCAAACGTGCGGGCGACCCGGATTACGACTATCTGCTGGGTCTTGCAGCGCTAGACAGCGGCAAGCCGAACGAGGCGATCTTTGCGCTCGAACGCGTACTCGCTGTCAAACCCAATCACTTGCAGGCGCGTGCCGAGATCGCACGGGCTTATTTGGCGGTCGGCGAAAAGGCAGCCGCGAAACAGGAATTTGAAACCGTCCAGAGTCAGAATCCTCCCCAGGAAGTGAATGCCACCATCCAGAGATTCCTTGATGCCATCAACCAGGGGCAGGGCGGAACAGGCACGCTGCTGAGCGGCTATCTCGAAGCTGCTGTCGGTAACGACAGCAACGTCAACAGCGCGACCGGCAGCAATCAGGTCGCCATCCCGGCTTTCGGCGGAGCAATCGCAACATTGAATGCTAACGGCATCGAGACAAAAGATACTTTTGCAAATGTCAGCGGCGGCGCCAATGTTCGCCATGCACTTTCTTCAGAATGGTCGGTGTTCGGCGGAGCGAACTTCAACGAGCGCCTGAATTCGACGCAGCATGTTTTTAATACCGGCTCTGTCGATGGCAATGCAGGCCTCAACTTGACCCAGGCGGAAGACAGCTATTCTGCCGCGCTGCAATTGCAACGCTTTGATGTCGACAACAAGACTATCGTGATGGCACCGGCATGACTTTGCAGTGGCAACATGACTTGAAGGACAGCAGCAGCCAGTTCAGCAGCTATTTTCAGTACACTGATTTGAAATATCCTGATCAACCCATCCGTGACGCCAATCGCTACGTGCTGGGTGCCGCTTACGCCAGTGTATTGGGTGGAAACTACACGCCCGCCGTTTATTTCGGTCTCTACGGTGGCGAGGAAAAGGAGAAGCAATCCGGCGTGCCCTATCTGGGACAAAAGCTCTTTGGTGTGAGAACCGGTGGCGAATTGAATATCTATGCCCAGACCAAACTGTTCGGCTCGCTGAGCGTCGAGTCACGCAAATACGGAGGCGATGATCCCTTCTTTCTGGTTACGCGCAAAGATACCCAGGCTGACCTGAAACTGGGTGTCAACTACGTCATGGACAAGGTCTGGACATTGACACCCCAGTTCGGCTACACCAAAAACAAATCAAATATCATCATCACCGACTATAAACGCAGCATATTCAGTATCGGCCTGCGCCGTGATTTTAACTAACCCGAGCCTTAACCTTGCTTAGCGGAGAAAAAACATGATCCCTCAAAAACGTTTCAAGTTGACCCGCCAGGCGATGCTGCTGGCCACGATCTCGGCTGCTTTCCCAGTAACGGCATATTGCGCTGCGGGTCATGTGGATTTCGCAATCGGGAATGTGGAATCGGTGACGGCCGATGGCAGACGGCATCCGCTCAACAAAGGAGCTGACATCAATGCAGGGGAAACAATCAGCACGGCGACAGGTGCACGCGCCCAGGTTCGTTTTGCCGATGGCGGTTTCATTTCGCTGCAGCCCAACACCCAGTTCCGGGTGGATGAGTTCAACTACAAGAACAAGGTGGATGGCGAGGAAAAAGGATTCTTCAGCCTGTTGAAAGGCGGCTTCAGGGCGGTCACCGGTGTGATCGGCCATGTCAACAAAGAGACCTACCGGGTCAGGACACCGGCGGCTACCTTGGGCATACGTGGCACGGGATATAACATGGCGCTGCGTGATGACGGCTTGTTCGTGAATGTCGGAGAGGGCGCGATTTCCCTGAATAACAAGGGCGGCTTGCTGGTGGTGACTGCTGGCGGCGCGGCGTTCGTCGCCAATTTCGATACGGCGCCCATCCCTACTACGCAACTTCCGCTTACGCCACCGAAAGGCCTGCCTGATCCTACATTCTCTGTGGCAGATAACCGCGGCAGTTCGGGAAATTTGGCCTTTTCAGTCTGCCATCCGGCCCCGGTTACGCAATGGCCTATGCGGCTGGTGGGACAGTTTATCAGGCACGGCTATGCTGACTGGCGTTACTGCCACTTTTTCCAGTTCAAGCCAGTTGATTCAATATAACTGGGTCGATGTGAACGGTGCTGCCGCAATCAGGCGCGACTCGGTTCCGCTACTGTTACCTTCTCTGCGAGTGACGGCATCATCGGCTGGGGACGATGGGTCGGCACTACTACTGGTACGCGTTGCTCCAAACCCCATGACTGGCGTTTTCGATTACGTGGTTGGTATTCCGACCGCGGCTATGCCGACGAGCGGCATAGCAACCTACAGCCTGATGGGTTACACCAGTCCAACTGCAACGAACGGGACAACCGGATATACCGTCAATGGGAATCTTGCCGTTGATTTCGCTGCTGCTAGCCCCGCACCGGGTCGGAGTCAACATGACGGTCGCAAACAGCGCGAATTCATTACGATTAACAATACTGCAACGCCACTTGCAATAACCGGATCGACTTTCTCCGGAGCTATCAATACGACAAGTTCAACTGTTCTCTTGTTCTAGATCTGCACTACATCGATCAATGGTTTTTTTGCCGGAACCAACGCATCGCGGGCTGGGATGTCCTACTCGATTGCTAACATCAATGGAGGAAATAGTTTGCAAGGTGTTGCCGTACTTCGCAAAAAATTAGTGTCCATATTTCCCTCGTCAGACCACTACTTGAATGCTGAGCCATGTCCAAAAATTGCTGGAACAAGGCAATACACAGCTGGCTCAAGCACTTCTTGCCGGGCATTGTGTAAAATATCCGCGCGATGCCCAAGCTTGGTTTTTGCTGGGCGCGTGCAATCACCGGGCCAACAAGCTCGACGACGCGCTACAGGCGCTGGAGCACGTACTTTCCCTGGAGCCGCGCCATATTCAGGCTAGGTGCGCCAAGGGCGTCGTGCTATGCGACCAGGGCCGACAACAGGAAGCGATGCACGTGTTTCGCAAAGCTCTGCATCTGGCGCCCACAGATGCACAACTGCTTCTGAACATGGGCGTCCTGTTTAGCAGATGGACGATCCGGGTTCAGCCCTCGAACGTTACGACTTGGCGCTCAGGCATCATCCCGAATTTGCATCTGTGCTTTTGAACCGCGGCCCGTTGCTGATCAAGCTGGGACGTTTGGAAGAAGCGCTCCGCAATAACAGGCGCTTGCAGACATAAATCCGGATTGGGAGCATGCCCAGTTCAATCTGGGAGAGGTCCTGATGGCGCTAGGGCACTGGGAAGAGGCGCTGGTCGCCTATGAACACGCAGGCGCAATCAACCCTCGTTCTGCCAATTTCCACTTTGCTGCGGGGCTTGCACTTTCCCTGCTGAAGCGCTTCGATCAGGCACAGCAGGAGTTCTCTGTCTGTCAATCAATCGACCCTTCAGTCTTTGATCAGAGCATACGTGATGCTGCCGCCTTGACAGGTGGTGAGCTGCGAAAATTTTCACCCGAAGTCATTTACCTGCTCAAGGAAGCCGCGCGGATGGATTCATGTGACTGGGAAAACTGGGTTAGAGCGAACGTCGCACTGATTATTCATGCGGCCCGCCGCACGTTTACCGGTTGACCGATCATGGGCGGGTGTCCGCTATTGGGACTTAGCGGACATTCACTTGTGCAATGCACACGTCTGCTTTTGACCCAAAGCGGACATCGTCCGGATAAGACAAACCGTTGTGAGAATCAATCAGCGTGGAAAGCTCGTATTATGTCAAATCGGCAAGACGCGCTAAGCTCGGTAAGGTGAGACTGTATACAAGCCTCAATTCTTCCGCCGCCCGGTTTTATGCCTGCACAGATCTTTCTAACGTCGCCGCGGCATGCCTTCCCAATCGCTGCAGCCCTGACCAAAATGGTTTGGCACGTAGGGGTGAGGTCCTTTAAATGCAAACTAATGCAGGCCCTGATGCGGCCTGCACCCGGCTGCACGCCTCCACACTGCGCCTTGACATCGGCGGCACATTCCTTTGGGACCGCTGCCATTGTGCTTGTTGCCGAGAGAAAAAGGATGGCACCGATTGCACAAATATTCTTTAGCATTAGTCTATCCCTTAGATTTTTGCTTTCACAAATAGAATTGGGCCGCGACGGGCTACAGCGTCTTCCATTGCATGCCCCTAAGCTTACCCAAATCATTTGCCCGGGCAAAGTAAGCGCGTAAGTTGGACCTGTATCCAATCAGGCCCTCGAAGCTGAAGGATGTCCGCTTTCGGGGGTAAAGCGGACATCAAGATTTGACGCCCTCATGTCTGCTAATGACCCAAGCGGACATCATACTGCTCTCTCTCTCTCTCTCTCTCTCTCTCTCTCTCTCTCTCGCGCTGCCCGGAACCCGAGCAGCATTATTGGCGATTCTGCTTGCGTGGTGGCGGGGCGGCAAACTGTCGTTGTGTGACCCAAGAGCGGGCATTCAGGCTGCTTTTACGAATTAGTTAGATTTCGGGGGGAATGTCGGGACCTATTCCTTAGCGGGGAAAGAAGCTATGAGCACAAAACAATGGTCCCGGTTTTGACCCGAAAATCTGGAAAAGATTTTCGACGCTTTTTTCACGACAAAGCCAAGTGGGATGGGGCATCGAGTTTCAAAACGATCATCGAGGGCGCATTAGGGATCGCACGGCAGTCCCAAACAAACCCCACGGAATGGAATTCCGGGTCGTTCTGCCGATTGCAGCTTAGGTTGGAGCGAAGGCAAGTTAGTGGACGAAGGGCCACGCGCAGACCAAAA
Source organism: uncultured Pseudomonadota bacterium (assembly GCA_963718345.1). Classification (GTDB taxonomy): domain Bacteria; phylum Pseudomonadota; class Gammaproteobacteria; order Burkholderiales; family Gallionellaceae; genus Sideroxyarcus. The sequence goes on along the minus strand of CAVQZH010000028.1, from coordinate 3,307 downwards.
GCACAAATGCCGCGGCGCCAAAAAGCGCCAATTGACCGGCCTTGAAGTCAGAATGGCGAACATTTCGTTTTGTCACGGTCGATCCCAAGCCGGCACGTTAGAGGCTGAAGGTCCACGCGAAGACCAAAAGCACAACTCCCGCCGCACCGAACAGCAGTAGTTGCTCAGGTTCATAGTCAGAATGGTGGTCATTTCGACTCGTCATAGGCGATCCCCACCCGAAGGACCAGTCGATGCTATTCCTTCGCGGCGACAGCGAAACTGGCGCTTAGTCAAGTGACACTGCACTTAGGAATAGCCAGCATCCCTATACCGAAAAATGCCGGACACTTATTCATCGCGATCCATGTCCGCTTTCGGGGGTAAGGCGGACATCATCAGCGTGAGGCGGAAATGTCCGCTAATGACCCAAAGCGGACATTCGCGGTGTTCGCGCGCCCCGATTAAAGGGCACACACTGACGGTGAGAGAAAGCCCGGAAGCCGTCGCGACGCGAAACGCGACGTGACACAAGTGGCATGGCAGCACATCACCTCATTCGTGACACCGTAATATTGTGTCCGCTATTGAGCCGCCATAGCTTCGATTTTCTGAAGGGCTTCCGCACAATTCTTTGAAGCCGTTGACTTGTTCGCTAGCAGACATGCAGCGACCCGACCTTCGCCAGGCAGCGTCTTTCCGCAAACGCCTGTTATCTCCGCCTTACAGGCATTTATTGCGTCTCTCAGATTGTCTGCCGAAGTTTGGAACCTCGCCGCGGTGTCTTCCATTTCGTATGCACACTTCGCGCTTATCTTGTCCTCATGGGCTTGCATACAGTAGAGCAGGCGACCCTCTCCCGGTGTAACCGTACTGCAGTATTTGTTGATTTCATCGGCGCAAGAATTCTGTAGTTTTGCAATTTGAGCTGCCAATCGTTCCTGGATCGCTTTCGCGATATCGGTCTGCGCGGATGCGGAGCCGAGCGACAAGAGGACCAGCAAGGGCAAAAGTCCGAGCGTGGCCAGTAAATGCATTTTGGGTTTCATTGATCGTCCTCTGATGACTAGCTCCGAACATTGCCGAGCGGCGCGCCGAAGTTTCCGCAGGGTTGCGATGGAGGATGAGGGATCATCTGCGACGCGCCACCTGTGTATTGCTCATTGCACAAACTGGAGCGTGAGACCGGAAACTCCAAGAGACAGGTTGACCCCAACCGACCCTTCGACTGAAAGGGGCTGCAGGGCGATCGACCGGCCCGATCCGCCGAACAGAAGGTTAGCGCCTACGCCTACTCCCACGCCGACGGCACCGCTCGCCCCAACATAAGTGCCGGCAAGTCCGCCACGCATCGGACCCTCTGTGGGCGCGAACACGGCCCACGCCATCGCGCCGCCCGCCGTAATGCCGATATCGAGACCAATAGAGTTTATAACACCTACATAGGTTTCAGGGGGATAAGGACCTCTAGGAACGAAACGACATGTCAGCCGCTGCCGGGATCCAATAATGAGGCCAATCGAAGGCGACATCGTGCAGCTGAGCCTGCCGACGTTGGTCCCCTGCGACGTCTGGGCAACTGCCGGCGAAATGTAAGCCGTAGTGAGCGCAAACAGCACCAGCGCAATATGATGTTTGAACATGACTGGCTTTCCCACCCTCTGGAATTATGCGGTGGCAACGTAGAATTCGGTTATTGGAAATACCACCACATTTTCGAACATCAGCGACATGACATAGATCAATAGTGCGACGCTTTTATTGGGAGGCGCAGATGTCCGCTCTTGGGGGTAATGCGGACATGCCGCCGACATCACAGAAATGTCCGCTAGTGACCCGAGTGGGCTCGCGACTTCGCTCTCGCCCTCTTCCGCCTTAGTCGACAACTCCGGGCTTCATTACTGTTCAATGCCCGAACTATGAGGGGACGGTGCAGGCCGGATGTACGCCGCGCCGTTCCTGTTACCCAAGTCCAACTCGTTGATTTAGGTCAATCCAATTTCGCAGAGTGCAGCTATTGTTTTGATGGGGCTCCTTGGGACGGGCAACTTACCTAGGAGATCGCCAATGTTGAAAATAGTAGCGGCCGGAGTAACTGCACTCTTCGTCACTGCATCCCCGATTGCCTACGCGCAAACCCCTTCTGCTGCGACACCCGAACGATTAAATCTAGCGGACCGGAATACACTGACGGACATGCGGATTGATCTGGTGAAGGCCGCGCTGCAACTGACACCTGATCAACAAAAATACTGGCCGGCTATAGAAAGCGCCATTCGTGCCAGGGCGGAGGATCGGAAAGCCCGTCTTGCAAAAATCGCTGAAACAGTGGGTAAACGCGTCGACGAAAGTCCTGTCGAAATCATGCGCAATCGTGACCCCATTGCCTTTTTGCAACGACGCGCCGAAGCATTGGCTGAACGATCAGCCGATTTGGATAAACTCGCCGAGGCGTGGCAGCCACTCTACAAAACTCTTAGTCCCGAGCAGAGGCAGCGCATGGCGGCCCTCGCGATCTTTGTACTCAACGATATGAGCGATGTCGTAGAACAGCGTCGTGCGCGGTCTGAGGACGAAGACTGGAGCGCGACTGTCCGATAGTTTTGGCTAACTCCCCGATCTTGCGGACCGAGCAAAGTTTCTAGCTCGGTCCGCGATGGTGTTGCATGAAGGGGCGGCGTAGGCCGGATGTACGCCGCGCCGTCCCAACAAACCCAATCTCCGCTGTTGGGGCAAAGCAGACATCACAATTCGAGGCCGGAATGTCTGCTTTTGACCCAAAGCGGATACCCGGCGACGAATCAATTCCATCAAGTCATTTAATTTGGTCGGGAATGGTGCCCAGGCGTTGGAGGCATTGCAAAACGACTGCGTTCCGAGCCGCTTGGGCGACCCCGGATGCGAGCACTTGTTTAAGGTCATTCGCGACTTGCGAGTGCCATTTCGCGCCGCGTTGATAAATGCGGCAGTCAAATATCGGTTCCTGTCAAAAGCAAACTCCCGTTCAGAGGCGGGAGCGCACGCGGTCGGCGCCACACCTAACAAAGTTACTAGCTGTGTTGATAGCTAAACTTGTACGGGCAAAGCGGTCCGTCTGGTAGCTTGATTGACCGCATGGTAGATGCTCCCGCATTGCGGGGTCTAAACAAAGTTTCGCTCCAGAAAGCAATTCAGCTCATTTGTTACAACTGCAGCTACATCAGGACCGTAAAAATGCGCCCGGACTTGCGAGTGCAATGAGACATTCAAACGAACTATCGTCCGACGCCATGTCTACTTTGGGCACAAAGTGGAAATTCCAATCAAGCTCCGCATGTCCGCTTTTAGG
>CAVQZH010000027.1:0-79067 GCA_963718345.1 uncultured Pseudomonadota bacterium | reverse complement strand
AACGCGGGCAAACGCCCGCGTTTTTTTGGGCTGCCCCGCGCACACCGGTGCATCCCGGGCGTTTCCTCGAAACCCGTTATCTGCAGCCAGGCCACATCTCGCAGGAGGCACTGGCTACCGCGCTCGGCATCTCGCGCCGCCGCGTCAACGAACTGGTGTGTGGAAAGCGCGTTATCACCCCTGACACGGCCGTGCGTCTGGCCCTGCATTTCGGCACGGATGTGGCGTTCTGGCTGGAGTTGCAGTTCGCCTGGGATCTGCATCAGGCGCAGCAGATGTACTACAAGCAGGTCAAAACGGTTCCATAGCAACCATCAATTGCAAGGGCTATGTCCACAATTAAATTGTCAGATTAGCTGCTAATTCGCTAACTTATTAATTATCCGGAATATTGTGTTTTTCAGCCGTTGGCATGACTCGTGCTGTAACGGGTGTAGTAACACCGGGGAGATGAAATGAAGAAGACTCAACTGTTGGTATTGGGCATTGGCAACATCCTGTGGGCGGACGAGGGTTTCGGCGTGCGTTGCGTGGAAGCACTGAATGCCGCCTATGAATTCGGCGACGACGTGACTGTGCTGGATGGCGGTACGCAGGGCCTTTATCTGCTGCCGTTCCTGGAAGAGGCGCGGCGCCTGATCGTGTTCGACGCCGTGGATTACGGCAAAACACCGGGCGAGATGGTGATCGCAAGAGACGACGACGTACCGCGCTTCATGGGCGCGAAGAAGATGAGCCTGCACCAGACCGGTTTCCAGGAAGTCATCGCCTGTGCCTCGCTGGCCGACAAGTTGCCGGAATCCATGATCCTGATCGGCGTGCAGCCGGAACAACTGGAAGACTTCGGCGGCAGCCTGCGCGACATCGTCAAGGCGCAGATTCCGGTGGCGCTGGATGTGGCGCTGAAACAGATGCAGGAATGGGGCATTCCCTGCGCGCCGCGTACCACGCGTGTGGTGGAGAAACACCAGCGTGCGCTGGAAATGGATAACTACGAGGCAGGGCGGCCTTCGGCCGAACTGGCGTGCCGTTTCGGCGACGATCGTTTCATTCCTCAGGCCTAGGAGACGCTTATGTGCCTGGGAATACCGATGCTGGTACTGGAAGCGCATGAGAACTCGGCGTTATGCGAAGGCCGCAACGGTCGGCAGGTGATCAACACCATGCTGCTGGACAAGGTGGAAGCCGGGCAGTGGCTGCTGACTTTTCTGGATGCGGGACGCGAAGTGATCGATGCCGAGCGGGCGGCGCTGGTGAATGCCGCGCTGGACGGATTGCAGGCAGTGTCTGAAGGTGGGGAGGTCGACCTGGATGTTTTCTTTGCCGATCTGGTGAACCGGGAGCCGCAGTTGCCGGAATTTTTGAGGAAGGAAAAGGTATGAGCGAGACGGTAGAGTTTTCAGTGGTACGCGCGGCGGAGATGAAAGAGAGTTTCAACAAACTGCTGGAGCGCTTGCGCGCGCAAAGCAAGATCATCTTGCTGGATGCGGAAGGTCTGGAAGCCTTCGTGATGGAGGGCGGCGACGGCATGGTGCTGTTCACGCAGGAACCGGACCAGCAACCCGAGACCTGGGATGTGGCGGTGATCCTGCCCGAAGTTCTGAAGCTGACCGGCAACCGTTTGCGTGCCGCGATCATCTCGCCCGACCTGGCACGCAAGGAAAAGGCGCGCTACGGCATCACGCGCTGGCCGTCGCTGGTGTTCGTGCGCGACGGCGGCTATGTCGGCGTGATCGAGGGCATGCGCAACTGGGATGAATACGCACGCGAAATTGCGGAGATGCTGGAAAAGCCGATCGGGCGCGCGCCGTCGATCGGCATTCCGGTGATGTCCAGCGACGCGCCATCCGCTTGTCATTGAGAATGGTTGTTGATAACAAAAAATAGGCAATAGATAAAGTCCCTCTCCCGCAGGCGGGAGAGGGGTTGGGGTGAGGGGTGTCGAGTCGAAGTTGAACGCTGTTTTGTACTCGCAGCCCCTATCCTCAGTCCTCCGAGGGTAGCCGGTGGGCCCCGCTGCTATGCAGCGACCCTCCGCAGTCCCGCTTGCGGGAGAAGGAAGCAAACCCAGTGAATATACAAGGAGCAACCCATACATGAAAGACTTTCCCATCCCAGTTGTTGCAGTAGGTCCAGGTTCCCAACCCGAGGAAGAAGACTTGTTGTACATGCCGCTGCCCAATTCCATGATGACCTTTGCCTTGCCGGTGCTCCATGAGGAAGCCGATCCGGCTTTGATGGCGGCAGCATGCGACGTGGTTGAACAGTTGCGGGAAAAGATGGAGGCGATGCCGCTGGGTTCGCCGGCTATCCCGGTCATCGAATTGCAGGAGATGGACACGGAAGTGGTGCGTTTGCTGAACCAGACCATGGGCGAGGGCGAGGTGAGTATTTCGGTGCGCGGATCCAGTGCTTTCCGCATCCAGGAAACCGTGTTCGCCGGTGTCTGGCGCTTGCATGAATACGCCGCAGATGGCCGCCTGACGCGCGATGCCATCATGGCCTGTGCCATTCCGCCGATCGTGACGTTGTGGGCGCGGGAAGATGTGTCGCTGGATTGCCCGCTGCCGGAAAAGACGCCGGGCATCATGAATGCGCTGTCCGTGCTGACGGAGGTCGTGGGCAAAGCCGGGACTTACAAGGCGGGCGATGCGGCGCATGTGGTCAACCTGACGTTGTTGCCGATGTCGCCGGAAGACATGGAATGCCTGCCGCAGACCTTGGGCGTGGGTGCCGTCACCATCCTGTCGCGCGGCTACGGCAATTGCCGCATCACCAGTACCCGCTTGCCCAATGTGTGGTGGGTGCAATATTTCAACAGCATGGACACGCTGATCCTGAACACCATTGAAGTCAGCGAGGTGCCGGAAGTGGCGCTGGCGTCGCAGGAAGACTATGAGGACAGCATCGAGCGCCTGGGCGAATGGCTGGGCGTCATGCAGGAGCCGCTGAAGCTGGACGCATGAAATGCGGGTATCTCCCAAAACCCAAATTTCGTCGCAATACTGCGTTGCTCGCGAAAAATTCTCGCTTGCATATCGCTACATATGCGGCGTTCGAATTTTTCACTCGCGCCTTGTCTTGCTTAGAACTTTGGATTTTTGGAGGTACCCTTGAGCATGTTTGAAGGTTCTTTTCTGGGCGACAACGACAAACTATCCGACGACAATATGCGGATGGAATGCGGTATCTGCTGGGAGGTGTACGATCCAGCCTTGGGCGATCCGGTGTGGCAGATCGATCCCGGTACGCCGTTCTCCAAATTGCCGGATCACTGGACCTGCCCCAATTGCGACGCGCCGAAACACAAGTTTATGGTGGAAAACTCATGAACTGGAGAAGGGTGAAGAGGGAAGGGAAACTGGAAATACCCGGCGGAATTGCTGGAACGCGTATCGCGGATATTGCTGCAACACGCATGGCAGGTTTGCCTATCTGCAATGAAGCCATGCGCGTGCAGGCGGTGGGATTCCGCGAATGGCAGGAGCATTGGGTGGGCGTGCTGATCACGCCGTGGACGATCAGTCTGGTGTTGATGCCGGGAGACAAGGCGCCGCTCAAGACGCTGGGTGCGGACGAAAAGATGAAGTGGGAATTTCCGTCGGGCAGCTACGAATTCATGGGGCTGAACGATCCGGCGCTGGGCACTTGCCAGATCTGTTCGCTCATTTCGCCCGTCAACGACATCGAGCGGCATGAGGATGCCGTAAGTATCGCCGGACAGGTGATGGATGCATTGTTTGCGTCCGAACAATCCGACCAGATGCGCGCCGAGGAATACAAGGTGAAACTGGAGGCCGCGCGACTCAGCGGCGAGCCGATGCCGATGAAGGATAAAACGCTTTCGCGCCGCGATTTCTTGCGCGGTGCTTTTCTGGGGATGTAGGTTTGGTTAGACGTCGGCAAGTTGATACTCGGTGTGGTCTGGGATGGCGCCTCGGTCAGCGCGACAGATATCCGTTCCACGCGCCCGATGGCCGCGCAGATATTGAAAGGCAAGACGCCCGCGCAGGTACTGCAGATCGTCCCGCTGTTGTTCAGCGTGTGCGGACAGGGCGCAAGGTGCGGCAGCCGCCGCAGCGTTGCAGGCGGCGCAGCAGGATGGCGCGGCGGCAGCGCCGGCAGTGGAGCGCATGATCGTGTGCGAGGCCATCCAGGAACATCTGTGGCGTCTGTTGCTGGACTGGACCAAGTTGCTGGGCCTGCCGCGAGAGGAGCAACGTTTTGCCGGCTGGTACGCGCTGTTGCGCAAGATCGGCGCGGGTGAGGCCAATATGGCTGATTTCCTGCACGAGTTTGAGCGCGATTGCCTGGGCATGACGGTGGCAGAATGGCGCGCAATCGACAGTTATCATGCGTTGCAGACATGGTCACTCAAGGCGCATAGTCCATTGGCTCAATTGCTGGTAAAACTGGACGAAATGGAGCGCGGCCGACACAGGACATCAGACATCAGGTTGTTGCCCGCATGGACGGCAACGGAAGCCAGCCAAATGTGTGACGGAAGATGGGATATAGTCTTTTCTGCCAGACCGGATTGGCTAGGCGAGCCGGCGGAAACGGGTGCGTGGACTTACTATGCAGACGACCCCTTGCTGCATGATGTGTGGCAAAAGAGCGGGTCGACGGCGTTGGCGCGGCTGTTAGCGAGGATAATGGATGTAGCCGAAATGGCACGCGGACACACAGGGCCGCGACTGGATGTGGCAAGCACCGCGGCAGGTACCGGTATGGCGGTTGTGCGCACGGCGCGCGGAGTGTTGATGCATCATGTACGTATGGCGGCGGGGCAAGTGACGGATTACGTGATCGTGGCGCCGACGGAATGGAATTTTCATCCGGCCGGGGCCTACGCGCAGGACATGCGCGGCCTGGCTGAGACGGATGAAGAAAGTTTGAAACAGTTGGCGCAAATCGAAGCCTTGTCGCTCGATCCTTGCGTGGCTTACGAGGTTGAGATCAGACATGCATGAAATGTCGTTAGCCGAAGGCGTGTTGCAACTCATAGAGGATTCGGCCAAGACGCAGGATTTCAGCCGCGTGAAGACGGTGTGGCTGGAGATCGGCCAGTTGGCGGGTGTGGAAGTCGAGGCGATGAAGTTCTGTTTCGAAGCGGTAGTGAACGACAGCATTGCGCAAGGTGCGCAGTTGGTGATCATCGAAATACCGGGCCAGGCGTGGTGCCTGCATTGCGCCGAAGTGGTGAACGTAAAAGCCCTGTACGATGCCTGCCCCAAGTGCGGCAGTCATCAGGTGCAGGTGACGGGTGGAAACGAGATGCGAGTCAAAGAGCTCGACGTGGAATAAGGAGTATAGAAATGTGTAACGTATGCGGCTGCGGTGCGGGAGAAACGACGATCGACGGCAAGGCGGTGGAACATCACGAGCATGGACACAGTCACGGCGGACATTTCCATGTGCATGCCGACGGTACCGCCCACGATCACGATCATTCGCATGATCATGATCAAAATCTCCATCGCGACCTCGATCCCGCGCTGGAGTCGACGGGAAAGCATATGCATTACCACCTGCATGAAGACGGCACGGCGTATCAGCATATGCACGATCATGACCACGGTCACGGACATTCGCACGTGCATGATCACGACCATGATCACGGGCACAGTCATGCACAGAACGCGACCACCCACTACGGGCTCGGCCCGGCAGGCGCACATGCGCCCGGCATGAGCCAGTCGCGCATGGTGAAGATCGAGCGCGACATCCTGTCCAAGAACGACGGCTATGCCGAAGAGAATCGCGGCTATCTCGCCGAGCATGGCATCTTCGCGCTGAACCTGGTGTCGAGTCCCGGTTCCGGCAAGACCACATTGCTGGTGAAAAGCATCAGCGCGTTGAACGGCAGCCTGCCGCTTGCCGTCATCGAGGGCGACCAGCAGACCGATAACGATGCCGCGCGCATTCGCGCCACCGGCGCACCAGCACTGCAGATCAATACCGGCAAGGGCTGCCATCTGGATGCGTACATGGTGGGCCGTGCCATGCAGCAACTCAAGTTGAGCGACGACAGCCTGCTGCTGATCGAGAACGTCGGCAACCTGGTATGTCCCGCCAGTTTCGACCTGGGGGAGGCGCACAAGGTCGCGATCCTTTCGGTGACCGAGGGCGAAGACAAACCGCTCAAGTATCCCGACATGTTCCTGGCCTCCGACCTGATGTTGCTGAACAAATGCGACCTGTTGCCGTATCTGACGTTCGATGCCGATCTGGCCGTGGCCAATGCGCGCCGCGTCAATCCGAACATACAAGTGATTCGCATCTCGGCCACCAGCGGCGAGGGCATGGATGAATGGCTGAACTGGATCAAGGCGGGTTGCCGGAAAGCGGTCGCCGCGAAATAGGAAGACTGGAAAGCTATGGTCCACGCGCAAATCAGAGTAACCGGGCAGGTGCAGGGCGTAGGCTTCCGGCCTTTCGTCTATAAACTTGCGCACGAACTCGGGCTCGCGGGATGGGTGCGCAACGACAGCGAAGGTGTGGAGATCGCGGTCGAGGGCGAACGTAAACTGGTGATGCAGATGATCGAGCGTTTGCAAAGCGATCCGCCGACCCTGGCACGAGTTGAGAGAGTCACGCACGACCTGGCGCATACGATCACGGGCTTGCACGGATTCAGCATCGCGCAGAGCCGCAATGGCAAGGTGCTGACCGGCATCGCTCCCGACATGGCGATCTGCCCGGATTGTCTGGCGGAATTGTTTGATCCCGCCGACCGCCGCTATCGCCACCCTTTCATCAACTGCATCCATTGCGGCCCGCGCTACACGCTGACTGCGCGCTTGCCGTACGACCGCTCCAACACCAGCATGGCGAAGTTCGCGCAATGTCCCGCCTGCCAGCTGGAATACGATACACCCACGACGCGCCGCTTTCATGCGCAACCGAATGCCTGTCCCGAGTGCGGGCCGCGTTTGAGTCTGTTCGATGCGCAGTGGCGGCCCATAGCAAACGCTGATCCGATTGCCGCAACTGCAGTGCGCATCGGGGCCGGGCTGGTGGTCGCCATCAAAGGCATCGGCGGATTCCATCTGGTGGGCAATGCGCGCAACGCAGGAGACGGTCGCCAGATTGCGCAGCGGCAAACAGCGCGAGGAAAAACCGTTCGCCGTGATGGTGCTGAACACGAAATCCGCGCGGCGCTACGCGCAATTCCGGGAGCAAGACGGGGCGCTGCTGGAGACGAGCGAACGTCCCATCGTGTTGCTGCGCAAATCCTCCGTCTGCGATGCAGAGTTGCACGGCGTCGCACCCGGCTTGCCCGCCATCGGTCTGATGTTGCCCTATACGCCGCTGCATTATTTGCTGTTCCATGAATTGCTCGGCAAACCTGATGGTACGGACTGGATGCACAAGGCCACGCCTCTGGCGCTGGTGATGACCAGTGCCAATCCCGGCGGAGAGCCGCTGGTGAAAGATGATGCCGAAGCGCGTGAATCTCTCTCCGGTCTGGCCGATGCTTTTCTCACGCATGACCGGGAAATCCTGCATCGTTGCGACGACAGCGTGATGAAGTGGCAAGGTAAGGCGCCGACTTTTGTGCGCCGTGCGCGCGGCTACACCCCGCGCCGCATCAAGCTCGCATTCAGCGGCCCGTCGGTACTGGCCTGCGGGGCCTGGCTTAAAAATACCGTTTGCCTCACACGCGGCAACGAAGCGTTCGTCTCCCAGCATATCGGCGACCTGGATCATGCGGGTACGCGACAGATGCTGGACGAGACTGTCGCCTATCTGGGCGACATCCTCGATGTTGAGCCGCAAGCCGTGGCACACGACCTGCACCCGGATTTCTACAGCACGCACTTCGCGCAGGCCTATGCCGCGCAGCACAACTTGCCGCTCATTGCCGTGCAACATCACCACGCGCACATCGCCGCCGTCTGTGCCGAGCATCGCGTAACCGGACCGGTGCTCGGGCTGGCGCTGGACGGGGTGGGTTTGGGTAACGACGGCGGTGCCTGGGGCGGCGAGTTATTGCAGGTGGACGGTGCGGATTTTCAGCGGCTGGGACATCTCGCGCCACTGGGCTTGCCCGGCGGCGACCGTGCCGCGCGCGAACCCTGGCGTATGGCGGCAGCGGCGTTGTTCGCTATGAATCGTGCCGACGAGATCGTGCGCCGCTTTCCGCATCAAGCCGGCGCCGCCACCGTGACGGACATGCTGCAACGCCAGCTGAATTGCGTTGAGACCAGCAGCATGGGACGCTGGTTCGATGCGGCGGCCGGGTTGTTGGGGGTGAGTGAGGTACAGGGTTATGAAGGCCAGGCGGCGATGCTGCTGGAAGGACTTGCCGAACGCAAAGGAAAAGTCGAGGCGCTACCGCTGGGTTATATACACACTGCGCAAAACGATCTGGATTTTAGTCCGCTGCTGGCAACGCTCGCAGATTGCAAAGATGCGGCCTACGGTGCAGCCCTGTTCCATGCCACGGTGGCTGAAGGTTTATGCGCGTGGTTGCAACGCGCCGCCGGGAAATCCGGAATTAGCCAGGTTGCGCTGGGAGGCGGCTGCTTCCTCAACAATATCCTCACGCAGCGCTGGTGGAAAGTCTGTCGATCAGTGGCTTGAACGTATTGACTGCACAACAATTGCCGCCCAACGATGGCGCAATCTCGTTCGGGCAGGCCAGCATCGCCCTGCAAAGTATCAACAAAGGAGCCTGAATCATGTGCCTCGCCATACCCGCCCGCATCGAAGAGCTGACGACTCCGGGCAACGCCATCGTCAACCTGGGCGGAGTGCGCAAGGAGATATCGCTGGCGCTGGTGGATGACGCCACTGTCGGCGAATACGTCATCGTGCATGTAGGCTATGCCTTGCAGAAAGTGGATCAGGACGAGGCCGAACGCACGCTGGAGATGTTTGCGGAGATGGGGCAGCTGGATGAGCTGCGTGAAGAGTTGGGTGCGGCATGAAATACATAGATGAATTCCGTGACGGCGAACTGGCCAAGAACATCGTCGCCAACATCCTGCGCGAAGCGGCGGGCGATAAAAGTTATAGCTTCATGGAATTTTGCGGCGGGCATACCCACGCCATTTCGCGCTACGGCATTGCCGACCTGCTGCCCGCCAATGTACGCATGATCCACGGCCCGGGCTGCCCGGTGTGCGTGCTGCCCATCGGGCGCGTCGACCAGGCAATCCGCCTGGCGCTGCGAGCAGGGCGTGATTCTGTGCACCTACGCCGACACCTTGCGCGTGCCGGCTTCCGACAATCTTTCGCTGATGCGCGCCAAGGCGAGCGGCGGCGATGTGCGCATGATCTATTCGCCGCAGGATGCCTTGAAGATCGCGCGCGACAATCCGCAGCGCGAAGTCGTGTTCTTCGCCATCGGTTTCGAGACCACCACGCCGCCGACGGCGTTGATCATCAAGCAGGCCGAGGACGAAGGCATCACCAATTTCAGCGTGCTGTGCAATCACGTGCTGACCCCGGCCGCGATCACGCCATATCTTGCAATCGCCGGAAGTGCGCCAGTACGGCACCGTGCCGCTGGACGGCTTCATCGGCCCGGCGCACGTGAGCGTGGTGATCGGCAGCCAACCGTACGAGCACTTCGCCGCATGAATACCGCAAGCCGGTGGTGATCGCCGGTTTCGAGCCGCTGGACGTGCTGCAGGCCATCCTCATGCTGATCCGCCAGATCAACGAGGGACGCGCCGAAGTGGAGAACGAATTCACGCGTGCCGTTACGCGCGAGGGCAACCTCAAGGCGCAGGCCATGGTGTCGGAAGTGCTGGAATTGCGGCGCAGCTTCGAATGGCGCGGCCTGGGCGAAGTGCCGTATTCGGCATTGAAGATACGTCCGGCTTATGCACTGTACGATGCGGAAACGCGCTACGGCATCGGTTACAAACCCGTGGCCGGACAACAAGGCCTGCGAATGCGGCGCGATTCTGCGCGGCGTGAAAAAGCCGCAGGACTGCAAAGTGTTCGGCACGGTGTGCACGCCGGAGAACCCGCTGGGTTCGTGCATGGTGTCGTCGGAAGGTGCCTGTGCGGCGCATTACAGTTATGGACGATTTAAGGATATCGAGGTGGTTTCGGCATGAGTGGATGCGGTGAAAAAGCGGTTATGTGCGCGGTCTGGACATCAAGAACGGTCGCGTGGATATGAGCCACGGCAGCGGCGGACGGGCGATGGCACAGTTGATTGAAGAGCTGTTCGCGACCGCTTTCGACAATGAATACCTGCGCCAGGGCAATGACGGCGCTTTGCTGCCGACGGCAGGCGGGCGGCTGGTGATGGCGACCGATGCACATGTGGTGTCGCCGCTTGTTCTTTCCCGGCGGCGACATCGGTTGTCTGTCGGTGCACGGCACGATCAACGATGTGGCAGTGATGGGCGCGAAGCCGCTCTACCTGGCCGCTTCATTCATACTGGAAGAAGGTTTTCCGCTGGCCGACCTGCAACGCATCGTGCAATCGATGGCGGCTGCGTCGCGCGAGGCGGGTGTGCCGGTGGTGACCGGCGATACCAAAGTGGTCGAGCAGGGCAAGGCCGACGGTGTGTTCATTACCACCACCGGCGTAGGCGTGGTGATGGATGGCGTGGACCTCTCCGGCTCCAATGTGCGACCCGGCGACGTTATCCTGCTGTCCGGCAGCATGGGCGACCACGGCATGGCGATCATGAGCCGGCGCGAGAACCTTGCCTTCGACGTTCCCATCGAATCGGATACTGCTGCATTGCACCATCTGATCGCCGCCATGCTGGAAACCGGCGCGGACATTCGCTGCCTGCGCGACCCGACGCGCGGCGGCTTGGCTACGACGCTGAACGAGATCGCCAAGCAATCGTCGGTTGGCCTGATGATCAATGAGGATGCCATACCCGTGAAGCCGGTAGTGGCCGCCGCGTGCGAATTTCTCGGGCTCGATCCTTTGTATGTTGCGAACGAAGGCAAGCTGATCGCGATCTGTGCGGCGGCCGATGCGGAACGTCTGCTGGAGGTGATGCGCGCGCACCCGCTGGCGGGCGACGCAGCGATCATCGGCTCGGCGCATGTTGACGCGCATCATTTCGTGCAGATGAAGACAGCTTTTGGCGGTCGCCGCAATGTGGATTGGCTGGCCGGCGAACAGTTACCGAGGATTTGCTGATGGCTACCTCCAAAAATCCAAATTTCGTCGCAATACTGCGTTGCTCGAAAAAAATTACTCCTTACATATTTGACATATGCCGCGTCGCAATTTTTTCCTCGCGCCTTGTCTTGCTTAGAACTTTGAATTTTTACAGGTAGCCATGCGTATTTTGCTGTTGACCCATTCCTTCAATAGTCTGTCCCAGCGTCTGTGGCTGGAACTGAAGGCATGCGGTCACCAAGTCAGCGTCGAACTCGATATTGCTGATTCCGTGGCGGAAGAGGCGGTGGCTTTGTGGCAACCGGACGTGATCGTTGCGCCGTTCCTGAAACGCGCCATTCCGGCGTCGATCTGGTCGAATCACGTGTGCCTGATCGTGCATCCCGGCATTGTGGGCGACCGCGGGCCGTCATCGCTGGACTGGGCAATACAGGAAGGCGCGGCAGAATGGGGAGTGACGGTGTTGCAGGCCAACGCGGTGATGGATGGCGGCGACATCTGGTCGGCGCAGACCTTCGTCATGCGTGCCGCAAAGAAATCCAGCATCTATCGCAGCGAAGTGGCCGGTGCTGCAGTGCGCGGGGTGCTGGAGGCGCTGGCGCATTATCCCGATTATGTGCGCGGCAACTGGAAGCCCACGCCGCTAAGCGAGTTCAAGGCGGCGTTGCGCGGCACCGAACGCCCTTCCATCAAGCAGGTGCAGCGCGCCATCGATTGGCAGCATGACGATACCGTTACGGTGTTGCGCAAGATCAATGCAGCCGACGGATGCCCGGGTGTGAAGGACATGTTGTTTGGCCAGCCGTGCCATCTGTTCGATGCGCGTGCCGAAACCGGATACAACGGTACTGCGGGCGAAGTGCTTGGTCGTTGCGGCGATGCGCTATTGCGTGCCACCACTGACGGCGCGGTCTGGATTGGCCATGTGCGCAGACTCGAACACGATCCGGGATTCAAGTTGCCGGCGGCTGTGGCATTTGCTGAGGAAGCCACGATCCTGCCGGAACTGGTTCGTGCCGTGCCGGGCGAGATACGTTACGAAGAACACGGTAGCGTCGGCTTCCTGCATTTCGATTTCTACAACGGCGCAATGTCCACCGACCAGTGCATGCGTTTGCGCCAAGCCTATGTGGACGCAAGCAAGCGACCGACACGCGTATTGGTATTGATGGGCGGCGAAGATTTCTGGTCTAACGGCATCCACCTGAATCGCATCGAGGCTGCCGACAGCCCGGCAGACGAATCCATGCGCAACATCGAGGCGATGGACGATCTGGCGCTGGAGATTCTGCGCACCACCGAACAAGCTCACGGTGGCCGTGATGCAGGGCAACGCCGGTGCGGGCGGCTGCTTCCTCGCGCTGGCGACAGATCAGGTATGGGCGCGGCAGGCGGTGGTGCTCAACCCGCACTACAAGAACATGGGCAACCTGTACGGTTCCGAATACTGGACCTACCTGCTGCCAGCCCGTGTCGGCAAGGAGCGCGCGCAGGCCATCATGCAGAACCGCTTGCCGATTTCGGCCGCCGGTGCCGTGCAGGAAAGGCTGATCGATGCCTGCTTCGACGACGATGTGGCTGCTTTCCGCGCCAGGGTCAAACGCATGGCGCTCGAACTGGCGACAGCGCCGGACTATTCGCAGCGACTCGTCGAGAAATGCACGCGCCGTACCTGCGACGAAGCAAAGAAACCGCTGGCCGAGTATCGTGCCGAAGAACTGAGCGAGATGAAGCGCAATTTTTACGGCTTCGATCCCAGTTATCATTACGCACGGCATCATTTTGTTTACAAGATCCCGCACGCGTTCACGCCGCGCCATCTGGCGGTGCATCGCGAATTGCCGTTACCCGTAACGGAGTGTGCATGATGGGACAGCCGCAATAGCGGCCGGATTTAGAAGGAGAGTCTGATTTATGGTAACTCAAACCACCATCCTGGTCATAGACGACGAGATTCGCTCGCAGGAGTCGATACGCCGCACGCTGGATGAGGAGTTCAATGTCCTGACCGTGTCGAATGCGGAAGAAGGACGCGCCGTCATGGAGCGCGAGCGGATACAAGTCGTGCTGTGCGACCATCGCATGCCGGGCGTGACCGGTATCGATTTTCTCAAGGAAGTCCGCGAACGCTGGCCGGATGCGGTGCGCATGATCATTTCCGGCTACACCGATGTCGAGGACATCATCGCCGGTATCAACGACGCGGGTATCTACCAGTACATCCTCAAGCCCTGGCATCCGGAATCGCTGCTGCTCAACGTGCGCGCGGCCGCACAGTTGTACGACCTGCAGCAGCAGAGCAACCAGATGAACGTGGAATTGCGCACGATGCAGCCGGTATTGCAGAAGCGCGTGGCGGTGAAACACGAGAAGCTGCGCAACCACTATGAGTTCGCGCGCATCGTGCGCGCGGCAGCCAGCCCCTTGAACGAGGTGATCGACCTGGCGTCACGCGTGGCGAACAGCGACATTGCCGTGCATATCTCCGGAGAGTCCGGTTCCGGCAAGGAATTGCTGGGGCGCGCCATACACTATTCCAGTCCGCGTGCAACGCGCGCCTTTGTCATCGAGAACTGCGGTGCGATGTCCGACCAGTTGCTGGAGTCGGAGTTGTTCGGGCACAAGCGCGGCAGCTTCACGGGCGCGTACGAGGATCGCATCGGCCTGTTCGAGCAGGCTGACGGCGGCACCATCTTCCTGGACGAGATCGGCGACACCTCGCCGTCGTTCCAGGTCAAATTGCTGCGCGTGCTGCAGGAAGGCGAGATACGCCCGGTCGGCAGTTCGCGTTCGCGCAAGATCGACGTGCGGGTGCTGTCGGCAACCAATCGCGAGCTCGAAGAAGAAGTGCGCAAAGGGCGCTTTCGCGAAGACCTGTATTACCGGTTGACGCAGTTCCTGCTGCCGATGCCAGCCTTGCGCGAGCGCAAGATGGATATTCCGCTGATCGCGCTTTCGTTGTTGCGCGAAGCCGCGCCGGCCATGGGAAAAACGATACAGGGATTCACGCCGGAAGCGTTGGAATGCCTGAGCAATTACCAATGGCCGGGCAACGTGCGCGAGATGCAGAACGAGATTCTGCGCGCCATCTTGCTATGTGACACTGAATATATCGGCGCTCACCTGTTCTCGCCCAAAGTGCTGCAGGCCGCACCGGAGGAACAAGTGCAGGACATGAGTGTTCTCGCCGGGCTGGACGGCAGTCTCAAGGACCGGATGGAGGCGCTGGAAGCGCGCGTCCTGCGCGAAAGCCTGATCCGTCACCGCTGGAACAAGACCCGCGCCGCGACCGAGCTTGGATTGTCGCGCGTAGGTCTGCGCAGCAAATTGTCGCGCTACGGGCTGGAGAAGAAGGGTGAGTGACGCAGCATCCCTCTCTCTAACTCTCTCCCGCAAGCGGGAGAAAGGACAAACGTGAAAGACAATCCTCAATCCCTCCGCTTAACCTGCTGTGGCTGCAGTCGGGCGGCTGCGGCGGCTGTACGCTTTCGCTGCTGAATGCCGACTGCCGCAATCTGTTCGAGACCCTGCAAGGCCTCGGCATCAATTTGTTGTGGCATCCCTCCTTGTCCGAACAAAGCGCGGATGAAGCGCTCGGGATATTTGAGTCGTGTGCCAGCGGCGAAACACGGCTGGATATCCTTTGTCTGGAAGGTTCGGTGCTGAAGGGGCCGTTTGGCAGCGGCGGTTTTCACCGCAGATCGGGCAGCGAGTCGATGATGAGCATGATCGAGCGTCTGGCCGGAGTCGCCAAATACGCCGTCGCTGTCGGCAGCTGCGCAGCGTTCGGCGGCGTGACGGCGGCTGGCATCAACCCGGCGGATGCGTGCGGCATGCAATATGACGCCGATGCGCAAGGCGGTTTGCTCGGTGCGGAATATCGGGGATCAGGTGGTCTGCCTGTGATCAATATCGCCGGCTGTCCGACGCATCCCAACTGGGTGATCGAAACGCTGGTCGCCGTTGCTCAGGGAGAAATGCACGAGGAAAACCTCGATGTGTTCCGTCGCCCGCGTTTGTTCTCCGATCATCTGGTGCACCACGGCTGCAAGCGCAACGAGTTCTATGAATTCAAGGCCAGCGCGTGCAAACCTTCCGACCTAGGTTGCCTGATGGAACACATGGGATGCAAGGGCACGCAGGTGCACGCCGATTGCAACATCCGCCTGTGGAACGGTGAAGGCTCCTGCACGCGCGGCGGTTACGCCTGCATCGCCTGCACCGAGCCCGGCTTCGAGGAGCCGGGTCATCCTTTCGGCATCACCCCCAAGATCGCGGGCATCCCGATCGGCCTGCCGACGGACATGCCGAAAGCGTGGTTCGTGGCGCTGGCCGCACTGTCCAAATCGGCGACACCGAAGCGCGTCAAGGAAAATGCCGTAGCCGACCATCAGGTGGTTGTACCGGCGAACAAGAGGACGCGCCTGAAATGAGCCGCCGCATCGTGGGGCCCTTCAATCGTGTCGAGGGCGATCTGGAAGTGACGCTGGATATCGAATCCGGGCGCGTGCGCGCCGCCTACGTGAATTCCCCCATGTATCGCGGTTTCGAACAGATCCTTGCAGGCAAGCATCCGCTCGATGCGATGGTCTTCGTGCCGCGCATCTGCGGGATATGCTCGGTTGCGCAATCAGCGGCGGCGGCGCTGGCTTTGGCCCAATGCATGGGCATACGACCGCCGGAAAACGGCCGTCTGGCAGCGAACATGACACTGGCCGCGGAAAACCTGGCCGATCACCTGAGTCATTTCTATTTGTTCTTCATGCCGGACTTTGCGCGCGACGGATATCGCGAGCGCGCATGGTTTGCCGATGCTCAAGCGCGTTTCAAGGCAGTGTCGGGCTCGGCCGCAGCGGATGTGCTGCCGGTACGCGCCAAATTCATGAACGTGATGGGCTATCTCGCGGGCAGGTGGCCGCACACGCTGTCATTGCAGCCGGGCGGTTCGACGCGTGCGCTGGAAGAGGCGGAAAAACTGCGCTTGAAGATACTGTTGGCAGAATTCAGGCATTTTCTGGAACAGACTTTGTTCGGCGACAAACTGGAAGCTGTGGCGGCACTGGATTCCGAAGCTGCGCTGTTCAAATGGATGAAACCGCGCGCCAAGCGTGCCGACTTTCCGCGCTTTTTGAACATCGCGCGCGATCTGGGACTGCAGCACATGGGCAGGGCCACGGATCGCTTCATCAGTTATGGCGCGTACACCGAAGGTACGACAGCGTTGTTTCCGGCAGGACTTTGGGCAGACGACCGCTTGCAGGCACTGGATATCGGGGCGATACGCGAAGACGTGACAAGCAGCTGGATGACGGGGGATCGCGCTTTGCATCCGAGCGAAGGATATACCTTGCCGCAGCCGGACAAAGAAGACGCGTATTCATGGTGCAAGGCGCCGCGCTTGTCGGGGCAGGTGGTGGAGACGGGCGCACTGGCACGGCAGATGGTGGCCGGTCATCCGCTGCTGCGCGATATGGTGGGGCGCCACGGTGGCAGTGTGACCAGCCCGCGTGGTGGCGCGCATGATTGAACTCGCTTCCGTGCTGCCGGTGATGGAGACGTGGCTGCGCCAGTTCTTGCCGGGGGACGCCTATTGCATTCCGGCGCATGAGATTGAGAACGCGCAAGGGATCGGCCTGATTGAAGCAGCGCGCGGAGGACTCGGGCATTGGCTGGATGTGCGCAACGGGAAAATCTACAATTACCAAATCATCGCGCCCACCACCTGGAATTTTGCCCCGCGCGATGCGGCGGGCGAACCCGGTGCGCTGGAACAGGCGCTGGTCGGACTGGAAGCGGAAGAAGGCGGCAATTCCGCACCGTTGGCGGTGCAGCACGTGGTCCGGTCGTTCGATCCGTGCATGGTGTGCACGGTGCACTAAGAGAGGAATTCATGGAACGCTTCACGATCTCATTGGATGAAAAGCTGGCCAGCGAATTCGACCGGCTGATCCGCGAGCGCGGTTACCTGAACCGTTCTGAAGCGGTGCGCGACATGCTGCGCGGCAAGCTGGATACGCTGCGTCTGCAGGAATCGCAAGCGCCGTTCTGTGTCGCCAGCCTGTCTTATGTGTACAACCACCATGAGCGCGATCTGGCCGAGCGCCTGACCGAGCTGCAGCATCATCATCACGATCTGGTGGTGGCGGCGACGCATGTCCATCTCGATCATGACAATTGCCTGGAAACCGTGATGCTGCGCGGTGCGACGGAAACCGTACGGCGTTTTGCCGATACCCTGATCGCCGAACGTGGCGTACGACACGGGCAGGTCAATCTCGTACCCGTGGACGAAGATGCCGGCCATGGGCATACGCACGGGTACAGGCATATCCACAGCCACCCCAAGACTTGATTGAAAGTGAACTGAAGAAATTCCGATGACTACGCGCGAAACACCGTCAGCCAGACTTCCGTTGCCGAACGAGATGGATCCCTTCTCGGAATCGGCGTGGATAGATGTCGTGCGCTCCATGGACGAGGTATACAACGAGCTGCTGCAATATGAAGTGGTGCTGGAGCAAAAGAACTCGGAACTGGAAGAGTCGCAGCAGTTCATTTTCAGCATACTGACCTCGATGTCCGACTTGCTCGTGGTGTGCGACCGCAACGGAATCATCGAGGAAGTGAACCAATCCCTGCTTACCTTTACCGGCAAGACCGAGCCGGAACTGAAAGGCGCGAAACTATCCTCGTTATTTGCAGACGAGAACGCCGGTGCGGTTGCAAAACGGGTGATCGCAAGCCTGACCACCGAGCCTGCAAACGATGTGGAACTGCAATTCCGCACGCGTGAGGGCAACGCCACACCCGTCGCACTCAATTTTACGCCGCGCCTGTCGGCGACCCAGAAACTGCTGGGCGTGGTGATCACCGGACGTCCTTTGGGCGAGTTGCGGCGCGCCTACCACAAGTTGCGCGAAGCACACGACCAGCTCAAGCGCACCCAGCAACAACTGCTGCAGTCCGAAAAAATGGCGTCGCTGGGCAAGTTGGTGGCGGGAGTTGCGCACGAGCTGAACAATCCGATCAGCTTCGTGCTCGGCAACATGCATGCGATGCAGCGTTACACGCCGCGTTTCAAGCGCTATCTGGATGCGATACACAACGGCGCGCCGCACGAAGAACTGGAGAAACTGCGCGCCGAGTTGCGCATCGACCATATTCTGAACGATCTGGCACCGCTGTTGACGGGGGCGGTGGAAGGCGCGGAACGCACGCGCGACATCGTGGACGGGTTGAAGCGTTTTTCGGCAGCGGATCGCGACGAGAATATCGAGTTCAACCTGGCCGAAACTATCGAACGCACCGTGCACTGGGTGACTCGTGCCGCACCGACAAAATTTCGCGTGGTGATCGACGTGCCGAAGGAGATGCCATTTTTTGGTTCTCCCGGACAGATACAGCAAGTGATCACCAATCTCGTGCAGAACGCGTCGGACGCCACGGAAAATCTGTCCGAACCGCTGCTGACCATCACCGCGAAGTTGAACGACGATGGGATATGCATCCTGTTCCGCGACAATGGGCCGGGAATCTCGGAACAATCGATGGGCAAGATTTTCGATCCGTTTTACACCACCAAACCCGTCGGAAAAGGTACCGGCTTGGGTCTGTCGATCAGTTACGGCATTGTCGAGCGACATGGCGGGCAACTTTCGGTGAACAACGCAGCGGAAGGTGGTGCCGAATTCAAGCTGTGCCTGCCGCGTTCACATCGGAGATAAAGCGGTAAGTAGCGTTCCAGCGTTCTTGTCTGGAAGCAGAACGAAAAAGGCCCTCCCTGTTCAAGCAACGTGGGAAATCAACCGGCTGCCGATACATTGTCTATATTAATTAGTTGGTTGTGGAATCCGGCTGTGTAGCCATGCGGCGAAGTCGATTATCGCGTTTATTGGCATAATTCTTGTTAAGAGAATATATAGATTCTTCTTACGGGGGTGTGATGGAAACGATACCTGGCAGCATTTATCCCTTGGTGGCACTGACTTTCGTGCTGGGCATGAAGCACGGCATGGATGCCGACCATCTCGCCACCATCGACGGATTGACGCGCTTCAATGCGGCAGCGGGCCGCAGCCGCCTGGCGCGCTTGTGCGGTTTCCTGTTTTCGGTGGGACACGGCTGCGTCGTGTGTGTCGTGGCTGTTGCCACCAGTTACCTGTTTCAACAGGGTGCCGTGCCGGTATGGATGGACCAGGTGGGCGCCTGGGTCTCGGCGTTCTTCCTGCTCATGTTGGGCGCACTCAATCTGTATGCGGTGTTTTCCACTCCCGCGCATGAGATGGTGCAGATGGTCGGCGTCAAAGGCCGTTGGCTGGGTAATCTCAAGCATGCAGGGCACCCCGCGATGATCGCGCTGGTCGGGGCGCTGTTTGCTCTTTCGTTCGACACGCTTTCGCAGGCTGCTTTGTTTTCCGCCACAGCCACACAATACGGCGGGGTGTTGCAGGCTTTGCTGCTGGGAGTCTGTTTCATGCTCGGCATGATGCTGACCGACGCTGCAAACGGTTTGTGGATATCCCACTTGTTGCAGCGTGCCGATGCGACGGCGCGTGCCGCCTCGCGCATCATGGGTGTCACCGTGGCATTGCTCAGCCTGGCCGTGGCCGGATTGGGTTTGTCGCGCATATTCTTCCCGGAAGCCTCAGCCTGGCAGCAAGGGCGCGAGTTGATCATCGGTGTGTCCATCATTTTCGTGGTGGCAGTCTGTTTCCTGTTTGCGCGCTATACCCAACAACGCGTTTCCGCTGCCGCCTGAATTCAAATTGTGCGGCCGAACGCCAAAATTGGTCGCGAGTGGTTATGAGCAAATCAATATTTTCCGTAATCGTATTCTCACTTGTAACTGATTTGGCCTTCGCTACAGGGATGGCGACTTTAGATGAGGCGGCAATGCCATCGAAGGCTGCGGACGAGTTTAGCAGCGCATCCACTTCGAGCAGAGGTATGGTCCTGGCAGCCGGGATTCCGACTCTGGATGAAGTAGTGGTGTCGGCGAAGGCAACCGATGAGCTAGGTGTGGCATCCACCTCGAGTGAGGGCACGATCACGGCCAAACAGCTGGAGAATCGCCCGTTGTTGCGGCCGGCTGAAGTCCTGGAAGTTGTTCCCGGCATGATCGTCAGCCAGCATTCGGGCGATGGCAAAGCCAACCAGTATTACTTGCGTGGTTTCAATCTGGATCACGGGACGGATTTTTCCACCTCGCTGCTGGGAATGCCGGTGAACATGCCCAGCCATGCGCATGGTCAGGGTTATACCGATTTGAATTTCCTGATTCCGGAACTGGTGAGCCGCGTTCAATATCGCAAGGGAACCTATTACGCGGGAGATGGGGATTTTTCAGCCGCCGGATCTGCGCGCATCGACTATATACGCAAGCTGGATGAGCCCTATGTACAGGTGACTTCGGGTGGCCTTGGTTACGCTCGTGTCGTGGCGGCAGCCTCGCCTCAGGTTAAGGAAGGAAATCTGCTTCTTGCTGCCGAGGGTTTGCACAATGACGGGCCATGGACTGTCAACGAGGAGACGTACAAGAACAACATGGTGATGCGTTATTCGCAGGGGACTCGCGACGACGGATGGGTGGTGTCGTTACTGGGTTACGATACCAAATGGACATCGACGGATCAGATTGCGCAACGTGCCATGAATATCGTGGGTCGGTATGGCAGCCTCGATCCGACATCCGGCGGCAATACCCATCGCAACAGTCTTTCGGCCGAGTTCGCCAGCAGCGACAATAATGGCATCAGCCGGGTGACGGCGTATTACGTCGACTATGCCCTCGACCTTTGGTCGAATTTCACCTATGCAATCGATCAAGTGCATGGCGATCAATTCCAGCAATCAGACAAACGCGGCATCCTCGGCGGTAGCGCTAACCATACCTGGACAGGCAGCTGGGGTGACAAGTCGGTTGAAAACACCCTGGGCACCGATCTGCGTCGTGACGATATCAAGAACGGATTGTTTCTCACGCAGAACCGGAACATTTGGGGCACGGTACGCGACGATTCAATCATACAGACCAGTATTGCACTATGGGGAGAGTCGCAAATCCAGTGGAGCGAAAAATTCCGCTCCGTACTCGGCTTGCGCGGTGACAGCTATCAGTTCGATGTAACCAGCAATACATCCGCCAATTCCGGCAACAAAAGCGATGCGATTATTTCTCCCAAGCTGGCCCTGATCTTCGGGCCGTGGGACAAGACGGAATATTATCTGAATGCCGGTTCCGGATTCCACAGCAACGATGCGCGCGGCGCGACCACCACTGTCAATACTGATCCGCGACCAGGTACACGTCCTGCCTGCACGGGGGCAGTGGGCACTTGCACGGGCGATCCTCTCAGTTCGGTGCAACCGCTGGTGCGAGCCAAAGGTTATGAGGTCGGCGCACGCAGTGCATGGATCAGCGGGCTGCAAAGCACGATTACGCTGTGGCGGTTGGATATAGATTCAGAATTGATATTTACTGGCGATGCAGGCACAACTGAAGCATCGCGCCCCAGCCGCCGCCAGGGAGTGGAATGGGCGAACTACTGGACTCCAAAAGAATGGCTGCTGGTGGACGGCGACGTGTCGCTGTCCGGCGCACATTACACCGATGCCAATTCTGTAGGAAATCGCATTCCGGGCGCGGTTGAACAAGTAGCCTCGGTTGGGGTGAGCTTGCAGGAAATCGATCCATGGTCGGCAGGAATACGAGTGAGATATTTTGGCCCCAGGCCGCTCGTCGAAGACAATAGCGTGCGCTCGAATTCATCGACTTTGGTGAACTTGCAGGCAGGCTATCGCGTCAGCAAGCCGGTAAAAATCAGCATGGAAATATTGAACCTGTTTAACAGGCAAGTGAGCGACATCGATTATTACTACGCTTCGCGGCTGCCGGGCGAAGCTGCTCCGGTGAACGATATCCATACCCATCCCGCGGAACCGAGAACTCTACGCGTGACGCTGAAGCTGACACTCTAAAGGAAGATGCCGGGGAAGAATTCCCCCGGCGTTGCGAAACATGCTTCTCTACGCGTTGGTGCTGACTACCGCTCCAGCAATATTCTGTCCCCCGTTCAGGTCCTGCAGGAGATTCTGCAAGAACGATTGCAAGTTGGGATTTGCGGCTGAAGTACTTTGCCCTTGCTGTGTATTTGATGCGTCGACAAGATTTTGAAAGCTGGAAGTCAGATTGCCGAGCGGATCAGTACCGGAAGAACTTTGGCCGGTTGCCGACGTGCTCTGGGTTCCTGCGGAAAGTTGTTGCAGCAGATTTTGAATATTGGCCTCCAAATGAGAGCGGCGATTGTGACTGCCGCTCACTCCTGAAGTTGAAGAACTTCCGTCGTTGTCCCCGTCCGAATCGCTGCCGTTTCCCGTGGTGGCGCCCGACGTCTGATGCAGTGCCGCGAACAGATTATGCATGAAAGAAAGCATGGCAGCCTGCGGGTCTTGGGTTGAGCTTGTAGATGTGGGCCCGGAAGTTGAGGCAGATGATGAAGTTGATGACGAGGCGGCGGAACTGCTGGAGAGACTTTGGTTCAACGCCTGTTCAATGATACTGAGAAAGTTGGACTTACCGACTTTACCCGCTCCGCTGCTGCCGTCATTGTCGCCATCAGAATCACTTCCTCCTACTGATTGTGTTGCACTCGTGGTCGGTTGCAAATATGCAATATTGCTCACGCCGGAAATATTGTTGATCGAGCTCATGGACTGCTCCTTAAATGTTGTGATTGAAAATAAGTGAGTTGAATGGGTGCGATACGACATCCCACGGGATGCATATTCGTCAGCTTGTGTGCAAGCTGAAGGTCGAAAAGAGGGGTAAAAACGGCTCAATTCAATTTGTATCAGAGGGAAAACAGACTCTATTGATGCACTGTTAACACACGCATTTGAATCAATCGTTTAGTGCGTCAAATTCCACTGGAGAAAACAGGTGTATCTGAACATTTACAAAACTATTTTGTATCAGTCGAGATACAAAAATGGGCAGATGTTTACACATTGAACATACTGCAGATACTCGCGCTAATTACATTGCATACCAAGATTGGGGGGCGTAGAAAATGAAAAACAAAGAATTTTCAAATGTGGCTCAGTGCAGGACTTTCGTCATTGGCAGAAATTTGAATAAGAAGACAAGGTCGTCATGTGGATTCATGGATATTTTGAAGAAATATATATTTACCACGCACCACTTGCGCAGGATTCGGGCTCGTTACTTATGTACCGTGCGCGGCCTTGAGATCGTAGTGCAATCCGGCGCAAAGATTTAGTGTGAAGTCTGTCATTGCTGCCTGGGCAGGGAAAAAACATTTGTGCATGAGTTAACTGCGTCGGAGGATTTATGAATATCAAAGGATTATTGGCAACCATCGCGATTGGAGTTGTCGTGTCGGCGTCGTTGAGTTCGGTATCCAGGGCCGATCCGGGAATGCAGGGCGACTCGTCAGGGCAAGTGAAGGCAGCTGCGATGCACGATCGTATACAGCACAGGCTGGAGCAATTATCCCAACGCCTGGAGATAAAAGCCTCGCAGCAAAGTGTATGGGAAGAGTATGCCAGGTCGGTTTCCATGCTGGAGGACAGGAATTGGAAAAGACCCGACAAGGATGCCGATGCGGCCGCCATTGCGCATTTCCGGGCGGATAGAGCAACAGTACTTGCAAAAGAGTTGACGGTGATCGCCGAAGCAACCGACAAATTGCAGAAGGTGCTTACGGAAGATCAGCGGAAAATATTCAATCAGGTCTCGCGTCTTTCAATGCACAAGGCGCGCGAACGGATGCGTCATGGGCCTGGCATGACGGATGGAAATCCACATGGAGAAAAGTGAATTTTGAAGCGATCGGGCGGGGGCAGGTTTTACCCGTTTCTGGCAACGTAATCGCGTCGCATATTGCCGCAGAGCAATGTTCTTAAGATTGCATTAAGAATCGCGACCTATTCTGGGATCGTGCTGACGCAAAAGCTTCAGGGAGTCAATTGGTAAATTGATTGTAGGTGAACATCATGAACATATACAAATACGTTTCTGGAATCCTTGCGGGCAGCCTGATCTTCATGTCTTTGCCCGCTCTGGCGGATCACGAGGGGCGGCACTTTGAAGGGCGCGAGTTTCATCATGACGGCGGAGGCTGGCGCGGCGACAGGCATACCGTGGAGGTATGGCGCGGCGGGAACTGGGTGCATGACCGTCATGACGGGCGCTTCGGGTGGTGGTGGGTTGCCGCGGGCATGTGGTATTTCTATCCGTCTCCGGTCTACCCCTATCCAGATCCTTATACGCCGCCCGTTGTGGTCGTAAATCAGCAACCTGCACCGGTGACTGCGCAGGCGCAGCCACCGTTGCAGTATTGGTATTACTGCGATTCGTTGAAAGCCTATTACCCTTACGTGGCCAGCTGCCCGGAAACGTGGCGTACGGTACCGGCGCAACCACCGGTGCCGGCCCGGTCTGCACAGCCGCCGATTGCTCCGCATTGATCAGGTTACAGAGGCGCCTGGTGTTGTCGCGGAATGCGCTTTTTGTGCCTGCATACGAAATGAAAGGAGACGTTCATGAAATACATTTTTCTTACCATCGCCGGAATGTTGAGTCTTGCGGGATGTGCAAGCGTGCCGAACGGACCGAGCGTTGCGGTGATGCCCGCCGCGGGAAAGCCGTTTGATCTATTTGTTGCAGAAGACCGGGAGTGCAGGCAATTTGCACAACAGTCCATCGGTACCACTGCAAGCGAGGCCGGCGTGAGCAGTGAAGCTAAGAGTATGGCGCTCGGCACTGCAATCGGGGCAGTCGCCGGCACGGTGCTGGGCGGCAATCACAACGGAACCGGTGCGGGTGCCGGCATCGGGCTGCTTGCCGGTACGGCCGCAGGCTCCAATGAGGCGCGATACAGCGAGCGTGATTCTCAGCGTCGGTACGACATTGCCTATGAACAATGCATGTACGCCAAAGGTAACCAGTTGCCACAGTCTGGCTATCAGCCGCATGCACGCTACGCTCCGCCGCCATCTCAGCCCGCACCTGCATACAATCCGCCACCGCCACCGCCGCCTTCGGTACAATAAGTACTGTCGTTTCAACTCAGCATACACATACAGAAACCACTTATGCCGTCACCATCCCGCCCCAAGGAAATCCCCCAGTCTTTACACGGTATGACCAGGTTGATGCGCAAATATTGGCTTCCGGGAGCGGCCGGTATTGCGGTGATATTGAGCGTGTCGCTCTATTCTTTCGCCAAAGCGAAAGACGGCGAGGGACCGGCCGGTGCAAAGATCCCTCCCGTTCCTGTCACTGCAGCCACGGTGCAGCAGCAATCCATGCCGGTATGGATAGATGCACAGGGTACGGTTACACCGCGCAACTATGTCAACGTCATGCCGCGCGTTTCCGGATTGTTGCAAAGCGTCGATTTTCAGGAAGGCAAACCGGTCAAGGCTGGACAGTTGTTGGCCAGCATCGATCCGCGGCCGTTTCGCGTCCTGGTCGATCAGGCGCAAGCACAATTGCTGCGGGATCAGGCACAGCTCTCCGGCGCACAATCCGACCTGGATCGGTATGAAACCTTGCTGGCTCAGGATTCAATCTCGTCGCAACAAGTGATGGATCAGCGCGCGACGGTGGGGCAACTGAAAGGAACCGTTGCTGCCGACAAGGCTGCACTTGAAAACGCGCAGCTGCAACTCGACTGGACGCGCATTACGTCGCCGGGCTCTGGCATCGCCGGTCTGCGCCAAGTCGACGTGGGGAACATGGTAGGCACCAGCGGTGCCATCGGTGGCGGAGGCAGTGCGCTTTCCGGCACTGCATCAACTTCAACTCCCATTGTCACCATCGCCCAGGTGCAGCCGATCACGGTGACCTTTGCCATTGCGCAAAACCAATTGCCCGCGGTTCTTGACCGCATGCACGGGACTGCGCTACCTGTGCAGGCATGGGACCAACGTCGTGCCGCGCTGCTTGAGACCGGCAAAGTCGTTGCGGTGGACAACCAGATCAATACTGCCACCGGCACCGTGATGATCAAGGCCGAATTTTCCAATCCGCGCATGGCATTGTTCCCCAACCAGTTTGTTAACGTGCGCATGCTCGTCGATACGCTGGGCAACGCGATCGTGGTGCCGTCGTCGGCCGTTGCAGTTGGTGCGTCCGGCAGTTATGTCTATGTGATCGAGGACGCCGACAAGGTAGCAGTGCGCCCTGTCGTCACGGGCGTGGTCAACAAGGATTTGACCGTCATCAACAGCGGACTCAAGGTCGGTGAGCGCGTAGTCACCGACGGCCTCGACAGGCTGCAGAGCAGGTAGCACTATTCAGGTTGTCGCCCAACACGGCTCCGATGTCGCGATTGATCCAAAGAGCGGCGCCAAAGACGGCAAACGTGAAGGCGCGCGCAGCGGGCACAAGAATCCGGGAACCAGCCCATGACCGGACCGAAAACGCCGGATAATACTGGCGCATCCGGCATCACCGGTGGCGATGAATCAAAGCAAGCTGCAAATGTAAACCTGGCACAGTCAGTCGCAGAGTCTCCCGAAGATTCGACTCCCGGTGAACCCAGCCCATCGCGACTGTTCATCCTGCGGCCCATTGCCACCACCCTGATGATGGTGGCCGTATTGCTGGCGGGTTTCGTGGGCTACCGTTTATTGCCACAATCTGCACTGCCGGAGGTGGACTATCCAACTATCCAGGTGTCCACGCTGTACCCTGGGGCGAGCCCGGATGTCATCACTTCATCCATCACCTCGCCGCTGGAGCGCCAGTTCGGGCAGATGCCGGGACTTGGCGCAAATGTGGTCGAGCAGTTCGGGCGGTGCATCGGTCATCACTCTGCGTTTCGATCTCAAGCTGCCCCTCGATGTGGCCGAACAGGAAGTACAGGCAGCCATCAACGCCGCGACCACTTTTTTGCCGACCGATCTGCCTTCGCCGCCGATCTATGCCAAGGTCAATCCGGCCGACGCACCGGTCATTACGCTGGGATTGACCTCCGAGACACTGCCGCTGACCCAACTGCAGGATCTCGCCGATACCCGGCTGGCGCAAAAACTTTCGCAGGTTACCGGTGTGGGTCTGGTGACGCTGAGCGGCGGCCAGCGTCCCGCGGTGCAGGTTCAGGTCAACGGCAGCATGTTGGCGGCACAAAAACTGAGCATGGCCAGCGTCCAGGCGGCGATCGTTGCCGCCAACGTCAATACGCCCAAGGGCAGCTTCGACGGCCCGAATCGCGCACTGACCATCAATGCCAACGACCAGTTGCAGTCGGCCCAGGACTATCGCAATCTCGTTATCTCCTACAACAAGGGTGCGCCGGTGCGGCTGGGCGATGTGGCGACCGTGGTACAAGGGCCGGAGAATGCGCAGCTTGCGGCCTGGGTCAACCATAAACCCGGCATCGTCATCAATGTGCAACGCCAGCCCGGTGCGAATGTGATCGCGGTGGTCGACCATATCCAGCAGATCCTGCCGCAACTGCGGCAAAGCTTGCCCGGCGCGACCGACCTGACGGTGCTGTCGGATCGCACCGTGACCATACGCGCGGCGATCACCGACGTGAAGTTCGAGTTGATGCTGTCGGTCGCGCTGGTGGTGCTGGTGATCTTCCTGTTCCTGCGCAACGCGCGCGCCACTTTCATTCCGGCCATGGCCGTGCCGCTGTCGTTGATCGGAACTTTCGGCGTGATGTATCTGATCGGCTTCTCCATCAATAACCTCACCCTGATGGCGCTGACCATTGCCACCGGTTTTGTGGTCGACGACGCGATCGTGATGATCGAAAACATTGCGCGCTATATCGAGAAAGGCGAGCCGCCGTTACAGGCCGCGCTCAAGGGCGCAAAGCAGATCGGCTTCACCATCATCTCGCTGACCTTTTCGCTGATCGCCGTGCTTATTCCCCTGTTATTCATGGGCGACGTGGTAGGACGCCTGTTCCGCGAATTCGCGATCACCCTGGCGGTGGCCATCCTGATCTCGGCCTTCGTGTCGCTGACCTTCACCCCCATGCTCAGTGCCCGCTTGCTGAACCATATTCCGGAAGAAAAGCAGGGGCGATTCATGCGCTGGAGCCAACACCAGTTCGACCGCCTGATCGCCGGCTACGGCGATGCATTGCGCTGGGTGTTGCGTCATCAGCGACTGACGTTATGGGTCGCGTTCGGCACCTTGGTATTGACGGTACTGTTGTATCTCGTGATCCCCAAGGGTTTCTTTCCCGGTGGAAGATACCGGACTGATACGCGGCATCACCGTCGCGGCGCAAAGCAGTTCGTTCCAGGAAATGAACCGCCGCCAGCAAGCGCTGGCCGATGCGCTGCTCAAGGATCCGGCCGTGCAAAGCATCTCGTCGTTCATCGGCGTGGACGGCAGCAACGCCACGCTGAACAACGGACGCATGCTCATCAGTCTCAAACCGCTGGAGCAACGCGGCGATCGCGTACCGGTTGTCATCGCGCGTTTGCAGCAACTGGCGGCACAGGTTTCCGGCATCGAGGCCTTTTTGCAACCGGTGCAGGATCTGACCATAGACGACATCGTCAGCCGCAGTCCCTATCAGTTCAGCATCAGCGCTACCAGATGGAAGAGCTGGAAGCATCCGAACGATGCGCTGCTCGACAAACTGCGCACCCTGCCGCAATTCACCGGCGTGACCAGCAGTCTGCAGAACAACGGTTTGCAGGCCTTTGTGGATATCGATCGCGATGCCGCGTCGCGGCTGGGCATCAGCGTGGCCACCATCGACGGCGCGTTATACAGCGCGTTCGGCCAGCGCCTGATATCGACCATCTTCACCCAATCCACGCAATACCGCGTGGTGCTCAAACTTGACCCGCAGGACAGGCAAGGCTTGGATGGCTTCAACAGCATCTACCTGCCATCGGCCAGCGGCCAGTCCGTGCCCCTGGCGCAGGTGGCGCGCATCGAACAACGTAGCGGCCCGCTGGAGATCGGTCACCTCGGCCAATTCCCCGCAGCGATGATCTCTTTCGATCTGGCACCGGGCGTATCGATAGGCGCAGCGGTGCAGGCGATACACGAAGCGCAGCAACAATTGAATCTGCCGCTTTCGGTCACCGTGAAGATGCAGGGTGCGGCGGCAGCTTTCGAGGCGGCACTCTCCAACCAGCTGTGGCTACTGCTGGCGGCGGTGGCAACCATGTATATCGTGCTTGGTGTGCTGTACGAAAGTTTCGTGCATCCGGTCACCATCCTCTCGACCCTGCCGTCGGCGGGTATCGGCGCACTGCTGGCGTTGATGGTAACGGGCCACAGTCTGTCGGTGATCGCGATCATCGGCATCATCCTGCTGATCGGGATCGTGCAGAAGAACGCGATCATGATGGTGGACTTCGCGCTGGATGCGCAGCGCCAACAGGGACTGCCGCCGGCCGAGGCGATTCTGCAGGCGGCGCAACTGCGGCTGCGGCCGATCCTGATGACGACCTTCGCCGCGCTGTTCGGCGCGATACCGCTGGTCATCGGCGGCGGCATGGGCGCCGAACTGCGCCAGCCTCTGGGTATCACGCTGGTCGGCGGACTGTTGCTGTCGCAACTGCTCACGCTGTTCACCACGCCGGTCATCTACCTGGCATTTGACCGGTTGGGAGCGCGCTGGAAAGCGCGCTTTAGCGGCGCGGGATCGCAGCAAGGAACCGAGGCCGTGAACATATCCGCCATGTTCATCCGGCGCCCGGTAGGGACGACGCTGCTGGCGGTGGCCGTGGTATTGCTCGGGGCGATCGCGTTCAAACTGTTGCCCGTTTCTCCCTTGCCGCAAGTGGATTTCCCCACCATCAACGTGAATGCCAATCTGCCGGGAGCCAGTCCGGACGTGATGGCAGCAACCGTCGCGACGCCGCTGGAACGCGCGCTGGGACGCATCGCCGGCATCACGGAAATGACCTCGTCGAGCGCGCTGGGCTCGACCAATATCACCATCCAGTTCGACCTGTCGAAAAGCATCAACGATGCGGCGCGCGAAGTGCAGGCCGCCCTCAATTCGGCGCAGCCCCTGCTGCCCACCGGCATGACCGGCAATCCGACCTACCGCAAATTGAATCCGGCCGACGCGCCCATCATGATCCTGTCGCTGACTTCGCAAAGCCTGTCGCGCAGCCAGCTTTACGATGCCGCATCGACCATACTGGCGCAGAAGATCTCCCAGCTTCCCGGCATCGGCCAGGTCAACGTGGGCGGTGGCGCCTTGCCGTCCGTGCGTGTCGACCTGGATCTGGATCAGGTCAACAACATGGGATTGAGCCTGGAGCAGGTTCGTCAGGCCATCGCCACCGGCAACATCAATGCGCCCAAGGGGGCGGTCGAAGACGCACAGCGTCGCTGGCAGATACAAGCCAACGACCAGCTTACGCTGCCCGAGCAATACGGCGACCTGGTGGTGACCTATCGTAACGGTATACCGGTACGGCTCAGCCAGATCGCGCATGTCAGCGTCGATATCCAGAACGTGCGCAACATGGGCATGGCCAATGGCGAGCCTTCAATCCAGTTGATCATTTTCCGCCAGCCGGGTGCAAACATCATCGAAGCAGTGGAAGCGATCAAGGCCGCACTGCCCGAGCTGGAAGCCTCGATGCCGCCCGCGGTCGATGTGCATTTCATGTCGGACCGCACCATCACCATCCGTGCCGCGCTGCACGATTCCGAATTCACGCTGATACTGTCGGTGATGCTGGTCGCACTGGTCGTTTTCGTGTTCCTGCGCGATTGGCGCGCCACGCTCATCCCCGTGATCGCCGTGCCCATTTCGCTGGTCGGCACGTTCGCCGCCATGTATCTGCTGAACTACAGCCTGGACAACCTGTCGCTGATGGCATTGATCGTCGCCACCGGATTCGTGGTCGACGATGCCGTCGTGGTTCTGGAAAATATCATACGCCACGTCGAGGATGGAGTCGCTCCGATGCAGGCGGCGCTGCGCGGCGCGCGCGAAGTCGGCTTCACCGTGCTGTCCATGAGCCTGTCGCTGGTGGCAGTGTTCTTGCCGGTATTACTGATGGGCGGCATCATCGGCCGCCTGTTCCGTGAATTCGCGGCTACCTTGTCCATCGCCATTTTCATCTCGCTGGTGGTCTCGCTTACCTTGACGCCGATGCTGGCCTCACGCCTGCTCAAACCGCGCGGCGATCACAACGCCGGGGCGCATTGCGGCATGGGGCGAACGCAGCTACGCCAGGTTGCTGCACGGTTACGATCGCAGCCTGACCTGGGCCCTCAAGCACCACCGCGTGATGCTGGTGGTTTTCTTCGGCACCATCGGCTTGAACGTCTATTTGTACCAGATCGTCCCCAAGGGATTTTTCCCCACACAGGATACCGGCGTTATGATCGGCAATATCCAGGCGGATCAATCGATTTCGTTTCAGGCCATGTCGATAAAACTCAAGCGCATCGTCGCCATCATCAAGACACGATCCGGCGGTTGAGAACGTAGTGGCATTTACCGGCGGCGGAAGCACCAACGCCGGCTTCATCTTTATCAGCCTGGTGCCCTACAACCAGCGTATGGATGCAACGGCAGCGATCGCCAGAATGCGGCAAAAGCTGAAAGATATATCGGGCGCCCAGGTGTTCCTGTCGCCGGTGCAGGATATACGCGCGGGTGGTCGGCCTTCGCCCGCGCTTTACCAATACACCTTGCAAAGCGGCGACCTGAACGAATTGCGCGACTGGGCACCTCGCGTGCTCGCGGCCTTCAATCGCATTCCCATCCTGACCGAGGTGAACACCGACCAGCAGAGCAAGGGCTTGCAGATCCAGCTGGTCGTCAACCGTGAAGCCGCAGCGCGTTACGGAATTTCGGTCAACACCATCGATCAAACGCTTAACGATGCTTTCGGCCAGCGTCTGGTGTCCACCATTTACGCGCCGCTGAACCAGTACCGTGTCGTGATGGAAGCGGATGCGAAATACCAGCAACGTCCCGAATCGCTGAACGATATCTACCTGATCAGTGCCAGCGGGACGCGTGTACCGCTGGCGGCATTGGCGCATTACGAACTGGGTACCACGCCGTTGCAGGTCAACCATCAGGGCTTGTTTGCCGCGTCGACCATCTCGTTCAATCTTGCCAAGGGAGCGTCGCTCGGGCGAAGCACAACAGGCCATTGCGGTGGAGATGGCGAGGATTGGGCTTCCCGGCACTATTCAAAGCGGATTTCAGGGTACGGCAAAGCTGTTTCAGGACACGCTCAACAACCAGCCTTTGTTCATCCTGACCGCCATTGCTGGTGATCTATATCGTGCTGGGCATATTGTATGAAAGCACCATCCATCCGCTGACGATTTTGTCGACCCTGCCGTCGGCGGGAGTAGGGGCGGTCATGGCGCTGATGTTGTTCCACACCGATTTTTCCATCATCGCGCTGATCGGCGTGTTCCTGCTGATCGGTATCGTCAAGAAGAACGCCATCCTGATGGTGGATTTTGCACTGCAGATAGAACGGGAGACCGGAGCGAGTCCGCGCGACGCGATTCACGAAGCCTGCTTGTTGCGCCTGCGTCCCATTCTGATGACCACGCTCGCGGCGCTTTTCACCGCCTTGCCCCTGGCGATGATCAGCGGCAACGGCGCGGAATTGCGCCAGCCGCTGGGTATTTCGATCGCCGGCGGGTTGATCGTCAGCCAGTTGCTCACGTTGTACACTACGCCGGTCATCTACCTGCAGCTCGACAAGTTCCGCCACTGGAGCCGCCTGCGCTGGGCGCGCCGCAATCGTCATGCAATTCAACACCAAATCTGAACAGGAACCCGGTATGAGTCCGATCACTTTATTTTCAGTTCAACCTTCCGCGACGGAAAGCGGCCATTGGCGGGCCTGGGCCGTCACGTCCGTGTTTCATCCTCGGCATCAGCCTGCTGCTGTCTGCCTGTGCAGTAGGGCCGGATTACAAGCAGCCAAGCATGGAATCCCCGGCGCAGTTCAAGGAATACAAGGGCTGGGTGCAGGCTGCCCCGCTGGCGGTTCCGGCTGAGGGCGCCTGGTGGACGATTTTTGGGGACGAGACGTTGAATGCGCTGGAGCCGCGTGTGGTACAGGCAAACCAGAGCCTGCGCGCTTCCTACTACGCCTATCAGCAAGCGCTGGCGCTCACCGATATTGCGAGCGCCGCCGAATACCCGACGCTGGGTGTGTCGGCTTCCTCCACCCGTTCTTCCTCCGGCAACGGAACCGCGACTTCAATTGGAACAAACGGTACGTCCACTGTGGTAGCGGGGAAATCCCTGGGCTTCACCGCAAGCTGGGTTCCTGACTTGTGGGGCAAGGTGCGGCGCCAGGTCGAAGCCGATGAGGCAGGTGCAGAGGCCAGTCACGACAACCTGCTGGCGGCCCAGCTGAGTTTGCAAACCAGTCTGGCGCAAAACTATTTCCAGATACGTCAGGTGGACAGCGAGATTGCCCTCGCGCAAGACACGGTCACGGTTTATGAGAAATTCCTGCAGCTTACGCAGAACCGCTATGCGGCCGGCGTCGCCACCAAGGCCGATGTTGCGCTGGCCCAGACGCAGCTTGCCACGGCGCGGGTTCAGCTTTCGTCTTACAACGTGCAGCGCCCGCAATTGGAACATGCGATTGCCGTTTTGATCGGTGAAGCTCCGTCCAACTTCAATCTGCCTGCTTTGCCCATTTTGCCGCAGCCGCAGGCGATTCCCGCCGGATTGCCGTCGCAGCTGTTGCTGCGGCGTCCCGATCTTGGCGCGTCCGAGCGGCAAGTAGCGGCAGCCAACGCCCAAATCGGGGTGGCAAAATCGGCCTATTTCCCGGCCCTCACGCTCTCCGCACAACGCGGCTGGCGCAATACCTCCACCTTTTCGAATTTGATTTCTGCACCGAACGTATTCTGGTCGGTCGGCCCGTCATTAGCCGAAACCCTGTTCGACGGTGGAGCGCGCAGTGCCCAAGTTGCGCAAAGCAGGAGCGCCTACGAACAGGCAGTCGCGCAGTATCGCCAGCTGAGTCTGCAGGCTTTGCAGCAAGTCGAGGATCAGCTGGCCGCATTGTCGGCGCTCGCCGAAGAAGCGCAATTGCAGCAGGACGCGGTGGCCGCGGCGGAAGAGTCATTGCGTCTGGCCACCAACCAGTACAAGGCCGGCATCGTGTCCTACCTTAACGTCATCAGCGCACAGACAATTGCCAATACCGCGCACACCGGGCTGCTGCAAATTGCAGGGCAGCGGCTGACGGCAAATGTGGCTCTGATTCAGGCTTTGGGTGGTACGTGGGAAACCGGAGAAGCAACTCCGGTTGCGGGAGTTGCCACGGAAAAACATTAGCAGGCTTCCTGTGGGCGGCACGGCGCCGCCGAATTGACGTTATTTTTCCTGCAATTGACCGATGCTGTACAGCCAGGGCTGCGCGTCTTTATTCAGCCATTCAATGGCAAACTGGTCATGTTTTACATATGCATTCAGGAAGGCCGTCGTTACTTGCGCGATAGCCACTTTCACTTTTGCCCGTTGTGTCGGAGACCGTTCTCCGTCGCGCCCTGAAGGCGCACTTCCATCCGCTCCCTTGCCTGCGCCTTGTTTTCCGTGACGCCCGCCGCGACTCCGTAGTTTGCCGGCGTTTTCGGGTTCGGCTTGCTTGCCGTTACCCGTCGTTTTCATTTTGCACATCGTCACTCGTATCTCCGTCGCCGATCAAGGAATGGGATGCGGCGGTCAACAACAGCAAATACTTGTTCTCCGGTGGCATGTGCTGGAAGGGTATCTGATGCAGGGACACCGGGTCATTGCCATGAGTTTCGTCGTCGCCGTTGCTGGTGACCGAAAGCACCGGGATGTCGATATTTTGATAGCGCGTATCAATGTCAGCGCTGCCAGACTCCGCGTGCGGACTCAGCGCGATCATGGCTTTGGGCTGAACGGCCAGGGCATGTCTGGAAACTTTGGGGACTTCTTCGCCGCCGACGATCATGGACGTGCTCGCGCCAACATCAAATCCGATTATCGCCAACTGGGATAAATCGATGTCTTTAAGATCCTCGTCACCGGACAAGACGCCACGCTTAACGTATTCAATCAGCTTCGTTATTGCATCGAGTCGGCGTGATATCACGCCGGACGAATATCTATCCTGACGGATGAAGGCAAAGTCGGCTCTGCGAGCAGCATCCGACGACCAGACTTCCTCATCGTCTTTCAGCGGCTGTAAGGACAGGACAACGTACCCCGATTTTGCCCAGGCATTCCTGATCTCCGGTGCAGCGTCACCGGATTCGCCCAGTCCCGGCAAGTAGATGACCAAGGGATATTTGCCTTCCCGTTTGGGTTGCACCAAGGTGATCTGAATAAAATCGTTTTCGACTTGCATCGATAATTTGGATGCTGCAGTTGCATAGTCAATTCCCGAGTCATAGCCATGCTGGGCAAATGCATTTACACGGGCTTGATCAACCTGGACGACTTTGGGTGCCGTTGTGCAGGCCGTCGTCAAAATGGCCGGAACGATAGCCGCCAATATGACACGCAGTCGCAACCTGGCAAAGGCATCGAATATTTTTCTCATGGGGAAACCGGTCGTTAAGGATGTTTCGGCAAGATCAGGGTTGCAATCAATCCTCGGTTCGGGGAGTTTTGCAGCGTGATGCTTCCACCCTGTTTCTCGGCCATGTCTTTTGCGATGGACAGGCCGAGACCGACTCCGCCGTGATTTCGATTGCGGGAAGCATCCAGTCGGTAGAACGGCGCGAAGACAGCCTCTAATTGATCCTCTGGTATGCCTGGCCCCGAGTCTTGAATGGTAATAGCGACTTGGCTAGCCGTTTCGCTGATATGGATTTCAGCGTTCCCGCCATAGCGCAATGAGTTTTCGAT
The DNA here is from genome assembly GCA_963718345.1 of uncultured Pseudomonadota bacterium. Lineage (GTDB taxonomy): Bacteria > Pseudomonadota > Gammaproteobacteria > Burkholderiales > Gallionellaceae > Sideroxyarcus. The sequence continues at coordinate 43,112 of CAVQZH010000027.1, read as the reverse complement.
CAAGTTGTTCAAACAGCGCCGAATGGATATCGGCTTGAGTTTGATCGGGCTCGCGTTACCGGTAACCGCAATCGATTCTCCGCGCTCAGCCGCATCCTCAGCCATTGAATGCACCAACGCACCGATATCAAGCATGCAATCTTCTTCCGGCCTTTCGTCGCCACGCAAATAATCGAGCGTAGTGTCGATGATGCCGGCCATCTCGTTGATGTCATCCCGGATGTCGGCCTGCAACTCCTGCTGGTCTATCTTTTCGGCCTTCAATTTCAGTCGGGTGAGGGGTGTCCGCAGATCATGCGAGACGGCGGCCAAAAACCGGTTGCGTTCCTCAATCTGCTGGTTGATCCGTGATTGCATCAGGTTGAACACTTTGGTCGCTTGCCTGACTTCAAAAGGGCCCGAGGTCTCTTCGATATTTGGACTGCTCAGGTTTTTGCCAAGTTGTTCCGCAGCGGTTGCCAGACGCTTGATCGGATTCGAAAGCCAGCGTGCGGCAACCCACGCAGTTAAACCCACTGCGGCGAGCCGGATGAGCAGAATGTCGAGCCTGAACGCATTGTGGTGGGGCTGTGAAGAAGATGAATACTCCAAGCCCAGAATGTTGATGATCTCTCTGCCTGCGAAAAAGCTGACGGAAAGAATAACAAATAGAAGCAAAAAAAGTCGTACAAACAAGGTGTCCGGAATAACGATTTTCATCAGCTGTCTTTCGTGTCGAATAGGTATCCCTCGCCCCGAACCGTTTTGATCATGGAAGGGGTGCGCGGATCGTCATTGAGTTTTTGTCGTACGCGGGAGATCAATATGTCTATGCTGCGGTCGAACAGCTCCATGCCCCTGCCGCGTGCCTCATCCAGCAGGAACTCTCTGGACAGTACCCGGTTGGGGTGTTCGACCAGCACCGCAAGCAGGCGAAATTCTGCATTGGAAAGCGGGATCACGATCTGCTCCGGGGAAATGAGCTGACGCAAGATCATATCCAGACGCCATCCCAGGAACACCGCTTCCTTTTTTTCCTTGACGTTGTCGCGCCCCGCACGGGATCTACGCAATATTGACTGGATACGGGCCACGAGCTCGCGCGGCTCGAACGGTTTTACGATGTAATCGTCCGCCCCGACTTCAAGCCCGACAACGCGATCCATCGCCTCTCCGCGTGCCGTCAGCATGAGTATGGGGATGTCCGATTTGGCGCGCAGTCCGCGGCACAACGAAAGTCCATCTTCCCCGGGAAGCATCAGATCGAGGATGACCAGGTCGAAGGAGTTCTCTTCCAGGGCGACCGCCATCGCGGTTCCGTCGGTAACGCCGGTGACTGTCATGCCAAACCCGGCCAGATATTCCCGTATCAACTGGCGGATTTGTGCGTCATCATCAACTATCAGCACAGAGAGCATTGGGTTCATTTGTTTGAAGGGTCATTGGAAAGAGGATTTTGACACAATGCACAGACGCCCGTCCCTGAAGTCTAATTACAACCGATCTGGAACGCCGACCGTGTTGTCAGGAATCAAAGCGGCATTTTCGACCTGCGATGTATCGGCTGAATTTCGTTTTTGTACAAAGCACGATACAAACCCGCCGAATAGCTCGCCATCGTCGCTCATTTCATTCAAGTGTGTTGTTTAAAAAGGAGTAATCCGGTCGCAACAGGTTCTTGATTCTATCTGGACAATGGCGCGGCAAATCAGCAAGAATGACACTGTCGTCAATTTCATCGGCTCGCAATGGACACCATCGGCAATTACGAGATTATTAGTGAATTGGGTCGAGGCGGAACCAGCACCGTTTATCTTGCCTTGGATCCATTCAGTAACCAGCGAGTTGCAATCAAGCTGTTCAATCTGGATACGCTACGCGATCCCCGTCTCGCCAAGGCGCATCGGAAACAACTGCTCACCGAATCGTCCCTGGTCGGCAAACTGTCTCATCCGCATATTGTGAGAGTTTTTGATGCGGTGATGAAAGGCTCCCAGAATTACACGGTGATGGAATACATGGAAGGCAAGTCGTTGGCACACTACGCCGATCCATCGCGCCTGTTGCCGTTCAGTGCAATTGCGGAAATCGTCTACAAATGCTGCAAGGCGCTGGATTATGCGAAACAGCAGGGAGTGATTCACCGCGATATCAAGCCTGCGAACATACTTTTGGATGGACAGCGCGATATCAAGATTTCCGATTTCGGCGCCGCAATTATCGCGACCCAGCAGACCACGCAGCTTGCCAGCCTGGGTTCACCCGCCTATATGTCGCCGGAGCAAATCAACGACTTGCCGCTGACGCACCAGACCGACATTTATTCCCTCGGCGTGACCATGTTCCAACTGCTGACGGGCAAACTGCCGTTCGATGCCGCCAACCATTTCAGCATGATTTACCAGATTATGAATAGCGGACTGCCGTCTACCGTCAATTTTCGCCCCGAAGTGCCGCGGGAGCTTGATGCCATTGTAATGCGTGCCATGGAAAAAGATCGTTCGCGACGCTATCAGACGTGGGATGAATTTGCGCATGACCTGATGAGTTTCTTCCAAAATACCGTGGAGACTCAGACGGAAATTTTCGATATGGAGAAATTCAAAATATTGCGCGAATTGCTTTTCTTCAAGAATTTCACCGATGTCGAGCTATGGGAAGTGCTGCGCATCAGCGAATGGCGCAAGGTGCAAAGTGGTGAAATTATTTTGCACGAAGGAGAACAGGGTCGGGAGTTTTATATTCTGGGTCAAGGGTCGGTCAAGGTGATGCGGCAGGGGCTGTTGTTGAGCACCCTGAAAGAGGGCGATTGCTTTGGAGAAATGGCCCATCTTTCCGAGCGCGCGTTCACTCGTACCACCGATGTGATGGTGGATTCAAACGCTACCTTGATTTGTATAAATCCGGATGTGTTGGAGAGGTCCACCGTGGGTTGCCGGTTCCAGATAGACAAGGCTTTCTTGAGACTGCTGGTAAAACGCCTAGATGGCGCGAATACCCGGATTTCCCATCTCCTGAGTTCCTTGAGCTGACGAAGCACGGAACTCAATTCCTGCAGGCATTTTTACACGTCCCAGATATCGTCACTCAGCAGCTTCTTCTCCTTTAGCAGCCGTGCGTGTTCGATGTGTATTTCACCCAGTGCTTGCATTACGTCCTTGGGGAAGCCCTCCCTGTTTGAGCGATCGGTAAACAGGGTCTGTTCGAGATATTTGTGCAACTCCGGGGAACACCAAAGCAACTCTATGCGCGCGAGAATCTTTGGAAATTTTGCAGCGAGAATTTGCCTGGGCGGAATTTTTGGGGGCGGAGGGAGCTCCTCCTGCTTCGTATCCAGGCGGTCAAAATTTAGCGGTATGTCCCAATTCAGTTCGGGTTTTTCGGGTTCGGACATGAGCGAGTCGAAAGTTGTGGCGGATTACGTGCAATACGGCAGAAGAATGATATATGAAATTAATTTAAAAATCGAAACCGGATAGTGAAACGTCTGCTTAATCAGTCAGTACTTCTGTGTGGCCCCATTACACTTGTACTCGCCGTGCATTCCTTGTGCACCGTCAAGTTCCAGGAGCCCGGAGACCTTGTTGAAGGAGCCGTTCGAAGCGTTCAGGGAGTCAATTGCAGCGTGCGCTGCAGGACACGCTTTGGGGTTTGATGCAAAGGTGATGAGCGAATTGCTTTCTGCGCAAATTTCATAGTTGTAGGTCGAAAAAATATCCGACCCGGTGATTGTCAATCGGCTCCCGCTAAAATGAAGAGTCGGGAATTCGCGTATGGAAATCATTCCGTTGTCATTCTTGCCGGCACATTCGTACTTCCGGTTTTCCGGAATCGTGCCGGCACCGGAAAGCAGCCAGATCGCGGCAATAGCTGCAATCAGGGAAGTTCCGGGTAAGCGCAATGCAGGATGTATGTTCACGCGTGCCGTCCAAATAGATAAATTTCCTGCGCCGTGCCGGTCACGCCGACGGCCTCAATCCAGAAATGCCGACTATTGTTTCTTGTTATAGGCGGCGGCGATTTCGCGATATTGCTTGAGCTCGGTTTCGATGGTGGAGAGCTGGTAGTAGTCGGTGCCCGACTGTTTGGCCAGCTCCAGTTGTTCAATCGTGCCGCGCAGATCGCCGTGCAGGATATGGTAATAAGCCAGCATGTGATGCTCTTCCTGGGGTTTGTTCAATGCCGCATAGGCACGCGCTTCCAGGTCATACAGTTTTGGATCGTTGCCGTCCCGGTTTACCTGGTCGTCGAGCAGTTTGAGCGCTTCCTTGTAACGCTGGTCCTGCAGCAGCACTTCGGCGTAGTCGTAAATCAGCGCATGGTGTTCCGGGAAATTGGTCAGCGCCGCACTGTAGTAGGCGATGACGTCCTTGTCGGGTTTGTCCAGCTGGGCGATCTTTCCGCCCAGCGTGGCGATCGTGGCGTCAAGAGGCGCCTGTTTTTGCAGGATGGCGAATTCCTGTTTTGCGCGTTGCGGCTGGTTGTTGCGCAACAAAGCCAATACCAGGCCGTAGCGGTGCGCGATGGGGTTGCCGTATTTCTTTTCGCCCAGAGCGGCATCGAAGAACGTGACGGCTTCCCGCGGGATCATCTGCTTTGCGGTAATCCGTGCGCGCATCAGTTGGAAATCCAGGCTGTCCGGAACCAGATGGTATGGAATTTGTTGTACGCGATCTTCCACCTCGGCGATACGTTCGTGGGTGACCGGGTGGGTACGCAAATAGGAAGGCGTGTTCCCTTCCACCAGCTGCGTGGCTTTTTGCATGCGTTCGAAAAAGGCCGGCATGGCGCGCGTGTCAAAGCCGGATTTTGCAAGGATACCTAAACCAATACGGTCCGCTTCCTGCTCGTTCTGGCGCGTAAAATTGAGCTGGTGCTGCACCGCCCCGGCTTGCGCGCCGACGATACCGGCAGTTGCTGCCTGCGGGCTGTTGCGCGCCGCCAGAATGGCGACGGCGAGCGTTGCCAATGCCGCAAGTGAGTCGTAGCGGGTGCCGGACACCATGCGCGCATAGTGATGTTGCGTGACGTGCGAGATTTCGTGGCTCAGAACCGAGGCGAGTTCAGATTCGGTTTGTGCCAGCTGGATCAGTCCGGTGTTGACGCCGACGTAGCCGCCGGGGAGCGCAAAGGCGTTGATTGCATTGTCATTGATGGCAAAGAATTCAAACGTATCCCCCGGTTCCGGGCTGTTTGAGACGAGCCGCCCGCCGAGACTGTTGAGATAGTCGCTCAGCTCGGGGTCGTCCATGTAATCCTTGTCGGAACGTATTTGGAACATGCTCTGCTCGCCAATTTGACGCTCGGTTTGCGGAGAGATTATTTCCTGGGATATGTCGCCCAAATCCGGGAGGCCATCGGCGAGAGCAAGCAGTGGAGCGGCAAACAATGCACAAACAAGGATTTTTTTCATGGACTCTATGATAGCACTGACCCCGTTGAGTTCCCTGAGGCGGCAAATTCCACATTTTTAACATGGTTTCTGGACATGGCGGCATCTAGCCCGCAGAATGCGCGCCTCTAAGGGTCTAAAAATTATGGACAAAGTCGGGAAATACGAGATAGTCAAGGAATTGGGACGGGGTGCGACCAGCACCGTTTACCTTGCGCTCGATCCCTTCAATCAGCAGCAAGTTGCGCTAAAAGTGTTCAATCTGAACGTCTTGCACGACAATAATCGCGCCAAAGCCTACCGCAAATTGCTGCTCACCGAGGCGTCCCTCGCCGGAAAGCTGTCGCATCCGCATATCGTGAAGATCTACGACGCAGTGATGGACGGCGACCTGAACTATATGGTGATGGAATATGTCGAAGGCGAGACGCTGGAAAAATACGGCGAGGTCGATCACCTGATGGATCTGGGGCACATTGCCGAGATCATCTACAAATGTTGTAAAGCGCTTGAATATGCGCAATACCAAGGGGTGACACATCGCGATATCAAGCCCGCCAATATCCTGCTGCAAGGAGAAAACGACATCAAGATATCCGACTTCGGTGCGGCAGTCATCGACAGCCAGCAGAGCACGCAGGTAAGCGGCGTGGGCTCGCCGGCGTATATGTCGCCGGAGCAGATCCGGGAACAGCATTTGACGCACCAGACCGATATTTATTCGCTGGGCGTGACCATGTACCGTCTGCTCACGGGCAAGCTGCCGTTCGAGGCCGCCAACAGTTACAGCATGATCTACCAGATCATGAACATTGATCCGCAACCGCCCAGCACCTTCCGCCCCGAAATTCCGCCGGTGCTGGATGCCATTGTGCTGCGCGCCATGTGCAAGGATGTGGCGCATCGCTACCAGACCTGGGACGAATTCGCGCGCGATCTGGTGGCATTCATTACGCACAACGTGCCGCAGCAGGAAGAGATATTCGATACGGAAAAATTCGATATCCTGCGTGCATTGAGTTTTTTCAAGAATTTCAGCGATGTGGAATTGTGGGAAGTGTTGCGCATCAGCGAATGGCGCAAGGTCGCCAAGGAAGAAGCGATCCTGCTGGAAGGCGTGGAAGGAAAAGATTTCTATATCATCGCCACCGGTTCGGTGCGGGTGGTCAAGCAGGGCAGGTTACTGAGCTTGCTGCATCAGGGCGACTGCTTCGGGGAAATGGCCCATCTGTCGGGCAAGGACGCGCGGCGTTCCACCGATGTGATTGCCAAGACGGAAGTCACGTTGATCGAGGTTGATCCGGAAGCGCTGGCGCGCGCTTCTGCGAATTGCCGTTATCAATTCAGCGAAGCGTTTCTGGGTGTCCTGGTCAAGCGCTTGTCCATGGCGAATACGCGTATATCGCGCCTGCTGAGCGATCACGGCGAAGAGCAATAGTTTTTTGTTTTATTAACAGTGGAGTGAGTAGAAGTGGCAGAGTTTAAAATTATCACCGTATCCGAATTACCGAATTTGATCGCCAGCGGCAATGCGCAGCTGGTGGATGTGCGCACCGATGCCGAGATCGCGCGCGGGCGCATCGGCGGCGCAATCTGTTTGCCGCTGCATCTGCTGCCGATGCGCTTGCGCGATCTGGACACAAAGAAGACCACCGTATTCTATTGCCAGATGGGCGGTCGCTCGGCGCAGGCTGCCGCTTTTGCGGCGGCACAGGGACTGGGTGAGGTATACAACCTGCAGGGCGGCATCACGGCATGGGCCAATGCGGGCGGAGAGATAGTTGCATGAGTGACGTTCCATTCGATGTCGAGCTGGATGTGCGGCAACTGGCTTGCCCGCTGCCCATCCTGCGCGCCAAGAAATCGCTGACGCCGATGAGCGCAGGGCAGGTGTTGAGAATCGTGGCGACAGACAAAGGCTCACCCAAGGATTTCGTGGATTTCTGCAGCAAGACCGGGCATGAATTGCTGTCGTCGACGGAGCAAAACGGCGAATTCATTTTCCTGATCCGCCGCCGCTGAACGCGTCGCCCTCGCATCCAGCCAAGGGCCGTTCGCCCTGCAGCCTGTCGTAGTCTGGACTAGTCGGTCATCTTCGAGCAAGCTGCCTGAAGATAGCCGTATTTACGGCTTGCGAATGATTGGTCTACCCCAGCTTCTTGCGCTGCGCCTGTAATTGCACCAGCGTTGCACCGAACTCTTCCAGACGTTTCTTTTCCTGTTCCACCACAGCTGCCGGAGCGCGGGCGACGAAGCTCTCGTTGCCGAGCTTGGCGTTGGCCTTGGTGATCTCGTTGGACAAGACGTGTGATTTCCTTGTCCAGGCGTTCGCGTTCGGCCGCAACATCGATCTCCACTTTCAGCATCAGTTTGAAGTTGCCGACGATGGAGACTGGCGCATCGCCTTCCGGCAGTTCGGCGACGACCTGCACTTCGCTGAGCTTGCCGAGGCTGCTGATGTAGGGCGCGAGCGCGTTCAATATCGTCGCATCGCCGGCGGCGATGCAGCGGCACGCGTGCTGCGGGCGACAGGTTCATCTCGCTGCGCAGGCTGCGGCAGGCGGTGGTGAGTTCCTGCAGCAGTGCCATCTGCGCGATGGAAGCCTGGTCGATCTTGCTGCTGTCGGCCTTGGGATAGGCTTGCAGCATGATGCTGTCGCCCTTCTGCGTTCGCCATCGGTGCGACCGATTGCCACAGTTCTTCGGTGATGAACGGGATGATCGGGTGCGCCAGGCGCAGAATGGTTTCCAGCACGCGCACCAGCGTGCGGCGAGTGGCGCGCTGCTGTGCGTCGTTGCCGTTGGCCATCTGCACCTTGGCCAGTTCCACATACCAGTCGCAGTAGGTGTTCCACACCAATTCGTACACGGCGCGCGCGGCCATATCGAAACGGTAGTCGGCGAAATGTGTTGCCATTTCGGCTTCGGTTTGTTGCAACAGGCTGATCATCCACTTGTCGGCGGCGGAGAATTCCAGCGGCAGCGATTCGTCCTGCCCGACATCCTTGCCTTCACAGTTCATCAGCACGAAGCGCGTGGCGTTCCACAGCTTGTTGCAGAAGTTGCGGTAGCCTTCGCAGCGCTGCATGTCGAACTTGATGTCGCGGCCGGGCGAGGCGAGCGAAGCGAAAGTGAAGCGCAGTGCGTCGGTGCCGAAGGCGGGGATGCCTTCCGGGAATTCCTTGCGCGTGCGCTTCTCGATCTTCTCGGCATCTTTCGGGTTCATCAGACCGGTGGTGCGTTTCTTCACCAGATCGTCGACGCCGATGCCGTCGATCAGGTCGATCGGGTCGAGCACATTGCCCTTGGACTTGGACATCTTCTGGCCTTCCGCATCGCGGATCAGGCCGTGCACGTACACGTCCTTGAACGGGATCTTGCCGGTGATGTGCTTGGTCATCATCACCATGCGCGCCACCCAGAAGAAGATGATGTCGAAGCCGGTGACCAGCACGGAGGACGGCAGGTATTGCTTGCACGAATTCGTTCTGCGCGTCGAATGGTTTGCCTTCATCCCAGTCCAGCGTGGAGAACGGCCACAGCGCGGAGGAGAACCAGGTGTCGAGCACGTCGTCGTCGCGGTTCGAGTTGCCGGTGTAGCCGTGCCTTGTCGGCCAGTTGCATTGGCTTCGGCCTCGTCGTGCGCGACATAGATACTTCGCCGTTCGTCGCCGTACCATGCGGGAATCTGGTGCCCCCACCACAGTTGGCGCGAGATGCACCAGTCCTGGATATTGTTCAGCCACTGGTTGTAGGTGTTGACCCAGTTCTCGGGGTGGAACTTGATCTCGCCGGATGCTACGCATTCCAGCGCCTGTGCGGTGATGGATCTTGCCGTCCTTGCCGGGTTTGCTCATCGCCACGAACCACTGGTCGGTGAGCATGGGCTCGATGACCACGCCGGTACGGTCGCCGCGCGGCACCTTGAGTTTGTGCGGCTTGTCGCTTTCTCGAGCAGGCCGGCGCTTCCAGATCGGCGACGATCTGCTTGCGCGCATCGAAACGATCCAGGCCTTGATATTGTTTGCGGTGCGTGCTCGTTGATCTCTCGCATCCAGCGTCAGGATGGAGATCATGTTCGACAGCTTGTGGCGTTGCCCCACTGCATAGTCGTTGAAATCATGCGCGGGCGTGATCTTCACCACGCCGGTGCCGAATTCCTTGTCCACATAGTCGTCGGCGATGATGGGGATGGTGCGGTCGCACAGCGGCAGCGTGACCTGCTTGCCGATGAGGTGTTTGTAGCGCTCGTCTTCCGGATGCACCATCACGGCCACGTCGCCCAGCATGGTCTCGGGGCGGGTGGTGGCGACGGTCAGGTGACCCAGCAGCCGTCCGCCAGCGGATAGCGGATGTGCCACATGAAGCCGTCTTCTTCTTCCTGCACCACTTCGAGGTCGGACACCGCGGTGTGCAGTTTCGGGTCCCAGTTCACCAGGCGCTTGCCGCGGTAGATCAGGCCTTCGTTGAACAGGCGCACGAACGTTTCGGTGACCGAGCGCGACAGGCCCTCGTCCATGGTGAAGCGCTCGCGCGACCAGTCGGGCGAGGTGCCGAGGCGGCGCATCTGCTGGGTGATGGTGTTGCCGGAATATTCCTTCCACTCCCACACCTTTTCGATGAACTTCTCGCGGCCGAGGTCGTGGCGCGAGATGCCTTGTGCATCGAGCTGGCGTTCGACCACGATCTGCGTGGCGATGCCCGCGTGGTCGGTGCCCGGTTGCCACAGCGTGTTGTCGCCGCGCATGCGGTGGTAGCGCGTGAGCGCATCCATCAGGGTCTGGTTGAAGCCGTGGCCCATGTGCAGCGTGCCGGTGACGTTGGGCGGCGGCAGCTGGATACAGAAATTCTCTTTCTTGGAGGTATCGAGTCCGGCCTTGAAGTAGCCGGCGTTTTCCCAGGTCGGATACCAGCGGGCTTCGATGTCTTTCGGGTCAAAACTTTTTGCGAGTTCCATTGCGGTCTTTTCTGGGAATGCGTGGTTCAAAGAGGGCGGGATTATACAGGCTTGGGGCTGAGCGGGCAGGGTGCTGCTTGAATGGCTAAAGCGGTTTCTGGGTGGCTTTGCGGATCAGCTCGGGAAGGGCATTGCTCACTTCCTGCATGGCCTTTTCCCAGCGGGCCTCGGAGCGTGAGCCGATGGCATCGCGCAAAGTCGCTTCGAGTTGCGGGAAAAGCTGTTTTGCCAGTTGCTCGCACTGCTTGTCCGTAAGCGTCGTAGCCGTCGGCGTCTTGAGGTGTTTATCAACCGCTTCCGTCAGCATCGGCAAGTCGATAGGTGTGCCATCGACCGTGTCGGTCAGGATAGGGATAGTGTCCGGATTGATGATGCGCGATTTCATGTCTTGCGCAGGTCGAAGTGGCGCAGCTCGTAACCGCGATCTTTGTAAAAGACATAGCGCTCGCGCCCCAGCTTGGCTTCGGCGTCATCCTGGCTGACGATCTCGATGACGCGCTCGAACCGGCTGAAGAACGGCAGGCAGGCGTTATGCAGGCTGATCAGCAACTCGGAGTGCGGAAAGTTCTCGTCGCGGCCGATGACCACGGGCAATGTCGCCGCATCCGCTTCGTGGCTGTGGCAATGCGGCATGAACGCGGTGGGAGGATAGTGCCACAGCAGCTTGTCCAGCTTGTCGGCGGTGCTTTCGTCCGGCGCATGCAGCAACACGCGCAGGCCGTTCTGCATCGCCTTGTGGCTCAGCTGGCAGGCGGTGCGCAGCCTGTCTTCCGAGCCGGTATAAAAATCGACTTTGGTCACTTCGATGCCGTGCGGTTGATCAGATATTGCGATAGCAGCGGCACCGGGCGGCCGGTTGCGCCTTTTTGCTTGCCGGACAACCAGGCAGTGCCTGCGATGTCCAGGTGTGCCCAGCGGTAGTCCTTGGTGAAGCGCGCAAGGAAGCAGGCTGCCGTAATCGTGCCGCCCGCGCGGCCGCCGATGTTCGCCATGTCGGCGAAGTTGCTGTCCAGCAGCGGCTGGTAGTCATCCCACAGCGGCAGCTGCCAGATGCGGTCATGCGACTGTTCGCCCGCGGCCAGCAGCTCTTTGGCGAGTTTGTCTTCGTTGCTGAACATGCCGCTGGCGACATGGCCCAAGGCGATTACGCAGGCGCCGGTCAGGGTCGCGATGTCGATGATGGTGTCGGGATTGAACTTGGCGGAGTAGGTGAGCGCGTCGCACAGGATCAAACGTCCTTCGGCATCGGTATTCAATATTTCGATGGTCTGGCCGGACATGCTGGTGACGATGTCGCCGGGTTTTGTGGCTTTGCCGGAAGGCATGTTTTCGCAAGTCGGGATCACGCCGACCACATTGAGCTTGAGTCCCATTTCGGCAACGGCCTGCAGCGTGCCGAGCACGCTGGCTGCACCGCACATGTCGTATTTCATCTCGTCCATTTCGGCGCCCGGCTTGAGCGAGATACCGCCGGTATCGAACGTGATGCCCTTGCCGACCAGCACGATGGGTTTTTGTGTCTTGGCCGCGCCGGAATATTCCAGCGTGATCAGCTTGGCGGGCTGCTCGCTGCCGCGCGTAACGGAGAGGAACGAGCCCATGCCGAGTTTCTGCATGTCTTTTTCCTCCAGCACGGTGGTCTTGATGCTCTTGTGCGCTTTGCCCAGCGCCAGCGCCTTGGCCGCAAGGTAAGTCGGGGTGCAGATGTTGCCCGGCAGGTTGCCCAGGGTCTTGGCCAGATCCATGCCGTGCGCAACGGCTGCGGCTTGCTCTACCACGTTCTTCAAGGCGACAGCGGGCTTGTCCAGCGTGGCAAAAGTAATGCTCTTGAGTGTGGCGGCTTTGGACGGTTTGCTTTTCATGCCGTCGGCGCGGAAGGCCTGTTCGGCCGCGTTGAACACGGCTTGTTTGATGACCCAGGCAGCATCCTTGCCCACGCCTTCGTCGATAAGGAACAGCGCTGCATCTTTGGCGGGTGTGCCGTTCAAGGCGCTGAAAGCGGCGCGCAAAATTTCGGAGATGCTCTTGTTATTGAGTTCGCTGGCTTTGCCCAGTCCCACCAGCAGCACGCGCTCTGCCACAACGCCGGGCAGTTTGTGCAGCAACAACGTGGCCGCAGATTTTCCGCTCATATCGCCGCGTGCAATGAGATCGCTTAGGGCATGCTTGGCTGCCTTGTCGATCACCTGTGCGGCGCCTGACAATTTGCCGCCTTCGAACACGCCAACGACCACGCAGCCACTCTTCAGTTTTTCCGGACTGGCTTGTTTTATGCTAAATTCCACGCGCTTCTCCTCATTAATCTCAGAATTGTTCCCGATGACGGATTATCCGCAATCCCAGCCACTAAAGTCAAAGAAGCCGCGTCCGTCACGGCATATTTTACTGGTCGCTGGTGCGGGAATTCGCGAGTACCGGTTTGCTAGTGTCCTCCATTTTGCTGGGCATTGTCGTATTTACACAGTTGATTCGCCTGTTGGGAGAGTCGGTCAGCGGTGTGTTGGCGGTAGACGGCGTTTTGGCGATGCTGGGCTTTACCTCGCTTAATTATCTGCCGGTGCTGCTTTCAATCAGTCTGTTCCTGTCGGTGTTGTTGACCCTGTCGCGCAGTTATCGCGACAGCGAGATGGTGGTGTGGTTCACGTCGGGGATAGGCCTGACGCGCTGGATCAGGCCGGTTTTGGGATATGCCATTCCGGTCACTTTGGTGATCGCCCTGCTCAGTCTGGTGTTATCGCCGTGGGCATTGACCAAGGCGGACGAATTCAAGCGCAGGCTGGATAGCCGCGATGACGTGTCGGCCGCAACCCCGGGCGCGTTTCGCGAATCCAAGCAATCGGATCGCGTGTTCTTTCTGGAAGATGTGGACACCCAGAACAAACGTGTCGGCAATATCTTCGTGCAGTCGACGCAGAACGGCAAAGAAGGCACGATGGTCGCCAAGGAAGGCTACCAGGAGACTGCGCCGAATGGAGACCGTTTTCTGATCATGCTTAACGGAACGCGGTATGAGGGCATTCCGGGGCAGGCCGATTTCAAGATCGTCGAGTTCGAACGCTATGCCATGCGCATCGAGGCAGCCGAGTTGCGCCAGGAAGTTCCCAATCTCAAGGCTTACCCCACGCTGTATCTGCTGCGAAATCCGACTTCCTGGAATATTTCGGAACTGGAGTGGCGCATCGGCTTGCCGCTCAGTGCGTTGGTTCTTGTCGCTGCTGGCGATTCCGTTGAGCTATGTGAATCCGCGTGCGGGGCGTTCGCTCAACCTGATTTCCGCGATGGTCATCTACATGTTTTACAACAACATGATCAGCGTGACCAATTCCTGGGTCGGCCGCGGCAACATCAGTCCGGCGGCGGGTATTTTGGGCATACACGTGCTGATGTTCGGCGTGATGCTGCTGTTGTTCTATCACCGTTCGTCGGCATCTGCCTGGCGCAGGTTGAAACGATGAGACTGCTCACGCGTTATCTGAAACGGGAAATATACGTCAGCATCGCGCTGGTATTCGCGGCGCTCATCATGCTGTTTGCGTTGCTTGACCTGATTAACGAGCTGAATTCGATGGGGCGCGGTGACTATAAATTGGGATACGTCCTGCTGTTCGTGACGCTGACCATTCCGGGACATATTTATGAATTGTTTCCCGTCGCCGTATTGATCGGTACCATCTTCGCCATGGTGCAGATGGCGGCCAGTTCCGAATTGACGGTCTATCGCAGCTCCGGCGTCTCGCTCAAGCAGATGATGGGCGCATTGCTCAAGATCGGTCTGCCGCTGGTTATCCTGTGCTTCCTGTTCGGAGAAGTGGTGGCGCCGCCAAGCGAGCGCATGGCGCAACAATTGCGGCTGAAGGCGCAGAACGCAAAAGTCTCGGTGAAGGAGTTCAGGTCGGGCGTGTGGGTGAAAGACGAGCACAGCTTTATCAATGTGAAGAGCGTGCTGCCGGATACGTCCTTGCTGGACGTCAGCATCTACGAGTTTGACGAGCGCTATCACTTGCGCAGCATCACCGAAGCAGAGCGCGCATCATATCTGGAAGACTCGCGCTGGCAACTGGAAGGCGTGCGCCAGACGCTTTTTGATAAGGCGGGCGCTACCACCGATAATCGGCCCCGCGCGGAATGGCGTTCCTCGCTCAATCCCGACATTCTCAGCGTATTGTTGGTGGTGCCCGAGCAGATGTCGGCCTGGAATCTGTATCAATATGCCGGCCATTTGCGTGAAAATCATCAAAAGACAACGCGTTACGAGATCGCGATGTGGAACAAGCTGGTTTACCCGTTCGCGGTGCTGGTGATGATGTTGCTGGCCTTGCCATTCTCGGCGTATCAACGGCGCGAAGGCGGGATCAGCGGCAAGATATTCATGGGCATCGTGCTGGGGCTGAGTTTTCACTTCATCGGCAGGTTATTTGCCAACGTGGGTGCGTTAAACGATTGGTCGCCGATATTAAGTGCGACTGCGATGAGCTGGCTATTTCTGGCGCTGGCGCTGGGGATGCTCTGGCGCACCGAACGGCGGTGAGCTGACGGGCCTTACGCAAACCTGCCTGCAAGGGCTTGGGGCGTGGCCGCATCAACGGGCGGATTCGCGGTGAACAACGTCTGTCCCACAAAGCGGCTGGTTATGATAGCTAGCAAGCGGTCTGTGGAACTGATGCTAAAACCGGTAAATCGGCAATAGCCGTAAACCTGAGTAGGATTAATTGGTCGTGTTTTGGGGTGGAGCAGGAGGAACGCCGCTGGCTGCCTCTTTGTCGCGAGCCATTTTCTTTATGGCTTCGCGCTTTTCCGGGGGAAGCTTTTTATATGCCTTGTATTTCTCCCTGGCGCGTTTGCGTTGTTCCGGCGTCAGCTTGCTCCAGGCTTCAAGGCGTGAATGCAGACGCTGTTGCTGCTGCGGATTCAGTTTTGGATAGCGCTTGGCATAAGCCAAGAAACTGGTTTGTTGCTGTTCTGATAAGGTGCTCCAAGTGCCGGACAATGGCGCAAGCGCCTCTTTTTGTTGCGTATTCAGGCTTTCCCACGGCTTGGCATAAGCCGCGGGCAGGCAACAGACAACAAGAAGCAACGCAGCAAGGCAGTTTCGAAGCAATGGTGGCATCAAGATATCCGCGAATGACTAATCGACAAACATGTCAACAGGCAGGTCGTCCGTTAATATCGCGATATCAACGTCACTGTGGTCGTGCTCGTACGTGCGATCCCAGTAGGTCAGGTTGATTACCAGCAGGGATGCGACGACGGCAACAATGACCCAATTCAAAGCGCGCTGGGAAAGTAGCAGTTGTCCGTGCAACAAACCGTTCTGGCTAACCCAGATTGGCGCTTCAACCCGCTGATTATGCAAGGCTTGCTGGCGTGCTTTGCGCAGGCCGTTCAGGGTGGAGCCATCCAGCTGGTTGGTGGCCCGGTTCAGCAACCGTCCGATTTCATTGATGTTTAGTTTCGTATTCATGACAGGTCTATCCCCCGTTCTTTAAGTATTGCGGATAGCGCGTGGGTAGCGCGCGAGCAATGCGTTTTGACACTGCCTTCCGAACAGCCCATTACGACTGCCGTCTCCGCTGTGTCCAGTTCCTCCCAATAACGCAGCAGGAAGGCTTCCCGTTGACGTGCCGGCAGTTTGCCCAAGGCTTCTTCGATCACCGCAATGAGCTGGGATTGCGCCAAAGCCTCCTCGGGACGAGCGGGTTGACTGTCGTTGTCTTCGTCTTGCAAGGTATCGAGCGGATCGAAATCCTCCCCGTCGTGTTGCGGCATGAGCGAAGACATGAGCGTTGTCCAGAACGAGCGCACCTTCTGGCGGCGATAATAATCGCGTATGGTGTTCTGCAGGATGCGCTGGAACAACATGGGGAATTCTTCGGCAGGATGGTCGCCGTAGCGTTCCGCGAGCTTCAGCATCGCGTCCTGCACGATGTCCAGAGCCACATGCTCGTCGCGCACGGCGAACTGCGCTTGCTTATAGGCGCGTCGCTCTGCCTGAACGAGGAATTCGGAAAGTTGCTGAGGTGTGGACAGTTCGGTGGCTCCGTGATGGTCGGCGCGGATACTAGCAAATTCCCGCCCAAATTGGGATTTTGCCGTTCCTGACGTGCGGCAGGGGTTGACCAAAACCCAGCCAGCCTTTATCTTGCGCGGTCTTTCATTTGATTTATCAAGGTAACTTGTTCATGGAACTGACGGGCGCAGAAATTACCATTCGCTGTTTGCAGGAAGAAGGGGTCGAGTACGTTTTCGGCTACCCCGGCGGCGCGGTGCTTTTTATCTACGATGAGCTGTTCAAGCAGGAGAAGGTCAAACACGTGCTGGTGCGCCACGAGCAGGCTGCCGTGCACGCTGCAGACGGCTATTCGCGTTCTACCGACAAGGTGGGCGTGGCGCTGGTGACATCCGGCCCGGGCGTGACCAATGCCGTCACCGGCATCGCCACCGCGTACATGGACTCCATTCCGATGGTGGTGATCAGCGGCCAGGTGCCGACCGGCTACATCGGTGAAGATGCCTTCCAGGAAGTGGATGCCGTAGGCATTACCCGTCCCTGCGTCAAGCACAATTTCCTGGTGAAGGATGTCAAGGACATTGCCAGCACGCTCAAAAAGGCTTTTTATCTGGCCAAGAGCGGTCGTCCCGGTCCCGGTGTTGGTGGATATTCCGAAGGACGTGTCGCAACAGAAAGCCGAGTATTCGCTATCCGGCGACCGTGAATATCCGTTCCTACAACCCTCAGATCCAGGGCGATATCGGCCAGATCAAGCGCGCTGCGCTGATGTTGCTGGAAGCCAAACGCCCGATGGTGTATGCGGGCGGCGGGGTGATCCTGTCGGACGCTTCCAAGCAATTGACCGAACTGGTGCGTTTGCTCGGCTCGCCGTGTACCAATACGCTGATGGGTTTGGGCGGCTATCCGGCGAACGACAAGCAATTCGTCGGCATGCTCGGCATGCACGGCACGTACGAAGCCAACCTGGGCATGCAGAATTGCGATGTGCTGCTGGCGGTGGGCGCGCGTTTCGACGACCGCGTGATCGGCAATGTTGGCCATTTCAATTCGGTGCCGCGCAAGATCATCCATATCGACATCGATCCGGCTTCCATTTCCAAACGAGTGAAGGTGGATGTGGCCATCGTCGGCGATGTCGCGCATGTGCTTTCCGATCTGCTCTCGGTGCTGAACAGCAGCAAGCAGAAACCCGATGCGGCCGGCCTTGAAAGATTGGTGGAAGCAGATCGAAGAATGGCGCAGTGCAAATTCGCTGGCATACAAGAATTCGAGCGAAGTCATCAAGCCGCAGTTCGTGATCGAGACACTGCACAAGCTCACCGGCGGCGATGCGTTTGTGACTTCCGATGTCGGACAGCACCAGATGTGGGCCGCGCAGTATTACAAGTTCAATCATCCGCGGCGCTGGATCAATTCCGGCGGTCTGGGCACGATGGGTTTCGGCCTGCCGGCGGCAATGGGCGTGCAACTGGCGCATCCGGGTGCGACCGTGGCCTGCGTGACGGGCGAAGGCAGCATCCAGATGAACATCCAGGAGCTCTCCACCTGCAAGCAATACAAACTGCCGATCAAGATCGTGGCGTTGAACAACCGCTATCTGGGCATGGTGCGCCAGTGGCAGGAGTTCTTCCACGGCAACCGCTATTCGCATTCCTACATGGATGCGCTGCCCGATTTCGTAAAGCTGGCGGAAGCCTACGGGCATGTGGGCATCCTCGTGGAAAAACCTTCCGATGTGGAAGGCGCGCTGAAGGAAGCGTTCGCACGCAAGGATGACCTGGTGTTCCTGGACTTCCGCACCGACATGACGGAGAACGTCTATCCGATGGTTCCCGGCGGCAAGGGCTTGTCCGAAGTGATTCTGGCGGAGGACCTGTAATGCGACATATCATCTCTTTGCTGATGGAGAACGAAGCGGGCGCTCTGTCGCGCGTGGCGGGGCTGTTCTCGGCGCGCGGCTACAACATCGAGTCTCTCAATGTGGCGCCGACCGAAGATGTGACCATGTCGCGCATGACCATCGTCACCAGCGGCTCCGACGAAGTGATCGAGCAGATCAACAAGCAGCTCAACAAACTGGTGGATGTCGTTTCGGTGATGGACTTGAGCGATGGCAATCATATCGAGCGCGAACTGATGCTGGTCAAGGTGCGTGCATTAGGTGAGGCGCGCGAGGAACTAAAGCGTATCTCCGACATTTTCCGCGGCAGGATCATCGACGTCTCGGACAAGACATACACGATCGAGCTTACCGGGTCAGGCTCCAAGCTGGACAGTTTCTTGCAGGCGATCGATCACAGCCTGATCCTGGAAACGGTGCGCACCGGCGCCTCCGGTATCGGGCGCGGCGACCGCATTTTGAAACTTTGATTTTCTTTATTACTGATTTTTTCGACGAGGCCAACATGAAAGTTTATTACGACAAAGACGCAGACCTGTCCCTGATCAAGGGCAAGCAAGTAACCATCATCGGCTACGGTTCCCAGGGCCATGCCCATGCACAGAACCTGAAAGAATCGGGTGTCAACGTGACTGTTGCTCTGCGCAAGGATGGCGCTTCCTGGAAGAAGGCCGAAGGCGCAGGATCTGAAGGTTGCTGAAGTGGCCGATGCGGTGAAGAGCGCGGATGTGGTGATGATGCTGCTTGCCGGACGAGAATATTCCCGATGTTTACAACAAGGAAGTGGCGCCGAACATGAAAGCTGGCGCTGCGCTGGCTTTCGCGCACGGTTTCAACGTGCATTACAACCAGGTCGTGCCGCGTGCCGACGTGGACGTGATCATGATCGCGCCCAAAGGCCCCGGCCACACCGTGCGTTCCGAGTACCTCAAGGGCGGCGGGGTTCCAACGTTGATCGCCGTGTTCCAGGACAAGAGCGGCAAGGCCAAGGACATCGCGTTGTCCTATGCGGCTGCCAACGGCGGTACCAAGGGCGGCGTGATCGAAACCAACTTCCGCGAAGAGACCGAGACCGACCTGTTCGGCGAACAGGCCGTGCTGTGCGGCGGCGCCGTGGAACTGGTGAAGGCCGGATTTGAAACATTGACCGAGGCCGGCTACGCTCCGGAAATGGCCTACTTCGAGTGCCTGCACGAACTGAAGCTGATCGTCGACCTGATGTACGAAGGCGGCATCGCCAACATGAACTACTCCATCTCCAACAACGCGGAATACGGCGAGTACGTCACCGGCCAGCGCGTGATCGGCGACCAGGCCCGTGCCGCGATGAAGGAATGCCTGAAAAACATCCAGAACGGTTCTTACGCCAAGCAATTCATCCTGGAAGGCCGCACCAACTATCCGGAAATGACCGCGCGCCGTCGTTTGAATGCCGAGCATCCGATTGAAGTTGTGGGCGGACAATTGCGTTCCATGATGCCGTGGATCGGCAAGAACAAGCTGGTTGATCAGTCCAAGAACTAAGAATCAGGATGAAGGGGGAAGAGGTAACGGGGGAAGGGTAAAACCTTTGCACTCTCGAACTCACTGCTCCCTTCTCTCTTTATCCCTTAATCCGCATTCTCATCCTATGAATACCTATCCACATCCCATCATCGCCCGCGAGGGTTGGCCGTTTCTGGCTATTTCCCTGGTTTTGGCCGTTGCAGCAACCGTCTGGTGTGCGCTCTGGTCGATTCCCCTGTGGATCATCTTTGTATTCGTGTTGCAGTTCTTCCGCGATCCGGCCCGCGAGATTCCGCAGGAAGCCGGCATCGTTTTGTCACCTGCTGACGGACGAGTCATCAAGGTGGAACGCACACAAGATCCGTACGGGCAACGCGAAGCGATCCTGGTCAGCGTTTTCATGAACGTGTTCAACGTGCATTCCAATCGCAGCCCGGTAGATGGCACCGTACAAAAAGTGCAATATTTCCCGGGTAAATTCGTGAATGCCGATCTGGACAAGGCCTCCACCCATAACGAGCGCAACGCGGTGGTGCTTAACACCAACGACGGGCAAACCGTGACCTTTGTGCAAGTGGCCGGGCTGATCGCGCGCCGCATACTGTGCTACATCAAGGCCGGCGACGTGCTGACGCGCGGCCAGCGCTACGGCTTCATCCGCTTCGGCTCGCGCGTGGATGTCTATCTGCCGCTGACCGCTACCGTCAAGGTTGCTATCGGTGATAAAGTGTCCGCTACCACAACCATCCTGGCGAAGCTTTGAACACATGAACGATCTCAATCAGCGCAAGAGCATGGACTTACGTCGGCGCAGCATTTACCTGCTGCCCAACCTGTTCACTACGGCTGCGCTGTTTGCCGGGTTCTATGCCATCGTGCAGGCGATGAACGGCAAGTTTGAATATGCTTCCGTGGCCATTTTCATCGCCATGGTGCTGGACGGCCTGGACGGCCGGGTGGCACGCATGACCCACACACAGAGCGAGTTCGGGGCGCAATACGACAGTTTGTCCGATATGGTGTCGTTCGGCGTCGCGCCTTCCATCCTGATGTACGAATGGGCGTTTCGCGACCTGGGCAAGTGGGGATGGTTCGCCGCTTTCATATTCTGTGCGGGTGCGGCGTTGCGTCTGGCGCGCTTCAACACCAATATTGATGTGGTCGACAAGCGCTTCTTTCAAGGGCTGCCCAGCCCCGCGGCGGCGGCACTGGTCGCGGGTTTTGTGTGGGTCATGCTGGACAATCACTTCACCGGTTTCGATTTGCGTTGGTACGCCGCCTTGCTGACCGTGTTCGCCGGCCTGAGCATGGTAAGCAATCTGAAGTACTACAGTTTCAAATCCCTCAACATGCGCAAGAGCGTGCCGTTCATCGTCATCTTCTTGTTTGTGCTGTTCTTTATCTTCGTAGCGCAGGACCCGCCGCTGAACTTGTTCCTGCTATTCTTCGGCTACTGCCTGTCCGGTTACGCGATGTGGTTGCTCGGATTGCGTAAACCGAAGTCCCCGACACCCCCGACACTTCCTTGATACCAAAAACATAAGGACGCACGGTTGAAGCCGTGCGCCCTTAATCGTTTGATACGCCAGTTATGCCTTGTGGTGGGCTGCTTTCTGGCGGCTGGTCTCGGTCAAACGCAGAATTTGTGCCGAAGAGAACAGGCCGCGCAGACGGGGTTCCTTGCCTGCCTGGATATCAAGCACAGGCATGTGTGTCCTGCCTTGTTTTTGCAGGGCCTCGAGCACGTTCTGTACTGTGGCTTTTTCCACTTCGCGCATTTCAACTACTTCCCAGTCCTTCGTGTGTTCCATGATGTCTCTGACGAGAATGTCTTTATGCGTGATGCTGCGATCGGAAAATCCAACACTCTGCAGATAGCGCATGGGTTTTTCTCCCATGATGTCGTACGAAGTGATCGCTCCGAGCAATTTTTCCGAGTTCTTTTCCTTGACGAAAGCCATGCGCAAGCCGGCGACTTGCATCTTGCTCAAAGCCTGATCGATTGTTTCGTCAGGTGCAACATTGAACATTGAACGCACTCGGAAATCAGTCATCACCGATACCGCTGGGTCTTTTAACTCGACCTGCCAAGGGTCGTTGTTTGGCTCCAATATTTCGTGGACGTGCTTTGACGTCTTCAATACAAAAGGTTGATGATGCTGCACCATGGTGGTCTCCCCGAATCTAGTTTGTACGTGCCGCCATTTTATCTGCTTTTCGTCATTCGAAGCACGACAACTGTATCTGGAACGGCTCGAAAGATGTTTTTCTATGAAGGTTTCCAGAACAGTTCGTTCTGGTCTACAGCACGGTTGAGTGTCCGGCTGAGGACGAACAGCAAGTCCGAAAGCCGATTGAGGTATTGCAGTCCTTCCCGCGGGATAGCTTCGTTGTGCATCAAATGCAACAGATCGCGTTCGGCACGACGTGCCACCGTGCGCGCGACATGGCACAGCGCTGCGGCGCGTGTGCCGCCGGGCAAAATGAATTCCCGCAGCGGTGGCAGCGCGGTGTTGTAATGCACGATGGCCGTATCCAAACGGGCAAGTTTGGCCGCGTCGAACGGTGCACCGGGTGACGCGAGCATTCCTCCGAGGTCGAACAGATCGTTCTGGATCTGCAACAATTCGTGGCGCAGGTCGTCCGGAATGGGCTCGGCGAGCAGGACGCCGAGATGACTGTTGAGCTCATCCACGCTGCCGATGGCACAGATGCGGGCGCTGTCCTTGTTCAGGCGGGCGCCATCCGCCAATCCGGTGGTGCCGTCGTCGCCCGTGCGCGTAGTGATTTTCGTCAGTCTCATTTTTACTGTTTCTCCAGGCAATTCAAATAGACGGCGGCGTCCGGCGCGGTCTTATTACGCTGTGCCTGCCAGATCATCTCGCCCAGACAGTCCATGATCGCGTGCTGGGCCTCATGTTCCGATTCGTACTTTTGGG
Source organism: uncultured Pseudomonadota bacterium (assembly GCA_963718345.1). GTDB lineage: Bacteria > Pseudomonadota > Gammaproteobacteria > Burkholderiales > Gallionellaceae > Sideroxyarcus. Next base: position 20,429 of record CAVQZH010000027.1, on the reverse strand, counting down.
TCAGTCGGGCAAATTGCTCGCGGATGCCCTGCGGCTGACCGATGGATATCTGTTCCTCGATGGTCAGGTGCATCATCAGGTGCAGAAACGGATTGACGACGTTGCCATCCGGCGCGAAGTCCGTGTCCTGGTTGCGTTCAGGATCGTTGAACAGCGCGTGGTATTCGGGGTGTTTGTCGATAAGTTGTGCGGTAAGGTCTTCCAGTGGAGTAAGCAACTCTCCCGCGTGGCGTTTACGCCAGGATTCGAACAGGAATTTTCTTGCTTCGTCGCGGGACGGGTTGAACATCAGATGCACTTTCTCCTCTATATTCGCACAGACTTTCGATGATGCACTCGCCGCATTTTGGTTTGCGCGCCTGGCATATGTAGCGTCCGTGCAGGATAAGCCAATGGTGTGCATCGAGCTTGAATTCGTCCGGCACAAACTTGAGCAATCTTTTCTCCACTTCCTGCACGTCCTTGCCGGGGGCCAGTCCGGTGCGGTTGCCGACGCGGAATATGTGCGTATCCACCGCGATGGTGGGCTGTCCGAAGGCCGTGTTCAACATCACATTGGCCGTTTTGCGGCCCACGCCGGGCAGGGCTTCCAGCGCCTCCCGCGTTTGTGGAACTTGGCCGTCATGCTGTTCCAGCAAAATGCGGCACATCTGGATGATATGTTTGCTTTTGGTCTGGTACAGGCCGATGCGCTGCACGTACTCGCGCAACCCGGCTTCACCCAGATCGAGTATCAACTGCGGCGTGTTGGCAACCGGGAACAGCTCGCGCGTTGCGATATTGACGCTCTTGTCCGTGGCTTGTGCCGAAAGGATCACCGCGACCAGCAATTCGAACGGTGTTGAATATTCCAGTTCGGTGGTGGGATGGGGATTCGTCGCTTGCAGGCGTAAGAAAATCTCGCGGCGTTTTGCCGCATTCATCCCTGTGTGGCGCCTTGCAATGGAGTCATGGGCAACGGGCGTTGTTTTGCTTTGCGCTCAGCGCGCAGTCCGAGCCAATTCTTGCCGGCAATGAGACAGCCAAGACCGATGAATGCACCCGGCGGCAGGATGGCAAGCAGGAAACCTTTGTAATTGGGAATGACATGTATCACCCAATTCTTCGTTGCTTCGCCCAGCGCGAGATCGATACCGGACAGCAGCGTGCCGTGCCCAACGATTTCACGCATTCCTCCCAATACGGCGAGCACAGCGGTCAGGCCGAGTCCCATGGAAAAGCCGTCCCAGGCTGAGGTAGCTGCCGAATTTTTGGAGGCGAACGCTTCCACGCGCGCCAGCACGATACAGTTGGTGACGATGAGGGGGATGAAGATGCCAAGCACCACATAGAGCCCGTACATGTAGGCATTCATCAGATATTGCACCACGGTGACCAGCACTGCGATGATAAGGATGAACACGGGGATGCGGATCTCGTTGGGCACGAAGTTACGGATGGGCGCGACGGCTGCGCCACTCAATGCCATGACGACGGCAGTTGCCAAGCCGAGGCTGACGCCATTTACGACCGAGCTGCTGACTGCCAGGATGGGGCACATGCCGAGCAGCTGTACCACGCCCGTATTCTGTTTCCACATGCCATTGTGGAAGATGTCTTTGTATTCCTGAAGGTTCATTTTGATCCCCCTATAAATTCGTTTTGCGGGCGAATCGCGGCGTCGCGTGCTCGCTCATTCCTCGTCTATCAACTCGATATGCCTCGTCATTCGCTCCGCGGCTCCTTGCGCTTCATCCCGCAAAACGAATTTCTAGTGGCATCACCTTATTTCTCCTTCTTCGGGCGGTGCACTCATGCAAACAGCTTGTCGCGGTTCTCGCCGAAATATATCAAGGCTTTGTTCACGGCTTTGATCACGGCACGTGGCGTGATAGTGGCACCCGCCATATAGTCGAATTTACCGCCGTCCTTCTTCACTTTCCAGTCTGCATCTTTGTACACCTCGCGCGACTTTCCATCAAACCCTTTGATCCAGGGGCTTTTCGGAAGATCGATGTAATCGCCAAGGCCTGGTGTCTCTTTGTGCGACACCACACGCACGCCAGCCAGCTCGCCATTGGCGCGTACGGCCAGAATGAGATTGATTTTGCCGCTATAGCCGTCCGGTGCGACGGATTCCAATACCACGGCAGACGGTTCACCTTTTAGGCGAGCACGATATGCGATAGTGACACCGTCAGAACCCAATAGTTCGTTGGCAGGGACGTTTATGGTGTCCTGGATGATGTCGTTATCGAACAGTGTGGGCGGCACGATCTGTGTGATGAGATTCAGCTTTTCCGCCTCTTCACTTTTCACGATCGCATCGTGTGTCATATAAAAAACCGAAGCCAATATTGCCGTGCCAATAGCGGCGAAGAACACCAGGTTGATGGCGGTCTGCAGGGTGGAACGGGCGATGCGTCTCATTTGTCCCCTCCCTTCTTGCCGAACACCTTGGGTTGGGTCCACGCGTCGATCAGCGGTACGCAGATGTTCATCAGCAGTGTGGCAAATGCCATACCGTCAGGGAAGCCGCCGAAAGCGCGGATCAGATAAGTGAGTACACCGGCGCCAAAAGCGAAAATCAGCTTGCCCTTGGTCGTGGTCGGCGAAGTGACCGGGTCCGTCAGGATGAAAAATGCACCCAGCATTGCCGCACCGGAGAACCAGTGGAACAGCGGCGTGACGTAATGCACCGGGTCGATCAGGTGAAAAAGGCCTGCGGTGGCGAACAAGAGTAGCGAGGAAGGCCACCGGCAAGTGCCACGAGATGATGCGGCATCGACAGCAGATAGAGGCCGCCGATAGCGAAACCGATCGCGACCATCTCGCTGCCTTTGCCCGCGAGACGGCCATAGATCGGCATGTCGCGGATCTCTTACCGACAGGCCGAGATGCAATTGTGTCTTCAACGTATCCAGCGGCGTGGCCATGGTCACGGCATCCAGCGTCATTCCGGCCGGCAATACGCTATTGAAGATGTAGTTCAATTGTTCGCCGAAAGTCAGCTCCGTGCCCCCCAGCGCGTGCGGCGTCAGCCAGTGCGTCATATGTACCGGGAACGAGATGATGAGCACGGCGTAACCGACCATCGCCGGATTGAACGGATTATTGCCCAGGCCGCCGTACAGATGTTTGGAGACGGCGATGGCGAAGGCAGTACCAACGACGACCAACCACCAAGGTGCGAGCGGCGGTATGGACAACGCCAGCAACCAGGCGGTGAGCAGGGCGCTGTTGTCGGACAAGAACGGTTTGATAGGCCGGTTGCGCAGCTTGAGCATCACTGCTTCCGTCGCCAGTGCAGTGAGCGAAGCCAGCGTGATCGACACCAGGATTGCCGGGCCGAAATACCACACGTACAGTGCGATGCCGGGAATCAGCGCGAGCAGCACGCGCAGCATGATCTGGCTGACACTGCTGGGTTGGGTGATGAAAGGCGATGACCACATAGTTTGAATGTTCCCTAATTGTGCTTGGGTGACTCATCGTCCGCGCCGGCATCTGCTGCCATCTCGTGGAATTTGGCGCGGCGCGCTTCGATTGCGGCGATTTCAGCCTGTTGTTCCGGCGTCAGGCCATCAATGTTTTTGGGTTGCACGGATGCAGCCTGCTCCTTGGCACGGGCGATGGCAGCATCGATACGCATTTGTACCGTGTCTTCCGGATCGGTACCGGGAGCCGCGGTGACCGGTGCGGTCGACGCCGATTTTGCCGCAAGCGCAGCTTTCTCTTTCTGGGCCAGACGTTCGGCTTTTTCCTGTTTCTCGCGTTCGATGCGCAACAGGCGATACTCGTGCCGCTCGCGTGCCAGATCGGCCGCCTGCGTCTCGCGTTCGCGCTGCCAGATCTCGCTCTTGGCGAAACGGTAATACTGGACCAGCGGTATCTGGCTTGGGCACACGTACGCGCAGGCACCGCATTCGATGCAATCGAACAGGCTGTATTCCTGCGTCTTGCCGAAGTCCTTGGCTTTGGCGAACCAGAACAGTTCCTGCGGTTGCAACTCGGCCGGGCAGACATCGGCGCAGCGCGTGCAGCGGATGCAGGGCAGGGCGGGCGGCGGGGCCGGGAACTGCTTGGGTGAGGCTTCGATGATGCAATTGGTCGCCTTGGTCACGCCCACCTTGCCGGACGGGAGATCCACACCCATCATCGGGCCGCCCATGATGTGTTTGTAGGTATCGCGGCGGCTGCCCGCCAGCGCAACCAGTTCATCCACCGGCGTGCCAAGCAGTACATCAAAGTTCTGCGCGTGTTCAACGTTGCCGGTGACGGTGACGATGCGCGACAGCAGCGGTTCGCCGAATGTGATTGCACGCCACACGCAGTAGGCAGTGGCGACGTTGAAGCATTGCACGCCATACTCGGTGGAACGCACACCAGCGGCGACCTCGATGCCGGTCAGCACCCGGATGAGCTGCTTGGCACCGCCGCCCGGATACAGCGTGGGCACGGCAATGACTTCCATATATTGATGCTTGTCGTCCAGCACGGCTTGCTGCATCGCCGCGATGGCTTCCGGCTTGTTGTCCTCGATGCCGATCAGCACCTCTTCCGCATACAGCAGCTCGCGCAACACTTCGGCTCCGCGCAGGATGTCGGTGGCGCGCTCGCGCATCAGCATGTCGTCGCAGGTGATGTAGGGCTCGCACTCGGCGCCGTTGAGCACCAGCGTCTTGATCTTGTGCTTGTGCGAATACGACTTCATGTCGCTGGGGAACACCGCGCCGCCCAGGCCGACCACGCCCGCCTGCCGCAACAAATGGCGCAGATCGGTGTGCGGCGGTCTGTCTGTAGTCCACGCCGCTGTGCTCTATCCATTCGTCCTTGCCGTCCGGGATGATCGTGACGCACAGATCCGGCAGGCCGGAATGATGGGCGACCAGTTGCATGTCAACGGCGGTGACCGTGCCGGAAGTCGATGCATGTATCGCGCTGGACAACCGCCCTTCCGGTCGGCCGATGACCTGACCCTTGAGCACGTGCTCGCCGACCTGCACCACCGGCACCGCCCGGTTGCCGGCATGCTGATGCAGGGGAATGACCAGCTTCGAAGGCAGGGATGCCTGCACGATCGGGGTGCGCGTCGATTCGGCTTTATGCGTGACCGGATGCACGCCGCCGTGGAATTTGAACAACGGTCTCATGATGCGGCTACCTGCTTGATGGGAATGGTCGGGTAGTCCCATTTCCATGTGGTGATATCTTCATCGATGGGCACCATGCTGATGCAATCCACCGGGCAGGGGGCGATGCACAACTCGCAGCCGGTACATTCGGACGCGATAATGGTGTGCATCTGCTTGGCTGCACCAACGATGGCGTCTACCGGGCAGGCTTGCAGGCACAGGGTGCAACCGATGCAGGTCTGTTCGTCGATGAAGGCCACTGCTTTGGCCTTGGGGGCGGCGCCTTCGCCGAAAGGAACATATTCCACGCCGAGCAGATCGGCCAGTTTGCGTATGCCTTCTTCGCCACCGGGCGGGCACTTGTTGATATCGGCCTCACCTTTGGCAATTGCTTCGGCATAGGGTTTGCAGCCGGGGTAGCCGCACTGGCCGCATTGCGTCTGCGGCAGGACGGCGTCGATCTTCTCCACCAGGGGATTGCCCTCGACCTTGAACTTGATCGCGGAAAAACCCAACACTGCGCCGAGCAGCAAGGAAATGCCGATCATTACCCAAAGCGCAGCGATCATTTCACCAGGCCCGAGAACCCCATGAATGACAGACTCATTAATCCGGCGGTGACCATGGCGATGGCCGAGCCCTTGAAGATACCCGGGACGTCGGCACCTTCCAGCCGTTCGCGGATACCGGCGAACATGATCATGACCAGAGTGAAGCCCACTGCACCGCCGAAGCCGAACAGCAGCGACTGCATGAAATCATGTTTGGCCTGCACGTTGAGCAGGGGGATGCCGAGCACCGCGCAATTGGTGGTGATCAGCGGCAGGTAGATGCCGAGGATCTGGTACAGCTCCGGGCTGGTCTTCTTGATCGCCATCTCGGTGAACTGCACGATGCCGGCGATGACCACGATGAACGACAGCGTGGTGAGGTAGGCGAGATCGGGGCCGAGCAGGTAATGCTCGATCAGGTAGCTGGCGCCGGAACCCAGCGTCAATACGAAGGTGGTGGCCGCGCCCATGCCGATAGCGGCCTCCAGTTTTTTGGACACGCCCATGAACGGGCACAGTCCGAGAATTTTCACCATCACGATGTTGTTCACAAACACCGTGCTGACGAGGATGAGTAAGTATTCGGTCATTCAGCCAGCACTCCTAGAAGGAGAGCGATTATCCGCTGAATCCGGCGCTGCTTCAACAACTGTCAGGCTATATCGATATAACCCGCCATGTATCCTTGTCGTTACAACATGACCCGGGTGCCGAGTTCGACGACCTGATTGGGCGGGAGATTGAAGAAGCTGGTTGCGCCTTCCGATTGGCGCGTCATCCAGGAAAACAGGGCGCAACGCCAGGCGGACATGCCGCCGGGGCCGTCTGCCACGTTGGAGCGGGCGATGAAGAACGTTGTGGTCATCGGCTCCAGTTCCACGCCGAGTGGGCCGAGTCCTTGCAATACCAGGGGTATGTCCACTTCCTGGCGGAAGCCGAAATGCAAGGCGACGTCGAACATGCCAGGCGCGAGCTGGGAGACTTGCAGGCGCTCATTTTTTTCTATGTAAGGCACATCTTCAGTCACCACATGCAGGAAGATGGTCTGCTCATGCAGCACTTTGAAGTGCTTTAGATTGTGGAAGAGCGCGCTGGGCACCATGGTCGGATCAGCGGTCAGATACACCGCTGTGCCGGATACGCGCGGTACTTCGGGTTGTGTGCCGGAGATGAACATCGACATCGGGATGTCGATCTTGCGGCGTTGCTCTGCGATCAAAGTGCTGCCGCGTTTCCAGGTCGAGAGCAGCAGGAACAGGAACAGGCCGAACACCAGCGGCATCCAGCCGCCGTGGAAGAGCTTGGTCAGGTTGGAACTGAAAAACATCAATTCCAGTAAAACGAATATCAGCAATGCGGGCAACAGCAGGGTGCGCGCCCGTCCCGGTATCATCAGGGTGACGAAGACAGTGAGCAAGGTGGTGATGATCATGGTGCCGGATACGGCAATACCATATGCCGCCGCCAGCGCATTGGAGGAGCCGAACTGGAACACGAGGACGATGACGCCGATCATCATCATCCAGTTCACGGCGGGAATGTAGATCTGCCCGCGCTGCGAATCGGAAGTGTGCTGGATGTACAAACGCGGCAGGTAGCCCATGCGCATGGCTTGCAGCGTCATGGAATAAGCGCCGGAAATGGTGGCTTGCGAGGCGATCACCGTGGCTGCCGTGGCCAACACAACCAGGGGCAACATGAACCACTCGGGCGATAACAGATAGAAAGGATTCTGGATGGCATCTGCCGAACGCAGCACGAGCGCCCCTTGTCCGAAATAGTTGATGAGCAGTGCCGGACAGACCAGCCCGTACCAGGCCACCTGAATTGGCTTGGGACCAAAGTGCCCCATGTCTGCATACAGTGCCTCACCGCCGGTGAGCGCCAGGAACACGGCAGACAGCAGCATGAACATGCCGGCCGGATGTTCCAGCGCGAAGTGGATGGCGTACATCGGATTCAGGGCATGCAACACGCCTGGGTTTTGCGCGATGCTGATGGCACCGAGAACTGCCAAGGCCAAGAACCACAGCAGTGTGACTGGGCCGAACAGTTTGCCCATGCTGCCCGTACCGTGGCGCTGGATAAAGAACAGGCCGGTGAGTACGCCGACGGTGATCGGGATGATGAATTGATCGAAAGCCGGAGTGGCGACACTGATTCCTTCCACGGCAGAGAGCACGGAGATTGCCGGAGTGATCAGCGCATCGCCGTAAAACAGGGCTGCGGCAAAGATGCCGGCAGTGACGATCCACATTTTCCAGCGCGCGGTGCTCCTGGCTGAACGGTTGGCCAGGGCAGTCAATGCAAGTACGCCGCCCTCGCCGTCGTTGTCGAACTTGAGCATGATCCACACGTATTTGATCGAGATGATGAGCATCATTGCCCAGAACAACGCGGACAAAGTTGCCAGCACGTTCGGCTCAGTGGGGGCCAGGCCATGCGGGCCGACGAAGGCTTCCTTGAAGGCATACAGGGGACTGGTGCCGATGTCGCCGTACACCACGCCGAGCGCGGCCAGCGCCAACGCTCCAGTGCTTGCCTTTTTATGCGTTTGTTTTGATTCCATCGTCTGCTCCCCCGGCTTTTTTCTTTGTCTGCGCAAGAATGGGGCGGCACTCTACCTTGATTATCGCCAAAAACAAACCCGAACTTCATGGCTGGTATTAGCTGCATGATTATAAAGAAATTACCGGTGCATGATGCCACGTTTGCGTGCGTTTAAAAGAACAAATCTTTACAACTTATTTATACCCTCTGAATTCATCTATACACCGTTTTGATGCGCCAGTTCCTACTATGCATTCCGTGTTTTTAAGCTTTTAAGGAGAAAAAAATGGACTGGCTATATTTATTGTTGATCCTGGCCTTCTTCGGCCTGAGTGTATTGCTGACCTACGGCATCGAAAAGCTGGGGAGGCCGTCATGACCTTCTTTTATATCGTCGGTGCCATCGCGGCATTGTTGCTGATGGTGTATCTCGTCATTGCCTTGCTTAAACCGGAGTTATTCTCATGAGTGCCAATGGATTGCTGCAAATTGCCTTGTTCCTCGGCGTGCTTATTGCCTTGGCGAAACCGCTCGGCTGGTACATGGCACAAAGTTTACGAAGGAAAGCTACCGGTGTTTGTGCGCTGGGTAGCGCCAGTCGAAAATCTTTTTTACCGCCTGTGCGGCGTGGACAGCAAGCAGGAAATGCGCTGGACCCGTTATGCGCTTGCCATGTTGTGGTTTGCGCTGCTCAGTATGCTGGCAGTGTATGCCATGCAGCGCCTGCAGGGCATGCTACCGCTGAATCCGCAGGGCTTCGGTGCTGTCAGTCCCGATTCCGCTTTCAACACGGCGGTCAGTTTCCTGACCAACACCAATTGGCAGGGTTACAGCGGCGAATCCACCATGAGCTACCTGGTGCAAATGGCGGCCCTGGCGGTGCAGAACTTCCTTTCTGCCGCTGCCGGTATGGCTGTGCTAGTGGCATTGATACGTGGCTTTGCACGCCACACGGTAGAAACCATCGGCAATTTCTGGGTGGATATGATCCGCACCGTTTTCTATATCTTGTTGCCGCTTTCGCTGGTGCTGGCATTGGCGCTGGTCAGTCAGGGCGTAGTGCAGAACCTGTCTGCCTATCAAACCGTACCTACAGTAGAAACCGATCACCTACGATAACCCGAAGATGGATGCCGATGGCAATCCGCTGAAAGATGCTGCAGGCAACCCGGTCACCGAGAAGGCAACCACTAAAGAGCAAGTCATCGCTCTGGGTCCGGTGGCTTCGCAGGAAGCGATCAAGCAATTGGGCACTAACGGTGGCGGTTTCTTTAACGCCAACTCGGCGCATCCTTTCGAAAATCCCACACCGTTCTCCAATTTTCTGGCAATGATAGCGATGTTCCTGATTCCTGCGGCGTTGTGCTACACCTTCGGCAGCATGGTGGGTGATACGCGTCAGGGCTGGGCCATCCTCGTGGCCATGACCATTTTGTTCGTCGGTTTCCTCGCCGTGGCTGAATATGCGGAACAGCAGGGCAACCCCGCCTTTACCGCCTTGGGCGTGGATCAAAACGCTTCCGTCACACAATCCGGCGGCAATATGGAAGGCAAGGAGACGCGCTTCGGCATCGTCAACTCCGCGCTGTTCGCCACCATCACCACAGGTGCTTCCTGTGGTGCGGTGAACTCCATGCACGATTCCTTCACGCCGCTGGGCGGGCTGGTGCCGCTGGCGCAAATCCAACTGGGCGAAGTGATTTTCGGCGGTGTCGGTTCCGGCCTGTATGGCATGCTGGTGTATGCAGTGATCGCGGTTTTCCTCGCAGGACTGATGATAGGCCGCACCCCGGAATATCTGGGCAAGAAGATCGAGGCTTTCGACATCAAGATGGCTTCGCTGGTGATACTCATTCCCGCCCATGATCATCCTCGGCGGGGCGGCCTTGGCCGTCATGCTGGCCGCAGGCAAAGCAGGTGTGGCCAATCCGGGTGCCCATGGCTTCAGCGAGATCCTGTATGCGTTCTCGTCGGCTGTCGGCAACAACGGCAGTGCCTTCGCCGGTTTGTCCGCCAACACGCCGTTCTATAACACTGCGCTGGGCTTCGAAATGTTTATCGGGCGCATCTGGCTGATGATCCCGGTGCTGGCGCTGGCCGGTTCGCTGGCAGCCAAGAAACGCATCCCCGCCAGCATAGGCAGCATGGCGACGCATACGCAAATGTTCGTCTGGTTGCTGATCGGTACGGTGCTGCTGGTAGGTGCACTGAACTTTGTGCCGGCGTTGGCACTGGGGCCGGTGATCGAACATCTCAATATGATTGCTTCACATTAGGAGCGGGCATGACGACTAAAACTATTCCCTTTTCCCTGTTTGAGCGCGGCATCGTGAAACAAGCCGTGGTGGACTCGTTCAAAAAACTGAGTCCGCAACAACAGATGAAGAATCCGGTGATGTTCGTGGTGTGGGTGGGCAGTGTGCTGACCACGGCACTGTTCTTTCAGGCGCTGGGCGGACACGGCGAAGCGCCGTCCGGCTTCATCCTGGCGATCACGCTGTGGCTGTGGTTCACCGTGCTGTTCGCTAACTTCGCCGAAGCCGTAGCGGAAGGTCGCAGCCGTGCGCAGGCCGCCGCCATGCGCACTGCCAAGCGCGACATCCAGGCCAAGAAGCTCGACCAACCGAAATATGGTGCGCAGTACGTTCTGGTGCCCGGTTCCAGCTTGCGCAAAGACCATGTGGTGATGGTAGAAGCGGGCGACTTCATTCCCGGCGACGGCGAAGTGATCGAAGGTGTCGCCTCGGTGGATGAAAGCGCCATCACGGGCGAAAGCGCACCGGTGATACGCGCCTCCGGTGGCGACTTCAATGCGGTGACCGGCGGCACGCGCGTGCTGTCCGACTGGCTGGTGGTGCGCATCACCACCAATCCGGGCGAAACTTTCCTGGATCGCATGATCGCGATGGTGGAAAGCGCCAAGCGCCAGAAAACGCCCAACGAGATTGCGCTCACCATATTGCTGGTGGCCATGACGCTGATCTTCCTGTTTGTCATCGTCACGCTGCTGCCATTTTCCATCTACAGCGTCGAAGTGGCGGGTGCCGGTCAGCCGGTCAGCATCACCGTACTGGTGGCGCTGTTAGTGTGTTTGATTCCCACGACCATCGGCGGCTTGCTCTCCGCCATCGGCGTGGCAGGCATGGGACGCATGCTGCAGAAGAACGTGATCGCAACGAGCGGTCGTGCAGTGGAAGCGGCGGGCGACGTGGATGTGTTGCTGCTGGACAAGACCGGCACGATCACCTTGGGCAACCGTCAGGCCAGCAACTTCTTGCATGCCAGCGGAGTGACCGAGGCTGAACTTGCTGACGCGGCACAACTTGCTTCGCTAGCCGACGAAACGCCGGAAGGCCGCAGCATCGTCGTGCTGGCCAAGGAAAAATTCGGCCTGCGCGAACGCAACATCCACGAGATGGGTGCGACCTTCGTTCCGTTCAGTGCGCATACGCGCATGAGCGGTGTCAACATGGACAGTCGCCAGATACGCAAAGGTGCGACCGACGCCATTCGCGATTATGTGATCAATCTCGGCGGCATCTTTCCGACGGATGTGAATACCATCGTGGACACCGTCTCGCGTCGCGGCAGCACGCCGCTGGTGGTGGCGGACGGAATTAAAGTGCTGGGCGTGATCGAGCTCAAGGACGTGGTCAAGGGTGGCATCAAGGAACGTTTCGCCGAACTGCGCCGCATGGGCATCAAGACCATCATGATCACCGGCGACAACAAGCTTACCGCTGCGGCCATTGCGGCCGAAGCCGGCGTGGACGACTTCCTCGCAGAGGCTACACCGGAAGCCAAATTGAAATTGATACGCGAGCATCAGGCACAAGGCCGGCTGGTGGCGATGACTGGCGACGGCACCAACGACGCCCCGGCGTTGGCTCAGGCAGATGTGGCGGTGGCAATGAACACCGGCACGCAAGCCGCCAAGGAAGCGGGCAACATGGTGGACCTGGATTCCAACCCGACCAAGTTGATCGAGATCGTGGAAACCGGCAAACAAATGCTGATGACGCGTGGCTCCCTGACCACCTTCAGCATCGCCAACGATGTGGCCAAGTATTTCGCCATCATCCCGGCGGCATTCGCGATCACTTACCCGGCACTGGGAGCACTCAATGTGATGCACTTGGCTACGCCGTCCAGCGCCATCCTGTCCGCCGTGATCTTCAACGCACTGATCATCATTGCGCTGGTGCCGCTGGCGCTCAAAGGCGTGAAATATCGCGCCATCGGGGCGAACGTGCTGTTGCGCAACAATCTGCTGATCTATGGACTGGGCGGCATCGTCGTCCCCTTCGTCGGTATCAAACTGATCGACATGGTCCTTGTCGGTTTTGGTCTGGTTTAACGGGCATGGCAAGAATGCCGCACTTGATGATGAACAAATCATGCCCGTTTCCCCCACCCCAACCCTCCCCCAGAGGGAGAGGGGGCGAACGAATCGCTACGCGAGCTTCACTTTAACGAAAGGAATTGTCATGTTGAAAGAACTACGTCCCGCTGTAATCAGTTTCCTGCTGCTGACCTTGCTTACCGGCATCGCTTACCCCTTGCTGGTGACTGGCATCTCGCAGCTGACCATGCCCGGCAAGGCCAACGGCAGCCTGATCATGAAGGATGGCAAGCCGATTGGCTCCAGCCTCATCGGCCAGTCGTTCTCCGATCCTAAGTATTTCTGGAGTCGTCCTTCGGCGACTAGCCCGATGCCCAACAATGCAGCTTCTTCCGGCGGCTCGAACCTGGGGCCGACCAACCCGGCGTTGATGGATGCGATCAAAGGCAGAGTGCAAGCCTTGCGCGATGCTGACCCGGGCAATACGCAGCCGGTTCCGGTCGACTTGGTCACCGCATCTGCCAGCGGGCTTGATCCGCACATCAGCCCTGCGGCAGCCGAATACCAGCTGGCCCGCGTGGCACGGGTGCGCAACATCGCTCCGGATTCATTACGCAAGTTGGTGGCGGATCACACCGAGGGTCGCCAGTTTGGCATTCTGGGTGAGCCTCGTGTGAATGTGCTGGAACTCAATCTGGCACTGGATGCGATGCGTTAGGACTGGATCGCAGGGCATCAATTATTTGGGCAGGGAGGGCACGGCGTCGTACCCATCCATTTGGACGTGATAGAAGATTTGCGCTGGGATATGATGGCTGCCGTGCAGCACGGACAAAAACAAAAGCACACGACGTACGCACAATAAAAATCATTGCTAAAAGGGGCAAAATGAAACCGATCACAGGGATGATTCTGGCATCGCTGGTTATGCTGGCGAACAACGCACAAGCTGTAATTGCCATGCCGGAAAGGGAATATGTACAAACGATAGTCTGGGTACTGGAAGCAGTGACATTCGTCACGATCGCGGCGATCTTCTGGTTTGTCTGGCGCATCAGCATGCGGGCAAAAGAAAACAGAAAGCCCAGGCAGGAAGATTGATCGAGGGACGCAAATCGACCAGAACCGGCTGGTGGTGAGTGTTCGCCGATTATGAGTTTCAGCACTGAAAAAAAGGGGCGGTATGAAGCGAATAGTGTGGGTTGCCATTAGCTGGAGTGCAATGCTGACAGCAGCTCATGCCGATTCTATTTCCGAAAGTGCGTTGCTTAGTTACGCATCAACTTCATACGACAAGTATCGCATTGAGAAGCAGCAGGTCGTACTGGGGCTTCTTGACGGTACTCCTATAGTCGCTGACTTCATCTGCTCAGACCTCTGTCCCAACTATACAGTTCGCGTCATTCACTTTGATCTCAATAAGGATCAACGTTGCTCCGCTGCAGGTGGCGTTGAAAAGGCCATTCGAATACCTGTTTCAATTGCGGCAACGAACAAAGTTTTCTGCTTCCCCAAGGTGCTTGCGGACAACTGGGAGAAGTATCAGAAGTGACGCTATTTATCTAGCGAGGCCAGCAGTCGTTGGTGTATAGGAAGGCAAATAGGCAGAATTCGGCTATGAAGCGACAGTCGAGGTTGAAAACTCGATGCCGGAAAGCTGACCTTCGTCACGGAAGGCAACGTGCCAGAAGAAGACATTTATGCGCGCTTCATTATTGTTAATAATACAGACCCGTGCGTCCGTTCAATAACTGTTTGGTACACCACCAATGCGCCATCACCAGATACAGAGAGAGTGCGCCTTTTGCGGAACTCCGCTATCGCAGGGGAAGAAAGGGACCCGAGCTAAAGAGCACGTATTCAAGAAGTCTTGGATCGAAGCGTTAGGACATCAAGATACTGAAATCCCTCTTGAACACTTTAGAAAGTCCAACCTCATAAAAAAGACTCTGCGACCGGCGGTTCATTTCCTAGCTGGGGATATATGTTCTGGTTGCAATAGCGGTTGGATGAACCAAATTGACAGTGCCGCTGAAGAATATGTTCTCGGGTTGGCAAGAGGAAAACTTAAGCTGGAGGCCATTGGAGAGCGTGGAGCGTTTATTATCGCTAGGTGGCTACTCAAGACAGCAGCCACATTCGTTTTTTCAGACAGCAAGGATCGGCGTCATATTCCTGTCGCAACGCTCAGAAGAATTCGAGAGCCAAATTTTCTACCGGATGGCTACGTCGTCTTTTGCTATCAGTACCCAACCGAGCAGCGGGCACTGTTTGCCGCTACGTCGGACACCGTGATCGACATTGATCGTCGCGTCAGTAAACGATTCGCGAAGTCAGAAAGACTCAAATTTGGAATCCAATATGATCGATTTGTTGTTGGCTGTAGCTATGTAGGATGCAAAGATGCAGCGTTTATTGGATTGCCGCGAATGCATCATGTGCTTTACGCGGCGAGCAACAATTTCCTCTTGGATGAGGATCTCTGGGGTGTGTTCGAGAAATGCATCCAAAATACTCCTTTTACGAGGAACTTTCTGAATGATTTCTTAATCGGCGTTACATTTTGGGATGAGAGCATTTCTTGAAAGTGTTAGTGTGTTGCCTATTATTTCCTCCCGGAGGACCGCCTTCGGCAGCCTCTGAATTTTAGACGTCGAACTTCCGCTTCGGGTCGAGAAGAGAAGGTCAGCATTGCACATTCACTGCCCGATAGTAGCTGGTCGACACAGACGGCAATGGGTTAAAAAAAGTCGGATCGACCATGCTCACGTTATTTAAATAGATAACAGACCGGCCACCATGCAACTAAATTGCGTTGCCGACCAGAACGGCGTCAAACTCGCCGACCTCGCTGTTGAAGAAATCAGTGACTACCCGGAACGAAATGATTGTTTCGTGTGGGTAGGGCTGCGCGATGCCACCGAAGCCGAACTCGAAACGATGCGGAAGGAATTCAGCCATTTACTGCTCAGACTTGTAAAGTATTAGAATTGCTAGCATCCGTTGTGCTTTTGCGAAGAGATTAACGTGCTTTACGTGCACATTCATATATGAAAAACCTTTTGCAGAAAGCATCGTTCCCGCATATTCGTAATACCAGATGGACATTATTTTCTGCCACTGCAGGAATAGTAGGCATCGTCGTTTTATTGGTCACCAGTCTTGCCAACGAATATAAAGACGATAGCCAACATGCCCAGGTTGAGGTGGGCAATCTCACCAAAATGCTGGAAGAACACGCATTGGCAACCGTCCAAAAAACGGACTTGATGTTGCGCGAAGTGCAGTGGAGCGTTCGCCCCAGCGACATGCGGCTTGTTCATGGCGGAAGCGGCGCACGCAAGCGCGAGCTTCACGCGTTGTTGAAATCCTTGGTGGAGAACGCGCCTGAAATTGCGGTAATGCATGTTTCAAATGCACAAGGTAGTTATATCTACAGTTCGCTCGATGTGGTTCCCGCCATCAATATCGGAGACCGCGATTATTTCAAGCGCCAAC
This sequence comes from uncultured Pseudomonadota bacterium, assembly GCA_963718345.1. Classification (GTDB taxonomy): domain Bacteria; phylum Pseudomonadota; class Gammaproteobacteria; order Burkholderiales; family Gallionellaceae; genus Sideroxyarcus. The sequence continues at coordinate 4,374 of CAVQZH010000027.1, read as the reverse complement.
AAAACGACGCGGCAGCGGGGTTGGTGATTTCGCCCCCTCTCATTTCACGCACTACCGGCAAATGGACGCTGGTTTTGAGCCGCCGCATTGATCTTGAGGACGGCAGTTTTGCCGGTATCGTCAACGTCATTTTGAACCTGGACTATTTCCAGCAGTTCTACCGTACCTTCAATCTGGGCGCGCATGGAGTGGTGGCGATGTATGACAGGGAATACCACCTGAGTGCGCGCTATCCGCCGAGTGAAGAAATGATGGGTAAGGTCATCCCTATCGGTGTCAAATCCTATATCGATAAGGGGGATACCTTTGGCATTTACCACGTTACGACATCGCTGGACGGCGTACAGCGCCAGATGGGCTTTCGGCAGGTGAAGGATTTGCCGCTATATGTTTTCGCGGGTCTTGGCGATGACGATTATCTTGCCAGATGGCATCAGCACGTATGGGAATACAGCACTGGTGCATTGATCTTCGGCTTGGTCGTAATCGGTTTTGTGTTCAGGCAATGGCGGGCGGAGGAGGCGCTGCACGACAGCGAAATCAAGAGCAGGTATGCCGAGGAGCAGATTAATAACCTGGCGTTTTACGATCCGCTTACCGGGCTACCCAACCGTCGCCTCCTGCATGACCGCCTTCAGCATGCGCTGGATTCCAGCGGACGTAGCGGTAAAGAAGGCGCATTGCTGTTCATGGACCTGGATAATTTCAAGAACCTCAACGACACGCTTGGTCACGACATCGGCGACTTGCTGCTGCAGCAAGTCGCCAAACGCGTCGAATTGACCGTCAGAAAAGGCGACACGGTCGCCCGTCTGGGGGGCGATGAATTTGTGGTAATCCTGGAAGGCTTGAGCGAGAAATCGATCGAGGCTGCAGCGCAGACCGAAACTGTCGGTGAGAAGATCATTGCCGCCTTCAAGCAGACTTTCCAGCTTGGTATGCACGAACGGCACAGCACCCCCAGTATCGGTGCAACCCTGTTCAAAGGACAATCGCAGACGATTGAGGAAATAATAAAGCAGGCTGACATCGCCATGTATCAGGCCAAGAAATCGGGACGCAACATGCTTCGATTCTTTGACCCGAAGATGCAGGAATCCATCAATACCCGCGCAAGCCTGGAAAACGATTTACGGGTAGCGCTCGAGAAACTGCAGTTCCAGCTGTATTACCAGATTCAGGTGGATGGAGATCGCCATCCGGTCGGATGTGAAGCGCTGATCCGCTGGACGCATCCGGCGCGCGGTATTGTGCCTCCCGATCAGTTCATACCATTGGCGGAAGAAACCGGTTTGATATTACCCATGGGGCTGTGGGTGCTCGAGACGGCTTGCATCCAGTTGTCCAAATGGGCCAAAACGGCGCACATGGGCAATCTCACCATTGCCGTCAATGTCAGCACACACCAGTTTTACCAGAACGATTTTGTCGAACAGGTGATTGAAGTGCTGGAGCGTACCGGTGCCAATCCCCAGTTACTCAAGCTGGAACTGACTGAAAGCGTATTGATATCCAATATAGACAACATCATTGCCAAGATGGCCGCATTGAAAGCGCGAGGGGTAGGTTTCTCCCTGGACGACTTTGGTACCGGGTACTCGTCGCTTTCCTACCTGAGCAGGCTGCCGCTGGACGAGGTGAAGATCGATCGATCTTTTGTCGCGAACATTGAGTCGAACGATAATGCCGTGGCTATTTGCGTTGCCGCTATCAGCCTTGCCCATAGTTTGAATCTGAAGGTGGTCGCCGAAGGAGTCGAAACGGATGCACAGTGCTATATTTTGAGTACGGTACATCGCTGTGATTTCATTCAGGGCTATCTGTTCAGCAAGCCGGTTCCGATAGAAGGCTTTGAAGCGCTATTAGAGACAGGCAGATTGTTACGACTCAATGCGAAAACTTGACCGGACGGAACAGACCTTAGGCTTACGCTGGATGATTTGTACCCAAATTGACTTTCTGAATACTGACCATAATTTGCCATGCTACTAAATTGCGTTGCCTACCAGAACGGCGTCAAACTCGCCGACCTTGCGGTTGAAGAAATCAGTGACTACATCGAGCGAAATGATTGTTTCGTGTGGGTAGGGTTGCGCGATACGACCGATGCCGAACTCGAAACGATGCAGAAGGAATTCGGTCTGCACGATCTGGCGGTTGAGGATGCGCGGCATGGTCACCAGCGTCCGAAGATCGAGGAATATGGCGATGAGTTGTTCGTGGTGATGCATATCATTGAACCAGACGAAGCCGAGTTGGCGGTCGGCGAGATCAGCATCTTCGTGGGGCGCAATTTTATCCTTTCCATTCGCAATCGCACCAAGCAGGGCTTTCTCGGCGTGCGCGAGCGCTGTGTGCGCGAGCCGGAGTTGTTGCGGCTTGGTTCCAGTTTCGTGCTCTATGCCTTGATGGATGCGGTGGTGGATCGCTATTTTCCGGTGATCGATAAACTTGAGTCGCAGCTGGAGGCCATTGAGGAACGCCTGTTCGACAAGAACGCCTCCCTCGCCAACATCGAGCAGCTCTATGAACTCAAGCGCAAGGTCGGGGTGCTCAAACATGCGGTTTTGCCGCTGATGGAAGCAACCGGCAAGCTGCACGGCGGGCGCGTGCCGCCAGTCTGTGCCACCACCCAGGATTATTTCCGCGACGTGTATGATCACCTTGCACGTATCAATTCCACGATAGATGCTATACGCGACACGATCACCACCGCGATACTGGTGTCCCAGTCCACGGTGTCCATCGAGCAGAACGAGATCAACAAGCGCCTGGCTGCCTGGGCCGGTATTTTCGCCGTTGCCACTGCGTTCGCCGGAATATGGGGCATGAATTTCCGCAACATGCCGGAGCTGTCCCTGGAATACGGCTATCCGCTGGCGCTGGCCGTGATCATTGGCACATGCGGATATCTCTACTACCGCTTCAAGCGGTCCGGCTGGTTGTAATTTCCTCGAGAGAACCATGGCCGATCAACGCCCCGACCCCGACGCGCTTTTGGAAAAGGTACAGCGCGCGGAAGCGAAGCGTCGCCGCGGCCGCCTGAAGATATTCTTCGGCGCCTCCGCCGGTGTCGGCAAGACCTTCGGCATGTTGCTGGCGGCACGCGAGCGCCGTGCCGAAGGCCTGGACGTGGTCGCGGGCTATGTGGAAACGCACAAGCGCGCCGAGACAGAGCAGCTGCTGGAAGGATTGGAGATTCTGCCAATGCGTACGGTGGAGTACCAGAATACGACGTTGCGCGAGTTTGATCTGGATGCTGCACTCAAACGCCATCCCGCACTGATCCTGGTGGACGAGCTGGCGCATACCAATGCGCCGGATTCGCGCCATGCCAAGCGCTGGCAGGATGTGGAGGAATTGCTCGATGCCGGCATCGATGTCTATACCACGGTCAACGTTCAGCACATCGAAAGCCTGAACGACGTCATTTCGCAGATCACCGGCATTCCGGTATGGGAAACGGTTCCCGACGCGGTGCTGGAGGAGGCGACTGAGATCGAGCTGATCGACCTTCCGCCGGACGAGTTGCTGCAGCGCCTGAAAGAAGGGAAGGTCTATCTGCCGCAGCAGGCGGAACGCGCGGCGAAGAATTTCTTCCGCAAGGGCAACCTGATCGCACTGCGCGAACTCGCATTGCGGCGCACGGCGGACCGGGTGGATGCGCAGATGCGCGACTACCGCGACGATCACGCCATCCAGAACGTGTGGCAGGTTAAGGAGCGCTTGCTGGTTTGCATCGGACCGGGCGACACTGCCGAAAACCTGGTGCGCGCGGCATATCGGCTGGCGCAACTGCTGCGGGCGGAGTGGGTCGTGGTGTATATCGAGACGGCCAAGCTGCAGCGGCTTTCCAGGCAGCAACGCGATGACATATTGCGCGCCCTCAAGCTGGCGGAAGAACTGGGGGCGGAGACAGCCACACTGAGCGGCTACAAGCTGGCGGAGGAAGTGATTGCCTACGCCCGCACCCGCAACGCCACGCGTATCGTGCTGGGAAAACCGACCAGGTCGGAGTGGAAGCGGTGGCTGTTCGGATCGCTGGTCGACACGATCATCCGCCAGGCCAAGGACATCGATATTCACGTGGTGGGAAAGGAATCCAATATCCTGTCGCAGTCGCGGGAGAATCCCTATTTCTCGCGCAGCCGGTTGTATCTCGGGCTGGCTTCCGAGGAGCAGCAGCCGATGTTCAGGTGGCGCGCCGGTTATTTGTGGGCCTTTGTCGCGACGGTCATCAGCACCGGCATATCCTGGGTCATATTCGAACACTTCGACCTGGCCAACCTGATCATGGTTTACCTGATGGGAGTCTGGTGGTGGCCGCGCGTTACGGGCGCGGGCCGTCGGTGTTGAGTTCGTTCCTGGGTGTGG
>CAVQZH010000026.1:0-26794 GCA_963718345.1 uncultured Pseudomonadota bacterium | reverse complement strand
CTGATCGAGCCGTGTGCGGGTTTTGATACCGTTTGCGTCCGGTAATATTCCGGATACAAGGTAAAACTCGGTTAGAATCGTGCACTTCCGGCGCTTTGGTCCATTGTTGTCCATGTCCGGTTTCGGTTTGCATTCAGGGTGGCCAGTTTGAAAGTACTGCAAAAAAAATCGATATTGCTTTGTCTGGTGACCGCATTGGGCGGTTGTGCCGTGGGACCGGACTTCAAACGTCCGGCTGCTCCCGCTGCGACAGGTTACGCGGCACCTGCCACGACCCAGGAAACCGCAACCGCACAGGCCCCCCTCGGCGAAGCGCAGAAGTTCGTTCAAGCCCAGGATATCCCCGGCGAGTGGTGGAAGTTGTTCCAGTCCCCGCAACTCGATGGATTGATCAAACGTGCCTTCAAGGCCAACCCGGATATCGATGCCGCGCAGGCCGCATTGCAGCAGGCGAAGGAGTACACCACCGCGCAGCAGGGCTTCTTCTATCCCACGGTCGTGGCGAGCTACTCGCCTTCGCGCAACAAACTGGCGGGAAATATGGGCGGTAACTCGCCCGGACAGCAAGGCAACGGTACGGTTATCCAGACTTATTCCAACCCGGCGGGCCCGAAATATAACGGCCCCGCTTACTACAACTTCCACGTCGCGCAACTCACTGTCGGTTATGTACCGGATGTGTTCGGCACGAACCGCAGGCAAGTGGAATCAGCGCAGGCGCAGGTTGAAATGCAGCAAATGCAGTTGGAAGCAACCTACATTACGCTGGCTTCCCACGTAGTTGCCGCCGCGATCCAGGAAGCATCCCTGCGTGCCCAGATCGAAGCCCAGCTCCGGATTGTCGGGTTGAACCGGCAGGCGGTGGAAATTGCGCGTAACCAGCTCAAGCTCGGTTACGTTTCCGAGATGGAAGTGACGCAGCAGGAAATGAATTCCGCGCTTACACAGCAGGCGCTGGTTCCTTTGCAGGAACAATTGGAACAAACGCGCAACCTGTTGCGTGTGCTGGCAGGTAATACGCCGGATCAGGATATCGAAGAGACGTTCACGCTGGATGACTTGCACCTGCCGCAAACGTTGCCGCTGAGCCTGCCCTCCAGATTGGTGGAACAACGTCCCGACGTGCGTATCGCTGAAGCGGAATTGCACTATGCCAGCGCGCAGTACGGTGTGGCGATTGCCAATACCTTGCCGCAGTTCGCCATCACGGGTGCGATAGGCGGCATGGCTTCGTCACCGTCATGGATGTTCAAGAACGGCGGCGGTTTTTTCGATCTGACCGGGAATGTGGCCCAGACTATCTTCGATGGCGGGACGTTGCGCGCAAAATCGCGCGCCGCCAAAGAGGGGCTGACGATGGCCGGTGCGCAATACCGCGGCGTTGTGATGGCCGCTTTGCAGAACGTGGCCGACGCGCTGTATGTCATTCAGGCCGATGCCCGGGCTTTGAAAGCGGCCGCCGAGGCGGCGCAGGCGGCGGGCAAAATGGGCGATCTGACGCGCAAACAATACGAGGCGGGTTCGGTGGATTTTCAGACCCTGCTGATCGCACAGCAAAATGAACAAATGGCAAACATCAATCTGGTGCAGGCCCAGACCAACCGGCTGGGAGACACGGCCGCGCTGTTTCAGGCGCTGGGAGGCGGTTGGTGGAATCGTGAAGCAAAAGATACGGCAGGGGCGAAACAATAGTGCGTGATCAGTTGAAAAAGATAGTACCGGTTTTGTTGGGCGTCATAGTTCTAGTAGCGGTCTACATCGGTTGGCAGCGGTTTCAGGCAAGTTCCAGACCCGATGCGAGTGTGGAAAAGCCGCTTGCCAAAACGTCCGGCGATACCATTCATTTCGAGGAGAATGCGCCGCAATTGGCCTTTTTGCAGATCAAACCGGTGGAAAGCTATCCGGAGCCGTTGGTCGACTCCCTGAATGCGCGTCTTGCTTACGACGATAACCGTACCGCACGCGTTTTTTCGCCGATCGGCGGACGTGTATTGAAGATTACGGCGGATGCGGGACGCAATGTCAATGCAGGAGAAGAACTGCTTACGCTGGATGCACCTGACTATGCACAGGCCACATCGGATGAAGTCAAGGCGCAGGCCGATCTGCAGCGCAAGCGCCAGGCGAATGATCGGGCGCAAGAGTTATTGAAGGTCAATGGCATCTCGCTCAAGGACAAGGAATCGGCCGAGGCGGATTTTCATCAAGCCGAGGCCGAGGCGCAAAGGGCAGAAGCGCGGCTGCGCAATCTGCAAAGCCTGGCTTCTGTCACGGACGGAAAGTTCGTCCTGCGGGCACCCATCAGCGGGACTATCAGCGAACGCCAGGTGAACCTGGGCAGCGAGGTGCGCACCGACGCCGCCAGTCCGTTGTTCGTGATTACCGAACCAAAAAAATTGTGGGCACTCATCGATTTACCCGAGCTCTATCTGGATAAAGTGAAGGCGGGGCAGCCGGTGTCGATAGAGGTGGACGCCTACCCGAGCGAGATCTTCAAGGGCAAGATTACGGTCATTGCCGAGGCGCTCGATCCGGTTACCCGCCGTATTCAGGTGCGTGCCGAGATTGACAACAGTTCAAACCGGCTGAGACCGGAGATGTTTGCGCGGGCTACGCCGGTCGCAGACAACCGCCACAATATGCCGCGCATTCCCAATACCGCGCTGTTCTCGCAAGGGCTTCATAGTTATGTATTTGTCGAACAGGCTCCGGGCGTGCTGCAGCGTCGTCACATCGAGCTGGGTCTGCAAAGTCACGAATATAGCTACGTGAAAGACGGCCTGCATGTCGGCGAACGCGTGGTGACCACCGGTGCCTTGCTGTTGAACTCAGAGCTGGCGGGCAATGATTGATCTCGGCCTGTTAGTCACGATATGTTAGACAAATTACTTTCCTTCGCGCTGCAACAGCGGGTGTTCGTGCTGGCCGCCGCGCTGGTGCTGGCGATTGTCGGATGGCGTGCAGTGCAGGATATGCCGATCGAAGCCTTCCCCGACGTGCAGGATGTGCAGGTGCAGGTTGTGACCCAATCCCTGGGGCAGGCACCGGAGGAAGTCGAACGCAGCATCACTCTGCCGATCGAGCGCGAAATGAGCGGTGTCCCGCGCATGACCCAGCTGCGCTCCGTTTCGATCACCGGGCTGTCAGTCGTCACGCTCACCTTTGCCGACAATACCGACGATTATTTTGCCCGGCAGCAGGTGATGGAAAAGCTGCAGAACGTCACTTTGCCGCCGGGAATTCAGCCCGGACTCGCGCCGCTGACCAACGCGGTAGGCGAGATGTATCGCTATGTGCTGGACGCCCCGTCTGACATGTCGCTCAATGAAGTGCGTGCCCTGCAGGACTGGGTGCTGCGTCCGGCAATTCGTCAGGTGGCCGGCGTGGCGGATGTAAACAGTTTTGGCGGCACGGTGAAGGAATATCAGGTACGCGTCAATCCCTTCCTGCTGCGCAAATACAGCGTCAGCATCGACCAGGTGTCGCAGGCGATAGCAGCAAACAGCAGCAATACCGGTGGCGGCGTGATACGGCGCGGCGATGAGGCGCTGGTGCTGCGCAGCATCGGTCTGTTTCAAAGTCTGGATGACATCGCACGCGTGGTGGTTACCGCCAAGGATGGCAAGACCGTGCTGGTGAGCGACGTCGGCGAAGTCGCCATCGGCTATCGCCCTCGCTCCGGTATCGTTGCCTTCAACGAACAAGACAACATCGTCGAAGGCATCGTGCAGATGACCAAGGGGCAGAATGCCAGCAAGGTGGTGGAGGGCATCAAGCAGCGTATCGATGAGCTTTCGACGAAGCTGCCGCCCGGCGTGAAGATTGTTCCCTACTACGACCGAACCGACCTGGTCCGCCACACCGTGCATACCGTCACCGAAAACCTGATCGTCGGCGCGTTACTGGTGGTGGCCATCCTGATCCTGTTCCTGCGCAACTGGTATGCGGCGCTGACCGTCGCCATCATCATCCCGCTGGCCATGCTGTTCGCCTTCATCCTGATGGATGCGCGTGGCGTATCCGCCAACCTGATTTCGCTCGGGGCGGTGGACTTCGGTATCATCATCGACAGTGCGGTGGTGCTGGTTGAAGCGCTGATGGTGAAGCTTGCCCTGGCCAAGCTGGATGAATTGCCGCAGCACCATACTTACGGCTGGCGCATCCATCTCATCAAGCAGACCGGGATCGAATTGGGCCGTCCCATCCTGTTTGCGAAGCTCATCATCATCCTGGCGTTCGTGCCGATCTTTACCTTCCAGCGCGTGGAAGGGAAAATATTCTCGCCGATGGCATTCACGCTGACTTTCGCCCTGATCGGCGCGATTCTACTGACCCTGACCCTGATACCGACCCTGCTGTGCTATGCAGTAAAGACCAAAGACCTGGCTGAGAAGCACAGCAACTGGATGCACGAATTGCAGGAACGCTATCGCCGCCTGTTGCTGTGGGCCGAAACGCGGCGCAAAGCTATCGTTCTGGCCGCGATCGGCATGCTGGCCGTGGCCTTGGCGGGCTCGCCCTTGCTCGGCAGCGAGTTCCTGCCCAAGCTGGACGAAGGCAACATCTGGCTGACCATCAGCCTGCCGCCGGCCACGGCGCTGGACAAGACCAAAGAAGTCGAGCGGCAGGTACGTGCCATCCTGCAAATCCTATCCCGAAGTCAATAACGTCACCACGCAAGTCGGTCGCCCGGACGACGGCACCGATCCGAAAGGCCCGAACAACCTGGAAATCATGGCGGACCTCAATCCTCACGACACCTGGCGTTTTGCAGACAAGGATGAACTGATCGCCGACATGACGAAGCGGATTCACGCCATTCCCGGCGTGCCGACCAATTTCTCGCAAGTCATCCAGGACAACGTGGAGGAGGCGTTGTCGGGCGTGAAAGGGGAGATCGCGGTCAAGATATTCGGTCCCGACCTCGAGATACTCGAGGACAAATCAACCCAGGTCGCCAACATCCTCAGCAGCATACGCGGCGCGGCGGATGTGGCCGCGATCAAAGTGGGGGGGCAGACCGAACTCAATATCACACTGAACCGCATCAGCATGTCGCGCTATGGACTCAACATCAACGACGTGAATGCGACCATCCAGACGGCGTTCGGCGGAAGTGCCGTCAATGTGTTCTACGAGGGCGGTCGCCGTTTTGATGTAACAGTGAGACTGGACAATTCAAGCCGCGATGCCGTCGATGACGTACCGAACCTGCCTATTGCGTTGCCGAACGGCGGTACCCTGCCACTGGGTTCCATCGCCGATATCCAGGTGCGCCAGGGCGCCGCGCGAGTCGGCCGTGAAGCAGGCGGGCGCGTAGTGGCCGTAAAGGCAAATCTGCTGGGACGCGACCAGGGCAGTTTTGTGACCGAAGCCATGGAAAAAGTGAGCGAGCAGGTGAAACTGCCGCCCGGTTACAACATGACCTGGGGCGGCCAGTTCGAGAACCAGCAGCGCGCCCTTAAACGGCTTAAGGTCATTGTGCCCCTGTCAGTGTTGATGATATTCGTGCTGCTGTTTTGGGCATTCAAATCCATGCGCAAAGCCCTGCTTGTACTCCTGATGGTGCCGTTCACACTGATCGGCGGCATTGCGGGCTTGGGGCTGGCCGGCTTGCATCTGTCCGTTTCAGCTGCGGTTGGCTTTATTGCCGTGGCCGGTATTTCGGTGCAGAACGGCGTGATCATGGTGGAGCAATTCATCGAGGGCATGCGCAACGGCCTGCCGTTGGTCGAGAGCGTAATGGAAGGTGCGGTCGCACGTCTGCGCCCCATCCTGATGACGGCATTAATGGCGGGTATCGGACTGATGCCCGCCGCGTTGTCGCACGGGATTGGTTCCGAGACGCAGCGCCCGTTTGCCGTGGTGATCGTCGGCGGTATTGTCTCGGCTACGTTGTTCACCCTGCTGCTGCTGCCGCTTTTGTTCCCGGTCTTTGCCGAAGAAGGTAGCATCAAGGCAAGTCAGCCACCGGCTTCCGATTAAAGCATTGCCCGATAGGGGTAGAGCTCAGATAATATACAACCCTGCCCGGAAACGTACGGATATGATGAACTTCTCAATACGCTATTTCCTGTTTGCCGTTTTCCCTTTGCTGGCTGCTTGCGCGCAGGTGCCGCAACAGGCCGTGGAGAACACGCCGGTGCCGCCGGCAAGGCAAGTCTGGAGCAGATCGTCGAAGCGCCCAAACCGGTCTTGCCCAGCGTGGCCCTGACCGACCATTTGCTGTATGAATTCCTGCTGGGCGATATTGCCGCGCAACGCGGCAAACCGGAGCTGGCGGCACAGGCTTATCTCGATCTGGCCAAGAGTACGCGCGATCCCCGTGTGGCGAGACGTGCCGCGCAGCTGGCGTACGAGGCCCGTCAATACGACACGGCGGTCGAGGCGTTCAAATTGTGGGAAGACCTGGAGCCTGCCTCGCCTCTGGCCAAGCAGATGCTGCTCTCGCTATTGTTGAGCGGGGGGAAATTGCAGGAAGCGAGCCCGATTCTGAAGGATGTCCTGCAGGCAGATCCCGAGAATGCCGGACGCACCTTTACCAGCATCTATCCCCTGATCGCGCGCGTACCGGACAAGGCTGCCGCCCTCCAATGGTTGATCGAGGTGACCCGTTCCTACCCGGACGTTGCTGAAGGCCACTGGGCCGTGGCGGAAGCGGCAGTCGCGGCAGGCAAGAACGATCTGGCTTTGACCGAGATTCACCGGGCGGTGACGTTGCGTCCGGATTGGGACGTCGCCGCTGTGTTCGAAGCGGAGTTATATCTGCATGTCGATCCGCCCAAAGGGCTGGCGTTGCTGAAGAAGTATCTGGATGCACATCCGGACATGAAAGACCTGCGTCTTTACTATGCGCGGGCCTTGCTTAGCCAGAAACAATATGCGGAAGCACGCGAAGAATTTCAGCATTTGCTGAAGGATCGTCCCGACAGCCCCGACCTGGCCTTTGCCGTTGCGCTCATTTCCATGCAAATGGGCGACTACGCGCGCGCCGAGCAGGAATTGAAACAAGCCCTCGGCAAGGGGGCCAAAGACGAGAGCACGCTGCATTATTACCTTGCGCAGCTTAACGAAGCGCGACAGAACGACGCCACGGCGCTGGTGGAATACCGCTTGGTAAAAGACGGGGAATACACCTATGCCGCCCGCTTGCGCGAAGTCGCGTTGCTGGACAAGGCGGGCAAACTGAGCGAGGCGCGCGAGGCTTTGCACAAGGCGGAAGCGAAGACTGATGCCCAGCGCGCGCAATTGATCATGATCGATGCGCAGCTGTTGCGCGAGGACAAGAAATACGAAAGCAGTTATGAGGTGCTGGCGCGGGGGCTGGAGAAATTTCCAGAGAATCCCGATTTGCTGTATCAGGCCGCGATGGCGGCAGACAAACTCAACAAGGAAGACCTGTTCGAGCAACTGATACGCAAGCTGATGAAAATCGCGCCGGATAATGCGCACGCCTACAATGCGCTCGGATACAGCCTGCTGGATCGCAATCAGCGTATCCCGGAAGCGATCAAGCTGGTGGAAAAAGCCTATCAACTCGCGCCCGACGATGCGGCCATCATCGACAGCATGGGTTGGGGGCAATACCTTTTGGGCAATCTGGACAAGAGCGTCGATTTCCTGCAAAGAGCATTCAAGGCCGATCCCGATCCCGAAATTGCAGCGCACCTGGGTGAAGTGTTGTGGAAACGCGGCGACAAGAATGCCGCACGCAAGGTATGGGCGGACAGTGCGAAGGCCAATCCGGACAACGAAGCCCTGAAAGCGGTGATAAAGCGCTTCGTTCCCTGATATGCGTCGTTCCCTTTTGCTGCTTGCTGCGCTGCTCTCGGGTTGCGCGAATGTACCTGTTGAAGTGCAGCGTCCGCTGCAGGCGGACGCACCATTTGCATTCAACGGGCGCGTCGCGATCCAGAAGGGCGAGCTGCACGAAAGCGCCGGGTTGCGCTGGGTGCACCGTGGAGCGGAAGATGAAATATTGCTGCTCGCTCCCCTGGGGCAGACGGTAGCGCGCATCCATCGCGATGCGGACGAAGTTACGCTGGATACCTCCGACAAGCATTACACCAATCAGGATATGGAAACCTTGATGCAGCAAGTGCTGGGTTGGCATCTGCCGCTGTCGGGACTGCGTTACTGGGTTACTGCCTTGCCCGCACCGGATGGCGCATCCAGCATCGAGCGCGATGCCAACGGGCAACTCAGCGTGTTGCATCAACAGGGTTGGGATATCAGTTATACGCGCTATGCGGCGCTGACACCGGACGCTTTGCCGTTGCGCATGAAACTGCAACGGGAAGGGACTCAGGTGCTGTTGCTGATCGACGAATGGGAAGCGCAATGAACGCGCTCACCTGCCCGGCACCTGCCAAGCTCAATCTGTTCCTGCATGTGGTCGGACGCCGCGCCGACGGTTACCACCTGTTGCAAACCTTGTTCCGTTTCATCGATCTGAACGACACCCTGACTTTCACCTTGCGTACTGACGGCGCAGTGCGCCGAGTCAATGCGCTGGACGGCGTGCCGCCGGAGCAGGACCTGTGCGTGCGTGCCGCGCGCTTGCTGCAACAGGAGGCCGGCTGCACGCTGGGAGTGGATATCCGGCTGGAAAAGCGCATCCCGATGGGCGGCGGCCTGGGCGGCGGCAGCTCGGATGCGGCGACCACGCTATTGGCGCTGAATCGCCTGTGGGGGCTTGGGACTGTCGCGCGAACGCCTGATGCAGCTGGGATTGAGTCTGGGAGCCGATGTGCCGGTATTCGTGTTCGGTGACAACGCCTTTGCCGAGGGGGTGGGCGAGCGCCTGCAGCCTTATCTGTTGCCCGAGGCGTGGTATGTGGTGCTGTGCCCCCCGGTGCATGTGCCCACGGTACAGATATTCACGCATCCAGAATTGACACGAAATACGATTTCGATGACAATGCGCGCCCTTCCGAAGGGGCTTGAATTTCGGGTAGGGTGCCAAACGGGCTGAAAAACGATCTGCAAGCGGTGGCCTGCAAGTTGTACCCGGCAGTGGCCGAACATCTGGCCTGGCTGGCGAAGTTCGCGCCCGCGCTGATGACCGGCTCCGGCGCCTGCGTGTTTGCGGAGTTTGCCACGGAAGCGGAAGCACAGGCGGTATTGCGGCAGTTGCCATCGAATATGCGCGGATTCGTCGCGCGTGGTTTGCAGCAGCACCCGCTAAAAGATTTTGTAGCAACAGAAGCGGTTTAGAACGTTACGAGCGCAGTAGTTCTAAATGGCTTCTGGTAAGTTTATTGGGGAGTCGCCAAGTGGTAAGGCATCGGATTTTGATTCCGACATTCGTAGGTTCGATCCCTACCTCCCCAGCCAGATTCTTAATCAAGTCGTGATGGGCGTTCGCGCCCATTTTAATTTTGCGAGGTACTCATGTCCGGCGACATGATGGTCTTCACCGGCAATGCCAATCCCAAGCTCGCGCAAGACGTGGCGAAGCTTCTGCACATCCATCTTGGCCGCGCTACCGTAGGTCGTTTCTCCGACGGCGAGATAATGGTCGAGATCCTGGAACACGTGCGCGGCAAGGATGTGTTCGTGCTGCAATCCACCTGCGTTCCGACCAATGACAGCCTGATGGAAGTGATGGTGATGGTGGATGCGCTGAAACGTGCCTCTGCCGCGCGTATCACGGCCGCACTGCCGTACTTCGGTTATGCGCGCCAGGATCGCCGCCCGCGTTCGGCCCGCGTGGCGATCACCGCCAGGGTGGTGGCAGACATGCTGGTCGGCGTCGGTGTCGACCGCCTGCTGACCATGGACTTGCACTCCGACCAGATCCAGGGCTTCTTCGATATCCCGGTGGATAACATCTACGCTGCGCCGATCCTGTTGTCGGACGTGTGGAAACAGAATTACAGCAATCTGGTGGTGGTTTCGCCGGACGTGGGCGGTGTGGTGCGTGCGCGTGCGCTGGCCAAACGCCTGGAATCCGGATCTGGCCATCATCGACAAACGCCGCCCCAAACCCAACGTGGCCAAGGTGATGAACATCATCGGCGACGTCGCCGGCCGCACCTGCATCATCATGGACGACATGGTGGATACCGCCAATACCCTGTGCGAAGCCGCCAATGCGCTGAAGGAAAAGGGTGCCGAGCGCGTGATCGCTTACTGTACGCACCCGGTGTTGTCCGGCCCTGCAATCGAGCGTCTGGAGAAATCGGCGATCGACGAGCTGGTGGTCACCGACACCATTCCCCTGCGCGAAGAAGCGCGCAACTGCAAACGCATACGCCAATTGAGCGTGGCGGAGCTGATGGCCGAGACCATGCGCCGCATCAACGCGGAAGAATCGGTCAGTTCGCTGTTCATGGATTAGAAATTGTTTTTGCGATGACCATGTTGGTCATCGCGCAACCCGAAGCCTCTGGTCGCGGAGCGCTTCACAAGAAGTGGAGAAGTAAAATGGCTATCGAAATCGCAGCAACAACACGCAAAACGCAAGGAACGGGTGCGAGCCGCCGTCTGCGTAAAACGAACCGCGTCCCGGGGATCGTTTACGGAACAGGCGAAGCATCCATGATCGAGATCGATCACAACACACTGTATTTCGCACTGCGCAAGGAAGCGTTCCACGCATCCGTGCTGTCGCTGGATCTGGACGGCAAGAAGCAGGACGTACTGCTGCGCGACTTCCAGATGCACCCTTTCCGCCAGCAAGTGCTGCACATCGACTTCCAGCGCGTCGATGCGAAGAAGAAGATCCACATGAAAGTGCCGTTGCACTTCATCAACGCCGACATCGCTCCCGGCGTGAAGACCGGCGGCGGTATCATCAGCCACGTGTTGAACGATCTGAACATCGCCTGCTTGCCGGCCGATTTGCCGACAGCGATCGAAGTGGACCTGGCTACCCTGGACCTGGGCCATTCCATCCACGTTTCCGATGTCAAGCTGCCCAAGGGCGTTGAAGTGGCAGGCCATCACAAGGCGATCGATGCCGTGGCGACAGTGCAAGTGCCGCGCGGTGCAGTGGAAGCCGCGGCTGATGCCGCTGCTGCCGAGGCCGCATCTGCTGCGTCGACCGCAGCTGCTGCCGCAACTGCTGCTGCAACTGCGAAGCCTGCAGCAGACGCCAAGAAGTAATTTGTACTTCAGGAACAACCCGCCATGCGATCGAAAATTGCATGGCGGGTTTTTTCATTATGAGCGAACCAATCAAACTGATAGTCGGGTTGGGCAACCCCGGCCGGGAATACGAAGCGACGCGCCATAACGCCGGGTTCTGGTGGGTCGATGAACTTGCGCGCAAACACAGCGTAAACTTCAAAGCCGAGAGCAAGTTTCACGGTCTGGTCGCCCGCGCAACGTTGCACGGACATGAGGTGCACCTGCTCAAACCGCAGACTTTCATGAACGTGAGTGGCCGCGCGGTGGTGGCGCTGGCACTGTTTTACAAGATATTGCCGGATCAGATATTGGTGGTGCATGACGAACTC
This sequence comes from uncultured Pseudomonadota bacterium, assembly GCA_963718345.1. GTDB lineage: Bacteria > Pseudomonadota > Gammaproteobacteria > Burkholderiales > Gallionellaceae > Sideroxyarcus. The sequence goes on along the minus strand of CAVQZH010000026.1, from coordinate 15,332 downwards.
GACCTGCCGCCCGGTAGCGCCAAGCTTAAATTGGGCGGCGGACATGGCGGGCACAACGGGCTGAAGGACATCATTGCGCAACTCGGCACCAAGGATTTCTGGCGCTTGCGTGTCGGTATCGGCCATCCCGGCGAGCGTTCGGAAGTCGTGAATTACGTCCTCAACGCGCCGCGCAAGGAAGAACAGACTTTGATCGAGGAAGCGATGCAGCGCGCGCAGGAAGTTGCGCCGCTCGTCATCGAAGGAAAATTGGAAGCAGCGATGTTGAAGCTGCACAGCAATTAGGAAACAGGATATGGGAGACAGGATTCAGGGGGCGGATTTGCTGTATCCCGTATCCTGTGTCCTGTATCCAAATTTACAGAGAGAAAAACCATGAGTCTCAAATGCGGTATCGTCGGCCTCCCCAACGTGGGCAAATCCACTCTGTTCAATGCGCTGACCAAGGCGGGCATCGCGGCGGAAAACTACCCGTTCTGCACCATCGAGCCCAATGTCGGCATCGTCGAGGTGCCCGACCCGCGCATGGCCGAGCTGGCAAAGATCGTCAACCCGCAACGCATGCAGCCGGCCATCGTCGAATTCGTCGATATCGCCGGTCTGGTGGCGGGCGCCTCCAAGGGCGAAGGTCTGGGCAACCAGTTCCTCGCCAACATCCGCGAGACCGACGCGATCGTGAACGTCGTGCGCTGCTTCGAAGACGAGAACGTGGTGCATGTGGCCGGACGCGTCGATCCGCTGTCCGACATCGAGGTCATCCTGACCGAGCTGGCGCTTGCCGACATGGCAGTGGTGGAGCGAACCATCCAGCGCGACGGCAAGAAAGCCAAGTCCGGCGACAAGGATGCGCAGAAGCTGGTGTCGGTTCTGGAGCGATTGTTGCCGCACCTGAACGAGGGCAAGCCGGTGCGTACGTTCGCCCTGAGCGACGATGAAAAGCAGATCATCAAACCGTTGTGCCTGCTCACCATCAAGCCGGCGATGTATGTCGGCAACGTGCTGGAAGACGGTTTCGAAAATAACCCGCACCTGGATCGCCTGCGCGAACACGCAGCGAAGGAGGGCGCGCCGGTCGTTGCGCTGTGTGCCAAGATCGAAGCCGAACTGGCCGATCTCGACGATGCCGACAAGAAGGAATTCCTCGCCGACCTGGGGCTGGACGAACCCGGACTGAACCGCCTGATTCGCACCGGTTACGAGCTATTGGGTCTGCAAACCTATTTCACCGCAGGCGTGAAGGAAGTACGCGCCTGGACCATCCACAAGGGCGATACCGCACCGCAAGCAGCCGGCGTGATCCATACCGATTTCGAAAAGGGCTTCATCCGCGCGCAGACCATTTCCTACGCCGACTTCATCGCGTGCAAGGGAGAACACGGTGCGAAGGAAGCGGGCAAGATGCGCGTCGAAGGCAAGGACTACGTCGTGCAGGACGGCGACGTAATGAATTTCCTGTTCAACGTCTAAGCAAGTATTAAAGTTTTATCTGGCGGGCATCGTACGGTGCTCGGCAATTGCTGACGCTCGCGGTTTACCGAAAATGATGTCGTTTTAGTCTGCCGGAGCGTCCGCTATTCAGTTTGCCGAGTTCACACTTTTAACCCTTGAAGACGTAGCAACTTCTCAGGACGTCTTTTAATTGCGGAGCCGATACGCCAGTCCATGAACCAGTTCCTGCAGTCTGGCATATATCCCATAGCCCATTAGGTGATTAAGCGTGCCAATCACCTGACAGCTCTTTCTGTCGATTTGAATTGCAGACTGCAAAGTCGAAGCTTAGAATGGTACTTTAAAGCTATGCGGATTTCGTGACCATACGAGTAATCTATCTGCTGGCGGCGAATTACGTAATCTTGCTGACAATGAGACGAATCCCTGACAAGCAGAATCCTACTTTCTCAAAAAAGAACTTCGAGACTGACAGATCGACATCCATTAAGAGTAGCTCGCCGATAACAGACTAAGCACCAGAAACGCTTCCTCACTAATACCCATTATTCTTTCCCGCCTCCCGAACGGCCTCTCCAAAAGAGGGGTCTATCTTTTCGACTTCTTTGGCCAACTGCTCAGGGTCGGATTTTTCAGCATAAGCTTTCTTAATAGCCTCTTCAAAAGAAGCCAACATTTGCTTTGTGACGTTTGGCGCGGAAATTATAGACAATACGTTGTCGGCAACATTGAATACACCATCTACTATTAACGCCATATTCCCGCAGTAAGGGCACGTTTCTTTGTTGCCACTGAGAGTCAGACCTTGAACGTTGCCGCTAATGTGAATAGCACGTGAAGCAAAAAGAGCTCCGCAATGTGGACAGGAAACTGGGATTAATGCTTTACTCAATTTATTCTCCTATATTTGAAAGACTGGTTTTGGCCGAAAGTACGCGCTAAGTAAAAGTACACATAGCGGTCTTTCATCTGTAGATGAAACTTACCATACAACAGTCCGTAATGGCCGAGCACCGGCCCCAGCCACCCAGTACCGCCGAGATAGCTACTCGCTGCTTACTACCGAGCGGTCGCCATTTCGATGATCGCGTTGCCCAGCTCCTGCTTGAGGACGGTGTCGGCCTGATTCATGGCGCGCAGCGTGGCGCCATCCTTGTTCTGCGCATTGGCCTTGATGCTCCAGTGCCGGGTGCCGCGTACCCGGTTGTTGGCGGTTTCGGTCAGGGTGATATCCAGGTTGCCGCGTTGCCAGTACCAGCCATCCTTTAATCCCAGATCAGTCAGGTTCATGTCGGCCTGCAAGACGAATGCCGGGTGATCGCCGGTATCCGGCATGAAACCGGCTTGTGCCAATGCGCCGGCCACGATTTTTTCCAACCCGGCTGGAGCGCTCAGGCACTACGCGCGGAGCGATGCTGACGCGTTTCAACAACATCCCCAGGTCTGCCTCAAGCTTGCCGCTGTTCCATTGCGGTTCCACGCCGCGTCCGGTGATGTCCACGACTTGCAGGTTCTTTTGCAGCGCTTCGCGCTCGTGTTGCAGTTCCAGCGCATGGCTGGCGCCGGCAATCTTCAGGAACAGGTCGTCTTCCTTGCGCGATTGTTCGATGTAATTGCGGGTGGCATCGTCCAGTTCGCCGATTTGCTGGCGCAGGCTGGCTGCAGCCTGCAGGCGCGGCAGGATGGCCAGCACATGATAGCTGCCGTTGGCCGGGTCTTGCCATAACTCTGCGATCTGGATGCCGCTGATGATCTTGTCGGTGCGCGTGCTGATTTGGCGCGAAGCTTCTTCTTCATAATGCGGCGCTCCCGAGGCGTCGGATTTTGAGCGCTGTATATCCTCGCTGCTCGCAACCACCGCTACCTGGAAAACCTTGGCCACATCGGCGCGGGCGCGATCCTTTGCTTCCTCCTGCGTGGACGCCTGTCCGCGTCCGATCAGGTATTGCTCGCTTTTGTATTTGGCGCTGTCACCCGAGATCCAGTCGGGTACGGTCGGCTGGCTGGCACAGCCGGCGAGGAGGGAGGACGTCAGAACAAATGCGGTAAAGGCAGAGAGTTTCATTTTCATCTCCTGGTAGGCGAATACATTATGGCATCGAATGTTGGGTCAGGTATGTCTTGTGTTCCTTGCGGATGGCGACTTGCGGAAACGTCCGGGTCTCGATCACCTGGCCGTTACTCCCGAGCAGTTCGACTGCTACATCGTAACTGCCCGGCGGCAATGGAAGGCGGGCCATCTGGATGTTGGCGGGCAGCGTCAGCCAACTGCGGGTATCGGCGCGTTCGGTGGCAATGGCGGCTACGCGCACGAGCAGGGAACCGATCAGTTGCGCCCCCGCATCGTCCCGGTTCTGGCCTGCCCTATCCACCGATTCCTGCACCGCGCCCTTGGCAATTGCCCGGGCTACGGCACGGGCGGTAATGGCAGGCATGCGTGCTTTAAGGCTGGCGCGGGCGATACCGTCGATATCTTCCATCATCTGGGTATCGATTTCTTTGCCGGAGACGCTGATGCGTGCGCACGTCACCCGGTTGGGGCGGGATTGGTAATAGGGCAGGGCGATGTTGACCACCACGGGTGGAGTGGGCGCTTTCGTGTTCCGGTTCGAGGAGCGTCTGGCGGCATCCACCACGACGGAGGGAGGTGGCGCCCAGGCGCGGATCATCTCCTCGCGCTTGATGGGTGCCAGGCCGTTGTTCAGGATGAAGACCAGTTCGCCTTCCGGCTCGCCGTTATCGACTTTCTTGTTTGCCGCTTTTGTCGGCTTTGTTGGCTCCATACCGAATTCTTTTTGGTACTGCGCGAGTTCATCGTTTAATCCCTCGCGCTGAGCCAGCCGCACCAGGTCGAGTTTGAGCATGGGCGGCATGGACATGGAAAAATTGGTCTGGTAATTCTTGTAGGCTTCATACGCTTTGCGATAGGCGATCATGGCATCGCTCCACTCGCCCAATTCGTCGTAGATCATGCCGGCAAGATAGCGCGACAGCGCATCCTCGGTAAATTTGCTGTCGGGGATTTTCTCCTCGATTTCGCGCAGCTTGACATCGATCTGCAATGCTTCCACCCGGGCCTCATACGGCTGTCCCAGTTCCAGGTAATTGAGTGCCATGTACAGATGTACCAGCACCTGTTCGTAATCGTCCCCGGCGTAACTTACCGTGGCATCGTTGACCACGACGGACAACGCATTCTGGCTGACGCTGGCGGCGTACAGACGCTCCATCTCCTGCTTGGCCGCTTCCAGCGATGCATTGGAAGCCGCAAAATCGCGCTTCATGCGCTGCACCATGCCCTTATTGAGCAGATACAGCACGTGGTCTTTCTTGTCCTTGGATTGGGTCTCGATCGTCTTCAGCGCGTCATCGTACTGTTGTCCTGACAACTGGTGTTCGATGGTTGCGAACGAATTGCTGTAAGTTGCACACCCGTTCAGGGCCAGGACGCAGGCCATGGCGGCCAGCGCGACGGAAAGCTTGCCGGCATACACCGGCAGACTTTCCATCCTGTCGCGCAAGAGCAGGGTGGAAGTTCGGGATCGCGTCATCTGCGGGCTAGTACGTCAGCTTGCTGCGCCCTACCAGTTTCTTGATCTTCTTTTGTCCAATCCAAACCTTGCGATTATCGGCCAGGCTGATCAGGGTCAGATCGACCTGATAGAAACGCAATTGCGTGCTGCCGGACGCGTCGATGATGGTATTGATGGTGCCCTGGAGCATGAAGTCGGCGCCTTTTTCTGCGCCCATTGCCTTGCGCGTGGCTTCGGTTGCATTCAAATCCTGGTCCTTGCGCTCATCGCGGATTTCCTGACGCTCGGTGGATGACGCGACAAATTGCACGCGATTGGAATTGATCATCTCGCGTTCAAGATCGCTGACGAAGGTATTGACGTTGATATGCTCGTGGCTCAGGTTGCGAACTTCACCAACGATCACCGCCGGCTGCCGTTTCTGGGTACGGGTAAAATCTTCCAGCCAAGTGCGGGCCAGCACATCCTGAATCATCTCGGCCGATACCAGTTGGGAATCCGTGTCGTTCCAGGCGCCGCTCAGGTCTATCGTCTTGTCCGTCTCCACGCGCTCTACCGTGGTGGAACAACCGCTCGCAAACATTGCCAGCAGCATCATGATGGCAGCGGACTTCGTCGAAAATAGGGACCGATTCATTATTTTTTCTCCTTGGCAACGCGGTCAAAAATGTTGTCCGCCTGGGTTTCAATATAGCGTTTCAAATCCGTGTTCATGTCCTGCACTCCGTTCAGCGTGCTCTTGACGTGATTCATGTCCAGTTCGGCAATGGAATAGATGATGTTGGACTTCGGGTCGCGCCAGGAGCCGATGATCTTGGCGCCGGTCAGATTGATTTTGCTCAGGTTCTTGATCTGGCGCGATACCGATTCCTCGGCTGCGCCGGCCTCGCCCGACTTGGCGGAAGCCATATAGTCGCTGGAAACCACATCCATGTAGGACGAGAGCACACGTGCCACTTCGGCACGCGCCCGGTCATCCGCGACTGATTTTTGCAGCGACATATCTCCGGTCGGGGAGGCCGAACCGACACCGTGGAACAGGCGACCATCCTTGTCGTTCAGGATGCTGCTGCCCTGGTTGACCCAGTCGGGTGCGCCTTTGAGTCCCAGGTCGCTTTCTACTTTCGTCGTACTGGAACAGGCCGCGATGAATGCAGCCAGTGCGGCAATGGCGAACAACTTTGCAACAGCAAATGGTATTTTCATGACGTTCTCCCGGAATGGAAAAGCAGGTTTGAGGTTGGCTTAATATAGGTCGTGCAGTGTGAGGAACCGCGCCATCATAATGCGAGCCGCGTGCAGCCGCAATTATTCCGGACCATAAAGTGTTACACTGCGCGCCGCGATATCGTTTCAGTCTAGTTGTCGCTACCGATTTCGGTTCGTTGTATCCCCTCATTCTGCCTCAGACTGGCGCTCATTCAGGGCGACAGGCCGTTTGTATTAAGAAAGAAAGATAATATGTCATTTGCATCTCTCGGCTTGTCCGATGAACTCGTCCGTGCCGTTACCGAGCGCGGCTATACCGAACCCACGCCGATCCAGGCGCAGGCCATTCCCGTCATTTTGAAGGGCGGCGACCTGATGGGCGGCGCCCAGACCGGCACCGGCAAGACTGCCGGATTTACCTTGCCGCTGTTGCAGCGCCTGATGGCCAAGCCGGTTGCAGGCAAAGCGCACATCCGTGCGCTGGTGCTCACACCCACGCGCGAACTCGCGGCTCAAGTGGAAGAAAGCGTGCGCCTGTACGGCAAATATCTGCCGCTCAAATCCATGATGATGTTCGGCGGCGTCAACATCAATCCGCAGATCAAGCAGCTGCATGGCCGCGTCGACATCCTGGTGGCGACACCGGGACGTTTGCTCGACCACTTGCAGCAAAAGACGGTGGACTTGTCGCATGTCGAGATACTGGTGCTGGACGAGGCCGACCGCATGCTGGACATGGGCTTCATCCGCGACATCAAGCGCGTTCTCGCGGTGTTGCCCAAGCAACGCCAGAACCTGCTGTTCTCCGCCACTTTCTCCGACGAGATCAAGTTGCTGGCCGACGGTCTGCTGAACAACCCGGTGCTGATCGAAGTGGCACGCCGCAATGCGACTGCCGAATTGATCGAGCAACGCGTATATCCGGTTGACCGCGAAAAGAAACGCGTGCTGCTCACCCACCTCATCAAGGAACACAACTGGTTCCAGGTGCTGGTGTTCACGCGCACCAAGCACGGTGCGAACAACCTGGCGGATCACCTGAACAAGGAAGGTATCCCGGCGCTGGCGATTCACGGCAACAAGAGCCAGGCGGCGCGTACGCGCGCACTGGCCGAATTCAAGACCGCCAAGCTGCAAGTGCTGGTGGCGACCGACATCGCCGCGCGCGGCATCGACATCAGCGAACTGCCGCATGTGGTGAACTACGAGCTGCCCAACGTCTCGGAAGATTACGTGCACCGCATCGGACGTACCGGACGTGCGGGCAGCAACGGCGAAGCCAGTTCGCTGGTATGCATCGACGAACACAAATTGCTGCACGACATCGAACGCCTCATCAAGCGTGAGATTTCCGTGGTGCAAGTACCCGGTTTCGAGCCGGACCCGCGCATCAAGGCCGAACCGATCCTGAACGGCCAGAATCGCGGTCAGGGCGGACGTGGACAAGGTCGCGGCCAATCCGCACCGCGTTCAGGCGGCGCGGCGCGCGCTGCAACCGGACAAGCTCGCACAGGTGGCGCGCCGCGCAGTGGCGCAGCCGGTAAGCCGGCGGGTGGTGCAGGCCGCGGTGCTGCTGTTCCGGCTTCGGCACAACATCGTTCCGGCGGGCGTGGTCGTTGATGAGCGCTGCGGTTACTGACGAAGAAGCCATCTCCGCCACCAGACTGTGGGTCGAGCGTGCGGTGATCGGCCTCAACCTGTGCCCGTTCGCCAAGAGCGTGCAGGTCAAGAACCAGATTCGTTACGTGGTCAGCGCCGCGCAAACGCCAGAGGAGTTGCTGGCCGATGTGCTGCGCGAGTTCGAAGTGTTGGCCGAGTCCAGCCCAGAGGCGATCGATACGATCTTGCTGATCCATCCGCATGTCTTGACCGACTTCCTCGACTACAACGATTTTCTGGCTGTGGTCGATGCGGCATTGGAAGATGTCGATCTGGCGGGCGAGCTGCAAGTCGCCAGCATGCACCCGCAATATCAATTCCTGGATACCGAGCTGGACGACATCACCAACTACACCAACCGTTCGCCCTACCCGACTTTGCACATATTGCGCGAAGACAGCATCGATCGGGCAGTAGCCGCATTTCCGGAAGCCGAGCAAATATTTGAAAAGAACATCGAAACCATGCGCAAGCTGGGACATGAAGGCTGGAATGCGTTGGGACTCGCCGACGTTCAGAAGCACAAGAGGTAAGCTTATGCAGGGTGCGCAAGCGCACCCTGCTGGGCTATAGTTGTCCCCATGGATACCAACCAGGATTACTCTTTCTCTTCACTCACTCCCGACTGCGTGCTGAACGCACTGGAGAGTGTGGGCCTGCAATGCGATGGCCGTCTGCTCGGACTCAACAGCTACGAGAACCGCGTGTACCAGGTTGGCATCGAAGAGGGCTCACCGCTGGTGGCCAAGTTCTACCGTCCGCAACGCTGGACGGATGACGCCATACTGGAAGAGCATGCCTTCGTGCAGGAGCTGGCAGAGCGCGAAATACCTGTTGTGCCTGCCCTGGTGATCAATGGCAAAACCCTGCATCCCTTCAACGGATTTCGTTTCTCGCTGTTTCCCAAGCATGGTGGCCGCGCTCCCGAGCTGGAAAACCGCGACACCCTCGAATGGCTGGGGCGTTTCCTCGGCCGTATCCATGCCGTCGGCGCCATCAAGAAGTATCAGCATCGTCCCACGCTCGACATGGAAACCTTTGGCATCGAGCCGCGCGACTTTTTGCTGGCCAACGCGTTTATCCCCGCAGACATCGACGCGGCCTATCGCAGTGTGGTGCAGCAGGCACTGGATGGCGTTCGCCACTGTTTCGACCGTGCCGGTGACGTGAAGCAATTGCGACTGCACGGCGATTGCCATGCAGGCAACGTGCTGTGGACGGACGATGGCCCGCACTTTGTCGACTTCGACGACAGCCGCATGGGGCCGGCCGTGCAGGATTTGTGGATGCTGCTCTCGGGCGAACGCGAAGACCGTGTGCGGCAGATGGGTGATGTGCTGGCCGGCTACGAGGATTTTTACGAATTCGACGCGCGCGAACTGCATCTCATCGAAGCCTTGCGTACGCTGCGCCTGATCCACTATTCCGCCTGGCTTGCACGGCGCTGGGACGATGCCGCGTTCAAGCAGGCGTTCCCCTGGTTCAACACGCAGATATATTGGCAGAACCGGGTACTTGAATTGCGCGAACAGATCGCGTTGATGGATGAGCCGCCGTTGTGGCAAAACTAAAGATGTGTAAATAAGACCGTTCGCCCTGAGCCTGTCGAAGGGTGAACGTTCAACTAAATTGATTTCTTAATAGGCTTCGACAGGCTCAGCCCGAACGGATTAAATTTCTTTCGCTAAATGAATACGAAAACCCCACGCGACCTTTGCCCCTGCGGTAGCAATAAACCCTACTCCGATTGCTGTGCGCGTTATCTGGACCATAACGAAGTTGTCCCCGACGCTGAAGCGCTGATGCGCTCACGCTATACCGCCTACACCCTGCTGCGAGAAGACTACCTGCTGGCGACATGGCATCCTTCCACGCGCCCGGCACAGCTTGGTCTGGCGCAAGAAGCACCAACCAAATGGATAGCGCTGGAAGTCAAACGTCACGAACAGCCCGATGCAGAACATGCCATCGTCGAATTTGTCGCGCGCTACAAAGTGCATGGTCGCGCCTATCGGCTACAGGAAGTCAGCCGTTTCGTGCGTGAAGACGGGAAGTGGTTTTATGTCGATGGAGAGGTTGCGTGAGGGCGGCACTCATTGCCGCCCCGGTTTGATTACAGATTCTGGTGCGTACCGTCGCAAGTCATGCCGTTGCCGCTATGCTTGCAGCCGCAGAAGTAGACTGTTTCCGATTTATCCGCCTTGTACTCCTTGGGCGTGAACTCGCTCCCCTTGTGGCTGCCATCGCAAAAAGGCTGACCGGCACTCTTGCCGCAGGTGCAATACCAATAGCTTTTGCCGGCTTCAACCTCAATGGCAAAAGGAGATTTCTGGGCGATATGCGGTTTCTTGTCTGACATGTTATTTTCCCTCTGATTTCAGCGGCTGTGCGACCAAGGTACGTGGGTACCGGGATTGGAGCTTCGCCTTACGTTTGCAGCGGAACGGCGCTGCCCCAGTTTTCTGTTCCAGATTCCATGGAAAGAAAGTGCACGCATGGTAGGTTGAGCGCCAGCAAAGATAAAGCGTCAATCCGGGATGGGCTGTTCCATAAATGGAACAAAAGAGCATCCCCGACGGAGTTCATTCTGTTGCCCAAGCATGGCCAGGCTAAAGCCCCAGTTTGTACTGCGGAACAAATGCCATTAAGCAGTTCTCACCATATCGTAAGCGAGTTTGGCAATCAGAACGACCAAGAGGCACAGAAACAAAATGCGCACGAAACCCGTGCCGCGTTTCATTGCCACCCAGGTCCCGGTAAAGGAGCCGAGCATATTGAAGATGGCCATGGGCAGCGCGATCGCGTACAGCACATGGCCAGATGGAACAAAAAATATCAGTGCGGCGATGTTGGTGGCGATGTTCACGAATTTTGCCGATGCGGACGCTTGCAGAAAATCGAAGGCAAAGTAGCGAATGAACAGGAAGATCAGGAAGCTCCCTGTTCCCGGGCCGAATATTCCATCGTAAAAGCCGATGCCGCCGCCGATGATGACCGACAGCACGCGTTCGCGTGTCCCGATCTCCATCGGACGTTGTATCGCCCCGAAATTTTTCTTTACGAAGGTATAGATGGCCATGGCAATGATCAGTACCAGCACCAAAGGCCGCATCGATGCCTGCGGGACAAAAGACACGGCTGCCGCGCCGAGGAAGGACATGACGAAGGCGCTAACTGCAGCAGGCAGCACCAGGCTCCATGGAATGCTCACTCTCCCCATGTATGAACGGGCTGCCAACGAGGTGCCGCATACCGAGGCGATCTTGTTGGTGCCAAAGATGGTTGCGGCCGGTGCGGTAGGAAATGCATTGAGCAGAGCCGGAATCTGGATCAACCCGCCGCCGCCGACCACTGCATCGATCAGGCCGGCACAGAAGGCGAGGGAACACAGGATCGAGATGTCCAGCATGGTTAGCCCCAGAAACCTTGGGCCACGTCAACCACACTTCCACCTACAAATACCTCGATTCCCTCTTCATTTTCGTTTGCGCGCAACGCCAGTGTGGAGGGTCGCCCCATTGCATAACCCTGGCCTGCGAGGACATTCAGGTTCGGTGAACCAAAAAGTTTGTGGCGCACCAGGTACGCGGCAAGACAGCCGTTGCCGCTGCCGGTGGCGGCATCTTCGGGGACACCAAAGTAATCGGCAAATACGCGCACACTCAGGCTCTGCCCCGGTTCGTATGCTTCCCGGCTGAATACCAGAAGTTCCTGGCCCAGGCATCGGCCACCAGGGTGAAGTAGCTGATCCTTGTTGACCTTTGACACGTTCGAGCGCATCCAGGCTTTTTAACGGAATGATGAGGTGCGGGAAACCGGTCGAGACTTCTTCAATGGGGAAGCGCGGATCGATGTCCGACGTCTCGATACCCAATACTTGGGCCAGTGTGCTGGCGTCGAATTGCTCGCCGAACGAGGGCGGCATTTGCTTCATCCATACGACCGAGTCTTCTGAAAACGTGACCGGTATCTTGCCGACCCTGAGGTTGAGCGTGATCTCGTTTGCCGTTGTCAGGCCTAACTTGTTGCGGATGATATGCGCCGTGCCCAGCGTCGGATGTCCGGCGAAATCGATCTCTGCTTTTGGGCGTGAAGATGCGGACGTCAAAACCGCCGTCTCGCGGCTGGCGCGAAGTGATGAATGTCGTTTCGGAAAAATTGATTTCCCTGTGCGATCCTTTGCATATCCTGAGTCGGACAGGGATTCGCAGTCGATGAAGGTGGCGAGTTGATTGCCGCCGTAGCGGTGCCTGGTGAATACGTCGGTGATGAAGAATCCCGGTTTGCTCATCTTGCGGCTTTTCACGATATTGGTTTGCAGGGCTACATTCTGCGGGCTGCAGAAGAATACTTCAAATCAATGCATCGAGCCGGTTGCTTAATAGGCAGTGCGCGGCAGGGGGTATGGTCGTAATATTCGGCGGTCGAATGTCGGGTACCGTATATATGAAGCAAGAGGCTTACGTAAAAACGCTGGAGTGGCTGAAAACGAATCCGGCACTGGATGAACTGTGCGCAAAATTCCCGGCGGATTGGGTTGCGGTGCAACAGGATATTTCAGCCATTGTTGAGCGTGGAGTCGCGGAAGAATTGAAGGCGTATTTGGAACACTTATCCCAGCCGCTGGAAAAATCTTCTTTCGGGAACCAGCAAGCTGGCAGGGATATGGCGCTGTCACAATTCGTTCGCAGTCGCATGGCGCATGAGTCCGTCAAAAAACTGAGCCTGTCCGTGTTGGCGGCGGATACGGGTGTGCGCTGAGGGCAAACTGCGCTTTAACTTGTTCAACGGCTTCATTGCGCAGCGCTTGCTGTTTTCCAGCGGATTGAAACGCAAACCTGTTTCGCTTTTGTGGTTCCGTTTGTTGTGGCCACTGGTCTGGCAGAAGAAGCGCCTGATGCCGTTGGTACAACCGAAAGGCATCTATTGTTTCTATTCGCTTGCGCTGGTTGAGGCACTTTCCCGAATGATCGCATCCAGAAGCTGCTTGGAGATCGGTGCGGCGGACGGAACACTGGCGCGATTCCTGAAGGAGCCGGGAGTACGAATTGTTGCGACAGATAACCACAGTTGGGAAAGCTCCATGACGTATCCCAATTGGGTCATCAAGCTGGACGCGCGCGATGCGCTGACGTCCTATATGCCGGAAGTGGTCATTTGTTCCTGGCCGCCGTCGCAGAATGATTTCGAACGATTTGTTTTCAACGCGCCCAGCGTGCAGCTGTATATCGTTATTGGCAGCCGTCACCAGTTCGCTTTCGGCAATTGGAAAGACTACATGCAGCAATCCGCTTTCACTCTTGCTGAAGATACAGCACTGGGCGCGATGGTGTTGCCACCCGAGCTGGAATCGGTCGTATACGTGTTCCGGCGAAAATCATTAATTTGTTGAAGTCAAAGGCTGGCAAGAGCGACGCAGTTTTAGGACTAGGTGCTAGCAATTCTCCGGATTGAACTGGTCAGTATCTGTTGCAGTCACAATGTGAGCTCCTGTTCAATTGGTAGTAGCCGGATGTCAGTCCTTGCTCTTGCAGTTGAACATCCATTGCACACCGAACTGGTCCGTCAGGTTGCCGAAATAGGCGCCCCAGAACATGTCCTGCAACGGCATCTCCACCTTGCCGCCCGCAGACAGCGCTTCGAACAAGCGTCTTGTTTCGCTGCGCGTGTCCGGTTCCAGGTTGATGTACACGTTGTTGCCCTGGTTGACCTTGAAGCCCATGCTGCCCGGAGCATCCGTGCCCATCAGCACGTGTCCTCCCAGTATCGGCAGTGCGACGTGCATGACCAGGTTGCCGTCAGCTTCGCTAAGAGGCGGCTGCCCGGGTTGCGGCGGGATATCCTTGAAGCGAGCGATAGGCGCGGAAAAATCCGTACCGAAAACCGACTTGTAAAAGGTGAACGCCGCCTCGGTCGAGCGGGAGAAATTGAGATAAGTGCTGACACGTGCCATTTTGCTTTCCTCCTTGTCTTGTAGGTCAACTGTTCGACAGGCCGTCGATTGTCAGACGAATGAGCCGGATTTGATTGCGCCGGCGGGCTCGTAAGTCGCTACGACAACGCCGGTTGTGGCTATCTTTGCATCAATGACCTTGAATCCTTCTGGACGCGTTCCTTCGGCGAAGAGTCGCTTGCCCTGTCCCATCGTCACCGGAAAAATCCACACGTGCATCACATCGACAGCCCGTTCGCCAGCAGCGTCTGGACGAGCTTGGCCGCTGCCATGAACCCAAAGATCAGGCGCGTCCATCTTCTTCAGTTTCCTGAGCTCGCCGACAACGTCGCCCGTGACCAGCGTCGAGTTATGCCATGACAGCGCCGGCCGGGTGTGTGAAACGACGTACTTTCTCGTACTGTTGAAGGGCTTGGCGATGGCCTGGTCCGTTGTCGCCGTCGGCCAGTAGCCGGCGAAAATATCGTAGGTGCGCCTGCCCAGCAGAAGTTCGAACGGGAGTTCCATAAAACCTTGCATGATGCCGCCCATCACATCGTCCCAGTAGCCGAACGACCAGCCGCCATGGCTGAAGCCTCCATCGCGATCCTCGTCCGGCGCGCCCGGCGCCTGCATCACGCCATCGAGCGTGACGAATGTGGTTGTTATGATCTTTCTCATGGTTCGCTCCTTGATCAGGAAGTTACTTTTTCGTCGTATGCCCGCCTGAGCGCCGCAATATCGAACTTCTTCATCTTGAGGAACGCCTGCACCACGCGTGCGCGCCGCTCCGGCAGAGTCGCCCATCAGTCGCGCCCATTTGCGACGGAACAATCTGCCACGACACGCCGAATTTGTCCTTGAGCCAGCCGCATTGCTCGGCCTCGGGTACGGCCGAAAGTTGCTTCCAGAAGTAGTCGATCTCGGCCTGCGTATCGCAATGGACGACGAGCGAGACCGCCTCGTTGAACGAGAACTCGTGCGTATGCGCCGAGTCCATGGATGCAAACCATTGCCCGAGCAGCATGTAGTCCTCGAACATCACCGTGCCTTCCTTGTCCGGGGCCTGGCCGGGACCATAGCGGGCAATGATGCCCCGCTTCGAGTTTTCGAAAATGCCGGTGTAGAACTTCATTGCTTCCTCCGCCTTGCCGCATACGTCCTTGGTGAACATCAGCGACGGGATGATGTTCGGCCGTGTATCGCCTGCGGGGTTGGTGAGGATCAACTGCCACGACACGCCGTACCTGTCCTGGATCCAGCCGTAACGTTCGCTGAACGGATACTTGTCGAGCGGCATGAGCGCCTTGCCACCCTTGGACAGCTTTCCCCACAGCGCGTCCAGCGCCGGTTTTGCATCCGTGCGCTGCGATGGGTCGAAGTTGACCATGAACGAGATCGACGGATTGATCCGGAACAAGGGGCCGGCGCTGATGGACATGAACTCTTGGCCGAGCAGCCGGAACGCGACCACCTCGACATCGCCCGAAGGCGTGTCGGAGATGGGCGTCGCGCTCGTCAGGGCCGAGTCGCCGCCGAAGGCGGCAACA
>CAVQZH010000025.1:0-16711 GCA_963718345.1 uncultured Pseudomonadota bacterium | reverse complement strand
GCTGACGATAAGCAGGAACAACAACGCAGCGACACCAAACAGAACTGCCGTTTTTCCCGCCGAAGCCGGTGCGCCACCGCCGCCATGACCATGTGCAGGAGCTGGAGCTGGTTTTGCCGCAGCCGGTTTGGTCGCAGCTGGCGGCAATTTCGGTGCAGGCGCAGGCCAGGTGATCGCGCCATCCTTGATGACCGTCAGGCCGCGAATGGCGTCGTCTTCCATGTTGACGTTGATGATGCCGTCCTTGGTCTTGCACAACTCTTCGGTCAGACGGAACAGATTGGTTCCATACAGTGTGGAAGACTGCTTGGCCAGACGACTATTCAGATCGGTGTAGCCGACGATGGTCACGCCGTGCTTCACGACCGCCTGGCCAGGCTCGGTCAGTTCGCAGTTGCCGCCCCGCTCGGCCGCCATGTCGACGATGACGCTACCCGGCTTCATGCTCTTCACCATCTCGGCGGTGATCAGCCTTGGGCGCGGGCTTGCCCGGAATCAATGCGGTCGTGATGATGATGTCCACTTCCTTGGCCTGCTTGGCGTACATCTCGCGCTGGGCCTGCTGGAAGCCCTCGCTCATCACCTTGGCGTAGCCGCCGCCGCCGCCGCCTTCTTCCTCATACTCGACCTTCACGAATTCGCCGCCCAGGGACTTGACCTGGTCGGCCACTTCGGCACGCGTGTCGTTGGCGCGCACGATGGCGCCCAGACCGGCGGCGGTACCGATCGCAGCCAGGCCGGCCACGCCGGCACCGGCGATGAAGACCTTGGCCGGCGGAACCTTGCCCGCGGCCGTGATCTGGCCGTTGAAGAAGCGGCCGAAGGCGTTGGCGGCCTCGATGACTGCGCGGTAGCCGGCGACGCCAGCCTGTGAGGTCAACGCGTCCATCTTCTGGGCGCGGCTCAACATGCGCGGCAGACAGTCGATGGCCAGCACGGTCGCCTTCCTGGCGGCGAGCTGATGTCATCAATTCCGGATTTTGCGCCGGCCAGATGAAGCCGATCAAGTTGCCGCCTTCGCGCAGCAGGCCGACTTCTTCCGCCGTCGGTACGCCTACCTTGAAAACGATGTCGGATGCAGCCCACAGCTTGGGAGCGCCAACGATGATTTCGGCACCTGCGGTGCGGTAGGCATCGTCACTGCAATTCGCCGCATCTCCGGCACCGGATTCAACCGCGACCTTGAAACCCAGCTTGATGAGCTTCTCGACGACTTCCGGCACAGTCGCAACGCGCTTCTCGCCTGCGGCTGTTTCACGGGGAATTCCTATCATTAAAGCCATGTAGTCTTCCTCTTAACTGTAAACGCTACCCTGAAAAACGCCCGGATGACCGGGCGCAAATTTTTCTACAAGAAGTTCTTTGTCGATTATATACGAGCTTATTAGTCAACTGCACAGCATTGTTAACGCTTAAATAACGTAAGTATCATGACAGCACTTTAATTGTTAATAAATAACGTGATAGAAAAATTACGGGCAAAGAAACGGGGCTTGGTTTCCCAAGCCCCGTGTGGTGTCGCTTCTACCGGACTACTTAACCGGGGCAGGAGCCGGTGCAGCTGGAGCGCTAGTGCCGGTCATTGATTTATCGTGTTTGTTGCCGTCGCAAGCAAAAACACTACCGGTCACGGAAACACCGAACACCAACAGCATTGCAATAACCATATTCTTCATATAAACCCTCCTTTGCTTGTCCTCTGTCACACGGCCCGACGAAACTCCGGCCGGACCACCCTGCTTCGATGGCTCTATCCTGCGCTTACTTGCCCGTAATCGTCAAGAAGGTAAGCTTGCTTACACCGGATTTCTGCGCAATAGCCATGACCTGCGCCACGCGTCCGTAATTCACTGCTTCATCGGCCTGTATCTGTAACTGGAAATGCGGATCGGCAGCACGACTTTTCAACATGTCTGCCAGCGCCGCATCGGACAGGGGTGCAGACTCAAGAGAGACGACGCCGTGCGCATCAATGGCCAGACTGACTTTCTGCAACTTGTCGTCATGAGCCACCGCTTCCGTCTTGGGCAAGTTGATCTTGAGCGCCTGCGGCGCCAGCAACGGCGCCGTGATGATGAACACAACCAACAGTACCAGCATCACGTCCACCAGTGGCGTGACGTTGATCTCGCTCATCATGCTGTCGTCCTGCGAAGAATTGCCGAATGCCATGGTTACCTCACAGTTTGAGTTTGTAATCGTGTTTCTGCGCCAGGCGCAGAAAATCGTGGGCAAAGTTTTCCAGATCGGTCACATGCACTTTCAGGCGGCGCAGGAAGAAGTTGTAGGCCAGCACGGCAGGCAAAGCCGTGGCGATACCGATGGCCGTAGCAATCAAGGCTTCGCCTATCGGGCCTGCCACGACATCCAGCGACGCCGACCCGCTCCTTCCAATATCCTGCAGCGCATGCATGATGCCCCACACCGTGCCGAACAGGCCTATGAAGGGAGCAGTCGAACCGATGGAGGCCAGTTCCGCCAGGCCGCGCTCGTGGTAGCGCTGAATATTCTGCAACTGCTGGCGCAGCATGCGCTCCAGCACATCGTGCGGTGCGCCCAGATGCTTCAGATCCTGCTGCGCATCGTTCATGGTCTTCAATTCGGAGAAACCTGCCTGAGCCAGACGCGCGATGTCGCCTGTACTGCTTTGTGCTGCTTTTTCCGCTTCGCTCCATTCGCGTACGGACCAGAAACGGTCGTTGAAATCGCGGTCCTGTTGCTTCGACCGCCATTGCTTCCACAATTTGAACAAGGTGATGGACCAGGTCACGATGGACAGCAGGATCAGCAACACGAGCGTGGCGTACACGATGGGAGAATTGATGGAAAACAGATTGCTCATGGTGCGCTTTCTTCTAATGAAAATTTGATGGGAACCAGGAACCGTTGTGTAACGGCCTGCCCGAAATGACGCGCCGGCGTGAAGCGCCAGGTCTTCACCGTCTGCAACGCGGCATTGTCGAGGATGTCATAGCCGCTGCCCTGATGCAGCTTCACGTCACCGGCCGTGCCGTCGGCCAACACCTCGACATCCAGCACCACTTTGCCGTGATAGCCCATCCTGCGCGCCACCATCGGGTAAGGGGGGCGCGGGTTGTTGAGATAATTCGCCCGGTAATCCGGCTCGGTATCCAGCAGCACGGGGGACCGCAATGTGACGTCCTGCGGGGCAGGTTGTGCCACCTCTTTCACTGGCGGTTCTGCAACGGGTGCTGGTTCTGCCACTGGCGTCGGCTCTGCCTCACGCGGTTTGGGTACAGGCAAAGGTTTCGGCTTGGGCTGCGGTACGACGCTGGCCTGTGGCATTTGCATCGTGGCAAATGAGATCGACATCTCATTAACCATCACGGCTGGCGCTACAGGCTGGAGCAAATACAATGCAAACACGGTCACATGCAGCAAGACCACCAAACCGACGACCACGATCCGTTCGTGCAACGGAGATCGCTCCGGTTGGGACGGAAATGAATACAGCATGGACATGAACGGGTTCAGCGAGATTTGAATGTTTGACATCCTACCAGCGTCTATAAAAGGTGACCACCAAAGTGTAGGCCAATATCGGATGATTAGTCTCAGGGCATCTTCGTATCGTAGAAAAAGATATTGTCTTAGAAAATCGAGGGACTTCAAGTATGTCTACACGAGTGCTTCACCCCTATCCGCTATAATCTGCGCCATGTCTTCCATCCAGCTACTCCCCGACCTGCTCATCAACCAAATCGCCGCCGGCGAGGTCATCGAACGGCCCGCTTCCGCCCTGAAGGAATTGCTGGAAAACAGCCTGGATGCGGGTGCGACAGAGATCGCCGTGCAACTGGAAGGCGGCGGTGTGAAATTGCTGCGCGTGCGCGACAACGGCGGCGGCATCGCGCCGGAGCAATTGCCGCTGGCACTGATGCGCCATGCCACCAGCAAGATCGCCACGCTCGACGATTTGCAGCGCGTCGCCAGCATGGGATTCCGCGGTGAGGCGTTGGCCAGCATGGCCGCGGTAGGCCAGGTCACACTCACCAGCCGCAACGCCGATGCCGCACATGCGTGGAAGATCGAAGCGGCAGACGGCACGCAAAGCGCCGCCGCACCCGCCGCGCACGCCATCGGCACCAGCGTCGAAATGCGCGAGCTGTATTTCAACACTCCTGCCCGGCGCAAATTCCTGAAGAGCGAAAACACCGAATATCGCCTGGTGCGAAGAAACCTTCAAGCGCATCGCGCTGTCGCGGCCGGATGTCGCGTTCTCCTTGCAGAACAACGGACGCATGGTGTGGCAGTGGCAGCTGCCGAGTGTTCCCCCACCCCAGCCCTCCCCCGTGGGAGAGGGAGCGATTGCAGATACTCAAGAGCGAGCACACTCACACAGCGCTTGAACCCTCTCCGGGGCAGGTGGGGAACAAGCTTGCACTCTCGCATCACGCATTGCTCGGTGCGAATTCGGCCGCAACGTCGAGCGCCAGATCGGCAACCTGCACCTGTACGGCATCGCCGCCCTGCCCGCCTATTCTCGCTCCACCCGCGACGAGCAATATTTCTTCGTCAACGGCCGCTTCGTGCGCGACAAGGTGCTGATGCACGCCGTGCGCCAGGCCTATCAGGACATCCTGCACCACCAGCGCCACCCCGCTTTCGTGCTGTTCCTCGAAATGCCGCCGGAGCAGGTGGATGTGAACGTGCACCCGGCCAAGAGCGAAGTGCGCTTCCGCGAAAGCCAGGGCATCCACCAGTTCGTGTTCCATGCCTTGCAGGATGCGTTGAGTGCGCCGATGAGACGAAACTGGCGTTGCGCCCGACGCCCAATACGCACCGAGCAACCGATCCCGTCAGCCGGATGACAACACTTCGGTTCCGAGCAGCAGGAACATCCCATTCGCGCGCCGGCCAACAGCAAGCGCATCGCCGTGGGAGTCGTCGAACCGCAAGCGACCGACGAGGTATGGGAAGGGTAACCCGCGCCCGCGTTTGACAGGACCCTTCCCCCTTCCCCCTTGCCCCTTCCCGAATCCGAACACCCGCTCGGCTTCGCCCTGGGCCAGCTCTCCGGCATCTACATCCTCGCGCAAAACCAGCAAGGCCTGATCGTGGTGGACATGCATGCCGCGCATGAACGCATCGTGTATGAAAAATTGAAGACCGCCTTCGACCGGCAGCAAATGCCGACACAACCCCTGCTGATCCCGGTGACGTTCGCTGCCGACACGCTGGATGTCGCCACCGCCGAAGAAGAGCAGGAAGCACTGCATCAGCTCGGCTTCGAGCTCGCCCCGATCTCGACCAACACGCTGGCCGTGCGCGCCATGCCTGCCATGCTCAAGCAATCCCGCGCCGAAGCGGCCGCACGCGAAGTGCTGCACGAACTGCGCGAATTCGGCGCATCGCGCGCACTCACCGAACGCCGCAACGAGTTGCTCGCCACCCTCGCCTGCCATTCCGCCGTGCGCGCCAACCAGCAACTGAGCATTCCCGAAATGAACGCCATCCTGCGCGAGATGGAACAGACCGAGCGCGCCGACCAGTGCAACCATGGAAGGCCGACCTGGTTCCAGGTCACGCTGGCGGAACTGGATGCGATGTTTATGCGCGGGAAGTAAATTGTTACTACGAATCTATAAAGGCTAACCAAAATGCGCTGCATGATATTCATATTGTGTTTGTTAATTGGAAACGCATGGGCAGACAATCCACTTCTCAACAACTCTGAAAAGAAAGGCACACACACTGAACAAAGAGGGACAAATCAACACCCTCTTATCATTAGTGGCGAGATCATTTCAAAAAAGAACTCTCAAGAAATAGAAGACGAGGCTGTAGCCAATAAAGAAAAATCAGCGATAGATAATGCGCTCGTTGAATACACGCAACAGACTGCAGTTTATACAGGCCTTTTATTTTTAGTTGCATTTGCTCAGGCTGGATTATTTGTGTGGCAATTACGCCTTATGCGCCAATCAACTAAAGATGCAGGTGATGCTGCCAGGGCCGCAGAAAAAGCAGCTGCCGCCGCAGAGCATTCCATTAAGGTTAGCCGTGATGCCTATATCGCAAGCGAACGACCTTGGGTATCGGTAGCTGCTGCTGTTAGTACAGATCTCTGCAAAAAATCACATGGCATAGAGTTTGGAGTACATTTCACTGTTAAAAATTATGGCAAAAGTCCTGCCATAGATGTGCATATTGTTTATGAAGTAGTCACATTAAGAATCGCGTCTGACCAATTCGGTGGTGTGCGACAAAGAATTGCGGAGCTTGGCACCAAAACTAATATGGGAATGAATATGGGAGTTCAATTATTCCCAGACGAAGAAAAGGTAATACCGTGGGTAAACACCTTGAACAATAAAGAAATCCAAGAAGCTACTCAATCTCATCAGCCACCTGCG
Organism: uncultured Pseudomonadota bacterium; assembly: GCA_963718345.1. Lineage (GTDB taxonomy): Bacteria > Pseudomonadota > Gammaproteobacteria > Burkholderiales > Gallionellaceae > Sideroxyarcus. Next base: position 10,334 of record CAVQZH010000025.1, on the reverse strand, counting down.
GGACTGCTCCCATCCTTCTATGTTGTAGGGGCCGTTTTTTATAAATCTGCCTTTAGTGAAGAAATACATCAGACAGGCTTTAACTACTACGTATGCGCTATAGGCGAACCTCGTTATCCCAAAGGTTCTGATGTTCCTGATTTTGCCGCCACCTTTCCTCGAGAGCGAATAATTCTCGACCCCGTTCCATATTACAAGGGCACGATTGACTAATGCTCAACTGCCATAAATCTAATTGTTCCGAAAATTACAATTGAATATTTCCACCACCCGCATCGCCTTCGCCAGCTTCATCGGCACCGCCATCGAGTTCTACGATTTCTACATCTACGGCCTCGCCGTGGCGATGGTGATCGGCCCGGTGTTCTTCCCCAATAGCGACCCGGCGGTGCAGGCGCTGAATGCGTTCCTCACCTTCGGCATCGCGTTCATCGCGCGTCCCTTCGGCGCCTTGCTGTTCGGCCATTTCGGCGACCGCATCGGGCGCAAGACGACGCTGGTGGCTTCGCTGCTGGTGATGGGTATCTCCACCACGCTGATCGGCGTGCTGCCGAGCTATGAAGCCGTCGGTTGGGTGGCGCCTGCGCTGCTGTGCCTGCTGCGCTTCGGCCAAGGCATCGGCCTCGGCGGCGAATGGGGCGGTGCGGCTTTGCTGGCGGCGGAATATGCGCCCAAGGGCCGGCGCGGCTGGTTCGGCATGTTCCCGCAACTCGGCCCGCCTGTCGGATTCCTGTTCGCGGTCGGCGGTTTCCTGCTGCTGGCGAACACGCTTGACGATGCGCAGTTCCGCGCTTGGGGTTGGCGCATCCCCTTCCTTGCCAGTGCAGTGCTGGTGGTGATCGGCCTCTATGTGCGGTTGAAGCTGGAAGAGACGCCGGTGTTTCTCAAGGCCATGCAACAAACCAACTCCGTTCGTCCTGAGCTTGTCGAAGGAACGAGCGGCGCACCGAATGTCGTTCATGCTTCGACAGCACCCGCAAGGAGTACGCCGGTGGGTGCCCCGCCGCAACGCGGCGACCCTTCCGCAGGCTCAGCACGAACGGTTATACACAGGATGCCGCTGTTGCCGCTGTTCGCGCACCACGCCAAGCCGTTGGTGCTGGGCGCCTTGCTGATGGTGGTGTGCTATGCGCTGTTCTACATCACCACGGTGTTCTCGCTCTCCTACGGCGTCGGCACGCTGCACATCGCACGCCCGACTTTCCTCGGCATGCTGTGCGTGGCCATTATCTTCATGGCCGCCGCAACGCCGCTCGCAGCCTGGGCAGGCGACCGCTACGGCCGCCGTCCGGTGCTGCTGATCGCCAGCAGCGCGGCGCTCCTGTCGGGCTTTTTGATGGAACCGATGCTGAACAGCGGCTCGATGGTGCAGATCACCGCCTTCCTCTCGCTCGAACTGTTCCTGATGGGCGCGACCTTCGCGCCGATGGGGGCACTGCTGCCGGAACTCTTCCCCACTGCGGTGCGTTACACGGGAGCAGGTGCAGCCTACAACCTCGGCGGCATCCTCGGTGCTTCGCTCGCCCCATACGCCGCACAGCAACTGGTACAGCACGGCGGACTGGCGTGGGTTGGCGGATATATCTCGGCGGCCGCCGCGATCAGCCTGCTCGCAGCTTGGCTGGTGCATGAGACGCGGCATCAGGAACTGGTGTGAGAAATTAAATTGAGCCGTTCCCCTGAGCTTGTCGAAGGGCATTGCGTTCAGGTTCGACAACCTCACCACGAACGGATTCGATAATGAGCCTTCGTTACCTCCCGCGATTTTCCTGATGGGCCCCACCGCCTCCGGCAAGACCGGCGTCGCAGTGGAACTGGTGCAGACGCCTGCCGGTGGAACTCATCAGCGTCGATTCCGCGCTGGTGTTCCGCGACATGGACATCGGCACCGCCAAGCCGGATGCCGCTACCCTCGCCCGTGCGCCGCATCATCTGATCGACATCATCTCCCCCACCGAAGCCTATTCCGCCGCAGCCTTTCGCCATGACGCGCTGCGCCTGATGGCGGACATCACCGCGCGCGGCAAGATTCCGCTGCTGGTCGGCGGCACCATGCTGTACTTCAAGGCACTGCGCGAAGGCTTGAGTCCGTTGCCGCAAGCCGATGCCGCATTGCGCGAGGAACTGGATGCCGAGATCGCGCAGCATGGCATCGAACACCTGCACGCCAAACTGGCCGAGGTCGATGCCGAGACCGCCGCCCGCCTGCATTCCACCGACACACAGCGCATCCAGCGCGCGATGGAGATCTACCGCCTCAGCGGACAGCCCATGTCCGTGTTGATCAAGCATCAGGAACAAGACAAACTGCCCTATCGCATCCTGCCCATCGCGCTCATCCCCTCCGACCGCGCCGTGCTGCACCAGCGCATTGCTACGCGCTTTGCGGAGATGTTGAAGCAAGGCTTGCTGGACGAACTGCGCGGGTTGCGCGAGAAATATGCGCTGACACCAAACATGACCTCGATGCGCTGCGTCGGCTACCGCCAGGCTTGGGAGTATCTCGAAGGTGAGATCACGGAAGCGGAATTGCTGGAAAAAGGCATCGCTGCCACGCGGCAACTGGCAAAACGCCAGCTCACTTGGTTGCGCTCCACGCCGGACATCATTGAACTGGATTGCCTCGCGCCTGACTTGGTGCTGACGGTGTTCAATACTCCCAAAATCACGCAACTTGAAGTAGCCAGTTCGCAATTTGACCGGGCTGCAACATTATTTATGGTCGAATGCGATTACGTTTCGGTTGTCACGCTGGCGTGTGCCTCTGAAAATATCACCGGCGAGTATCTTAAAGTTCGTAAAGTGAAATCACACTATGAAGAACTCAAGGAATTTGTTAAGTCAGAATTAACCCCCGATCTCACACACAAAGAGATCAATGATCGCCACATAAATTTTGCCAGAGACTTTTTCAAGCACAAGTGCACAGGGTGCGAGCAATTTGAATTCGATCTTGAAGCAGAAGCGATCGTCGCGTTGTGCCGCGCGGCAGATAACCTTGCCATGCTTACCGAGTCCCCATCCGAAAAATCCGTAGAATTTATGGAATGGTTGAAGGTGCATCGCCCTGACTTAATAGGTAACGCGGAAATCGGATAGATACTCATCAAGCATTTCGAACGGAACAACATGGCCACTCTGCGCGCCCTCCAAGCTGATATCACCCAACTGCACGTCGATGCCATCGTCAACGCCGCGAATTCATCGCTACTGGGCGGAGGCGGCGTGGATGGCGCTATCCATCGCGCGGCAGGCCCAGAACTGCTGCAGGAATGTCGCATGCTGGGAGGCTGTCCGACTGGGCAGGCACGACTAACGCGCGGATACCAATTGCCTGCGAAATACGTCATCCATACCGTAGGGCCGGTATGGCATGGAGGCACGCAAAATGAAGCCAAGCTGTTGGCCTTGTGCTACCGCGAGAGCCTTGCCCTTGCCACCGCACAGCAACTTGCCAGAATTGCCTTCCCCTGCATCAGCACGGGCATCTACGGCTACCCGCCAGAACAGGCAGTCGAGGTGGCGATTGCGACGGTACGCGATTTTCTGCGCACGCCGTGCTCCCTGCAGGAAGTGATCTTCTGCTGTTTTTTTGCGAGCGATCTGGCACTTTATCAAGCTGCGCTGGCACACACGGATTGAGCTGGTTATATCGCTGTATTGCCGCAAAGGCAATTGGCCTATGATGGGCACTTGATTCAGTCAGGAGAACGTCCATGTCCACTATCAATTTCAAACGCCTAATCAACGACACTCTGGACCACACCGTCGAACGTGCCACCAAAGCACTTGCTGCCGAAGGCTTCGGCATCCTCACCCGCATCGACATGCACAGCAAGATCAAGGAGAAGACCGGCAAGGACGTCATCCCCACGGTGATCCTCGGCGCGTGCAACCCGAATCTGGCCTACGAGGCGTATACCGCGAACAGCGATGTGGCGAGCCTGTTGCCTTGCAACGCGGTGATCCGTGAAGTCGCACCGGGCAAGATGTCGGTCGAATTCATCAAGCCGACCAGCATGATGAAGGTACTCGGCGATGCCAAGCTGACCGCTTTGGCCGCAGAAGCCGATACAAGGATCGAAAGGGCACTGTCAAATGCCTGAAAGATGCCTGAAAGATTGCTGAAAGCTGTCATCGCGTATAATGCTCGCCATCATTTCTACAGTACGCTAACGCTCAATCCATGAAAATCGCCATTGCCGGTACCGGTTACGTAGGCCTTTCCAACGCCATCCTGCTTGCCCAGCATAACGAAGTCGTCGCCATCGACATCCTTCCGGAAAAGGTGGAGATGCTTAACCGCAAGCAGTCGCCCATCGAAGATGTCGAGATCGAAGACTACCTGGCGCACAAAAAGCTCAATTTCAAGGCCACGCTGGACAAGCGCGAGGCCTACACCGGTGCGGAATACGTCATCATCGCCACACCCACCGATTACGATCCCGAAACCAACTACTTCAACACCAAGTCCATCGAGGCGGTGATCAAGGATGTGCAGAGCATCAACCCGCAAGCGGTGATGATCATCAAGTCCACCATTCCGGTCGGCTACACCGCCAAGCTCAGGCAGCAAATGAATTGCGACAACCTGATCTTCTCGCCCGAATTCCTGCGCGAAGGCAAGGCGCTGTACGACAACCTGCACCCCTCGCGCATCGTCGTCGGCGAACGCTCCAAGCGCGCCGAGATTTTTGCCAACTTGCTCAAGCAAGGTGCGATCAAGCAAGACATCCCCACCCTGTTTACCGACTCGACCGAGGCCGAGGCAATCAAGCTCTTCGCCAACACCTACCTTGCCATGCGCGTGGCCTACTTCAACGAGCTGGACACCTACGCGGCCACCCACGGGCTGGATACGAAACAGATCATCCAGGGGGTAAGCCTCGATCCGCGCATCGGCGATCACTACAACAACCCTTCGTTCGGTTACGGCGGCTACTGCCTGCCCAAAGACACAAAACAACTGCTCGCCAACTATCAGGACGTCCCGCAAAACCTGATCCACGCCATCGTCGAGTCCAACACCACGCGCAAGGATTTCGTTGCGCAAGCATCGTCAAGCGCAACCCCAGGATAGTCGGCATTCACCGCCTGGTCATGAAGAGCGGCTCGGACAACTTCCGCTCTTCCAGCATCCAGGGCATCATGAAGCGCATCAAGGCCAAGGGTATCGAGGTCATTATTTATGAACCCGCACTCAAGGAGCCGGAGTTCTTTCACTCCAGAGTGGTGAATGACCTGGTGCAATTCAAGAAAGAGTCCGACGTCATCGTTGCCAACCGCATTACCGACGACATTCGGGATGTGGCCGACAAGATTTACAGTCGCGATTTGTTTGGCAAGGACTAAAGCGAGCCTTTCGACATCAAGGTATTGGGTTTCGAGTATTAGTCGGGATAGGCGAATCCGCTAGCGCGGATCAGTGCGGCTTGCTCAGGTCACATACGATGCCGGCTTCCGCACCAACCATTAACATCACTTGCTCGGCCGGACGCGCAGCAATTCCCCGATGTCTTTGTAGTCATCCGGCAGGGCGGCATCGTCCCATCCGTTGGCTGAATGGCGCGCCAGATTGACGGCCAATTGAACATTGCGTACGCGCGGCTGATCGGCATTCGCTCGTCCATCAGGGTGAGCAACAATTGCGGCAATTCCCATTTCTGCGCCAGCGCCTTTTGCAAATCGTCCAGCGCAAACCCGAATACCTGCTCCTGCACTGCCCGGCTACGCAGGGTCTTATCCTGTTGCTGCATAGCATGAATTTTCAACATGTTCTGCGGTGCGAAACTCCACATCAGAATTTCGGCAAGATCGTGCAACAGCGCGGCAATGCGCACTTCTTCGTAAGTGCAGATCGCTCAAGCGCACCGCCCAGTCAAATGCGTATGCGGAAGCGCGGTGCGAACGATGAACCACGTGCAGCAGGTGGACCAGCGCCTCCATTTGCCCGCGCAGTATGTCGTCCATGAGCGGTTCGGCGGGAACTTTCGTGAAGAACGCCTCCACTCCCAGCATGAGCAGCGCCTGCTCGACTTCCATCACCTCGTGCATTGGCTGCGATGCTTGTTATCTTGGAGGTAGCGCAACAACTTGACGGTCATCATCGGATCGCGCGCGATGGCCTGGGCGACGCCGCGCGCGCTGATATTCTTCGCGTCCTCATGCAGCGCGGCCAGATCGCGGGCAGTCTGCTTCAATACCGGGATTTCCGCCCGGTTAAAAAATCCACCCAGTCTTCCAAGATTTTCAGTTTTGCTGTTGCATCGCACTCCCTCTGCCGCCTACCCCAAAGTTTTCGGCGGTTCGGACGGAATATTTACTGCAGCCTTCGCACAGGAGAATACCACTTCTGCCCTCAACCGTGCCCGCTTCCACCTCGCGCCGCGGCAGAATCGGCGGTTTTCAATCCTTGAAGGTATTGCCGCATCGACACCAGTTCATAACCCTGCTCTTGCCAGCCCTGGAGCAACTGCTCGAACACCGGCATCCACTTGCTGCCTTCCAGCTCGGCATGCAGCGTAAACACGTGGCCGGTTGCGGGAGGCTGGACGTGTCATATTCAGCAGGTGCTGCGCCACATTTTCCAGCGTGATGCCATCGCCGATTCAGATTTCATCCAGCGTTGGCAGGGTGGTCGGCAATTGCGGGCAGGCGACGATCTCGGCGTTCCCAGGTCGGAATGAAGGGGTGCGTGCCGCGCGTGTCGGAACTGTAATCAAAGCCCAGGCGCTGGGTCAGGCGCAAGGCATGGCGGTTCATCTGCCAGCCCGCAGCGGCATGTGCCTTGGGCGCCTCGCCAAAAATTTCGGTGAACCTGTCCACCGCAAGCTGCATCTCGCGCCGGGTCCATTCGGCACCTTTGGACGCGACATGATCCTGCCAGCGGATGTGATCGTAGCAATGGATGCCCACCTCGAAACCGGCATCGCGCACCGAACGCATGATGTCGCGCACAGTTCGTCCGATATCCGGCCCCGGCAACAGCGTGCCGTACAGCAAGCGTCTTGATGCCGTAATGCTCCACCACGGAAGTGCGCGACACCTTGCCGATGAAACCGGGACGGAACACGCGCTTGATGGCGCGTCCGGTATGGTCGGGGCCGAGCGAGAAGAAAAAAGTGGCCTGCGCGTTGTGGCGTTGCAGTGTTTCAACCAGACGCGGCACGCCTTCGCGCGTACCACGGTAGGTGTCGACATCGATCTTGAGGGCGAGTTTCATGTATCAACTTTTCGAGGAGACGAGGATTCGGGATCCAGAGGGGCAGTTCAGTTTCCTCGTATCTCGTATCCTGCCTTGCCTAGTATTCAATCCACCAGCCCGCGCGCTTCGCCGATCTGGCCGCGATACGCATCGAAAATCTTGCGCAACGTGTCGGCCATGTTGATGGTCGGCTTCCAGCCCAGCTCTTCGCAGGTATTGGTGATCTTCGGCACGCGGTTCTGCACGTCCTGATAGCCCTTGCCGTAATAGGCGGCGGAAGTGGTTTCGACGATCTTTACCTTTTGCGCGGAATCGCGGTATTCCGGATATTCGTTCGCCAGTTTGAGCATCATGTCGGCCAGGTCGCGGATCGCATAGTTGTTGGTCGGGTTGCCGATGTTGTAGATCTTGCCGGTGGCGATGCCGTCCTTGTTGTGCGATGATCTTCATCAGCGCGTCGATGCCGTCGTCGATATAGGTGAACGCGCGCTTCTGGTGGCCGCCGTCCACCAGGCTGATATTCTCGCCGCGCAGGATATGGCCCGAGGAACTGCGTCACCACGCGCGAGCTGCCTTCCTTCGGGGTATGGATGGAATCCAGCCCGGAGCCGATCCAGTTGAACGGGCGGAACAGCGTGAAGTTCAAACCTTCCTGCATGCCGTAAGCCCAGATCACGCGATCCATCAGTTGCTTGGAGCAGGAATAAATCCAGCGCGGTTTGTTGATCGGGCCGCAGATCAGCTCGGAATTCTCCGGGTCGAATTCCTCGTCGTGGCACATGCCATAGACTTCGGAAGTCGACGGAAACACCAGATGCTTGTTGTACTTCACCGCCGCACGCACGATGGGCAGGTTGGCCTCGAAGTCCAGTTCGAACACGCGCAGCGGCTCCTTGACGTAAGTGGACGGCGTGGCAATCGCCACCAGCGGCAGGATCACGTCGCACTTGCGGACGTGGTACTCGATCCACTCCTTGTTGATGGTGATGTCGCCTTCGAAGAAATGAAAGCGCGGCTGGTCGAGCAGGTCGGTGATGCGCTCGGTGTTCATGTCCATGCCATACACTTCCCAGTCGGTGGTGGCGAGGATGCGGTTGGACAGATGGTGGCCGATGAAACCGTTCACGCCGAGAATCAAGACTTTTTTCATTTCATTTTTCCTTAACGATTAAATTCAAATTTTGCTGTGCCATACTTTGCTGCGAATTCTGCGGCGCTCATCTCCACGCCATCCAGCTCGAAGCGCACCACGCGCAGTACGCCGCTACCGCAAATCGCATAGGCTTTGCCTTCCTTCACGTAGAAGCCAGGCTCGCCTGACAGCCATTTCGCCTGGTCACCAGCGTCTGCAAAATGCGCATGGGCTTGCCCAGCAACTGCGTCGTCGCGCCCGGATAAGGCGGTGCCACCGCGCGCACCAGATTGTGTATCTCCTGCGCGGATTGCGACCAGTCAATAATGCCGTCTTCCGCCTTGCGCCCGCCGAAATACGCGCCTTTGCGACAAATCCTGTTTCACCGCCTGCGCCCTGCCCGCCAGCAAATCCGGCAAGCACACCTTCAGCGCCATTTCCGCCGCCACGGTCACTTTCTGGAACACTTCCAGCGCCGTGTCGTCGGGCAGAATCGGCACCGCCTGCTGCGCCACGATATCGCCGTTGTCCGGCTTCTCGGTCATGTAATGCAGGGTGCGCCGGTTTCTGTTTCGCCGCTTGATTATCGCCCAATTCACCGGCACCCGGCCACGGTATTTCGGCAGCAGCGAACCGTGCATATTGAGCGCGCCGCGCTTGGGAATCTCCAGCAACTCGCGCTTTAGCATCTCGCGGTAGTAAAAAGAAAAGAAGAAATCCGGCTGCAAGGCGCGGATTTGCTCGACCACTTCCGGCGTGTTCGGGTTGTCCGGCGTGATCAACGGAATACCGTGCAATGCGGCCAATTCCGCCACGCTGGCGAACCAGATCGTTTCCTTCGGATTGTCGCGGTGCGTCACCACCAGCGCGACATCCACGCCATGCGCCAGCAGCACCTTGAGACAGCGCACACCGACATTGTGGTAGGCAAAGACAACCGCTCTACTCATGCCAACGCGTCCGGACAGAGACGGGGACATTCATCGTTTTTGCCGATTCGGCAGTTTCTTCCTCCAGAATCGCCTCGACCAGATAACGCGGCCGGTGGCGCACCTGCTGATAAATGCGACCGATATATTCGCCCAGCAGGCCGATGCCGAACAGCGTGATGCCGATCAGGAAGAAAGCGATGCCAACAGTGTAAACAGTCCTTCCGCTTCCGGCCCCATCATCAGGCGGCGCAACACCAGAAACACGAAGAAAGCCGGACAGCACAGAAATCGCATGCCCAGCATGGAAAACATCTGCAACGGCACCAGCGAAAAACTGGTCATCAGGTCGAAGTTGAGGCGGATCAGGCTGTACAGCGAATACTTCGATTCGCCCGCCGCGCGCTCTTCATGCCCGACCACCACTTCGGCCGGATTGCGCGCAAAGCTGTATGCCAGCGCCGGAATGAACGTACTCACCTCGCGGCAGGAATTGATCGCGTCGATGATGTTGCGGTCATAGGCGCGGAACATGCAGCCCTGGTCGGTCATCTTGATGCGCGTGATGCGCTCGCGCAACCCGTTCATCGCCCGCGACGCGACATGCCGCCACAGGCTGTCGTTGCGCTGGCGGCGGATCGAGCCGACGTAATCGTGTCCCTCGTCCATCTTGGCCAGCAGCAGGTGCGATTTCCTCCGGCGGATTCTGCAGATCGGCATCGAGCGTGACGACGCGCTGCCGCGGCTGTGCTCGAAAGCCGGCCATGATCGCCATGTGCTGGCCGAAATTGCCGTTGAACAGAATCACCCGCGTCACCTCCGGGCGCGCCTGGAACTGCTCGCGCAAAATCGCGGCCGAGCGGTCGCGGCTGCCGTCGTTGACGAACACGACCTCATAAGCGATGCCGAGCTTGTCCAGCGCCGGATACAGCCGGTCGAACAAGGCCTGCAAGCCCTGTTCTTCGTTATAAACGGGGATAACGACGGAAAGTTGGGTGTAATCATAGGGGCGGCATTCTACCGCAGAGGGAGGGTGTAGAGGAATCCGACATAGGCAGCAATACTTACG
>CAVQZH010000024.1:0-232174 GCA_963718345.1 uncultured Pseudomonadota bacterium | reverse complement strand
ACAAATTCACCCGGCTTGCGTTCGACGAGCTCGAAGGTGATCGCACTGCCCGGCTTGATGCCAGCAGTCAGCGAGGAGTTCGCCAGCGCGAAGTCCATGGTCATGCCCGGCCAACCCAGCGATTTGATTGGCCCATGCGTGATGCTCACGGTGCCATCGCTGTTGATTCCATCCAGCGTGCCCTGTGCCTGATGGCCGACGGATTTGAGTGCCGGCTGTTCGGATGAAACTGCGGCTGGACTTGGTGTTGTGCGCTCGTTCATGCCGCTCAACGCGGCTTTGAGATTGCTTTCCGAATCCAGCAGGAAATTGGCCGAGGTCACGACCTGTTCACCCTCGACTATGCCCGCCCAGCACTTCGACATAGTTGTCGCTGCGATTGCCGAGCGCGACCATGCGCGGTTCGAACCGGCCCTCTGCCAGACGCACCAGCACTACCTGCCTGGCACCGCTGTCGATCACGGCCGAGGCTGGCACCGTCAGCACCTTGCCGCTTTTACCCACCGCGATCTGCACGTTGGCGAACATGGCGGGTTTGAGCACGCCCTTGGGATTGTTCAACTCGATACGGACCTGCACCGTGCGCGTGGCGCTGTCCAGCGTCGGGTAGATGAAATCGACTTTGCCGTCGAACCTGCGATCCGGCCAGGCATCGACGCTGACCTGCGTCGGGCTGCCTGTGCGAACCTGGCCGATGTCCTGTTCGTTGATCTCGGCGATGACCCAGAGCGAGGAAAGATCGGCGATCTGGTATAGCGTCTCGCCGGGCATGAAACGCATGCCCTGCACGGCCTTCTTTTCCAGCACGATACCGGTGACGGGGGAGCGGAACGTCACGCGCGAGCTGTCTGTGTCGGGGGAAGATGGTGTGTCTGCGACGTCCCAGTTCTTGAGCCGTGCACGGCTCGCATCGGCCAGCCGCTGCATGCCCGCTTTCGCTTCCGCATCGGCATCCTTGAGTGTAGCCAGTCCCTGCACATGCCAGCGCGTATTCACCTTGTGCCGAGACCAGTTCCGGGCTGTACACCTCGAACAGTGGCTGGCCCTTGCTGACGGTCTGTCCGGTGGTGTTCACATACAGGTGCTCGACCCAGCCCTCGAACTTGGGCGAGATGGCGTAGGTGTGGCGTTCGTTGACTTCGATGCGTCCGGTCACGCGCAACGTCCGATCCAGTTGGCGCAATGCGGCCGCCTCGCTCTTTACACCCAGTTTTTGCACCTTGTCGGTGCCGATGCTGAATTGGCCGGTTGCAACCTCTTCACCCTCATACACCGGCACGTATTCCATGCCCATCGAATCCTTCTTCGGAGCCGGGGAGGTATCGGGCAAACCCATCGGATTGCGGTAGTAGAGTACCTTGCGCTCCGCTTTGGTGGAAATCTGCCGCCACCTTTGTGGTGGACGCCGGGTGTGCGCCGAACCAATATCCCGCTGCTGCCACGCCCAGCAACAGCAAGGCTACCAAGGTCAATTTGCCGATGGTATTCATAGCGAGTCTCCCAATAATTTTTCGATGTCTGCCAGCCGCAACTGCATATCAGTCTGTGCCTGCAATTGCTGCTGCCTGGCTTTCAATATCTGTTTCTGCGCTTCGATCAGCGTGGCGAAATCCACTTTGCCGTTCTGGTAACCCACCAATGCCGACTGGTAAGTCAGGTCGGCCTGCGGCAACAAGCGGGTGGCAATCAGCGATTCGGTGCTTTGTGCTGCGTCCAGGGCAGCCAGGCTTTCCGATAATTCCGATTCGGTCTGGTTCAGCAACGCTTCTTTGCGTGCATTCGATGCGGACAACTGTGCTTCCGCCGCATGTTCCTGCGAACGGCGCGCCGATTGCTGCAGCGGGATGTTGAACTCGATCATCAAGTCCCAACTCCTTACTGCATTGCCGTATTGATTGGGCGCGACGCCCAGGGTGAATCCGGGATAGCGGTTGTTGTAAGCCAGGTCGCGGCTTCTTTCCGAGGTCTGGATGGTTGCGTCGGCAATACGCAGTTGCGGATTTTGTGCGCGCAATCGTTCCAGCAATGTCGCCTCGTCCAGTTTGGCGGCTGGTGGCATTGCGCGCAGCTGCACGGGATCTGCCAGCGGTGCATTTACCGGGCGCGACAGCAAGGCGTTCAGCCGTGCGTGCGTATGATGTCCTTCTTCTTCAAGCGAGATCAGTTCGCTGCGCAACATGGTCTTCTCGACCTGCACACGGATCACGTCCTGCTGCTGGCCCAAGCCGTTGGCGTAGCGCGTCTGCGCGATCTGTTCCAGATTGTCCAGCAGCGCCAGGGTCTGTTGCGCCAGTTGTGTGCTGGCGGTGGCGAAGTAATGCATGGCGTAGGTCTGTTTGATTCGGGTCGCCAGATCGGACCAGCTTGCGGCCACTTGTCCGTTGGCCTGCGACGCTTGTCCTTCGGCAACCTCGCGTTGCAAATCGCGCTTGCCGTACCAGGGCACACTTTGCATCAATGTGTAGCGCGTGCTTCCCGTCTGCGACGGCAACAACTGCGGGCTGGTGGTTCCCTGCCGGGTGATGTCCATCAATTCGGTACGCAGCACCGGGTCGGGCAATGCGCCTGCCGATTCTGTACGTTGCTGGGCGGCGTCCGCCTCATAGCGTGTGGCGGCCAGTTCCGGATTGTGTTCGCGCGCGTAGTCCAGCAATCCCGTGAGATTGCTGCCCAGAAGCTCGTCCGCACTGGCCGGCGTGAGCCAAAACGCGCACAGCATGGTTAAAACTGATAAAGATAATTTCATGATCCGCATCCTGACTCCTGCAGTGCAATGCAAACGGACAACCGCAAAGCGGCTAGCCGAACGGTGCGGGACGAACAATCAGACCAAGGAAACAGCGATTGTGAAACTGGCAGACGGACTCGTCCCGCGCTATGCGCGAACGAGAGGAGGGGGCAGCAGTGGAGTGGTGGTAACGGAGGTGAATGCAACCAGATAGGGCGTGACTTCACGAACGGCCGTTTGCACCGCCGGCATTGCAACGTCGGGTACGGTCAGATAACCGGTACAGGCCATATGACAGACCCCGCAGTTACTGTGCACGCCTGCGGGAGCAGGCATCTCGCCGTGATGCATCGGGTGTTCGCCCATGTCTTCATGTCCATGGTTCCGTGTGACATCGCTTGCGACATTGCCTCTTCGTTGCATCCGCCTTGCGGCATTTGCATCGATACCGACGCCGCCAGTGCGCTACCGGTAAAAATCGGCAGCCACAACAGCATTATTACAGCGATGAATTTTCTGGCGGAACGAAGCATGGACGCAGTGTCGCAAAGCCCGGGACGATAGTCAATCGGACGAAAGTCCGTGCTTGCCACGGACCAAGGAATATATTCGTTGTCAGCACCACGCACTGCGGTTAAAGTTAGCGAAGTCCACACACAAGAATAAAGAGGGTAGAGGATGGTGATATTAATGATCGTGGTGCTGGTAGTAGCCTTGCTGCTGGCCTTCTTCCGAGCTTCGATCTGGGGATGGCTGATCGCCTTTGCCGTGCTTGTCCCGCTGATCGCCATGGTCAGCCGCATTTCCGACGGGGCCTTGCAGACGGTCTACATAGCGCTGGGTATTTTTCTCGCCGTCCTGGGTATTCCCGCTTTACGTCGTTTACTGGTCAGCGGCTTCATTCTTAATGTCTTCCGCAAAATCCTGCCGCAGGTTTCGCAGACCGAACAGGAAGCATTGGATGCCGGTACGGTCGGCTGGGATGGCGAATTGTTCAGCGGCAACCCGCACTGGAGACAATTGCTGGCTTTGCCCAAGACCGGGTTGAGCGAGCGGGAGCAAGCTTTCCTCGACAACGAAGTAGAACAGCTGTGCGCGATGATAGACGACTGGGACGTTACCCATACGCGCCAGGACCTGTCGCCGGAAGCCTGGCAATTCATCAAGGACAAAGGCTTTTTCAGCATGATCATCCCCAAAGAATACGGCGGGCTGGAATTCTCCGCCCAGGCCCAATCGGCCGTGGTCGCCAAAGTGGCTTCGCGTAGCGGCACGGCAGCGGTAACGGTGATGGTGCCGAATTCGCTGGGACCGGCCGAATTACTGTTGCACTACGGCACGCAGGAACAAAAAGAAAAGTACTTGCGCAACCTCGCCTGCGGCAAAGAGATTCCCTGTTTCGCCCTGACCGGGCCGTTCGCCGGTTCCGATGCGGGTGCGATTCCCGATTACGGCATCGTCGGCTACGGCGATTTCAACGGCCACAGCAACGTGCTCGGCGTACGGGTCACCTGGGAGAAACGCTACATCACGCTGGCGCCTGTCGCGACCTTGCTCGGCCTGGCTTTCAAACTGTTCGACCCGCAGAACCTGCTGGGTGCGGAGGTCTCGCGCGGCATCACGCTGGCGCTGATTCCGACCGATACGCCGGGGGTGAATGTGGGACGTCGCCACTTCCCGCTCAACTCGGCCTTTCTCAACGGGCCGACCACGGGCAAGGACGTGTTCATTCCGATGGATTACATCATCGGCGGCACGATGCGCATCGGCCACGGTTGGCGCATGCTGATGGAATGCCTGGCGGCTGGACGTTCCATCTCGCTGCCGGCCAGTGCGACAGGCGGTGTCAAACTGGCGGCACGTACCAGCGGCGCTTACTGCCGCGTGCGCAAGCAGTTCAAGGTGCCGGTGGGCAAGTTCGAAGGCGTGGAAGAAGCGCTCACACGCATCGGCGGGCATCTGTACGTGATGGATGCGGCACGCATGATGACGGCTCAGGCGTTGGATCTGGGTGGCAAGCCTTCGGTCATTTCGGCCATCGTCAAATATCACTGCACCGAGCGCGGCCGTATCGTCATCAACGACGCGATGGATGTGCACGGCGGCAAGGGCATTTGTCTGGGGCCCGACAATTATCTGGGCCGTGCCTATCAGCAGACGCCGATCGGCATCACGGTGGAGGGCGCGAATATCCTCACGCGCAGCCTGATCATCTTCGGGCAGGGCGCTGTGCGTTCACATCCTTACGTGCTGAAAGAGATCCACGCGGCGCACGACGAGGACACCAAGCGCGCGGTGCACGAATTCGATGCCGCATTGTTCGGGCATATCAGCTTCAGCCTGAGCAACGCGGTGCGCAGCCTGGTTTACGGTCTGACCGGCGGGCGCATCATCGGTGTGCCTACCGAGCAGCCGACCAAACGCTATTACCAGGCGCTGACGCGTTATTCCGCCGCTTTCGCTTTCGCGTCCGATGTTTCCATGCTGGTGCTGGGCGGCGCGCTCAAGCGCCGCGAGAAGCTGTCCGCGCGTCTGGGCGACGTGCTGAGCCAGATGTATCTGTGTTCTGCCGTGCTGAAACGCTTTGAAGACGATGGCCGTCTGGAAGAAGACCTGCCGCTGTTGCACTGGGGCATGCAGGATGGTCTGTACCGTATCCAGGTGGCGTTCGACGGAGTATTGCAGAACTTCCCCAACCGATTCGCGGCCCTGGTATTGCGGGCCATGATCTTCCCGCTCGGAATGTGCCGCAAACCGCCCAATGATCATATCGGGCACCAGGTTGCATCGTTGCTGCTCACGCCCGGGCCGGTGCGCGATCGCCTGACCGCGGGCATGTTCGTCTCGTCCGACGAACAAGATGCAGTGGGCGCACTGGAAGCGGCGCTGACCAGCACGCTGGCGTGCGAGCCGTTGCAGGCCGGGCTGGAAAAAGCGCGCAAGGAAGGCAAGATCAAGGCGCGCGAAGAACTGCAGCAGATCGCCGAAGCACGCGAACTTGGCATCATCGACGCCGAGCAGGCGCTGCAACTGGAACGCGATTATGCCCTGCGCCGCAAAGTCATCATGGTGGACGACTTTGCACCGGAGCAATTGAGGGCGAATCAGGGATGACCGGCCTGCGCGACAAGGTGATCTTCATCACCGGCTCCAGTCGCGGCATCGGACGCGAGATCGCGTTGCGATGTGCGCGAGACGGCGCCAGGGTGGTCATCACCGGCAAGACGGCGGAGGCGCATGCCAAGTTGCCGGGGACTATTCACAGCGTGGCAGAAGAAGTTGTGGCGGCGGGCGGCCAGGCACTGGCGATCCAGCTGGATGTGCGCGACGAGCAGGCCATCCATGCCGCAGTCGAACAGGCTGCAGCACATTTCGGCGGCATCGACGTGCTGGTGAACAATGCCAGCGCGATCAGCCTCACTCCCGACTTTGCAGACGACCGCCAAACGTCTCGACCTGATGTGGGACGTGAACATGCGCGCGACCTTTCTTGCTTCGCAAGCCTGCATACCACATCTAAAGAAAGCGGCGAACCCGCATATCCTGACGCTGTCGCCGCCACTCAATTTCGAGGCAAAGTGGTTCGCGCCGCATGTTGCCTATTCCATCTCGAAATTCGGCATGAGTCTGTGCGCTTTGGGGATGGCAAAAGAATTCGCGGACGACGGTATCGCCGTGAACTGTTTGTGGCCGCGCACGACCATCGCTACCGCTGCCATCGAATTCAATTTTCCCGAAGCCATCCTGCGCGCATCGCGCAAGCCCGCCATCGTGGCGGATGCGGCATACGCCATTCTGTTGCGCGACAGCAAGACGTTCAGCGGCCACTTTTTTATCGACGATGAAGTGCTGCGCGCGGAAGGCGTGAAGGATTTCGGCAAATATGCGGTCAGCCCCGGAGAACGGCTGTATACCGATCTGTTTTTGTAAAAGCACAATAAAAACCGGGAGTGGGGAATGGGGACACCAGACAATGACGATGTGATATCGCCACAGACGGCAGTGACTTTGCACGGCTTGTTTTTGGAACGGGTACGTCGTTCGCGGGACAAGATCGCCTACCGCTATTTCGACAATCGCCAGTCGGTGTGGGTCGATCTCGAGCTGGGGACAGATGCTGGAACAGGTCGCGCGCTGGCAAGCCGCCTTGGCCCAGGAGGGGCTGGCCAAGGGCGACCGCGTGGCGCTCATGCTGCGCAATTGTCCGCAATGGGTCATGTTCGACCAGGCGGCGATGTCATTGGGTTTGATCGTCGTTCCTTTGTATACGGTGGATCGGGCCGAGAACATCGCCTACATCGTCAACGATGCGCAAGTAAAAGTGGTGCTGTTCGAGACGGCCGAGCAATGGCGGGAACTGAGCGGCGTGGTCGGACAGATGGGATGCGTACAGCGTTTTATTGCGCTGGACGATTTCAAGAGCAGCGAGACGCGTCTGGTTTCTGCCGGGAAATATTTGCCGCAACTGCCCCAGCTGCAACCACCGGTGCCATGCGAGACCCATGAATTGGCCAGCATCATCTACACGTCGGGAACGACCGGCAAACCGAAGGGAGTAATGCTGAGCCACGGCAACATGCTGAGCAACATCTACGACGGCATGGCTACCTTTGCGGTGCTCAAGGACGACCTGCTGCTTTCCTTCCTGCCGCTGTCCCACACGTTCGAACGTACCTGCGGCTATTACATGCAAGTAATGACGGGAGCGATGGTCGCCTATGCGCGCTCTATTCCGCTGCTGGCCGAAGATATGCAAACCATACGTCCGACCCTGCTGATCTCCGTGCCGCGCATCTACGAACGGATACACGCCGCAGTCAACGCCAAGCTGAGGGAAGGTTCACCGCTCAAACGCATGTTGTTCAAACTGGCAGTGGATGTCGGCTGGGCACGCTTCCAACATCAACAAGGACGGGGCGGCTGGAAACTCTCATTCCTGCTGTGGCCGATTTTGCAAAAGCTCGTGGCGCAAAAGATCATGGACCGGCTCGGCGGACGTCTGCGCACGGCCATCACCAGCGGTGCGGCGCTCGCTCCCGAGATCTCGCGCATGTTCATCGGCCTGGGGCTGCCAGTGGTGCAGGGCTACGGACTGACCGAGACCAGTCCCATCGTGGCGGGTAACAAACTGGACCACAACTTTCCCGACAGCGTGGGGCAGGCAATACGCGGGGTGCAGGTGAGAATTGGCGATCAGAGCGCGCTGCTGGTGAAGGGGCCGAACGTGATGATGGGCTACTGGAAGAATCCCGAGGCGACCAGCGCCATGATCGACGCGAACGGCTGGCTGAATACCGGCGACACCGCGCACATCAGCGAGACCGGGCATATCTATATCACCGGGCGCCTGAAGGAGATCATCGTGCTGTCCAACGGCGAGAAGATGCCGCCCGGCGACATGGAAGCGGCTATTCTGCATGACCCGCTGATCGACCAGGTGATGATATACGGCGAGGGCCGCCCATACCTGGTTGCGCTGGCTGTGCTGAATCCCGATGTCTGGATTCAAATTGCGGCGAAAGTCGGCGTGCGGCACGATATGCCGGAATCGCTGACCGACAGCAACGTGGAGGCCAAGGTGCTGCGGCGTATCGCGCGCAACATCAGCGGGTTCCCCGGCTATGCCAACGTGCACCGCGTGTTGCTGTTGCGGGAGCCGTGGACCATCGACAACGGTCTGCTGACGCCGACGTTGAAGCTCAAGCGTGCCGTGGTTGCGCAACAATTTGCAGTACAAATCGACGAACTTTACAAGGGACACTGAACAATGAATCAAGAATTGCCGTACCCGTTGCCTGACCGCCAACCGACCTTGCGTGTAGCCGCAATGCCGTCGGACGCCAACTACACCGGCGACATTTTTGGGGGCTGGCTCATGGGGCAGGTGGACATCGCGGGCAGCATCCCCGCCGTGCATCGTGCCAGGGGCCGGGTGGCCACGGTTGCGGTCAATTCCTTCGTGTTCAAGCAGCCCATCTTTGTCGGCGATATCGTGAGTTTTTATACGCGGATCGTGAAGATCGGGACAACATCGGTCACCGTGGATGTCGAGGTCTTCGTGCAGCGCGACCCGGAGAATCCCACCAGCTTGAAGGTGACCGAAGCGACGCTGACCTATGTCGCGGTGGGTGAAGATCGCAAGCCGCGGCCCTTGCCGGTGCAGGGATAGTTGGGAGTATGGGCAGTTGTCGTTTCGCTGTTTAGCATTTTCATTAACCAGAAAGAGATAGCCATGAAAATTACAAAATCCTTGGTTGGCCTGTCCGTGGCCGGTGCACTGATCGCGATGTCCGGAAATGCGGCCGCTTCCGCATTCGCGTTGATCGAGCAAAGCAGTGGATTGGGTAACGCATTTGCCGGCGGTGCCGCGGGTGCCGAAGATGCGACCACCATATTTTTTAACCCGGCGGGCATGTCCAGGCTCAAAGGCAAGCAAGTGACCGTGGCCGGCAGCTTGATCCAGCCCTCGGCAAAATTCTCCGACACGGGATCTCAGGTTGCAACGGCACAAACGACACTTGGCGGCAACGGCGGCGATGCGGGCAGCCTTGCATTTGTTCCCAACACCTACATGGTGATGGAGGTGGAGCCCGCACTCCGCGTCGGCTTGGGCATCAACGCGCCATTCGGCTTGAAGACCGATTATGACCCGACCTGGGCCGGGCGCTTTCAGGCGATCACGTCCAAGATTCAAACCGTCAACCTGAATCCGTCCCTCGCGTATCAGATGAACGACAGCGTCAGTCTGGGTCTTGGACTGAACTATCAGCGCATCAGCGGTGATCTGTCCAGCGCGGTGAACTACACAGCGCTTTCGGCGGGTCGCACCCGGCGAAGGTGTGAGTTCAATGACTGGTAGCGATTCTGCATGGGGTTATAACCTGGGGACGTTGATTAACGTTACGCCGGATACCCGCGTCGGGCTGTCGTACCGTTCGAAAATAAAATACAACCTGAATGGTACGGTCAGCTTTTCCAATGTTCCGTCACTTCTTTCAGGTGTTGTGGTGAATGGCGATGTGACCATGCCGGTCACCATGCCGGACACAGCCTCAATCAGCGCTTTCCATCAGTTGAGCGACAAGTGGGACATCATGGCCGATGCGACCTGGACAGATTGGAGCGTGTTGCAGCAACTGGTGATTACCCGCACCAACGGGGTCGTTGTACAGACCACGCAGGAAAACTGGAGAAACACATGGCGCGTGGCAGCGGGAGCAAGTTATCACTACAACGAACAATGGACTGTCCCGCCTTGGCGTTGCATACGACCAGACGCCGGTTCCCGATGCATACCGCACTGCCCGTATTCCGGACAGCAATCGCACATGGTTGGCATTTGGCGGCCAGTACAAAAGCTCACCTTCGAGCAAGATTGATTTCGCCTATGCGCATTTGTTCATGAATAACGCGACGATCGCCAATAATCAAAATATTGCTGGAACATCGGCGAATGGTAACTTGGTGGGTACCTACAGCAATAGCGTGGATATCCTGAGTGTGCAATACGCGCAGAACTTCTAACGTGTGAACAGTGCGAAGGGAGGACGTTTCGTCTTCCCTTTATTGCTGTTTTCGGAGAATATGATGATGACAAAAAATTTCCAGATACGCAAAGTCGCCGTGCTCGGCGCGGGTGTGATGGGTGCGCAGATCGCTGCGCATTTGGTCAATGCCAATGTCGAGACATTGTTATTTGAATTGCCCGCGAAAGAAGGCGATCCGAACGGCAATGTGAACAAGGCACTGGAGGGTTTGAAGAAGCTTGAGCCTGCGCCCATCTCCAGCCCGACAAAGATCGCCTACATCCAGGCAGCCAACTATGACCAGCATCTGGAAAAGCTGCGCGAGTGCGACCTGATCATCGAAGCCATTGCCGAACGCATGGACTGGAAGTCGGATCTGTACCGCAAGGTTGCGCCCTATGTCGGCGCGCATGCCATCTTCGCCAGCAACACCTCCGGTTTATCCATCAATCAATTGTCGCAGGCGTTCCCGGAGAACCTGCGCCACCGTTTCTGCGGCATCCATTTCTTCAACCCGCCGCGTTACATGCACCTGGTCGAACTGATTCCCTGTGCTGCCACCGAAGCATCGCTGCTGGACGAGCTGGAGACTTTTCTTGTGTCCACACTGGGCAAGGGCGTGGTGCGCGCCAAGGACACACCCAATTTCATCGCCAACCGCATCGGCGTGTTCTCCATGCTGGCCACCAAGCATCACGCGGCAGAATTCAACCTCGGCTTCGACATGGTCGATGCGCTGACCGGGCGTTATCTCGGCCGCCCCAAGAGCGCCACTTTCCGCACGCTGGACGTGGTCGGTCTCGACGTGTTTGCGCATGTGGTCAATACCATGCGCGAAAATCTCACTGAAGATCCCTGGCACAAGCACTTCGAATTGCCGAGCTGGTTCAAATATCTGGTGGATCAGGGCGCTCTCGGGCAGAAGACCAAGCGCGGTGTCTACCAGAAGATCGGCAAGGAGATCCACGTACTTGATCTGCACACCAGAGAGTATCGCCTGTCCGATGCCAAGGTGGACGACGGCGTAAAAGACATCCTGCGCGAACGCGACTGGGCCAAGAAACTCGCCGGACTGCGCGGTAATCAGCATCCGCAGGCGCAGTTCCTGTGGGCGACGTTCCGCGACGTGTTCCACTACTGTGCATTGCAACTGGAGTCCATCGCGAACAATACGCGCGACCTCGATCTGGCTGTGCGTTGGGGTTTCGGCTGGGACAATGGCCCGTTCGAGATCTGGCAGGCTGCGGGCTGGCAACAAGTGGCGGGATGGATCAGCGACGATATCGCTGCGGGCAAGGCGATGGCAGCCACACCGCTGCCAGCATGGGCCACCGATCCTGCACGGACAGGCGTTCATACAGCGCAAGGTTCCTTCGCACCCTCTCCCCTAACCCCTCTCCCGCAGGCGGGAGAGGGAGGAGCGCAGCGGAGGGAGAGGGAAGGTAGCTACCAACCCCGCTCCACACTCCCCGTCTACCAACGCCAGCTATACCCGGACGGCTGCTTGGCGAAGAGCGCCAGTACGGCGAGACCGTGTTCGAAACCGACGAGGTGCGTCTATGGCATACGGGAGACACCATCGCCATCCTCAGCTTCAAGAGCAAGATGCACACCGTCAGCAACGAAGTGCTGGACGGCATCCTGCGTGCGGTGAACGAGGCAGAAGCGCATTTCAGCGCGCTCATCCTGTGGCAGACCGAACCGCCATTCTCCGCCGGTGCCAATCTGCTGCAATTGATGCAGGGCATGCAGGAGCCGGTGCAGGGTGAAGGCATGTTCGGCAAGATCAAACAGGCTGCAAGCCGCGTCAAATACACCATTGCGGGCGGCGGTGGATTGGGTGACATCGTTAACGCTGCGGCGGGCAACGTGCCCAAAGTGGAAGCCGTGGTCGCCAAGTTTCAGCAGGTCTCGATGCGCCTCAAGTATGCGCTGGTGCCCACCATCGCTGCGGTGGACGGCCTCGCGCTCGGCGGTGGCTGCGAATTTTCCATTCATTGCTCGCGCATTGTGGCGACGCTGGAGACCTACATCGGTCTGGTCGAAGTCGGCGTGGGATTGCTGCCTGCAGGCGGCGGTTGCAAGGAGATGGCGCAACGGGCTGCGGCAGAAGCGCAACGTTTTGCCAGCGACAACCGCGTCGATGTCTTCCCCTACCTCAGGCGTTACTTCCAGAATATCGCCACGGGCGAAGTTGCCAAGAGCGCCGAGATGGCGCGCGACATGGGCTACCTCAGGCAGTCCGACCGTATCGTGTTGAACCGTTTTGAACTACTGCACATTGCCAAGGAAGAAGCCCGGGCGCTCAACGCCACCGCCTATCGCCCGCCGCTGCATCAACACAAGATCGCCGTGGCCGGACGCACCGGCATTGCCACCCTGCAAGCCGCGATGCTCAACATGCTCGAAGGCAACTTCATCTCCGAATACGACTACAACATCGGCAGCCGAGTGGCCGAAACCCTGTGCGGCGGCGATGTGGAAGCGGGAAGTTTTGTGGATGAACAATGGCTGCTCGATCTGGAGCGTCGTCACTTCATGGAACTGCTGGCGCACTTCAAGACGCAGGACCGGATCGAGTACATGTTGAAGAACGGGAAGCCGTTGCGGAATTAGCAAAAGATATAGATATGCCTTACATGGATTGGGCGAATAATTGAGGAAGAAAAATGAGTGGGTTGCCAAGTTGTTGCGACAGAGAGGTGAGTGATATTTGTTACATCAAGCTTGGTGAAGGCGGGCGTTGGGAGGATGAGTGTTTTAAAGAGGGAATTATTAGATTTGGATTTTCTACTGAGAAAGAAGAAGTTCTGAGATACGCGTTAAAACTCAAATGGGATGAATTGAAAAAATATTGGTCCAAGAAAGTGAGTGCCCCACAAACAGTGACCAGTTACGTGAACCAAATGAAATCTTTTTTTGAAGATGATGGATCAGTACTTTGGATTACCTTCTCAAAGAATGCGATGTGGTATGGATTTACCAATGGGGAGCAGCCAAAGGTCCATCCTGATGGGGGTGGGAGTTATAAAAAGATGTCTATCCCTTGGCGCAACACCGACGTGAATGATAAATCGTTGGCAATGGATTTTCTGGGTGGAAATTTAACCAAGACTGCAGGTTACCGTAGCACCATATGTGGTCTTAGTGAGGATTCTGCCAGATACGCAATCGATAGGATCAATGGCAAGCTTCCAGATGAGGTTAATGCTGCAAAAATGGCAAGAGACTCGCTTGTTGCGTGTATGGAAGGACTTTTGAGATTACTTACATGGAAAGATTTTGAGGTTTTGATCGAGTTGATTTTTGCTCAATCGGGATGGAAACGTATCAGTGCAACAGGAGGTGTGCAGAAAACAATCGACTTTTCTCTGTGGCAGCCTCTGACAAACGAGAGGGCATTCGTTCAGGTTAAGAGCGAAACAAATGCTAATGAATTGGAAAGCTATATTAGTACTAGCCAGTCAGAGAATTTTGGAAGAATGTTTTATGTGTATCACACAGGCAAGCACAAAGTTTCTAGTCTTAAAAATCGAAATATCACAATATGGGATGGAAAAGAGGTTGCTGTACAAGTTGTGCGCAATGGACTAATTGATTGGTTAATTGAAAAAACATCTTGAAAATCTCTTGGTTGAGTGACTGTATGAAAAATTGGTATCAAAAATGATCGGCATTGCTGAATAGGAGATAGACATGAGCAAACAGGTACAGGAAGCCTACATTGTCGCTGCAACGCGCACGCCAGTCGGCAAAGCGCCGCGCGGCATGTTCCGCAACACTCGCCCCGACGACCTGCTGGCGCATGTATTGAAGAGCGTGCTGGCGCAGGCGCCGTCGCTCGACCCGGCCAGCATCGGCGATGTGATTGTCGGCTGTGCGATGCCGGAAGCGGAACAGGGAATGAACGTGGCGCGTATTGCGCTGCTGTTGGCGGGGTTGCCGAACACGGTGCCGGGACTGACGGTGAATCGCTTCTGCTCTTCCGGCGTACAGGCCGTGGCGCTGGCCGCGGATCGCATTCGCCTGGGCGAGGCGGACGTGATGCTCGCGGCAGGCGTGGAGAGCATGAGCATGGTGCCGATGATGGGCAACAAGGTCGCGTTCAATCCCGCCATCTTCGAGAACAACGAGCATTACGGCATTGCTTTCGGTATGGGCCTGACGGCGGAGAAAGTGGCGGAGCGCTGGAAAGTAAGTCGAGACGCGCAGGATGCATTTGCGTTGCAGAGTCACCTGCGCGCCATGGCGGCGATCAACAACGGCGAATTCGAGGACGAGATCACGCCGTATCGCATCACCGACCATGTGCCGGACATGCATACGCGCGAAGTCAAAATAAAGGCGCGTGATGTGGTGCAGGACGAAGGCCCGCGTGCGGATACTTCGCTGGAAGCGCTGGGCAAGCTCAAAACGGTATTCATGCAAAAAGGCTCGGTGACGGCGGGGAACAGCTCGCAAATGTCGGACGGTGCGGGGGCGGTGTTGCTGTGCAGCGAAGCGGCGCTGAAGCGCTATAACCTGACACCCATCGGCAAGTTCCTTGGCTTCAGCGTGGCAGGCGTGCCGCCGGAAATCATGGGTATCGGCCCGAAAGAAGCCATTCCGCGCGTATTGAAGCAAGTAGGTCTGAACCTGAATGACATAGGCTGGATTGAGCTCAACGAAGCCTTTGCCGCGCAGTCACTGGCGGTGATCGGTGACCTGGGCCTCGATCCGGCCAAGGTGAATCCGCTGGGCGGCGCCATTGCACTGGGCCATCCGCTCGGTGCGACCGGCGCGATTCGCACGGCGACCCTGATGCATGGCCTGCGCCGGCGCAAGCAGAAATACGGCATGGTGACGATGTGCATCGGCACGGGGATGGGCGCTGCCGGGGTGTTCGAGTCTTTATAAGCGAGAGGAAATACATGAAAAAGCTATTGTTGATCGCCTGCGGTTTATTGCTGGGCGCAAGTGCGAACGCCAAGGAAGTGGCCGGTGTGAAGCTGCCGGACAGCGTGCAAGTCGGCACGCAATCGCTGGTATTGAACGGAGCCGGTATTCGTACCAAGTTCTTTTTCAAGATATATGTCGGTGCGTTGTACCTGCCGCAAAAGCAGGCATCGGCAGAAGCGATCATCGCGGACGAGCATGAACATCGCATGGCGCTGCATATGTTGCACGAGTTGGGGAGCAAGAAGCTGTATGGCGCATTCAGCGAGGCCATCGAGGATAACCGGACTCCCGCCGAGCTGGCGGCGATGGACGCACAGATGAAGCAGATGAAACAGATATTCGACGCGGTGGACGAGGTGAAGCCGGGCGACGTGATCACGCTCGACTATTTGCCTGCCAGCGGTACGCAAATCAGCGTGAATGGAACAGCGCGCGGTACGATCGCGGGCGCGGAGTTCAACCGCGCTTTGCTCGCGATATGGCTGGGCAAGAAACCGGTACAGGACGATTTGAAGACGGAGCTGTTGGGTGACTGATTCAGGTGAGCCCGATAAGGCAAGACAGCAGTACGATGTGGATCACGCTTTTATCGCCCACCTGAACGGGGAGTGTCTCGACTGGGCATCGATGGACGGCGAAGCGCTGCGGCATGCGATGCAGGCTCAGGGCGACGAGTGGTACGGATTGGTGACGGAGCGTTGTCCGAACCTATTTGCTGCCGCTCCGGTTTTTATCAGCGAATTGCAGTTGCAACAGATGCGCACGGTGGTTGCGGCGGTGGAGGAAACGGTCGGAATTCCTGAACCGAACACGCCGCGCGGAGTGTTCTACGGCTATGACTTTCACCTGAACGAGCAGGGCACTCATCTCATCGAGATCAACACCAATGCGGGCGGCGCGTTCCTCAATGCTTTATTGATCGAAAGCCAGCATGGGCTTGTTTTGTACGGTTCCGCCGTGGCTGAAAGCAATCTTGAGCAAGTTTTTATCGAGATGTTCCGCAACGAATGGCGCCTGGTTCATGGCGATACCTCCCTAAAAACCATCGCCATCGTCGACGAGCAGCCCGCGTCGCAATATCTCTATCCCGAATTCCTGCTGGCAAAAAAATTATTCGAAAGCGCGGGCATTGCCGTGCATATCGCCGATCCATCCCTGTTGCAAGCGCGAACAGACGGACTGTATTGCAACGGCGAGCGCATCGATCTTGTTTACAATCGCCTTACCGATTTCGAATTGAAGCAGCATCCTGCTATGCGTTCGGCGTGGGAAATGGGCCAAGTGGTGCTGACTCCTAACCCCGCGCATTACCGGCGTTATGCGGACAAGCGCAAGCTGACACAGCTTTCGGATGGTGCATGGCTGCGCACCGCAGGTGTTTCGCAGGCAAGTATCGACGCGCTTGTGCAAGGTGTTCCGCAAACGCGCCTGGTCCAAGCCGGCGATGCCGAGCAATGGTGGGCGGAGCGCAAACAATGGTTCTTCAAGCCGGTGAGCGGTTACGGCAGCAAAGGCGCGTATCGGGGTGACAAGCTGACCAAACGCGTATTCGAAGAGATCACGCAGTCGGACTACGTGGCGCAACGTCTGGCTATGCCTGACGAACGCAAGGTTTGTGTGGTTGGTAGCCGAACCGCAATTGCTCAAATTCGATGTGCGCTGCTATGTGTATGACGGCAATATTCAGCTTGTCGCCGCGCGTCTCTATCAAGGACAAACTACCAACTTTCGCACACCGGGTGGCGGGTTTGCGCTGGTACGGGTAGCATCTTGATTATTAAAAGTTATACATGCAGGTGAGAAAAGTATCTAGATAGTTATCTAGATACTTGCCTGATAATGTGTCTAGGTAATCGTGCATATTGTTGAACCTGCCACCTCGTCGCAGAATTTAAATCCGGTCAATGTATGTTTTTCGGCCGTTTCGGAGGAAAGCGATGAATACTTCATTTCTGAGCCGACGTGCTTTCTGGTTTGGCTCTGGACGATTTGTCCTTCCATATAGATCAGCTCAATGTGCGTGTGCGTTCCGAGCAACTCCGAACGCGACTGGACGTGTACCTCTCGCTCATATTGAGCCAGGTCGTCTTGCAATTCCTGTTCGTCGTTCTGTTCTGGAATCAGGCTCCACATCAACTTTTGCTGTCGTGGCTCGCCGTTTTTTATGCGCTGCACCTGGTCGAACTCAGCAAATGGGCGTTGCACCGGGGTGACCTGAATACGCTGCAGGAATGCAAGGATTGGCACGCCCACTTCACTGCTTTCGCACTTGCTGCAGGAATGATGTGGGGTGTTGCAGCTTATGTTTTTTTTCCATCCGATATTGGCTATCAAAGTTTGCTTATCTGCGTCATGCTGGGATTGGTGGCAGGCGCAGTCACCACGAATCCCGTGCATCCTCCTTCGTTATACGGATATTTGTTTGGCATCATGATTCCACTTATTGTTCGAGTCGCACTCGAACAGGACATGATTCACTGGATATTGGTATCGATGCTTGGTGTGTATGCCGCGGTCGTCGTGCTGGAAGGAAGGGGGTTGAACAAAACCTTCGTTCTTTCGCTTCAGCAGCGTTTTGAAAATTCTTCATTGCTGCAGCAGTTGACCGCTCAGAAGGCCGAGACTGAGAACGCTCGTAATCAGTTGCAACGCGCGAATGCAGTTCTGCAGAACAATGAATCCAGGTTGGAGCAGATGGTGCACGAGCGTACCTCTCAACTTCAAATTAGAAGCAAGGAGATCGTGGCGATCAAGGATACGACGATTCTGGCTCTGACTTCGCTGGCCGGAACCCGTGACAACGAGACGGGAAATCACATCCGGCGCACGCAACACTATGTTCGCACTTTAGCGATGCATTTGCGGGATCATCCTCGTTTTCGCAATTTTCTGACGGACGACAATATCGAGCTGCTCTTCAAGATCGCGCCCCTGCATGACATTGGCAAGGTTGGCATTCCGGACAGCATACTGCACAAGCCAGGCAAACTGACACCGGAAGAGTTCGCAATCATGAAGACGCATACCGTACTCGGCGGCAATGCGATTTCCGGCGCCGAAAATTTGACTAACGTGCGCAACAGTCCATTTTTAAAAGCTGCTCGCCAGATTGCGATCGGCCACCATGAAAAATGGGATGGCAGCGGCTATCCGTTTGGTTTGCGCGAGGATCACATTCCTTTTCCGGCGCGTCTGATGGCGCTGGCAGATGTCTACGATGCCATGTCGTGTCGGCGGATATACAAGCCTGCCATGGGGCACGATGAAGTGGCGGAAATCGATCATCGAGGGAAAATGGAAACACTTCGATCCGGATGTCGTCGATGCATTTATAGCGAGCGAGAGCGAATTCAAACAAATTGCGGAGCGCTATCGCGATGAAGAATCCGGTGTGCCTGCCTGGAAAGTGGCTGCATAGAGTGTCATACAGGCACGTCAGGTATCTCTGAATTTCAATGATTGCGCAGCACCAGCGGGATGCGCTGCCTGCCGAATTGACCCTCGAATCTTCCGAAATGGCCGGCCAGTTTGGTGCCGCAATGCGGGCATTCTCCGCTTTCAGTGACCGCGTAATCCCGGATGAGATGCCAGTCGCGCACGATCAAAGGCTGCCCGCAATTGGAGCAGTGGGTTGTGCCGCCACTCAGGTCATGCACGTTGCCGGTATAGACGTGAATCAATCCGGCGGAATGGGCGATCTGGCGCGCTTCGGTGAGTTTTTTTGCCGGAGTGGGAGAAATGTCGGTCATCTTGTAATCGGGGTGAAAAGCTGTGAAATGCAAAGGCACATCCGTACCTAATTCCCTGGCGATCCATTCGCTCATCTGCCCGATTTCATGTGCACTGTCGTTGTAGCCGGGAATAAGGAGCGTTGTCAGCTCTGTCCACACCGAAGTTTCCTGCCTCAGGTATTTAAGGGTATCCAGTACGGGCTGCAGATGCGAGCCGGTTTGTTTGACATAGAATTCGTCGGTGAAAGCCTTCAGGTCTACATTCGCCGCATCCATCTTGGCGTAGAACTCGCGGCGCGGCTGGTCGTGCATGTAGCCTGCCGTTACTGCCACCGCCTTCACTCCGCGCTCGTGACAGGCATCGGCAACGTCCATCGCGTATTCGGCAAAGATCACCGGATCGTTATAGGTAAAAGCCACGCTCTTGCAATCCAACTCCGCAGCGTTGCGCGCGATCGCTTCAGGACTGGCCTGATCCGCCAGTTTGTCGAAACTGCGCGACTTGGAAATGTCCCAGTTTTGGCAGAATTTGCAGGCGAGATTGCAGCCGGCCGTACCAAAGGACAGGATGCTGCTGCCGGGATAGAAATGGTTGAGCGGTTTCTTCTCGATGGGATCGATGCAAAAACCGGAACTGCGCCCGTACGTTGTCAGGACCATGCTGTCGTCGACGCGGCCGCGCACGAAGCAGGCACCGCGCTGACCTTCATGTAACTTGCAATCACGCGGACACAGGTCGCATTGGATGCGGCCATCTTCCAGCCGATGCCAATATCTGGCCGGATATCGTTCAGTGATACCGATCGGTTCATCCATTTTGTTCTCCTTCACTCCACTCTTGCACAGCGTAGCGTGAGAGCCTGATGTCATTCGACCAGAAGTCTGCGGTCAGTCCGGCTTTTTCTTTCAGGCGTGCGAGGAATTTCTGGGGGGCTGACAGCTGTGACCACACCTGAGGCAAGAAGGTTGCACGATGCAGACCATATTCCATTATCACGCCGTCCTTGCCGGGCTTCAGTTGTGCCAAGGCATCCTGTTCGTCCCGGAAGTGGATAGGTTCGGATTTGCCGAGCAGTGACACTTCGATGACAACGTCAGCGAATTCGTCCTTGCCGAGCGGTACAAAGCGCGGATCGCGAAACGCGGATGCGAGTGCGTTGTTTTGCACATCATCGATGAGCGGTCGCCTGGCTTCCAGACTTCCTATGCACCCGCGCAATTCTCCGTATAAATGCAAGGTCACAAAGGTTGCGCCGGGTTTTTCCAGCCAGTCGCTTCGCGGCAGGTCATGCGCCGCAAAACCAAGTTTCTTAGCGATCGCGGCACGGGCCAGGTGCAGCAGGATTTGACCTTCCTTAGTGTTTTGCATGTTCGTGTTCTGCGCAGAAGGCAAATGCTGCGTAACCAACCACCCTGTCGCGCGGGCCGGCCGTGTCGCCGGAATTGCGCAGATCGAGCAGGTGCGGCGTGAGATGATGCCTGCGCGCCGCGACGATCAATCCACTGATCGGGGTACCGCCGCACGCCTCTTCATGGGCGATGGGTTGTTTCAGGTCGAGTATGCTCCTGGTGGTTTTGCGATCTACAAATTGTGCGGCGGCGTAGGGCAAGTAATGCGACAGGTCGGAACTGATCACGATCAGCGTCTCATCGCCGCCCCAGACCGCTTCAAGTACTTCCGCGACTTCCGCCGCCGTCGCCATGCCGACAGCCAGAGGCAACAATGTGAAATTTTCCAGTACGCTTTGCAGGAAGGGCAGTTGTACCTCAAGCGAGTGTTCTTGCGCATGCGCTTCTTCGCTGACGATCACTTGGGGCATCTGTGCGATTGCACGCATCGCTTCGGTATCGAGCATCACCCGCCCAAGCGGTGTTTCAAACGCATCGGTATCGGGCAACGCCAGTCCCTGCACCGCGACTCGATGAGTGGGGCCGAGTAGAACCACGCGCCGAATGAGTGGAGCGACATTTTTCAAAGTGGCATAGGCACTTGCGGCAATTGGGCCGGAATAGACATATCCGGCATGTGGCACGATCAAAGCCTTGGGTCTCAAAGTCTGCGCCTCTGCACTTTGCAAAAAATCCCGGACATTCAGCGCAAGCAAACCGGGATCGGCCGGGTAGAACATTCCAGCAACCGCTGGATGGCGTATGTCAGTCACATCAATCTCCCTCATTAATATGAACGTATATGGAGGCAGGAAATTTGGAATCAAGACTGTGTCTGGGTGACGTGCTTCCATCAAAAGTGTCATGTTGCAGACGATAGCTGTCGTTGCTCATCGTACATCCGTTGTGGGCCGTTGTACTAAGCACGAAATTCCGCGTGGCATAAACCTTGCTGCTGTCAGGGGAAATATTTTCCGTGGTCTGTCATGACTCGCAAGGGGTAAATTTGAAATCCGGCTCCAACACAATCATTCCACGCAGATCCTGCGGCAAGTGCACCAAGACGATCAGGTTGCGCGAATTTGTAAACGCTGTACTTTGTACCGCGACTCTTGAGATCGTAGACGCTGGCTTTGAAGACGTCTGCGAACATTATGAAGAGCGTAACGAAAGTCTGGAACAATCCCGTTCCTGGTCCCCATGATTAATCCGGTTCGGTATGAACTTGTTTCCCGGCAGGCGTATGATTTCGTCACGCTTCCCGTGACGGGATGGAACGGCGAGCGTGTGACAGCCAGTATGCGACAAATTTTCTCAACCATTCCGCATTCGATTGGAGACATCATGAAAAATATGATCATATTGTCAGGATTGGCTGCGGCAACAATCATGTCGAGCCAGGCCGTATTTGCGGCCGACCAGGCGCAAGACGAAGCGAAGGATGTAAAACAGGATCAGACGCAAAGTCAGCAAACAACCGGCAATCAGATGATGTCACCCGAAGAACGGCAAAGTCAGCGCGCCAAAATGCGTAGCGCGACCACCCAGGAAGAGCGCGAAAAGATCCGTACCGAACATCACGAGAAGATGAAAGAGCGCGCGAAGGAACAGGGCAAGACGATTCCGGAAAATCCTCCTGCCGGAGGTATGGGCGGTGGTATGCCTGGCGGAGGAGGATACTGATAACGCACTCTATATAAACAAGAAATGGCCCGCGATGCTCGCGGGCCATTTTTCTTTGCATATTCGAATAATAATGATTATGAATTTTATGGGGAGAGACGCGTGCGTTGGTCTTGTGACGTGACAATGACCGTGTTCTGCGTCAATATTAAAAAGTTGGGGTTCGCCACATATAAACGCTAACGCTCGTGCGAATTCAACCCGAGTTCGCCGGGGATGGAAGTGAGCAGCGCTGTCATTTCGAGAACATTACCAGTTCGTCCGCCAGCAGGTGGTTTGGCAGAT
Organism: uncultured Pseudomonadota bacterium; assembly: GCA_963718345.1. Lineage (GTDB taxonomy): Bacteria > Pseudomonadota > Gammaproteobacteria > Burkholderiales > Gallionellaceae > Sideroxyarcus. The sequence goes on along the minus strand of CAVQZH010000024.1, from coordinate 209,894 downwards.
AAACCCAGGCTTGATTATTTAAGAGGAAAATCATGACTACACCAAAGATTTATTGGACCCAAGTTGATGAAGCGCCTGGGCTGGCAACGTACTCCTTGCTTCCTATTGTTCAAGCGTTCACCAAGGCGGCGGGTGTCGTTGTCGAAACGAAGAATATTTCCCTTGCTGGCAGAATCATTGCGAACTTTCCTGAGAACCTGACTCCGAGTCAGCGAATTGCCGATGAGTTGACCGAATTGGGTGAGCTTACGCTGAGACCCGAAGCCAATATCATCAAGTTGCCGAATGTCAGTGCATCATCCCCACAGTTGAAAGCAGCCATCAAGGAATTGCAGGGTCTGGGCTATAAAATTCCAGACTATCCCGAAGATCCCAAAACAGATGCAGAAAAAGATATCAAGGCACGCTACGCCAAGATCATTGGCAGTGCAGTCAACCCCGTTTTGCGCGAAGGCAATTCGGATCGTCGCGCGGCAGCTTCGGTTAAACAGTTCGCACGCAAGCATCCGCACAAGATGGGCGCCTGGAGCGCCGATTCGAAAACTCATGTGGCGCATATGAATGGCGGGGATTTTTACGGCAGCGAAAAATCCGTCACGGTCGCCGAAGCGGGTGGCTTTAAGATCGAGTTTGTCGGTGCGGACGGCAAGACGACTGTGCTCAAGGACAATACTCCACTCAAGGCGGGCGAAGTAATCGATGCCTGTGTCATGAGTCGAAGTGCATTGCGCGATTTCTATGAGGCCCAAATGCAGGATGCGAAGCAAAAAGGCGTCATGCTGTCTTTGCACCTCAAGGCCACGATGATGAAGATATCCGATCCCATCATGTTCGGTCATGCGGTTACCGTTTTCTTCAAAGATGTTTTCGAGAAGCATGCTGCGACCATCAAACAACTGGGCGTCAACGTCAACAACGGTTTCGCCGATTTGCTCGCGAAGATCGCTACCTTGCCGGAAGCCAAGCGTGCCGAGATCGAGGCCGACATCAAAGCCTGCTACAAGGCGCGGCCTGAGCTGGCGATGGTTAATTCCGACAAGGGCATTACCAATCTGCATGTACCCAGCGATGTGATCGTGGATGCCTCCATGCCCGCGATGATTCGCGAGTCCGGCAAGATGTGGGGCACGGACGGCAAACTGCACGATACCAAGGCCATGATCCCGGACCGTTGCTATGCGCGGATCTACCAGGTGGTCATCGATGATTGCAAGAAACACGGCGCATTCGATCCCAAGACCATGGGCAGCGTTCCCAACGTTGGCCTGATGGCGCAACAGGCGGAAGAATACGGTTCACATAACAAAACCTTCGAAGCGCCGGCCAAAGGCAAGGTGCGTGCGGTAGATGCTGCCGGCAAGACCTTGCTGGAACAGGATGTGGAGCAGGGCGACATCTTCCGTATGTGTCAGGCGAAAGATGCGCCGATCCAGGATTGGGTCAAGCTGGCGGTCTCTCGTGCGCGTTTGAGCAATACGCCGGCAGTGTTCTGGCTGGACAAGAACCGTGCGCACGATGCGCAGATCATCCAGAAAGTGGAGCGCTACCTGAAGGATCACGATACCAGCGGTTTGGACATTCGCGTCATGACCCCGGAAGACGCGATCCAGTTTTCGCTGGACCGCATCCGCGCAGGCAAAGATACGATATCCGTTACCGGCAATGTATTGCGCGACTATTTGACTGACTTGTTCCCTATCCTTGAGCTGGGTACCAGTGCCAAGATGTTGTCCATCGTGCCGTTGATGGCCGGCGGCGGGTTGTTTGAAACCGGCGCGGGCGGCTCGGCTCCCAAGCATGTGCAGCAGTTCCAGGAAGAAGGCTATTTGCGCTGGGATTCCTTGGGTGAGTTTTTGGCACTGGGGGTGTCACTGGAACATCTGGCGCAGACTTTCAAGAATCCGAAAGCGCAAGTTCTGGCGGATACACTCGATCAGGCCAACGGCAAAATCCTGGACAACAACAAGTCTCCGTCGCGCAAGGTTGGCGAGATCGACAACCGCGGCAGCCATTTCTATCTCGCGTTGTATTGGGCCGAGGCGCTGGCCGCGCAGACCAAGGACAAGGATATCCAGGCACGTTTCGCTCCGTTGGCAAAGGCGCTGAAGGACAACGAAGCCAAGATCAATGCAGAATTGATCGCTGCCCAGGGTAAACCTGTGGACATGGGCGGTTACTACCTGCCTGATTTCGGCAAGACGTCCAAGGCTATGCGCCCCAGTGCAACTTTCAATGCAGCGCTGGATGCAATTTAGGAATACAAAGCTGGATTAGCTGAAGCAGGAAATACAAATGGCCGGGTAACCGGCCATTTGTTTTATTACAGATTTAATCGTGATGCAGATTCTGATTTCTTTGCATGGCATCGGAACTGTCGATGCCATGCCGAATGATGGCTTAACCCAGCAGATGTTTCACCAGTTCACGCTCGCCGAGCAACTCGTTGTAGCTTTCCATCATGTGCTTGCGGCCGGTGTCGGTGATCGTCAGGCCCTGCACGATCTTGTAAGTACCTTTGCTGCAGGTGACGGGGAATCCGTACAACACGCCTTCGGGGATGCCGTAGCTGCCGTCGGAAGGGATGCCCATGGAGACCCAGTCGCCTTCGGCAGTGCCGAGCAACCAGTCGTGCACGTGAGCGATGGCAGCATTGGCGGCGCTGGCTGCACTGCTCAGGCCGCGAGCTTCGATGATCGCCGCACCGCGCTTCTGCACGGTGGGGATGAACGTGCTGGCTATCCAGTCGTGATCCTTCAGCTCGCCCAATACTTTGCGGCCGCCTACTTCAGAGTGCGACAGATCCGGGTATTGCGTGCTGGAGTGGTTGCCCCAGACGACCATCTTCTTGATGTCGATCGTGGGCTTGGACAGTTTGAGACCGACCTGGCTGACGGCGCGGTTATGGTCGAGGCGCATCATGGCGGTGAAGTTGTTCGGATCGATATCGGGTGCGTTCTTCATTGCGATGAGTGCATTGGTGTTGGCAGGGTTGCCGACGACCAGGACCTTGACGTTGCGCGAAGCGACTTCGTTGAGCGCGCGGCCTTGAACGGAGAAGATGGCGCCGTTGGCTTCCAGCAAGTCCTTGCGTTCCATGCCTTTGCCGCGAGGACGTGCGCCAACCAGAAGTGCAACTTCCACATCGCGGAATGCAACGCGCGGATCGTCGGTGGTAATGACTTGCTTGAGCAGGGGGAATGCACAGTCATCCAGCTCCATTGCCACGCCGATTCAATGCCTGTTGTGCCGGTGCGATATCCAGCAGTTGCAGAATGACGGGTTGATCGTGTCCTAACATGTCACCATTAGCAATACGGAACAACAGGTTGTAACCGATTTGGCCTGCAGCGCCGGTGACTGCTACGCGGATGGGTGCTTTCATGGTGACCTCGTTTGGAGTTGAAAAACAAATTATAAATCCAGATGTTGTTGAATGGATTATTAAATATTCAGCATCGAATTATAAATTTTGTTTGCACCGCAATCTTTGTAGGCTTAAATGCTTTTCACTCTACCAAGTGTAGGAGTACGATTGGGTTCTTGGAATTTGGTTGTGGAAGAAATCAATGAACAAAATAAATAAACCCCGCCCCAAGCATCTCGCACTACACAAGATTAAATTTCCCCTCCCCAGTTACGTCTCCGTCCTTCATCGCGTCAGTGGAGCAATTTTGTTTCTTGCTCTTCCGCTGTTATTGCTTTTGTTCGATCAGAGCCTGCGCTCCATCGAAACTTACACTAGCCTGACTGAACATCTGGCGCATCCCCTGTTGCGGCTGATTTTGCTGGGTCTGATGTGGGCATTTCTGCATCACTTCTGCGCCGGGTTGCGCTATTTGGCGATCGATTTGCATCTGCTGCCCAGTCTCGCACTGGCGCGCAGTAGCAGCATCTGGGTGTTGGCGGTCAGTCTGTCGCTGACCGTCGTATTGGGAGTGAAGCTATGGTAAATCGGATCGTAACCGGCGCGCATTACGGTTTGCGCGACTGGCTGGTGCAACGAGTGACCGCGGTTGTGATGGCGGTCTACGCCGTGGTTGTCGTGGTGCATCTGTTGCTGCAGCCATCGTTTGGTTATGACACGTGGGCCGAGTTGTTTTCCGGCAATGTGATGCGAACCTTTTCTCTGCTGTTCCTGTTGTGTTTGTTTTATCACGCATGGATCGGAGTTCGGGACATCGTGATGGATTATGTAAAGCCTGCGAGCATCCGTCTTTCAATTCATGTGTTGGTCATTCTTGCACTGGTTCTTTACACGATCTGGTCGGTGCAGATTCTTTGGGGACTTTAATGGCATTGGCGAAAAGAACATTTGATGTGGTAGTGGTGGGCGCGGGCGGTGCAGGGATGCGCGCCGCGCTGACGTTGTCCGAGGCTGGTCTGAAAGTTGCGGTGTTGTCCAAGGTATTTCCGACGCGCTCGCACACGGTCGCCGCGCAAGGCGGTATTGCGGCGTCACTGGGCAATGTCAACGAAGATAACTGGCATTGGCATATGTACGACACAGTCAAGGGGTCGGACTATCTGGGTGACCAGGACGCCATTGAGTACATGTGCCGCGCCGCGCCGGAAGTGGTGTACGAGCTGGAACATTTCGGTATGCCCTTCGATCGTCTGGACAGCGGCAAGATTTACCAGCGACCTTTTGGCGGGCACATGCAGGATTACGGCAAGAATCCGGTGCCGCGCGCCTGCGCCGCAGCTGACCGCACCGGACATGCTTTGTTGCATACGCTGTATCAGCAGAACGTGCGTGCAAATACGAATTTCTTTGTCGAGTGGATGGCGCTGGATCTGATTCGCGACCAGGACGGCGACGTGCTGGGTGTGGTGGCGATGGAAATCGAAACCAGCGAGGTGATGATCCTGCAAGCTCGCGCTACCTTGTTTGCTACCGGAGGTGCGGGGCGCATATTCTCGGCAAGCACCAATGCCTACATTAATACCGGAGACGGCCTCGGCATGGCGGCACGCGCGGGAATTCCGCTGGAAGACATGGAGTTCTTCCAGTTCCATCCTACCGGTGTGCACGGCGCAGGTGTGCTGATCACCGAAGGCGTGCGCGGCGAAGGTGGTTACCTGGTGAATAAGGATGGTGAACGTTTCATGCCACGTTATGCGCCGACCGCGAAAGACTTGGCCAGCCGCGATGTGGTATCGCGGGCGATGGCCACCGAGATCAAGGAAGGACGCGGTTGTGGCCCGCACGGAGATCACGTTCTGCTCAAGCTCGATCACCTGGGTGATGAAGTCATACGCCATCGTCTACCGGGGATACGCGACATCGCGATCAAATTCGCCCACGTCGATCCGTCCAAGGCGCCGATTCCCGTGGTGCCGACTGCGCACTACATGATGGGCGGTATTCCCACCAATTATCACGGCCAAGTCGTCGCCCCGCATGGCACGGGACCGGAAGAGGTGGTGCAGGGTTTTTATGCGGTCGGCGAATGCGCCTGTGTCTCGGTGCACGGAGCGAACCGTCTGGGCTGCAACTCCTTGCTCGATCTGATCGTATTCGGCCGCGCCGCAGCGCGTCAGATCATCGAAGACCTGAAGATCAATCCGAATCCAAAACCGTTGCCTGCCGATGCGGCAGATCGTCCTCTGGCGCGTTTGGCGCGGCTGGAAAACCAGAAAAATGGCGAACGCGTTTCGGATGTCGGCGATGCAATGCGCAGGACCATGCAACTTCATTGCGGCGTTTTCCGCTTCCCCGATCTGATGTCCGAAGGCGTGACCATGATTCGCGAAGTGGCGGAACGCGTGCGCAATACAGAGATCAAAGACAAGAGCAAGGTATTCAACACTGCACGCGTCGAGGCCTTGGAACTGGACAACCTGATCGAAGTCGCGCAAGCCACCATGACGGCAGCGGAGGCGCGCAAGGAAAGCCGCGGTGCACATGCACGTGAGGATTTCCCGGAGCGTGATGACAAAAACTGGCTGAAGCACTCCCTGTATTACAGCGAGGGTTATCGGCTCGATTACAAACCGGTGCACTTGAAACCGCTGACGGTGGACATCGTTCCCGCTCAAGGCGCGCGTGTACTGATAAAACAACTGACCATCATCTCGCTTGGCGACCCGAAGGCGGTTACCAAGTGGGAGGTTACAGGAGCGTCACGATGAAATTCAGAATTTACCGTTATAACCCCGATACCGACAAAGCGCCGTATATGCAGGATTTCGACCTGAGCTCTGGATGCCGGCGATGCGATGCTGCTGGATGCGCTGATGTTGCTGCGGCAACAGGACGATAGCATCGGTTTTCGCAAATCCTGCCGTGAAGGCGTGTGCGGTTCGGATGCCATGAACATCAATGGACGCAATGGGCTGGCTTGTATCACGTCACTGTCTTCGCTCAAACAACCGATCGAGATTCGCCCGCTGCCGGGGTTGCCCGTTATCCGCGATCTGATTGTGGATATGACGCAGTTCTTCAAGCAGTATCATTCGATCAAGCCGTATCTGGTCAATAATGATCCGCCGCCGGAGACCGAGAGGCTGCAATCGCCCGAGGATCGGCTTGAGCTGGATGGTTTGTACGAATGTATCCTGTGCGGTTGTTGCACCACATCGTGTCCTTCATTCTGGTGGAACCCGGATAAATTTGTCGGTCCTGCCGGCCTGTTGCAGGCGTATCGTTTTATTGCGGATACGCGCGATCAGGATACCGAAGCCCGTCTGGACAACTCTGGAAGACCCGTATCGCTTATTCCGTTGCCACACCATCATGAATTGCGTCGATGTCTGTCCCAAAGAACTGAATCCGACAGAGGCGATTGGTAAAATCAAAGACATGATGGTGAAGCGCACGGTATGACGAAGCAGGAAGCGGGAATTCCGGATCCTGAATCTTCAATCCTTGATCCCGTCGCTTTGGAGCGCGTGCGTTGGCGTTGCAGGCGCGGGCTGTTGGAGTTGGACATCGTGTTGGGGCGTTTCATTGAGCAGCGGTACCCGTTGATGAGCAACGCCGAGCGCGTGGTTTTTGATGAATTGTTGGACTACCCGGATACGGTACTCTGGGATGTAATTACGGGAAAAAAGGAGCCGACGCATGCGCATCACGGCATCGTGTTGGGATGGCTGAAAGAAGTTTGAACGAAGCGAGGGTAGAAAATGGAAAGCAAACGTGTTGCAACACTGACTTTGGATGATGGACGTACCGTCGAATTTCCAATTTATTCCGGAACGCTCGGTCCAGATGTGATCGATATTCGAGCCTTGGGCAAACTGGGGATATTTACTTACGACCCCGCATTTTTTTCCACTTCGAGTTGCACCTCCGAGATCACCTTTATCGATGGCGATGCCGGTTTGCTGTACTACCGCGGTTACCCGATCGAACAACTGGCAGAAAAATCCGACTTTCTTGAAGTCTGCTACCTGCTGCTGAATGGCGAACTGCCGACTGCAGAGCAGAAGGCTCAATTTACTTACAACATCACGCATCACACCATGGTGCACGATCAGTTGGCCCGTTTCTTCAACGGATTCCGCCGCGATGCGCATCCGATGGCGGTGATGGTCGGTGTGGTGGGGGCACTCTCTGCCTTCTATCACGATTCGCTAGACATCAATGATCCTCAGCATCGCGCGGTTTCGGCGCAACGTCTGCTGGCCAAGGTACCGACCATCGCTGCGATGACGCACAAATACAGTGTCGGCGAACCCTTCATCTATCCCAAGAACAAGCTACGGCTTCGTTGAGAACCTGATGTACATGATGTTCGCCACGCCGGCCGAAGAGTACGTGCCCAACCCGATACTGGTGCGCGCGCTGGAACGTATCCTTATATTGCATGCCGATCACGAACAGAATGCGTCCACATCCACAGTGCGTCTGGCCGGTTCGAGCGGTGCCAATCCGTTTGCCTGCATCGCCTCCGGCATTGCGGCCTTGTGGGGCCCGGCCCACGGTGGTGCAAACGAAGCCGCCCTGAAGATGCTGGAAGAGATCGGCGATGTTTCGCGCGTTGCAGAATATGTGCAAGGCGTGAAGGACAAGAAGTACAAACTGATGGGTTTTGGCCATCGCGTTTACAAGAACATGGATCCGCGTGCCTCGGTAATGCGCCAGACTTGTCACGAAGTGTTAAAGGAACTGAAGCTGGAGAACAACAAGCTGTTTGAACTGGCGATGGTGCTGGAAAAGACCGCGTTGAGCGACCCGTATTTCATCGAGCGCAAATTGTATCCGAACGTGGACTTCTATTCCGGCATCGTGTTGAGCGCGATCGGCATTCCGACCAATATGTTCACGGTGATTTTCGCTGTGGCACGTACCATCGGTTGGGTGTCGCAGTGGAACGAGATGATTGCTGATCCGGAATACAAGATCGGTCGTCCGCGCCAGCTGTATCGCGGTGCCGTGCGGCGTGATTTTGTGCCGGTTGCCAAACGTTGAGGAACGACGAGGTGAATCATGAATGCTCCTGGAAATAACTATCTGCAGATTATGCAAAATACTTCGCTGTTGTCTGGCGGAAACAATGTCTTCGTCGAGGGCTTGTACGAAGACTATTTGCAGGATGCATCCTCTGTTCCGGCAGAGTGGCGAGCTTATTTCGACAAGCTGCAAACGGCAAATTCCGGGCACGATATAGCGCACGGCCCCATACAGCGCAGCTTCCTGAACTTGAGAAAGAGGCCAGCGGAGGCGCCGGTACATGCCGACGAGACGCGCAAGCAGGCTTCGGTGCTGCAACTTATCAATGCTTATCGTTTCCTCGGCGTACGTATCGCGGAACTTGATCCGCTGAAACGCCATCCGGCGCCCGAAGTGGCTGAACTGAATCCGTCCTATTATGCGTTGAGCGAAGCGGACATGGATGTAACCTTCTTTACCGGCTCGCTGGTGGGCGGGGCGCGCATGACTCTGCGCGAGATACTGCAACGCTTGCGTCGCATTTATTGCAGCAGCGTCGGGGCGGAGTACATGTATATCAGCAGCGTTGTAGAAAAACGCTGGATACAGGCACGTCTTGAAGGTCCCGCCGGTGAACCGCAATATCCCAAAGAGATAAAAAAACGCATTCTTGAACGGCTGACGGCGGCAGAAGGTTTGGAGCGTTATCTTCACACCAAATATGTCGGGCAAAAACGATTCTCTCTCGAAGGCGGCGATACACTGATCCCGATGCTGGATCATTTGTTGCAGCGTGCGGGTGCGCAGGGTGTGAAGGAATCCGTGATCGGCATGGCGCATCGTGGCCGTCTGAACGTGCTGATCAATACGCTGGGCAAGCTGCCCAAGGAATTGTTTGCCGAATTCGAGGGCATCCATACCGAACATCTGGCTGCGGGCGATGTGAAATACCATCAGGGGTTTTCGTCAGATATCGCCACGCCCGGCGGTGCCATGCATCTCACATTGGCATTCAATCCGTCCCATCTGGAAATCGTCAATCCTGTGGTGGAAGGGTCCGTGCGCGCACGGCAACATCGCCGTCACGATGTGAAAGGCAAAGAGGTGTTGCCTATCCTGCTGCATGGCGACTCCGCCTTCGGTGGTCAGGGCGTGAATCAGGAAACGTTCAACCTGTCGCAAACGCGGGGCTACGGCACCGGCGGTACCGTACATATCGTGGTCAACAACCAGATCGGATTTACCACGTCGGACCCGCGTGACATGCGCTCCTCCCTTTATTGCACCGATGTGGCCAAGATGGTCGATGCGCCGATACTGCACGTGAATGCGGATAATCCGGAAGCGGTATTGCTGGTTACCGAGATCGCGATCGATTACCGCATGCATTTTGGTAAAGACGTGGTGGTGGATCTGGTATGTTTCCGCAAGCTTGGACACAACGAGCAAGATGAACCTTTGGTCACGCAGCCGCTGATGTATCGCAAGGTCAATCAACATCCCGGCACCCGCGCGTTATACGCCAACCAGCTGGTCGGGCAGGGCGTGTTGAAAGCAGACGAGCCGGATGCCATGGTTGCCGCCTATCGGCAGGCTATGGATGAAGGGCACAATCCTATTCAGCCAGTGCTGACCGAATTCAAGCAGGAATATGCCGTGAGCTGGTCCAAATTCGTCGGCGATATTCCTTGGAATACGCCTGCCGTGACCGGCGTACCGCTTGGACGATTGAAGCAGCTGGCGGCAAGTCTGGTCGCGATACCGGAGAATTTCAAACTGCACTCGCGCGTGGAAAAAATCATTGCTGACCGTGTTGCGATGAGCAAGGGTGAGTTGGCGCTGGATTGGGGTATGGCCGAAAATCTTGCCTATGCCAGTCTGGTAACGGAGGGATATCCGGTTCGACTGTCCGGCGAGGATACGGGGCGAGGCACCTTCTTCCATCGTCATGCGGTGTTGCATGACCAGAACCGCGAGCAATGGGACAAGGATCTGTACATTCCGCTGCAGCATATCGCGCCTGATCAGGCCGATTTTATCGTGATCGATTCCATTTTATCGGAAGAGGCCGTTCTGGGTTTTGAATACGGTTATGCCACTGCCGAGCCGAATACATTGACCATCTGGGAAGCCCAGTTCGGCGATTTCGTAAATGGCGCGCAAGTGGTGATCGACCAATTCATCGCATCCGGTGAGGCAAAGTGGGGCAGGTTGTGCGGCCTCACCATGCTATTGCCGCATGGCTATGAGGGGCAGGGACCGGAACACTCTTCCGGCCGTATCGAGCGCTATCTGCAACTGTGCGCCGACTACAACATTCAGGTGTGCGTTCCGACTACATCGGCGCAGATATTCCATTTGCTGCGGCGCCAGATGTTGCGTCCCTATCGCAAACCCCTCGTCGTGTTCACACCCAAGAGCTTGTTGCGCAGCAAGGATGCGGCGTCCACCTTGCAGGCGCTTGCAGAAGGTTCGTTCCAGACGGTGATTCCGGAAGTTGATGCGGTTGAAGCTGCCAAAGTGAAACGTGTCATCGTATGCAGCGGCAAAGTGTATTTCGACCTGATCAAACACCGCCGCGAAAAGGGTATACAGAACACGCCCGTCATCCGGCTGGAGCAACTCTATCCTTTCCCGCACGACGAATTTGCCGCGCAAATCGCGGCATATCCGAAAGCGACCGAGGTGGTCTGGTGTCAGGAAGAACCGGGAAATCAGGGTGCATGGCATCGGGTTCAACACTATCTGGTGCGCCATATGCGCAAAGGAATGCGTCTCGAATACGCGCTGCGTCCTTCTTCCGCTTCACCCGCCGCAGGATATCTGGCTACACATACTGAACAACAAAAAGCGGTGATTGAGGCGGCTTTCCGCCCCGATCTCGATGTCAAGAATAAACCAGGAGCGCACCATGAGCATCATTGAAGTCAAAGTCCCGCAACTTTCCGAATCCGTGTCCGAAGCTTCCCTGCTGACTTGGCATAAACAAGTCGGTCAGGCAGTCAAGGAAGGAGAAAACCTGATCGATATTGAAACCGACAAGGTGGTGCTCGAATTGCCGGCGATCAAGAGCGGTGTTTTGGTCAAGATCATCAAAGCAGATGGCGCAATGGTCGGCAGTGGGGAAACCATTGCCCAGATCGATACCGCGGCGATTGCTCAGGCTGCCGTTGCAGCGCCTGCAGCCGCGGCTCCCGTCGCGACTGCACCTGCGGCTGTTGCAAGTGCTGTACAATCAACTTCCCAGCCCGCGGCCGTTTCTCCTTCGGCGCGCAAACTGGCGCATGTGCATGATGTTGATGCTGCCAGTCTGCAAGGCAGTGGACGTGGCGGTCTGGTAACAAAGGAAGACGTGCTGGGTGCAGTTCAGCAGCCAGCATCCAGAGGACTATCGTCGGTTGCTCCTGTGGCCGTACCAGCCGGTGACCGTCCCGAACAGCGCGTACCAATGACGCGCATACGCCAGCGCATCGCTGAGCGCCTGCTGCAATCGCAACAGAATTCCGCGATCCTGACCACGTTCAACGAAGTGAACATGCAGCCGGTGATCGATCTGCGCAACAAATACAAGGAAGCGTTCGAGAAGAAACATGGCGTGAAGCTTGGATTCTCTTCGTTCTTCGTCAAGGCGGTCGTGATCGCCCTGCAGAAATTCCCTATCGTCAACGCTTCGGTGGACGGGACAGACATCATTTATCACGGCTACTTCGACATCGGCATGGCGATCGGCAGCGAACGCGGTCTGGTTGTGCCAATCCTGCGTGATGCAGACAAGATGTCTCTTGCGGACATCGAGAAAAGCAATTGCGGAGTATGCTGCGCGCGCCAAAGTTGGCAAGATCACGATGGAAGAATTGACCGGCGGTACTTTCTCCATCACCAACGGCGGCGTGTTCGGCTCCATGCTTTCCACCCCCATTATCAACCCGCCGCAAAGCGCCATTCTCGGCATTCATGCCACCAAGGACCGTCCGGTAGCAGAGAACGGCCAAGTGGTCATCCGCCCGATGAATTACCTCGCCTTGTCCTACGATCACCGCATCATCGATGGCCGCGAAGCCGTGCAATTCCTCGTCACGATCAAAGAAGTGCTGGAGGAATTTTCGGCGCGAGTGCTGCTGGATCTGTAGATGAAGCCATTCCGCGCCTACCGGATTTTTGAGGAAAGCGGCAAATCCGCCGGGCGCTTTGTCGAATTATCCCAGGACGATTTCGATACCGGGGAAGTCGTCATTCGCACGCATTACTCCGGCGTCAATTACAAGGATGCGCTTGCCGCCACCGGGGCTGGCAAAGTCATTCGCCGTTTCCCTTGCGTGGGTGGTATTGACGTTGCCGGGGTAGTTCACTCATCTCAGGATGCGCGTTACAAAGAAGGCGAACAGGTACTGGTTACCGGCTATGACATGGGTGTGGCGCATGACGGCGGGTTTGCTGAATATGTGCGCGTCCCGGCAGACTGGATAGTACCTTTGCCGTCCAATCTTACGATGTTCGAGGCGATGGCTTTGGGTACGGCCGGTTTTACCGCAGCCCTCGCGATTCATCGCCTGGAACAGAACGAGCTTGAGCCAAAAAAGGGCAAGGTGATCGTCACCGGCGCGACTGGCGGAGTGGGCGGCATCGCTATCCAGATGTTGTCGCAGCTCGGCTATCACGTGGTCGCGCTGACGGGAAAAACCAGCGAACACGATTATCTGAAAGCCCTGGGCGCCAGCGAGATATTGCAGCGAAACGACATCGACATGAAGAGTACGCGTCCATTGGAAAAGTCACTTTGGGCGGGGGCGCTGGATGCGGTAGGCGGCGACACGCTGGCTTGGCTTACGCGTACCATGCAGCAGGAAGGTGCAATCGCAGCCTTCGGCAATGCCGGCGGCGCCGAGTTACACACTTCGGTATTCCCATTCATTCTGCGCGGCGTGAAACTGCTGGGCGTCGATTCATCCGCGACCTTGATGCCGCTGCGCAAGCAAATCTGGCAGCGCATGGCGAGTGATCTGCGCATCCCGAATTTCGACCTGATCGCCCACCGTACCGCATTCTCCGAGCTCCCCGCAGCCTGCGCAAAATTGATTGACGGCGGGGCACACGGGCGTTCAGTGATTGAATTCGTTCCGAACTAGAAATCACTCGGTTATAATGCGCACCCTTTGGAGCTTTCCATGCTCCGATTGCGGAAGTGGCGGAATTGGTAGACGCACTGGATTTAGGTTCCAGCGCCGCAAGGTGTGCAGGTTCGAGTCCTGTCTTCCGCACCAGTTAATTCAATAAATTGGCATCCTGCTGTATCCCGGCGATTCCTGTTTCGAGCATACAGTCGGAGTTTGCTTCTTCTTCGACAATGATCTGGCCCAGGCTCACATAGTGAGCGGATTTGAACCATCATCACTTTTTATACGGATATCGCGCTGTGGGTAAGGGATTTCGATGCCCGCTTCCTGAAATTTCTCCCAAATTTCCATGTTGATGTCGGAACAAAGGTTGAGTTGTCCCTGTTCTGGATCGCTAATCCACAATCCAAGTTCCAGGTCGATACCGTTGTCGCCAAACGACTTGAGATAGACTCTTGCTTCCGGATCGGTTAAGACTCTGGGCTGATTCGTTGCCGCCTGCTTCATGATTTCCATGGCACGGTGCAGGTCGCTCTCGTAGGCGACTTGTAAAGGAATGCCGACGCGAATTTTACGGTTGGTATAGGTGTGATTGATAACGGTGGAGCTCACCAGTGTTTCGTTCGGGATGATCGACTCGGTGCCGTCGGTGCTTTGCAATACGATATAGCGGGTGGTCAATTCTGTGACCTTACCGAAACGTCCATCCACCGTCAGAACATCGCCAGGGTGGATAGAACGATCAAGCAGGATAATGAAACCACTGACATAGTTGCTGGCTATTTTTTGCAGACCAAAGCCGATGCCGACGCCCAAGGCACCGCCAAATACAGAGAGAACGGTGATGTCTATTCCCGCCAACGGCAGCGCAATGAGAATGCCAAGAACGACCAGCGATGCGCGAATCAACTTGGAAAGCACTACGCGCAAGTTCATTTCCAGATTTGCGGCTGCCATCACCTTGTGTTCCAGCGTACGTCCAATCCACATTGCAGCCAGCATGGTGACCAGAATTGAAACAATGCCGCTCAGGATCGTGAGCAGCGAAATTTGCTGCTTGCCGATATGGATTGTGAAGTAATCCAGGGTGTCGACGATTTCAGGAAGCAAACCTGTCAGATGCAAAGCGAAACCAAGCCAGATTGTCACGGAAATAAATCGTACTGAACTTTTAAGCCAGCCACTTGGAGCAAATACGCGGCGAAGCGCGTATACGACAAGTCTTATCAGCATTAATGCAAACAGCAGGGGAACCGCGATATTCAACAGATTGACCGAATACCAATTCTTGAGGATCGACCTTCCAATCAACAGCAGCAATAGCGCCAGCAGCGGAAACGCCACCTGGTACAGACTGCCCAATCCGATCTTTGTCACCTCTTCGGATTTTGGCATTCGGCCCATAAAGAATCGGTTTATTCCAAGAGCAGCAAGCACGCACAATGCAAACACAACCAGTTGCCAAATTATTGCCGTTTGCTCCAGGTCGGAGAGAAAATCAACGAGTAGGCTGCGGGAAGTGTCAGGCATGAGTCGGGAACCGTATCTGTTGGATGATTGAAATGTTAGCATGGTCGGAAGAATGTGTTGCTGATGCAAAGATTGCATTTCCCATATCAAATTCCCGCCTGCTTCTTGAGCCTGCCATCGAACTTTCAAATCGGTATGTGGTCTGTAGGGGGCGGTCCGGTCGTGCCTTACGATTGACGTGAATCGAGTGTCGGCAGACTGTTCGCATCGTTTGACGCGAACCGTTATCGTACGGAGGACCGTATCTACTTTTGCCGATACAGATGTAGCAAAGGTACGTCCAACCAACGCAATTATTTGCGACAAATACAGGAGTAGCCATGCGTTTTGCAACAGGATTGTTAGTTATCGCCACTGTGGCGCCATTTATAGCCGGGATGAGCGGTTGTGCCAGTAGCATGATCGGCGTGCACAACGGGGCTGACCGGGTGTCTCTGGCGGACAAGAATCAAGTGGGTGGATGTCAGTCCAAGGGAAAGGTCAATGTTAGCGTTCTGGCCAAGGTTGGATTTATAAAACGCAGTGCTTCCGACGTTGAGGCCAACTTGTTTCAATTGGCACGTAACGACGCCGTAGACTCCGGTGCAGATACTATCGTGAAGAGTGAGTCGCAAGAATTCGGAACGCGTACCTTCGAACTTTACAGGTGCAGGCCCTGATTCGATTTCCAAGTGCAGACATACGTTGGTTATTTAGCAAAGCTCATGTGTTTTTTACATTGGCGAATAAAAAAATGCGCACATCCGGTTACGGATGTGCGCCAATACGAAGAAAACTGAAATGAAAGCAATGTCCAGTTGCTTTGAATTCATGCTATCACCAATATAAATGGCCTGTGTCAAATAAGCATTATGGGTGCGTAAAAATATGCATATATTTTTGTAAATTTCGCCTCGAATTATTCGGCATGACCTTCTGCACTCATCTCAGATGCATCCCGGTTTGCTTCGCGCTACATGACAGACGCAAAAGAGTACTTGCGCGAAGTTATCTGAAGTTATCCATAGGATGAAACGTAAAAATAGGACGTTTTGCCTATACAAATTTGTATTAATGGCCCATTGAAGCCGTGTCGAGTAATGATAGAGTTTCCGCACTTGGCAAACATACCGAAAGGTATGGACGCAAAGTCTCCGGCCTTAAAGGATTTATGGTAGCGGGACTGCTGCATGGGGCTTCTTCTCCATGACATTCCTGAGATTCCCTGCCGTTGAGAATGATATCGAACAAGCCTGAATATAACAGGCGGGTAATGCAACCAACTTTGGACCTACCCGGCATATAGGAGAAGTAAGTATGAAAGAGCATTGTCAACTTGATGGTGGAGTTCCACCACACAAGGATTGCGGAAAATGCGTCCATTCAATTGTAAATATGGGAATGCGTGGGGCAGTCATATGCGTTCCTCATTTGAAGGTGACGTTACCCAACACTGCATCAACATGTGATTTGTATTCAAAAAAATGAGATGTCAGAGAATCTGGCGTCATTTATTTCACCTTGATTTAGTCACCGGTACGCAAACCGGGTAACAGTTTCTCCGATTGAGGGCGCAAGCCTGGAAACAGAGCCATGTGCTTCCAGAATATGGGGAGAAGTAAGGACTACAGCAATAGTTGAGAAGACGTCTGCCATTCTGATTGGCGTTGCAGGAACAGGGCCTGATGAGGTTGGTCGCCCTTGTTACAAGTTGAAACTTTGGCGATCAGTTTATGCCGGTCTCGTTCTTGTTCAAGTTGTACTTGTTTGCATATTCCCAAAGCTCCAACCTGTTGGTGAGCCCGAGTTTTGTATAAATGGAACTGAGATGATTGCGCAGCGTACTCTCGCTGATGTGCATTTCTTTTGCGACATCGTTGCCCGTTGCTCCGGCTCTGCAGGTCATCGCTTTCACTACCTGGCGTTCTTTCGCAGTGAGTGATTTTATTTTTTTTCGTTCCGGGTCATTGTCTTCCAGGGATTGTTTTTGAGAAAGCTCAAAAATGATTCTTCCCATTCGGGCATGATCGATCCAGAGATGTCCTTCATGCACCCTTTCAATGGCTGTCAGAATTGTCTCGGCAGGGTTTTCTTTTTCGAGAACTCCTTTGGCTCCGGCAATAACTGCCTTGTCGTGCAATGAAGCATCGCGCGAACCGGTCAGGACGATAATTTTCGAGTTTTTCAGGTGGACCAGTTTAGGGATGATTTCTATCCCTTGTTCGCTGCCAAGATCCAGGTCCAGCAATATGATATCAATGTGCAATTTTTCCAAATGGATGGAAGCTTCGGCAAAGCTTGTGAATTTGCCCACGACCTGCATTTTTGGCTTTTGACTGTCAATCAGCTTTTCCAAGCCCCAAATCACGCTTCTGTGATCATCGATGAGCACAACATTAATGGTATTGACGGAAATGTCGCTCATAAAATCAATCCTCAACTAGTGGAATTTTCACACACACTACCACGTAACTATTCTCATTCACTGCAACTTCCAACTCGCCATTAAAGGAAGAAGTCCTTTCAAAAATGGATTTTGGCTTGAATAATTTGTGGGGTAGTTCGGTATATTTTGTATCGTTACCGATCTCGATATTCAGACTGGTATCGTTGCTATTAATGGAAACAAAGGCTTTCTTTGCTGCGGTGTGTCGAAGAATGTTGCTTAATCCTTCCTTCACGATTTGAAATGCGGCCTCAGCAAGTCGTCCTGACAGATTCGGGTCCACCGAACCCAGCACTTCAACTTCAATGCCGTAAAAGCGATGCAGCCGATCTGCCTGGTGGACGATTGCAGTAAGGAGGAAATCACCGCGCATCAGCGACTTTTCGCGCAGAGTATCCTTATAACTGCGCAAGTCCTGGATGGTCATGTTGGCCATCTGGATTATTTCGCCGATCTTATCGGCCAGCAACGGGTTGGAGCCGAATTCTGTGGAGAGTGCAGAAAGCGCAAGCGTTAATCCGATATAGGGCTGGATGGTTGTGTCATGAACGTCCAGTGAAATTCTGTGACGTTCATGTCCTCCGGCATCCTCAATGAGGTCTTCAATCAACTGCATGTTGTCTACCACTGAAGACATGGCATCGGCCACTTGCAACGCAAATGCCACATCGGATTGGTTGAACGATCTATTGCTGGCAGCCAGAAATATTCTGCCGGCGGCAATACCCTTCTGTCGGTAGGGCACGGTGATGAAGGATTCTCCGTCCAGTAAAGTGGAGATTGTTTCGCACTCGCGCAAGTATCTTTCTGTTGTTTCAAGTGTGTAAATATCATACGCAATATATTTGTCCAACGACATCAGTCTTAACGAAGTAGGATTTTCAAATGCAATGGCCAAAGAGTTGGGCAATGAGAGTAATTCATTTGCGGTCGTCTTGGTGATCACTTTCGGTTCTTCAGAGCCGTTTGAGTTACGGCGATCTGCCGAGTACATGACAAATTTGTGTGAAAGATCGGCGAGACTGATAACGACGAAACAGCGGTTCGCCTGATAAAAATCAGATAGCCTGCTCAGTGTTACCGAGATTGCATGATTAATTCCGAAACGCGGGCTCCAATCCGAGCTTATTTCCTGCAATAGTTCCAGCCTGCGCTTGAATATGATTCTGTCTCCACCCCAATATGCGATGACCGCGCCGAAAACAACGAGAAAGATCGGACGCAGAATGGCTTCCGCGATTTCGTAGTGTTCGCCGATCTCGAAGGAAATCAATCCGCCTATCGTAAACAGGATGGAAGATGCAAAAATGACCAGTATCCCTTCCGTGAATCCCCAGGTAAAAGATGCGACTATGATCGGGAAAAAGAAGAAGAAGAAAAATATGCTGTCCACGCCTCCTGTCAATACAACCAGGATCGAAAAATATAGTGTGTCGATCCAGTGAATGAAACGTTGCGATCCCAGCTTGTGAAATTGCTGCATGTCAAAAATGAACACGAAGCACGCGCTATACAGACAATATGAGATCAGCATGACGCGCGTGACGCCCGCCGGGAAATGCGACGTAAAAGGGGCAATAAGAAATACGAGCAAACTGGCAAAAGCAATGATGAATCGCATCCAGATCTGGATGAGTAACTCGAATGATGCTTCGCTTGCCCGGTTTTGGTTACGACTATTATTCAGCATGTAGTGTCGCTATCCGGCATGACTTGGGTAATCCCATCAGTTGTTGCATCGAGCTTACCTGATTTATAAATTCACAGGAATGCGGCAGGTAGAAGGATGCAAACCGCAAGCCGACTGCTACTTGATATTCGACAGAGCATATCAGGATTATCTTGCCCGACGCTGTTCTCAGGACAGCAGGAGGTTTCATTTTCCAGAATTCATCCTCGCCTATCCCCGTCTGCGTCCCCTTGTCCCGCGCCATTAATTGTTCAGGCGTTCTTGCCAGAACAGAATCCTGGCTCCCTTCGGTTTTTTTCTACTACGTTGCATAAAGGATTTTAGTTAGTTTGGCAGGGAAAGATGCACTTATTTCTGCAAGGGTATTGCAAAAATTAACGTAAATTTAACGCAATGATAACTATAACTTTATTTAACTCGTGGATTCGGAAGTGGATAGTACAAAAGTCCTACATTTCCTGGCGATTTTCTAAAGGAAACCCCTATGCAGAATTGTTGAACCCGTTCATGTAAATGTTCGCCTCCCCTCATACCATCTGACCGTGCAAAAAGTTTCAAAGTCAAAACGCAATTTGCGGATACATAGTCGTCGAGCGGTCAACTTAACTTTAGGGAGTTAAAGGTATGAAGGTCAAAAATATGAAGAACATCCAGCGCAGTTCCTTCAAGCTGAATCCGGTAGCTGCTGCGATTGTATTCGCGATGGCCGCCCAGTTGCCGGCCAATTTGGCGCAGGCCAACGGAGCTTTCGGCACCAACACCGATATAACGGGCGCAACGATCAACGTGCCGACGTATTACGCCAACAGCCCGCAAGGTATCCAGCCTGCGTTTGATCCGTTGACTCATACTTATAGCGCCTCTGGCGTAACGGTCGATACCGGAACTCCCTTGCGTAAGTTCGTCGACACTCTCCCTCAGGTTGATGCGGGTGGCCCGGGTATGGGCATTCCCTTGGCGACCGCAGAAAAATGGAAGAACCCGATCACCGGCGTGCAAACTGGCGATGACTATTATGAAATAGCGATCGTCGACTATACCCAGCAAATGCACAGCGATTTGCCCAAGCAGACTCGCTTGCGTGGTTATGTGCAACTGGAAACGCCGGCTATTGTTGCAAATGGACTGAAAGATGCGGCTGGCGTGGCGAGTGAGCACATTGCGCTGACTTATCCGGATGGCACCCCGATCTATAAGATGATCAAGGATCCGATATCCGGTTTGATGGTCCAGGATACGACGCAGCAAGTGTATGCAGTTCACAAGCCTTCCTACCTTGGCCCGATCATCGTTGTTTCCAGAGGTACGGCGGTACGCATCAAGTACACCAACTATCTGCCTTACACCGATGCGAACGGCGTAGCTCATGGCAATGTCAATGGTGGCGAAATGCCCATTCCGGTGGATGAGATCACCGCGGGTGGCGGACCGGTAACGGATGCGAATGGCAAGCCGGTGCTGGATCAGAATGGGCATCCCATCAAATTCTCACAAAACCGTGCCGACATACACTGGCACGGTGGCGATACACCGTGGATCAGCGATGGCACGCCGCATCAATGGATCACGCCTGCCGGTGATGTTTCTTACTCGGTCAAAGATGCTACTCACCCCAATGGATTGGGCAGGGGCGACTCCGCGCAAAATGTGCCCGACATGCCGGATCCCGGTCCCGGTTCCGGAACCTTATACTTCCCGAACAACCTGAGTGCGCGTTTGATGTTTTATCATGACCACACCTCCGGTCTGACAAAATTGAACGTATACGAAGGATTGGCCGCAGGTTACGTAATTACCGATCCGGCTGAGCAAGGACTGGTCACCAGTGGCACCATTCCGAACACCTTGTTGGGTGTCGGTATTCCTCTGGTCATCCAGGACAAGACCTTTGTACCCAAGAACATTGGACCTGCTGCAGTTGCCTCGGATAACGTTACACCTCAGTCCCAGGATGCAAAGTGGGACCTGAGCCATTGGGGTGCGCCCGGCGACCTGTGGTTCCCGCACGTGTATGAAACCAACCAGGATCCAAACTCGATCGATGGCACCAACCCGGTTGGCCGTTGGGACTGGGGTCCCTGGTTCTGGCCGGTATTCCCGTCACAATATTCATTGCCGACTGGTAACTACGGCGACGCTACAGCCACTCCGGAAGCTTTCATGGATACGGCTGTCGTGAACGGTATGGCGTACCCGACATTGACCGTGGATCCTATTGCGACCCGTTTCCGCATCCTGAGTGTACCCAATGACCGTTCGACTAACTTGTCCCTGTATCAGGCCGTGGACGCCGCGGGCAAGGTTTGCGATGCAACCAATACCGCGCCGGCAATGGCACCAACTTTCAACGGCGGAACTGCACCGGTAGCCTGTACCGAAGTGAGAATGGTTCCGGCATCCCCGACCCCTGGATTCCCTGCCACTTGGCCGACCGATGGTCGTGCCGGTGGTGTGCCTGATCCCACTACCGCCGGACCCGATATCATTCAGATCGGTAATGAAGCCGGTTTGCTTCCTGCACCCGCAGTGTGGCATGCACAGCCCATCACCTATGATACGAATGTACGCAGCATGACCATATACAACATATTGAAGCATAGCCTGCTGCTGGGTGCTGCCGAACGTGCGGATGTGGTCGTTGATTTCTCCAAGTACGCTGGCCAGACCCTGATTTTGTATAACGATGCGCCTGCACCGATGCCGGGATTCGATCCGCGTATCGATTATTTTACCGGAGCCGGTGACCAAAGTGGCGGAGGCGGAGCGTATGACACGCCGCCGGGCTACGGTCCGAACACGCGCACCGTGATGCAGATCAAGGTGAATGCGACAGTGACAAATACTGCCGCAAATTCTTATGCCGGTGCGACTTCAACTGCGTTTGATACGGCTAAACTGGCGGTTGGACTGCCGGCTGCCTATGCAGCATCGCAACCAAAACCGAATATTCCGGAAACTGCCTACAACACCGCTTTCCCGGGAACATCAACACAAGACAACTATGCACAGATCTTTACCGGTTCGAAATCTGCACCCGCGTTTTCATATCCGCTGCCGGGTGTCGATATTGGTACGGTCGATCCCGCAACCGGCCTGATTACACCGGGAAGCGGCGTGACAGTTCTCTCTGGTGGTTCTGGATATAAGAAGGCCCCGACGATTACATTCAGTGCACCGCCAGCCGGCGGCACACAGGCGACGGCTACAGCCACACTTAGAAATGGTGTGGTAACTGCAGTCACTGTTACCAATCCAGGTTCTGGCTACCTGTCAGATCCGACCATTACGCTGACTGACGTGGGCATTCCGTTAGCTACAACTGCTGCGACTGTCGCCGTTGTTACCAGTCCGGCCGCGAAACGAATCCACGTCATCAACAAGGCGATTCAGGAGCTGTTTGATCCGGTGTACGGCCGCATGAATGCAACCTTGGCGGTGGAACTGCCGTTCTCCAGCGCGACCATTGCGACGACCATCCCTCTGGCATATATCGATACGCCGATCGACAGCATCGACGGCATCAAGGATGGCGAGACACAAATCTGGAAGATCACGCACAACGGCGTGGACTCGCACCCTGTGCACTTTCACTTGGTTAACGTGCAGGTCATCAACCGCGTCGACTGGGCCGGTGTGGTAAAACCGCCCGAGGCCAACGAAATCGGCTGGAAGGAAGTGCTGCGCATGAATCCGCTGGAAGACGTCTATGTTGCGGCGAGAGCGGTGCATCCGGTGGTGCCGTTCGGCCTGCCACAGAGCAAGCGCGTTCTTGATCCATCGCAGACTATTGGTTCGCAATTGGGCTTTACCCAGATCGATCCATTGACCGGCAATGCCCCGACGTTCCAGGCACAACTCGTGAACGGTGTCACAACGAACGTTGCTGTCACTTCGTATTCCAACGAGCTCACCAACTTTGACAATGAATACGTGTGGCACTGCCATATTCTGGGTCACGAAGAAAACGACTTCATGCGCCCATTCATATTCCATCCGAATGTGGTGAAACCGGATGCGCCTGGAAAGGTCACGGTTACTGGCAGCACGGTAACTTGGACAGACCCGACTCCATATGGTGGTCAGGATGCCCAAGGCATACCGACTGCAGGTCTGGATGCAAACGGAAACCCGGCAAGCAGCCCGAAGAACGAGATCGGTTTCAATATTGTGGTTGGCGGCGCCACTGTGGCAACGGTTCCGGCCAACGTGACAAGCTGGACAGATACAACCGGGTTGAATCTGGCTGGAGCGAAAGTAGTAGCTTTCAACGTTGCCGGCTCTGCAACAGGAAGTTCGCAAACCGCAACCACTGGCAGCACAACAGCTGTCGCTGGCGGGGCGGCGGCAGCCGCAGCAACGGCGACAGCACTGGGTACTGCTGCAAGTGGAGCAGCAAGTACAGCAGCAGCTGCGGCAACGACTGCAGCGACTGCAGCGGCGAACGCGGCGGTGGCGAATAGCGCAACACAAACCGCCATGGCAGCAGCTCAAGCTCAACCACCAGTTGCATTTAGCGGAGCAAATCCTGGAACCGTTGCAGGCGCAATCTCTCTGACATGGGCAAACAACCCATTGAATGTGTTGAGTGCGACTGGATACACGAACGTAACCGGATTTATGCTTACCTGGGCTGATTCGACCGGTGCAGTATTGGGTACGGCAACCGCAACAGGCACGCCGACTGGAGCAACTATTACCGGGCTAACTTCAGGTACAAACTATACGTTTAGCCTCATTGCTATTGGTACAAATGCTGTTGGTAGTACAGCCAACAATTCGACAGCGGTTCAAGCAGCAGCGACAGCACCATAAAACAGACAGCCGGTGTCAGAGAGTATTTCTGGCATCGGTACTTTGTTAATAGATGATTGTGGAATTGCAGGGCGTTTCAGTACGAAATTGGAGTCGCCCGAATGCATGCAGGATTTGTACACAAACAAACGGTTAATTTTATCAGGGAGTCAGACATCGTGAAGAAAGCCCAACGCAGTTCCTTCAAGCTCAATCCACTTGCCGCGGCGATCGCAATGGCAATGGCCTCTCAATTTTCAGCCAATATGGCATTAGCAGGTGCAGGCTGGGGTTACGGAAATTACGTGACTAATCCAGCGCTGTCAGTACCGGTGCAGACTTATTATGCCAACAGCCCCGCGGGCCCGGTACCTGCCCTTGATCCTGTTACAGGACTGACCACACCGGCAGTTGATCCGGCAACCAACCTTGCTACTGGTCTTCCAGTCGTTGTTGATACGGGTAAGGCGTTACGCAAATTCGTAGATACGCTACCTGGGATCCCAGGAATCACCTCTTTTGGTGCAAACAATCTGGGGCAATACATCCCGGTCGCCGTCCCGGAAAAGTGGATTGATGCACTGGGCAACAAGACTGACGATTATTACGAGATCGCAGCCATCGAGTTCTCGGAAAAGATGCATAGCGATCTGCCCAAGGCGACGCACTTGCGTGGTTATGTACAGCTGGAAACCGCCGGCAACGCGGCGACGAGCAAGCACATTGCGCTGACTTATCCTAATGGCAGCGCGATTCTGGATGCGAATGGTGTGCAGGTTTATGCGTATGACAATCCGCATCACTTGGGCCCAATCATCCAGGCAGCCAGCGGCACTGCCGTCCGTGTCAAATTCACCAACTATCTGCCAGTAGGCGGTAACCTGTTCCTGCCGGTGGACAAATCGATCACAGGCGCAGGCTTGGGACCGGATGGCAAAACTTATTACACCGAAAACCGTGCCGAGATCCATCTGGTAGGTGGACAAGCGCCTTGGGTTAGTGCGGGTTCCCCCCATCAATGGGTAGCGCCGGCAGGCGAGACAGCCGCTTATGCTGCAGGTTTGGGTAAAGGCGTCAGCACGCAGAACGTACCGGATATGGCCGACCCCGGCGCAGGTTCAACGACCCTGTATTTCCCCAACACACAGAGCGCGCGCTTCATGTTCTATCAGGATCGCACTTCCGGTCTGACACGTCTGAACTCTTATGCTGGTCTGGAAGCGGGCTATCTGATCACCGATCCGACCGAGGCGGGTCTGGTAGCCAGCGGCGTCATTCCTGCCGACCAGATTCCCCTGATCATCGAAGACAAGACCTTCGTGCCGGCCAACATCTCCCAACAGGATGCCAAGTGGGACGCTACCCATTGGGGGCAGCCGGGTGACCTCTGGTTCCCGCACGTATATGAAACCAACCAGGACCCGAAGTCGATCAATTCCATCAATCCGGTGGGACGTTGGGACTACGGTCCCTGGTTCTGGCCGATCTTTGCTGGGACGAGTCCGTTGCCATCCGGTAGCTATGGTGACGCCAGCTTTGTTCCGGAATCGTACGAAGATACGCCCGTGATTAACGGCACGGCTTATCCGACACTGACTGTGGATCCCAAGGCTTATCGTTTCCGCATCCTGAATGCCAGCAACGACCGCTATATCAATCTGGGCTTGTACAAGGCAGATACAACAGTACAGGCTCCGCAGCTTGATCGAAATGGCAATCCGATTTTCGATGCGAACGGAAATCAACTGTTCTTCACCAATACCGAGATCAAAATGGTTCCGGCCGTGGCGGATGTAAACGGTAATCCTCTGGTCCCCGCAAACGCGGGTGCGGGGGTGGCTTACGATACGACTTGCCTGTGCCAGTACCCCTTGCTGCCGCAACTGCAGCCGGCCATCCAGTTCTCAGGGCCCAATCGCGCATGGCCGGTAGACGGTCGTGTAGGTGGTGCACCAGATCCCGCTTCCGTCGGCCCGGACTTTATTGCAATCGGTACCGATGGTGGTTTGCTGCCGAACCCGGTGGATATCCCATCGCAACCGGTCACGTATGAAGCCAATCGCCGCAGCATCACCGTAACCAATATCTATGGCTATGGCCTGTTGTTGGGACCATCCGAGCGTACGGATGCGATCGTCGACTTCTCCGCTTATCCCGGTCAAACCCTGATTCTCTATAACGATGCGCCGGCACCGACGCCGTTCAATGATCAGCGTGACGACTACTACACTGGCGATCCTGATCAGACAGGGATAGGTGGTACCTACACCACCAAACCTGGCTATGGTCCGAACACGCGCACCATGATGCAGATCAAGGTGAATGCAGCGCCGGCCGGAACCACGCCAGCAGCGTTCAACGCCAACGCATTGTTGACCGCGTTGCCAGCAGCCTATAAAGCGTCGCAAGCCGCTCCTATCGTTCCGGAGTCGACTTATAACGCAGCGTTCGGAACCAGCGACGCGGATAACTACGCTCACGTTGCGACAGGCTCGGTTGCACAGCCTAATCTGGACTTCACCCCGACTCCTGCAGCGGGTACGGTGGACATTACCGGCGTGAACCTGATCTCTTCCGGCGGTCAGCTCGTCGTAGGAACGACGAACATCGTGGGGAATGCTATTCCGGGTTCTGGTACGGGATACTTATCCGCACCGGTCGTGAACTTCAATTTCCCGATCGGCGCTACTTGCACGATTTACCCCGTAGCAACTGCGATTGCCGATACTGATGCAGTTGCAGCTGCGGCAGTACCCCCGCATCAACCTTCGTACCAGGTTACGAGTGTCACGATGACAGCAAATGGTTCTGCATGTACTGCGGTTCCGCTCATTACTTTCACATCTACCAATGGTGGTGTAGGAGCCCAAGGAACGGTTGTTGCGAGCCAAGCAGGGGCACCGCTTTCACAATCGATACTCGTGCAAACTAAAACCGAGCAGGAATTGTTTGATGCTGCCGGCCGTTACAATTCGACCGGTGGCGTGGAGCTTCCGCTCACCAGCGGAACGACCCAGACTACCATACCGTTGAACTACACTGATTCGCCGACAGAAATGATTGCAGACGGTGAAGTCCAGATTTGGAAACTGGTGGACAACGGCTTCTGGTCCAATTCGATGCACTTTGACTTTGTGGATGTGCAACTGATCAACCGCGTGGGCTGGGATGGCACGGTGAAGGCGCCTGCATCGAACGAGGTGGGCTGGAAAGACACGCTACGCTTGAACCCGCTGGAAGACGTGGTTGTGGCGATGCGAGCCAAGCGTCCTTCAGTGCCGTTCGGTCAACCTGCAAGCAAGCGTTATCAGGATCCTTCCTTGCCAGCGGGCGCAGCAAATCGCGTTACACAGTTGCCATTCCTGGCTGACCCGGGCGTGACTTCTCCTGCTGGCGTGGCGTTGCTGACAACGACAACCAACGTGACTGCCCAGTATGACAACGAATACGTCTGGAACAGTGCGATCCTGGGACATTCGGAAGACGACTTCATGCGTCCGATTGTTTTCCATCCAACGGTGAACGTACCTGCTGCTCCGAGCATTCTGGGCGGTACCGGCGGTGCTTTGAGCTGGACAGATGCAACTCCACCCGGTTCTGCCGCTACGCTGGGTAATCCGGCGAATGAGATCGGGTTCAAGGTGCTGCGCGCTGCATACTCGGCACAAGGCAAGCTTGGTGCCTATACTCAACTGGTTCCAGGCGCCACTCCGGCTAACGTAACTAGCTATACAGATACCACACAAGTTGCCGGTACAGACTACTCGTATGAAGTCGTAGCCTGGAATAATGCAGGTTCAGCAACATCGACTGCGTACACGGAGATTACAGCGACTGCGGCACCCACATGGGCGGCTACTAATCCGGTTGTAATCAATGCAAGCGGCACAGTTACATTGACGTGGAATAAAGTTACCGGAGCGACAGGCCACATAGTGACCGCCAATGGCGTTGCACTTCCTGTCATTGCGGCCGCGGGCGGCAACGGTACTCAGAGTGCCACTGTCACCTTCCACTTGGCAGTATCAACTACACGAGCATTACGTCACGGCACAAAAAGTTAAGTATGGTTTGACTGCCAACTCGATTCCTTCGGCGGCCTTGACAGCTAACCTGACACCTCCGGTTGCTCCGACCGTGTCCAACGTAGCGACTACAGGTCTGACATTGACCTTGGACCGCGGTGACGGGTGCGACTGGCTACACGCTGCAGTACTCGACCAATGGCGGAACCACATGGTTCAACGTAGGTACAGGTACCAATGGCGTGAGGACAACAACAGCTTCGCTGGGCGCGACCTCCACATCTGCGGCGATTCTTGGGTCTGACGGCTACTACGAGCTACAGCTTCCAACTGCGTGCCAATAATAGCACTTGGTACCGAATCCTGACCACGCTGGCGACAACGCCAGGGTGCCGTCCGTGACAACTACGGGGGTATCGGCAACCGGCTTTACTTTGAACTTTGCGGTGGCGGGTGCGACGAGTTATAACGTGATTGTCTGGCGGCGTTACTACCAATCAGACGGCTTCCACCCTGGTTGTGAGCGGTACGCCCGGCACGAGCTACGGACCTTACACCGTCCAGGCTTGCAACAACAACGCAACGACCTGCTCGGCAGCAAGTACCGCGGTGACCGTCGTTACACCGCCTGTTGCGCCAACTGCGCCGACCGCGGCGAGCATTTCGGCGACGACCTTGACGTTGAATTGGAATGCAGCTGCGGGTGCGACTAGCTACAACTTGCAGCGTGCAAACAATGCGGGCGTCCCACCGGGAACTGTAACCAACATCACCACTGGGCGTAACGGGACTGAGCCAATCAGTCACCGGCTTCACCGCAAACACGTCGTATTATTTCCGTGTCCAGGCTGTTGTGAGTGGAACGAATCCGGTCAGCGGCACGGCAAGTGCTACCGTACTGACATTGCCAGGCACACCGACAGGCTGTTGCTGCAGTCAACGGTACGGCCGGTGGCGCGATTACCGGCGGATTAAGGTGGACGGCTCCGACGGGCGGGGCAGGTGCATTGACCTACACCGTGTCTTGGTCCGGTCCGATCATTGCGGGAGTTAACACTGGAACCAACAGCAGTTCGGCTACAGCAACTTCGAATACGCAAATCACCATCCCTGGCGCAACTGCAGGACAGGTATATTCGATGAATGTGACGGCCAACAACGCAACAGGTTCAGGTGTTACTAGTAGCATGGTTAACGTGACTGGTGCAGTAACACCAGTAGTAGCAAATCTCCGTTGGTGTCAGGAAATCTCTGACTCCGGCGGTTCGTTGTAAGAGAGTTCAAGATTACCGGGCATCTCTAATAATTCAGGGTTTGCCCGCTTGCTAAGTAAATTTAACTTCAGCAAGTCGGACAAACATTGGATTATTAGAGATGCCAAGTAGTTTATAGGAGACAATAACCGCGTTTCCTGTTTTGAATTGAACTATTGGAATGATTTGCAGCCTCTAGACTGGTCTAGTAAAGACTTTTGCAATCCAAAATTTTCTGAGGAGAATATTTACATGTTGAAACGTTGTGTGATTTTATTGACTGGCTTAGTCTTGGCAACAGGTCAAGTTTGGGCGGCGGATAAAAGCTGTGCTCAAGTCCGACAAGGACAGACTTAGCTACAGTATTGGTGCAAGCATTGGAAAAACCTCAAGAACGGAAAGCACGGATATCGACCTGAATTTGCTGATCAAGGGTTTGAAGACAAGCATGGCGGGAAAAGGTTCTGTTGTCTGATAAGGAAATCGGTCAAGTGATGAATGACTATCAGATGCAGTTGCGCCAGCATGCCATGCTGAAACGAGCAACAAGTCTATGGGCGATAACAAGAAGAAAGGTGACGCATATCTGGCGGACGTACAAGTCCCAAAAAGATGTGAAGGCTTTACCCGGCGGCGTGCTGTACAAGATCATCAAGGAAAAGGTAATGGCAAGAAGCCCGTTGAGTCGGATATGATTGAAGTCAACTATCGTGGCACCCTGATCAATGGAAACGGAATTTGATGCTACCCACCGGGCATCCCGCCACCTTAAAGCTTCGTCGCTCATCGCAGGATGGAAGCAGGCCTTAAGCGAGATGCCTGCCGGCTCGAAATGGCAAATCGTCATCCCTTCCCAACTCGCATACGGGGAGCGTGGTATCGGAACCGAAATTGGCCCAAATGAAGTATCTCGTATTTGACGTGGAGTTGGTCGCGATAAAGTAATTTGTTGTGCAAGATGCGCGTTTGAAAACGCAATAGCCATAAAGGATATATATGATGAAAATTAGATGGATATTCCTGTTTGCTGTTTCTGTTTGCTCGGTTCAGGCGAAAGCACGATCGGCAGTAGTAATCGATGCCCAGTCCATTGGCGAGGCTCCTGCAAAGACTGATGCAAATGCTCCAGCGCAATCTGATGCTCAAACGGAAACCAATGATGCCAACAAGGAGCAAGTTCTGAAGGGTGGCAAGATGAGCCCAAGAGAACGTGCGGCTTTGGCCAGGGCACAGATGGCGGACAGCAACAAACAGACAGGTGACAATTTCCTGGCGGCCAATAAAGCCAAACCTGGGGTGGTCACTCTACCCAGTGGAGTGCAGTACAAAATCCTCAGAGCCGGCAAGGGCATGAAACCAACTGAAGATAACTTTGTAAGATGTCGCTACAAAGGGACGCTGATCGACGGATCCATCATCGACAAATCGGATGAGCAAGAAGCCAGTCTCGATGCACGTCGCTGGCTTTCTGGCGGGCTTGAAAGAAGCGGTCGTGCTGATGCCAACCGGCTCAAAATGGGAAATCGTCATTCCTCCGCAACTTGCCTATGGTGCATTTGGAAATCGTGGCGTCGGTCCCAACGCAGTATTGATCTACGAAATGGAAATACTTGGGGTTAAGTAGGCGTTTTAACAGTTAGGGACAGTTCCTGGGACTTTCCGGATCATTTATTCTGGTCGAGTAGACACAACCTGCCTTGCCTGAATAGCAATTGCAGACATGGGAAGTCGATCCGGAAATCAGGAAAGAATGGATGATAAATTGAGCAATTCAAGCAGCGTACCCTGTGGTTTCTCTTCAGCAATTGACCAAATTACCGGTTTTGCGATACCGCGCGCCGCATTGTTGCTTTTTTGACGGCCATTTTTTGTCTGACGATTGCTTTGCCTGCACAGGGCGCAACGATTTACAGTCAGGCAGGCATCGCTGTATCGCGTGCAAGTGTCATCAGTTCAAACGCGACCAATCCGGATGGTAGCGATGGGGATGTGACTGCTTATGATAATTTCACCTTAAGCAAATCGGCGAGTATCTCCAGCGTATCCTGGCGCGGATCGTCATCGAATGCAGGATTGGCCGGCTTCACAATCTGCATCTATGCATCCAGACACGACCCGCAGCACAAGCAGACACATCCTCGCCATTGGGCACGATAAACGTTGAAGGAAAAGCACGCGAGAAACAGATTGGGAACAATATTTCGGACTTTGGAGCGGACTTTAATGAGCCGTTGGCATTAAAGGCTGGCGTGCAATACTGGATATCGATCGTGGCCAACAAAAGCGACCTTTCTTCATGGGGCTGGGCTAACGGTACCGGTGGCGACGGGAGATCCATTCAATCGTATGCCGAACTCAGAATCCTGTCGGCGCCTGGTGATCGGGCCTTTTCCCTGTATGACGGACACTCGCTCGCTCGCAAGTAGAGCAATAGATACCTGAGCTGAGCACTGACAAAGACATGAATCAGAATAATTCCTTTGACCCATGAATTCTGCTCTGTCAATTCCGCTGATTTGACGGATAGTGGATTCCGTGTCTCCAATGCAGGCAGGTATCCAGCGAGGATCAGCGTCATTAGAGCGATGGCCTTTGTTCTTGGTCGTGACATGCGGTCTTGCCGCATCCGGTCATGGCGGTTGAGCAGGTGGTTACGCAAGCTGGCGTCGATGAACTGGAACTGGGCAGGCGCATCTACGTTGAAGGGATACTTCCTTCCGGGGCGATGCTGACGGGAACTCGTTCTGGCAACACCGCAGTATCAGGTGCGCAGGCAGCTTGTGTAAACTGTCATCGCCGAAGCGGTATGGGGCAGGTGGAAGGTGACATCCTGGTTCCACCCATTACCGGCAATTTCCTGTTTTCGCCCAGAAGCGACAAGCAACTGGCAATGATGGATCCCCGAGTAAGCAAGGCATTGAATCAAACTCACGACCCATATACCAACGTGGGCTTGGCCGAAGCGATCACCCGGGGGAAAAATAGCCAGGGCCGTGAGATGGATCCCACCATGCCTCGCTTCGATCTCAACGATACGGAGTTGAGGGCGCTTACCGCTTATCTCAGGCAATTGTCCTTGCAATGGTCGCCGGGTGTGACGCAAAGCAGTATTCGCTTTGCCACTGTCATCACTCCCGATGTCAATCCCGCAAGACGCAAGATCTTGATTGATATGATGCAGACTATCTTTCACCAGAAAAACGGCAGTACGGAAAATGGGATGCGCGGGCGTACCCGCCATCATATGACCTCGGCGGCTGAGTTTGTGTTGGGAACAGAACGCACCTGGGACCTGGATATATGGGAACTACATGGAGCACCGGAAACCTGGGGCGAGCAACTCGCAACTTACTATCGCAATCAGCCGGTATTTGCTTTGGTCTCGGGAATTTCCAATTCCACTTGGCAGCCAGTTCATGATTTCTGTGAAAAGGAGAAGGTTCCTTGCTGGTTTCCGAGTGTCGATCTGCCCGTGAAGAGTCAGTCTCAGTATTCTTTCTATTTTTCCGGCGAAGTCATGCTGGAAGCGAATGTGCTGGCTCGGCATGTATTGGCACTTGATACCGTACCGAAGCGATTGATCCAGGTGTTTCGTGACGAACCAGTGGGGCGGGCTGCCGCACAAGAATTGGAACATGCACTGGATGGATCAGCAGTCAAAGTGGAAAATCGCATCCTTGTGGGTGACTCGATGGAGCCATTGAAAGAGATGCTGGAGAAGGAAATATCCGGCGACGTCGTGGTTTACTGGTTGCGCCAGGACGATATTGCATTGCTGGGTAAATTAAGACCTGTCCGAGGTGTCAGTAACTACTTTTCCTCCAGGTTGGCTAACGCCGAGCATTTGCCTGTATCAGCCGAATGGAAGAGCACTTCGCATCTGGTTTACCTGTATGAGTTACCCTCCAGGAGGGAAATCAATCTGACCTATTTTCATGCATGGATCAACATGCACAAGATGCCGCTGCTTGATGAGGCGATGCAGTCGGAAGTATTTTTTGCGATGAATTATTTGACCGATACCACTTCCGAGATGCTGAACAACCTTTATCGTGACTATCTGGTGGAACGTGCCGAGACTATGATGGATAAAAGAGAGGGAAGCAAAGCCGAACAGGAAACCAGGGATCGTTTGTATCTTGGAAACCCGGGTGACCTGGTCAGGAAACATGGTGAAATGACTGCCGGTCAGGATGTGCGCTTGCCGATTGCTCAGGCAAACGCGGCCGCCATTAGTCACGGAACGACAATTTATCCCCATTTGAGATTGGGGCCGGGACAACGATTTGCGTCCAAGGGTGGGTATATCGTTCGATTTGCCGACGATCACAGCGATAAGCTGATCGATGAAAGCGGATGGATCGTTCCATAGTTCGGGTAATAGAACTGCAATGTCAAGGAAGTGTTAAGTTGTGCAAATGGGCGGGAAAAGTGTTTACAAGATCGAATCGATAATATATGAATATGATCGAAAACTTACCTGGATGCTCGAAGGCCAGACGGATAGATTGACTGCAAACGGAGAGACAATGCATTTTTTTAATTTTTCAGGTGTAGCGTTTGGTTTTGGCATGAATGCAAGTTCGCTGCGCAAGGTTTTGGGGACGTTTGTCATGAGCCTGTTGCTTGGCTCCGGATTGGCTGTCTCCAATGCGGGGGCGGATGAACAGCCTGCGCAATCAATGCATGACATGCACGGCATGCATGATATGTCCGACATGAAGGGCATGGAGGACATGCCGGGTATGGAGCACATGGACCATTCGATGCACCAACAATTCGTATCGAAACGCGGCGCGTATACGAGCTCGGTGATGACTTACCAGATTCCCGATGTGAAAATGGTTGACGCGAACGGGAAGTCAATCTCATTGCAGGATTTAATGGATGATCATTCCGCAATCATGGTGAATTTTATATTCACCACGTGTACTACCATTTGCCCGCTGATGACTTCGATTTTCCAGCAAGTACAAGATAAACTCGGCACGAATCGGAACGATGTGCGCATGGTGTCGATTTCCATCGACCCGGAGAACGATACGCCTGCAAACCTGCAAAAGTATGCGGCAAAATATAAGGCGGGCGCACAATGGACTTTCGTAACCGGCACTCTGGATAATAGCCTGCTGGTACAAAAGGCATTTGGCGTTTTGGCAGGCGAGAAGATGAATCACAGACCGGTTACCTTCCTGAAAGCCAAAGGTTCGGATACGCAGTGGCTTCGTCTAGAGGGCTTGGCCGAAGCAGATCAGATCGTTGCCGAATATAAAAAGTTGGGTATGGAACAAATGAAACATGAGTAGGACTGGATCGAAAACCTGTTCTTGTATTGGGATGGACTAGACAAATGAAAAAAGAATCAAGCTATACGGTGGTCAATCGTTCATTGCTTCGGCGTGCGGGCGGCTTCACTTTGCTGGAATTGCTGGTGGTCATGGTCATCATCGGACTGCTCGCGGGCTATGTCGGCCCCAAATACTTTTCCCAGATCGGGAAGTCTGAAGTCAAGGCAACCCGCGCCCAAATTGACGGCTTGGGAAAAGCGATCGATCAATTTCGTCTGGACGTCGGACGCTATCCCACGACCGAGGAAGGTCTGGCTTCCCTGATCACCCGTCCCGCAAACCTGGCCAAATGGGATGGGCCGTACTTGTCCAAAAATGTGCCGCTGGATCCTTGGGGGAACCCGTATGTTTACAAGTCTCCGGGCGATCACGGCGACTACGATCTTATTTCGTATGGAAAAGACGGACAGCCCGGCGGCGAGGGTGAAGCGGCCGACATCACTAATTGGTAGTTCGAGTGAGCAACATAAATAAAATAGCGGCCAGATACGCGATCCGTCGGAGTGTTTATGCAGTATGAGCTGAAGGTACTGCGCGGCAATGAAGGAATTACGTCGCTATTGTTGGAAGCAGGCAGTGCCAAAGAGGCGGAAACACAGGCGATCGCTCGCGGTTATTCGGTTATTTCCTCAAAGTCCCGGCAGCAATGGTCGCCGCTGTCTGGTTTTGGGCGAAAGAATAAATTCCCGCTTGTCATGTTCAGCCAGGAGCTGGTCTCATTGCTGCAGGCCGGCTTGTCATTGATTGAAGTGCTGGAGACTTTGGCGGAGAAAGAGGATCAGCCTCACGTAAAAAAGACATTGGAGCAAATTATCGCTTTCTTGTATGAGGGGCATAATTTGTCGTATGCGCTGGAGCAGGCGCCCGAAGATTTCCCCTCGCTTTACGTAGCGACTGTTCGTTCCAGCGAAAAGACCGGCACTCTGCCGGAAGTGCTGTCGCGATACATTATTTATGAATCGCAAATGGAGGGAATCAAGAAGAAGATCATTACTTCCTCTATTTATCCGGTGTTGCTCGCGGTCGTCGGTACCTTGGTGGTAGTGTTCCTGATGGTGTTCGTGGTACCCAGCTTTAGCCACATTTATGAAGACATGGGCGGTGATTTGCCGCTGATGTCCAGGCTCCTGATGCGCTGGGGACAGTTTCTGGATGCCCACTCAAAAACATTATTGGTGGGGACGCTTGCCCTGTTCGCAGGTTTGTTTTTTGTGGCCATGCAGCCATCCAGCAAAGTCTGGATCAAGAAGAAGATGTGGGATTTGCCGGCGATAGGCAAGCGTTTATATCTTTACCAGATGGCGAGATTCTTTCGTTCCCTCGGCATGCTGCTGCAGGGCGGTATGCCGATTCTCATCGCGCTGAAAATGGTATCCGGCTTGTTGCAAGAGTCAATGCGCGAGCAATTGCAGCTTGCCTCATTGAGCATTCAGGAAGGTGTATCCATCTCCCAGGCAATGGAAAAGTATGAACTCGCAACGCCTTTGGCATTGCGCTTGCTTCGTGTAGGTGAAAGAACGGGGCAAATGGGAGAAATGATGGAGCGCATCGCGACATTTTATGAAGAGGAGACTGTTCGCTGGATCGAACGGTTTGTTAAATTGTTTGAACCCTTGTTGATGCTATTCGTCGGTTTGCTTGTCGGCGTGATCGTCGTATTGATGTACTTTCCGATCTTCGAATTGGCTGGGAGTATCAAGTGAGTCTGGTTATGTCTGGCAAAGCCGATTTGGAGCCGCTAATTACCCCCAGGCAAGTGCGCGAGGCGCGAGTATTGGCTGCGCAAAGCAAGCGTAGCGTTACCGAGGTATTGGAAGATCAGGTCGGTCTCGATGCAAAGGCTTATTTGAACGCATTAGGGGGGCTTCTGCACTATCCGGTGTTCGATATGGATAGGTTGAATAGCCTGAGTCCGGCTTTTGATGTCTTGTCTTATTCCGAGGCTGTAGAACGGAACTCCATCGCGCTGAGAAGCCAGAACGGCGAACTCATTGTCATCATGAGCGATCCGTTCAACGTCGGTCTGCAAACCTGGCTGGAGCAGCACTTCTCGAACGAATTTTCATGGGGTTTGGCCCATCACGGAGATGTCGCTGCATTTTTGTCGAACCATGAAAAATCGCTCAACGCGATGGATAGCATGCAGGATGTCGGCGAGAAATTGGCGTCGGAAGATGGACAGGTTGTCGAAGATTTGTCGATCAAGACCATCAGCGAGGAAGCCAGTCTCATCGTCAAACTGGTGCATTCGACGGTGTACGATGCCTTAAAAGCGGAAGCCAGCGATATACACCTGGAAACCACACCGTCGGGACTGGCGATCAAATACCGTATCGACGGTGTTCTGGTCGCGGTCAGTTCGATGGACGGAGTCGAAATGGCCGAACAGGTCATTTCCCGCATCAAGGTGATCTCCAGTCTTGACATCACCGAGCGGCGCACGCCGCAGGATGGCCGTTTCAAGGTGTCGATGCAAAGGCATGAAATCGATTTGCGCGTTTCCATCATGCCCAGTGTTTTCGGGGAGTGTGCGGTATTGCGTGTCCTGGACAAAAGGACCCTGTCCGACCAGATGAAAGGTCTGCGCCTCGATCATCTGGGTTTCGACCAGAAATCGATGGCCTTTATTCGCCGGCTATCGAATGAACCTTACGGTATGGTTCTGGTGACCGGTCCTACGGGAAGCGGCAAGACGACGACGCTGTATGCGGCGATCACCGAAATCAATGACGGCAAGGACAAGATCATTACGATCGAGGACCCAGTCGAGTACCAGTTGCCTGGCGTCCTGCAAATTCCCGTGAATGAAAAGAAGGGCCTCACTTTCGAACGGGGATTGCGTTCGATTCTGCGGCACGACCCCGACAAAATCATGGTGGGGGAGATCCGCGATGCTGAAACCGCGCAGATTGCCGTGCAGTCTGCCCTGACGGGACATCTGGTGTTCACCACCGTGCACGCCAACAACGTTTTCGATGTGATTGGGCGCTTCATGCATATGGGCGTGGATCCTTACAGTTTTGTCTCGGCTTTGAATGGCATTGTGGCCCAACGATTGGTGCGGGTGAACTGTACACACTGCATCGGTGACGATTTTCCGAGCGATGCATTGATTGAGGAATCCGGAATCAATCTTGATGATGCACGGAAGATCAAATTCCGCGCCGGACGCGGTTGCGGCCATTGTCGGGGAACGGGGTTCAAAGGCCGAAAGGCAATCGCGGAAGTTCTTTATCTGAACGATGAAATTCGCGAGCTCATTATTGCGCGGCAGCCGGTCAGGCTGGTTCGTGAAGCGGCCAAACGCAACGGCACGCGTCTTTTGCGCGATGGCGCATTGGATCTGGTTTTTCAGGGTGAATCGACTTTGCAGGAGGTAAATCGTGTCACTTTCGTTGCGTGATGAATTGCGAGTGGTCATATATCGCAACCAGATCCAGATCGTTCGAATTGGCTGCGAACTCACGCTGCGCGGCAAGTCGCGTCGGATAATTGAAAAGAAAAATTATCTATGTTCGTCAGGCGAGGAATCGTTCTGGGATGACGCCATCAAGTCGCTTGAAACTGCATTGTCCGAGTTGCCGGTCAAGCCGGCACATGCCCAAGTGATCCTTTCCAATCATTTCATGAGTTATGCAATGGTTGAGTTGAATCAAGCACTGAATGGCGAAGCGGAAGAACTTGCCTATGCGAAACATTGCTTTGGCCAGTTGTATGGCCCAAATGCAGCGTCCTGGGAGATCAGACTGAGCCAGGATTTTGCTGGAGCGTCACAACTGGCCAGTGCCGTAGATATTTCATTCCTGCAAAACCTCCGTGCGACTTTTGCCAAGGCAAATATAAAACTCAAATCCGTGCAACCCTATTTGATGGCTGCATACAATAATTGTCTTCCTGATTTGCAGGATCAGGATGCCTGGTTTGTGTTATTTGAACACGGCAACTTGTGTATCGGCCAGGTACAACAGGGCCACTGGAACAGCATACGCACGTTCAACGTGGGCAAAGACTGGTTTGAGAAATTGAATGAGATCCTTGATCGTGAAGCTTATTTGTCCGAAACGGACATTTCATCCGACAAGATATTTTTGTGGGCGCCCGAATATATAAAGATGGATTTACCCAAGAGTTCCCGCTGGAAGGTCAATAAATTGAAGCCATTGATTCCGGCTGGATTTGCTCATGAATTTGATGAGCAGTATGCAATTGCCATGTGCGGGTGATTCGATGACCGCATTGCGACTGGACTATCAGCATAATCCGCCTTTTCCGTGGCTAGGAACCGCATTGCTCGGTTTGGCGATCATAATCCTGATCCTCACCGGCACTTACTACGTGAGTTTGGGCCGCAACGTGGCGACTTTGGAGGCCAAGGTCGAACGCGCCGGCAATAAAGGAACACAGAAAGCGTCTGGCACATCGACGGACCGCAATTCGGCTGAGTTGACGCAGGAGGTTAATAATGCCAACGAAGTATTGCGTCGTCTTACTGTACCGTGGGAATCGCTGTTTCAGGCGCTTGAATCTTCCGGCAACCAGAACATCACGTTGTTGGCGATTGAGCCTGACATTGAAAAGCAACAGGTAAAAATCAAGGGCGAAGCAAAAGATTTCCAGGCGATTGTGAATTACATTTCACACCTGCAAGGGCAAGCCGTCTTCGGCTCTGTCTATTTGCAGAATCACGATGTTCAACAGCAAGACCCGGACAAACCCGTACGCTTTTCGCTGCTCGCGGCATGGCAGGAGAAATTATGATACTCAAAGCAAAGGTATTCATGAATTCGATTGCGCGAAATTTATTCAAGAATGACGCCGCTCCTTCCGACGCATCTCAATTTCATGGGCAACTACTGCGTTTTCAACGGCGCTTGATGCCCATGCTGGGATGGCCCGGGATTGTCGCAATAAGCATTTTGGTAATTTGTCCGACTTTCTATTTCTCGACAATTCGACCGATGCAGGACCGGTTGAATATGTCGCAACGCGTTGCAGATTCATTGCGCGAGCAAGCAATGAATGGCGGTGCCGCGCACAAAAGTGCAACCACTCCAAGTGAAGAGCTTGAGGAGTTTTATAAATATTTTCCGTCAGAGAAAAAATCTGCGCGCGTTCTGGGGAAATTGGTGGAGGTCGCCCAGAAAAACGGACTCAGCCTGAATCATGGCGAATACATCGTGACACGGGACAAGGTTGGCCAACTGATACGTTTCAAGATCACGTTGCCGGTCCAGGGAACGTACAAACAGATACGCAACTTTTTGAGTTCAGTAAACACTGAAATCCCCAATATCGCATTGGAAAATGTCCAGTTCGAACGCAAGGAGATTCTTGACGCGGACGTGCAAGTCAAGATCAGGTTGCTGCTCTATATGGTGCAGGCGTCATGAAATTGGGACGTTTACAATGGGGTGCTATCGCAATTGCAACTTTGCTGATCGTCGTGATGGCACCGTCCGACAACGAGAGCAGTAAC
The DNA here is from genome assembly GCA_963718345.1 of uncultured Pseudomonadota bacterium. Lineage (GTDB taxonomy): Bacteria > Pseudomonadota > Gammaproteobacteria > Burkholderiales > Gallionellaceae > Sideroxyarcus. The sequence continues at coordinate 169,868 of CAVQZH010000024.1, read as the reverse complement.
GGCAAGATCGCGCGATCTGAAAGTCGTCTATCAGACGGTTCATCGCCTTCGTCAGCGTCGGACAGGCAGCATACACATGAAGTGGGGCATGTGGAGCTGGAGCGTTTAGCCATGCTGGAATCGCGAAGCGGCGACAAGAAAAATGTACGTGACGCTTTCGATACCAATTCCTGGTACGCGCCTCCTCCTTCGTCATCTCATCCAGTTCTACCGAACAATCAGGTTGAGCCATTGCCGCCGCCGGTAGTTGTTCCGACTGCGCCGGCAATTCCTTTTACCTATCTGGGGCGCTATGGCGACACGCCGACACGGATCATTATTCTTGCCAAGGGTGACCGCGTGTACACGGTTGCGGTTGGAGACGTCATCGAGAACAGCTACAGAGTAGAGAAATTCACGCCCGGCATGATTAATTTGACGTACCTGCCATTGGGCATCGAGCAGCATCTTGCCACGGGCGAGACATTGTGAAAAACAGAACGAAGAAAAATTACGGAACTCTTACATTCCAAGCTGAGGTTCAGACGAAATGTTGAAATTAAAAACAAAATGCAATTACATCACCGCGGTCACGTTGCTGGCAGCAACTGTCCTGATGGCCGGATGTGCCTCGCAGGCTATGCACAACAAAGGGTTGGAACTGGTACAGGACGGAAAATTCGAGGAAGGGCTGGGCAACCTTGAGGCGGCAAGCAAGGCCGAGCCTAGCAACTTAACGTATCGCGCCGATTTGTTGCGATCCAGAGCACAGGTGACCAACAAAATGTTGGCAAATGCAGAAGACGAACTGGCGCTTGGGCATTTCGATACGGCACAAAGCATTTATGAGCGCATATTGAAAATCGACAAGGACAATCGAAACGCAAAGATGGCGCTGGATGCGATGGCGATGAACAAGCGTCATGAAGCAAATATCGAAAATGCCAAAAATCTATTTGATCAGGAAGATTATGACGGTGCCCGTGCAGCCCTCAAACCGGTCTTGATGGAGAATAGAAAGAATAGTCTGGCTGTGGCGCTGTTGCGGCAAATAGATGAAAAGCAAAACAAAGTGCAAATTGCCGAACCATCTTTGATGACGATGTTCAAGAAGCCGGTCAGCCTGCAGTTTCGCGATGCGAATGTAAAAATGGTATTCGAGGCTTTATCCCGTACTACTGGAATCAATGTACTGCTGGATAAGGATGTCAGGCCGGATATCAAGACTTCGATATTTGTGAAAGATGTCTCTATTGAGGATGCGATCAATTTGATTTTGATGCAAAGTCAATTGGAGAAGAAAATTCTCAGCGACAACACGGTGTATATCTATCCAAATACGCCGGCCAAGGCAAAGGAGTTCCAGGATCTTAAGGTTCGAAGTTTTCATCTCGTCAACGCTGATCCAAAACAGATGATGACGATGATCAAAACGCTGCTCAAGACGAAAGACATTTACGTCCACGAGAAGACCAACTCCATCGTGATGCGGGATACGCCCGATGCGATTCATTTGGCAGAGAAAATGATCGCAGATCAAGATATCGCCGACCCGGAAGTGATGCTCGAAGTCGAAGTAATGGAAATCAGCCGCTCTCGCTTGAGCGACATTGGAGCACAATTCCCGAATCAGGTTTCGTTTACTGCAATGGGATCTTCGGCCGGAGCTACGGCTGCGTCACTGACGCTTGACAGTTTGCGACTTATTAATGGTTCAACAATAGGGGTGTCACCGGCCCCGGCGATTACGCTAAATGCGATGCTTCAGGATAGCGACACCAATATCCTTTCCAGTCCGCGCCTTAGAGTGCGTAATCGTGAGAAGGCCAAAATCATGATCGGTGAACGCGTGCCGATGATTACAAATGCCATCACGCCGGTTGCAACTGGGTCGCCCGTTATAACGGGTACCGTCACCTACCAGGACGTTGGTTTGAAATTGGACGTTGAGCCGGATATTCACCTGGACAACGAAGTCGTCATCAAGATCGGTCTTGAAGTCAGTTCGCTTGGCTTGCCGGTAACCAACGGATCCGGGTCCACGGTCTATCGAGTAGGAACGCGCAATACCGCGACGTCCCTGCGGCTACACGACGGTGAGACACAAATCCTGGCCGGTTTGATAACCGATTCGGACACCAGCACCGTAGACAAAATACCGTTGTTGGGGCAGATACCTCTACTTGGGCATCTTTTCTCGAACGACAACGGGAATAAGTCAAAAACGGAAATCATACTGTCCATTACGCCGCATATCGTTGGCAATTCCAAACTCGCTTCTGCCGGGGAAATGGAATATTGGTCCGGTACTGAGTCCGAGCTGCGTAGCAATCAGATATTGTTGAGGCCAGTGGGTAAGGTTTCCATGAATAGCCCTGGCGACGGCATGCGCGTGCCGTATACGCCGCCAACGGCTGCCGTGCCACCTGCCACTACGCCGCCCGCAGCCACAACTCCGGTAGCTACACCGCCCGCCATACAAGCAGCAGTGGCTAAAGCCACGCCGGCAATCCCAGTGCCTGTGTCCGCAGTTGCGGCGGCCAGTGCAAACAAGACTGGTACCACTTCGGAAGTTCAGGCGGTGGCGCTGAATTGGCTTGGGCCGAATCAGGCCAAAGTTGGCGACAGGATAACCTTGTCGCTCAATGCCGATTCGGCACAGGGACTCAAAACGCTTGGATTGGAAATCGGCTTCGATCCGGATGTGCTGAAGGCGGTTGACGTGAACGAGGGGAATGCACTAAAGGGCAATAACTCTCCGTCGACCATGACTAAAAATATCAATCAGTCCGGCGGAAATATTTCAGTTGAAATGTCAGGGGCCGGATCGACTGGAGCAGGCAATATAGTAATGATCACGTTTGAAGTGACTGCAGTTGCGCAAGGTACCGCTGTTTCAGTCGATTCCATAAGTGCGACCGGTACCAACGGGGAAGGAGTCCCAGTGGCGGCCCCAGAGTCGCATGTAATTGCAGTGGCGCAATGATTCCTGCAAGCGGCAAAGGCTTTACGCTGATCGAGCTGGTTGTGACGGTGGCGATAGTCGGCGTTCTATCGACAATAGCATTGCCTTTGGCTGAATTATCGGTACAGCATAATAAGGAACAAGAGCTGCGCCTTGCTTTACGGCAAATTCGAGAAGGAATCGATGCCTATAAGCAGGCTTATGATGACGGACGCATGACTCACTCGACAGATAAGTCGGGTTATCCGGCAACGCTCCAAGAGTTGGTGACGGGGGTTACCGACATCAAGAACCCCGCGCTCCAGAAGAAAATATATTTTCTTAGAAGTATTCCTCGGGATCCCTTCTCAAATGATTTGAGCAAATCAAATGAAGCGACCTGGGGGAAACGTAGCTATCAGAGCAGTGCGGACGATCCCCAAGAGGGAGATGATGTGTTCGATATATATTCATTGGATCCGGGCACCGGACTAAACGGTATTCCTTACAGCAAATGGTAAACGGCCGAATTTAATGGAAAAACAGTTTAAGTATGGTTTCACTCTGATTGAATTGTTGGTTGTGATGGCAATCATCGCGATCTTGCTGACCATTGCCGTACCCCGCTACTTTCATAGTCTGGAAAGATCAAAGGAGTCCGTGCTTCATCAAAATCTGGCATTGACGCGGCAAGCCCTGGACAAATTTTTTAGTGACAATGGCAAATACCCGGACAACCTGGACGAACTTGTCGGCAAGAAATATTTGCGTAGTTTGCCTTATGATCCCATCACTGAGAGCAGCACAACATGGTTGATCATAGCTCCTGATACTACTGACAAAGGAGCTGTATACGACATCAAAAGCGGTGCAACAGGTAGCGCCCTGGATGGAACAGAATATAAGGATTGGTGATGCTGGCTAATTCCGCAATCCGCAAGCAGAGTGAACCGTATGCGAGATATAGATCCTTCAGTCGAATGGAAGGATTTACTTTTATCGGCCTATTGATGGCGGTAGCGATAATGGGCGTTGCACTGCTTGCTGTTGGAGAAGTCTGGAGTTTTGCGCAGAAGCGGGAGAAGGAGAAGGAACTGTTATTTGTTGGCGATCAATTTCGACGGGCGATAAGACTGTACTACGCAAATACGCCAGCTACCAGCAAGTTGCAGCCTTATCCGATGACCCTGGAAGATTTGCTTAAAGACCCACGCTATCCTTCAACCCAAAGATATCTTCGCAAAATCTATCTTGACCCTATCAACAACGGCACCGAATGGGGGCTGGTAAAAAATCCCAATGGCAGCATTTTCGGTGTGTATAGCTTAGCTCAAGAAGCTCCCGCAAAAACGAGTAACTTTGCGGCAGTCAACAGTGATTTCGAGAACAAGACGAAGTATTCCGATTGGGTCTTCAAGTATGCCCCGTTACAAGGTGCAAGCAATCCGCTGATGACCAATTGAATTAGGTGATTCTGGTGAATGTTGCCAGAAACTATTTTGACGGATTTTATGTTATTGAATCATGAAATTTTAAGTTGCGAGTTCCGGGAACGATTGTGAAGTTTGGTTAACGCCCGCGAAGGGAGTGGCGCAGTAATTTACGTTCTGATTTCCACCTTGGAACGTAGCGCAGGAGCGTTAACGGCATGAGAGGTAACAGGGGGCGAATCGCCGATTTCCTAATTGGGCGGTGTGCTACTATTTGAATCAATTTCGTTTATTAACATCGAGCTGGTGGCTTTGAATATGCTCTTACGCACATTACTAATTGTCCTGGAAGTCTGCTTTATTACGATTCTCAACTATTACATGGCATCAAGCTATTACTCGCTTGATGTTCTGTATTGCTTGCCGGTAATCCAGACCGCGCAATTCAAGGCATTACAGTCCCAGCGCAGTTCAGACACGCAATTTCTTCTGGCGATTTCCATCTTCTGTGCGACGGCATGGAGCTTGGCGGAGGCGGCGGTGACATGGCCGGATTATCCTATAAGCGCGTTTCTGATGAACGTAGTAACTCGTTCTGTGACCTTTACCGTGATCGGACGTGTCATAACAAAATTATGGAAAGAAAAAGAAAGTTTGCGTAAAGATGCCTTGACGGGTCTGGTGAATCGACTCGAATTTATCAAGTGGTTTGAAAATAAACAATTGCAGAGTCAACTGGCTCAGAAACCATATTCTTTGCTCTATTTCAACATTGATAATTTCCGGGCATTGAACGACAAATTGGGCCACTTGGTTGGCGACGAAGCACTGCAGGCTTTGGCCATGACATTGCTCGAAAACTCAAGGGGAAACGACGGTTCATCCAGGATGGGTAGTGATGAGTTTGCGTTGCTGCTTTCCGATGCCGATGAAGGGATAGGTTTGATTCTGGCAGACAGGATAATCAAGGCGGCCGAAAAAACGTTCAAACAAAATGACTGGAATATCACTTTGTCGTATGGCCATGTCACCGATATGGGAAATATGCGAAGCGTGCAGGAGCTTCTGCGGATTGCCAGTGAAAAGATGTATTTGAATAAAAAGTCAAAACAGAATTCACGTTAGGTTATCGCGGATTGTTTCGATTGGTTCATATTATTCGATTGCGCTAATGGTCCCGCCATCGGGTAAGTCCGAATTTCTTATCCCCTAAACCTGAGCCCAATCCAGCGGACACATTTGCATCTGTTGCCGCAACAAATCTTTCTTGCAGTTGGTTTGGCATACAATTGCCACTCATTATCTGGGTAGCCGGTTTATGTACAAGGATTTCTTCGTACTTAAAGAAATGCCATTTTCCATCGCGCCGGATCCTCGCTTCCTGTTCATGAGCGAGAATCACTGCGAAGCGATGGCGCACATGTTGTATGGCATGCAGGGTGAAGGCGGCATCATATTGCTTACCGGGGAAGTAGGGACCGGGAAAACGACGATTATTCGCAGTCTGATAGACCTGACCCCTGAATATATCGACGTCGCGTATATTTTCAATCCCCGCCTTAGTGCCGAAGAATTGCTGCAAACCATCTGCGAAGAATTGCATATAAAAGTGGATTCCAAGCGGCCGGGCATCAAAACACTCATAGATGCAATCAACACTCGACTGTTATCCGCACATGCTCAGGGGCGCCGGGTAATTCTGATCCTGGATGAGGCGCAGAATCTGGACGAAAAGGTGCTGGAACAATTGCGCCTGCTTACCAATCTGGAAACCAATACACGCAAGTTGCTGCAAATATTCCTCGTCGGACAACCGGAGTTATTGGAAATGCTGTCGCGGCCAGAAATGCGACAGGTGTCTCAGCGTGTAGTAGCACGCTATCACCTGACCCATCTCAGCGAAAATGAAGTAATTTCCTATGTGTCGCACCGACTTCGGGTTTCAGGCGCGACAGATTTGATCTTTCCGGAAAAATTGATCAAGGAGGTCTATCGCATCAGCGGCGGTGTACCTCGCATAATCAATCTGATTTGCGACCGCGCTTTGCTTGGTGCATACGTTAAACAGAGTGAAACGATTACCAAACCGATTCTGCGTCAAGCCGTGGAAGAAGTATTTGCAACAAATTCCGGCCGCCGCCGCACAAGAATACTGCTGTCCGTTCTGCTTATTTTATCGGTCATTCTTGTATATTTATTTAACCGCCGATTTGATGAATCGGGATTTAACAGGTCGCTATCCGAGTTTAGAACTTCTTCATCCAAAATCGGTTCTGAAGGTGAAAAACTGGCACTTGCTTCAGCCCCGCCGGAGGCAAGCGTTTCGACGACCAAGGCGATCGCTTCAGCCAATTCTGCACTTAACATGCCAACCGGCATTTCAACCGAGGATAGCGAGTTGCAGGCATTTCAAGCATTGTTCAAGCTTTACGGCATACGCTTTGACAAACAATCCAATGAGGCTCCATGTCAATACGCTGAAAAGCAGGGAATGCGGTGTTACTCTGGACACGGCGGTGTGTCGGATCTATTCCAACTTGATCAGCCGGTTCTTATGCGGCTAATATCAACAGATGGAAAAGAATATTGGGCGACACTCGTATCTCTGGATCATCAAACAGCCAGTTTAATCATTGCGGGAGCGGGGCAGAAGGTAACCTTGAACGATCTGGCCAGCTCATGGTTCGGACAATTTACCGGCATTTGGGATTCTCCACCAGATTACACGGGAAGAATACCGCTGCATTATCGAGGCCCATCCGTTACCTGGTTGCGCCATAAATTGGAGCTCGTTGACGGCATTCGAGACAATGGGTCCGACGTGTTTGACAGTGCTCTTGCAAAGCGTGTTCGAAAGTTTCAGTTATCCGACGGAATTCAGCCTGATGGATTAGTAGGCCCTCTCACGCTGATTCGCCTCAATGTCAGAAGCGGAACGGTCAAGCCACGCCTGGTCACCGAACAGAGAGGTTAGGCATGTCATATATATTGGATGCTTTGCGTAAATCGGAGCTTGAGCGGCAGTTGCTGGCGGGGCAGAGCCTGAGCCCTCCATCACTGATGCAAACGCAAAAGAAAAGTAAACCGAGGTTAATGTTGTGGTTGGTTGCTATTTTGAGCCTGGTCGTGGTTGGGCTGATTTTGTGGATATTCATACCGCCATTGTTGTTCAAGAAGCCGGATGTCGGCACCACGCAGGATATGAGTGCCAAACAGGCTCCACCTGAATTTATTCAACCCCACAAAATGACTGCCGAGACGCTGCCTGAACACTTTGTCCAGGGAATCGATCTCACTCATGAACACCCTGACGAGCAACCGAAAAAAATATTCAAAATTCCGCGTCGTATCCCGGATCGGCCCCCAATACCCATTCCCGTGCCTTCCGAAGATGCTGCTCGGAATGTTCCGAAGCCTGCAGTGACCACGCATGAGATGAGCGCTGAAGAAAAAACTGCAACGAAGGGCGATCCACTACAAGGCCTTCCGCCACTGAATATTTCGGGCTATATTCATACTGAACAAGGTGTCGGCATCGCGATGATCAACAACCAACTGGTGCGCGAAGGGGACGAAATATTTCCTGGGCTGCGACTGATAAAAGTTCTCGACGATAGTGCGGTTTTCAACTACAAAGGTTACATATTCACCAAGTGAATTTTCGCCTTATTTAAGTTGAGTGTTCGAGACATGTGGCTTCAGAACAATACGGTCGTTAACTTAAGATGGATGGGGCAAGTGACTTGGGCGCGTATTATTCAACCGCACAGCGAATTAAGTTAAGGCGGACACGGTTGTCCGGCAGTAAGTAATTTCGGGAGCGAATTCATGCATTCAGAAAAACGAAAAGAAGTAAGGTCAACTTACCCAACCCAACCCCGCGGCAAACTTCAAGTGCTTGTCAGCGATAAGTGTTTTCCGGTCACAAGCGTGAAAGATGTTTCACCGACAGGAATCAGATTGGAAATCAAAACGCCGATCTCTATCGGAGAGAACATCATGATCAGATATGTGGGAGAGAAGGTTGATATAAAACTGAACGGCACAGTTGCATGGAATTCAATATCACCAGAGGACTTGGACGACCATGCTGACGCTTCAGTGGTACTGATCGGCGTTAAGCTGACCAGTCCGTCACTCCTGCAAGCTCTTTGGTAAATCTATCCAGTTCGTGGTCCAGGGAGTAAAGTCATTACTCTTGCGATCAGCTGGCGTTTCGGCTAATTTAACGCCAGCACGGACACCCGCGGAGACTACTGAGGGAGCGTTCTATGTACAGCCCTACCCGCTTGCTGGTCATATTGATAACCGCAGTATTTGCAGGCGAGTGGCTGATCATGACTGCGTTAACACTGTTAGCGCCCATTCCACGGTGGATCGAGAATTCTCTAGATTCCTTTGTCCTCGTAATCTTGCTCTTCCCCGTCCTCTACTATCGCGTGTTCCGCCCATTAAGAACGCTAAATGAAGAGCTGGAGAAAAGAACGAAAGAAGCCGAATCAGCGAATCGTGCCAAAAGTGCCTTTATGGCCAATATTAGCCACGAGATACGCACGCCGTTGCACGTTCTGATTGGGCTTGGGCAGTTATTACGCCGCGATCCGGATCGTCCGGTGCCATTGCAAAGGCTGGATCAGATATGTGCTACTTCTGACCACTTGCTTGCCCTGGTAAACAACATACTCGACCTGTCCAAAATCGAGGATGACCACTTCATGCTCGACAATTGCGCTTTTCGTTTGGGGAACGTAATCGACCAGGTAAAGGAAGTTCTAGCCCAACTGGCATCCAAAAAAAACCTGGCGTTAAACATCGATATCGATCCTTCCTATCTCGAAACTACTTTTCGTGGCGATCCGCTTCGACTTTCGCAGATTCTCATTAACCTGGGTGGAAACGCGGTCAAATTTAGCGATAAAGGAACAATAACGATTAGTGCCACTATTTTTCCAACGGACGACGCCAATCTGCGTCTGTGTTTGAGCGTACAGGATAACGGAATCGGAATAGCGGCTGAAGACCAGGCGCGAATCTTCCTCCCTTTCGAGCAGATTGATGGCTCCAGCACGCGAGAATATGGAGGTACTGGCCTGGGGCTGGCTATCTGTCAGCGCATAGTTCTAATGATGGGCGGCAGGATATGGGTTGAAAGCCAACCGGGAGTGGGAAGCACTTTCAGCTTCGAAATTATCCTTCCGCGGGGAGACAATGCTCCTGCTCCGGAAGCCACAAATATCATGGGGATGGTTCCCGATCTTGTAGGCTTGCGGGTGCTGGTTGCAGAAGACCATCCCTTGAGCCAGGAAATTATCCTGGAGATGCTCGAAGACCTTGGTTGCATAGCTGAAATTGCGACGGATGGATTGGAGGCGATCGAATGTGCCTTGGCACATAACTACGACCTGATTATGATGGATATGCAAATGCCGAAGATGGACGGGCTCGCGGCTACTCGCGTAATCCGCACACTCCCGGGACATCGTGATAAACCGATTATTGCGCTGACAGCCAATGCATTCATGGAGGATAGGCTACGCTGTCAAGAGGCGGGGATGAATGACCATATCAGCAAACCGGTGACGTCTGCCAAGCTGGCCGCTACATTAAGCAAGTGGCTTCCAAATCTTGTCGTTCCCAGTGACGACAATTCGCACTGCGAATGCGAGTTGAGCACGGCGCTTTCAAACATTCATGGGTTGGAAGTTGCCGTATCCTGGTGGCGAACTCCGGAACGGCTGGCCGACTATTGTGCGCTTCTGCAAAAGTTCGTGGTGTTGCACGGTCAAGACATTGCGCTGCTGCGAGAACATCTGGCGGCTGGCGAGCACTATGCGGCACATGCCATTGCTCACAACCTTAAAGGGATTGCCGGGCTGATCGGTGCCAGGCGAATCGAATTGCTTGCCTCTGAAATAGTGCTGGCCCTACGATCCGATTCGGACAATCCTGCCATTTCGGAAATGGAGGCGGAATGCGATGCAGAATTAGCCCGACTCAGAGTAGCGATTCGAACATTGCCGCTTAAGACCAATTCAACCGAAAATTATCAAACGTCATTTGCCGATAATTCGGAGTCCGGTTTGCTGGCAAAAAGTCGCGTCTATAACCAGATTGAAGGGAGTGCTATAGAAGTGAAAATATCGGATAGCCCCGACTTTATGCTATAAAAGACCAGAATCCAGCAATGCTAAATCAGGAGAATCTCCCATGACAGTGCGCGTACTTCTCGTAGACGATCATAAGATGTTTCGGTACGCGCTCAGGCTCATTCTTGAAAAAGAACCCAATATCGAAATTGTGGGTGAAGCGGGAGATGGGCAGGAGATGCTCGCCCTGGCGCACAAGATTGTTCCTGACGTTGTATGCATGGATATTTCCATGCCCCAAATGGACGGTATCGATGCGACGCGGCGCCTTCTCGCGATCAATCCATTGATCAAAGTCATCGGGTTGTCCGCTTATACCGATCAGTATTATGTGATGGAAATGATGAATGCCGGGGCGGCCGGCTACATCACCAAGGCCGAATCCGTAGAGGAGATCATGCGCGCCATCAATACTGTGTACCACACCCAGAAAAAATATCTGTGCCCGGACATCGCGGCACATGTTGTGGACGCAGTATTCAAGCCGACAACTCAGGAAACATCTGTCGCCAAGCTTAGTCATCGGGAGCAGCAGGTGCTGCATTTGGTCGCCGAAGGCTGTTCGTCTTCCAATATTGCCCAACGCCTTCAACTGTCTTCATCCACTGTTGAGGTGCATCGTCGCAACATCATGCACAAGCTCAATCTGCATAACATCGCCGAACTGACCAAATATGCCATTCGTAACGGCATCACAAGCGGTTGACAAGAAGCAACGTTGATACAGCAACACAGGCATTGAGTTTCACACGCTCAAGTTCGCCATCCTTAAGCACAATTTCTTAACAGACCATTCGCCAACCAGGCTTCGTCACCGGGTCAGATTTTGCCCGGAAACCCGCTTTGTCATATTTGTTGGCTGGCGACACACCTTAGTGATTATGTAGTTTCCCCGGTAGGGAGAAGGCGGTGGTGTACTACCGTATACCGAGCATGGCTTTGCTCAAAAAATACCTGAAAAACTGTAGGAACTACCGTGGCATAGCTATTCAACTACCGAAGTTCAATTACCAGAATACCTGTGTTCAGGTATTGATGAGATTTTGCTATGTCGACTAAATTAGTCAACAAGTGATCGAGCTGTGCTTTCGATCGTAAAAAATCAAAATCAGGGAGCCTGAAATGCACAACGTCAAGACAATGGGTTTGGTTATTTTTCCCTTGCTGTGGGATTGCCTGCAACAGGCACTTAGTAATGAAACGGTGCCATCATGGAACAGCTAACTCATCCGGTCAACATCCAACCGAACCCGCTTGTGTTGCAACAACAGGCGGAAGTGGAAAATTTTCAAAATCCAGTTGCTGCGGAAGAATACGGATTTAATTGGCTGATGTGCGACCGCCGTACAAAGGACCGCCGCGCAGACGAGACAGCGAACCCCGTGCAAGCCACGAATCCTTGCTGTTAGCTCTGCACAAAGACGAAGCCGAAACAGTCCTCGGAGGAATGAGATCCGAGGCTGCATTGCGCAAGTCCCAGGAGGAATTGCGCCGGCTTTCAGTTCAATTGTTGAATATTCAGGAAAGCGAACGGCAACGTATTGCCGCGGATTTGCATGATGGAATCGGACAGTCACTGAGTTTGATCAAATTGTCGCTGGAGACAGTGATCCAACAGATTAATGCCGGCGACCAACGGGAAGCAATACGGTCTCTGCAACAGTTGACGCGCAAGGCCAAGGAGACCATGGATGAATTGCATCGCACCACGATGGATTTGCGCCCCTCCATGCTCGATGATCTGGGGCTCATTCCCACCTTGTCCTGGTTCTTTCGCGAGTTCGAGTCGGCATGGCATCGCGGAAAAATCAGCAGGGAAATCGGCATCGCGGAGAGCGATGTGCCTGTGCCTCTCAAAGCACCGATCTTCCGAATTCTCCAGGAGGCAATGAACAACATTGTCAAACACGCCAATGCCGACAATATTCGAGTAAGACTGAACAGATCCGGAGAATCACTTCAACTTTTTGTTGAAGACAATGGCTGCGGGTTTAATGTGGACAGAGTATCCGAACGGTGCATGTCCGAATGTTGCAGCTCCAGTTGCGGATTTGGTTTGTTGACTATGAAGGAACGCGCGAGGTCCTCCGGTGGTTTCTTCGAGATGAGATCGACTCCTGAATTGGGAACCAGGATTCTTATTTCGTGGCAGTTAAAAGATCAAACAGAAGATAGGACCTGCGCAGATTCAGCACTTACCTCAGCACTTACCCATGCGTCATCCCGCCGTTGTAATCGGTAGAGAGGCTGCTCGTGGCCAGGTCGTCGCCTTGGAGAAAGCGCTCGATCCACAGCCCTTGTGTGTTCAAGATTCCTGAGGCCGCGGTGAGAGAAAGAGATGTGGCCGACGTGAGCAACTGGTAGGCAAAAGCAAAATCCGCAACTGGTAAAGAATCATAGTGGGGGAAGCCATGCATTACGAAATCAAGGCGCTGCGCAGGGGAGGGCTTTCGACATTCGAACTGGATGCCTCTGATGCGCGCGATGCAACTGTTCAGGCCAAGTCTCAAGGCTACATGGTGATCGGAATAAGACCGAAGCAGTCCTGGATGCTATGGATGAAGCACAGGACACCCGATTTCCCTGTCGTGTTGTTTAGCCAGGAGTTGTTATCTCTTCTGGATGCCGGCCTCTCCTTGATAGAAGCGTTAGAAACACTGTCTGAAAAAGAGATTCGTGTCGACATTAAGAAAACGCTTACGCAAGTCATCGCCTCGCTATACGAAGGGCATACTTTTTCCTACGCATTGGAGCACTCGGAGGTAACCTTTCCGTCGCTGTACATTGAAACCATTCGCGCCAGCGAAAAGACCGGATCTCTATCCGAAGTCTTGATGAGGTATATCGCCTATCAGACAAAAATAGACAGCGTAAAGAATCAACTGGTCAGCTCAATGATCTATCCGGCCTTGGTATTGGTCGTCGGCGGGTTGGTGATGTTGTTCCTCATGCTGTACGTTGTTCCACGGTTCAGCAAAATATACGTCGATATCGGTACCAACATTCCATTCATGTCGAGGATGCTGATGAGTTGGGGTGCCTTCCTCGCGAACCACGGCTGGCAGGTGTTGGCTGACACCATTCTTTTCCTCGGTATGGTCGCGTATGCCTCGGTTCGTCCGGCGTCGAAACAGTGGATCATGCGAAAACTATGGCAGATGCCGACGATTGGTGTTCGTCTTCGTTTGTACCAGCTGGCTCGATTCTATCGGTCGCTCGGAATGTTGTTGCGCGGTGGTATGCCCGTGGTACCTGCTTTGCAGATGGTGTCGGGCCTGCTTCAATTGTCTTTACGTGACAAATTGGCGAAAGCATCGTCCTATGTTCGCGAGGGCCGCTCAATCTCTCAAGCCATGGATGTAAACGAGCTGACTACTCCGGTGGCCTTGCGCATGCTCCGTGTGGGTGAGCGCACCGGCCAGATGGGCGAGATGATGGAACGCATCGCCGCGTTCTACGAGGAGGAAACTGCGCGCTGGCTGGAGCGTTTTATCAAGGTGTTTGAGCCAGTGTTGATGACTTTTGTAGGCGTGGCCATCGGTGCCATTGTTGTGCTGATGTATTTTCCGATCTTCGAACTCGCGGGGAGCATTCAATGAATCAGCCGCGAGAAATACAAATTGAAAATGCAATCACATTTTCTCCGGACCAGGTGCGTGAAGCACGTGTCGCTGCCGCTCAAAGCAAACGCCGCATCGTCGAGGAAATGGAGGATCGCGCCCGCCTTGGAACAACGGAATTCATCGCCGCACTGGGCTGCACGTTAGATTATCCGACCTTTTCAATGGGCGAGTTGTATCAGCTGACGCCGGCATTCGACGTCCTTCCATTTTCGGAAGCAATCGAACATGAATGCCTGCCACTCAAAGCGGATGAAAAACTGATTTTGGTAATGTGCGATCCTTTCGATGTCAACCTGCAGGCATGGGCAGAACAGCGCATTCAGTTTCCTGCCTTTACGTGGGGATTGTCTGGCCGAGCCGATTTGCTCGCTTATCTGGCGCGTTATGAAGAGACGCTAAAGGCAATGGATAGCGTTCTCCCGGAGGGAATTCAGGCGAATATATCTGAAGCCGGAATTGAGAATTTGTCCATCAGGGCGATCAGCGAGGATGTCAGCCCGGTCGTCAAACTCGTGCACTCGACCATGTATGACGCGCTGAAAGTATTGGCCAGCGATATTCATCTGGAGACTTCCCCCTCCGGGTTGATTATCAAATACCGTATCGACGGCGTATTGACACAAGTTGGATCCATCGCCGGACTTGAAACCGCAGAACAGGTGATTTCGCGGGTCAAGGTCATGTCCGAACTCGATATCGCCGAGCGACGCGTACCGCAGGATGGGCGCTTCAAAGTTTCAATGAACGGGCATCAGGTCGATTTTCGCGTCTCCATCATGCCGAGCATTTTCGGGGAGGATGCCGTGCTGCGCATTCTCGATAAAGAAACCCTGACGGATAATCTCAAGGGCCTTAGCCTTAGCCATCTTGGGTTTGACGAACAATCTATCGCAGGTTTGCGTCGGCTTTCCAACGAAGCCTACGGCATGTTGCTTGTTACCGGCCCCACCGGCAGCGGAAAGACAACGACGCTTTATGCGGCGATCTCGGAAATAAATAACGGCCAGGACAAGATCATCACCATTGAAGACCCGGTCGAGTACCAACTTCATGGTGTGCTGCAAATCCCGGTGAACGAAAAGAAAGGACTCACCTTTGCACGCGGGTTGCGTTCAATACTGCGGCATGACCCCGACAAGATCATGGTTGGTGAAATTCGCGATGAGGAAACTGCACAGATTGCAGTCCAGTCTGCGCTGACCGGCCACCAGGTATTTACGACCGTGCATGCTAATAACGTCTTCGATGTCATTGGCCGCTTTATTCATATGGGCGTCGATCCCTACAGTTTTGTTTCCGCCATGAACGGCATCATGGCGCAGCGACTGATTCGGGTGAATTGCAGTCACTGTTCCACTGAAGTCCATCCCGATGCGCAACTGCTTGCAGATTCATGTCTCAAGCAGGAAGAAATTGCAGGCATGAAGTTCCGCGCTGGGCAAGGTTGCGGACACTGCCGAGGAACCGGCTTCAAGGGCCGCAAGGCGATCGCCGAGATTCTTTTTCTGAACGATCAAATTCGTGAGCTCATCATCACCCGCCAACCACTGCGTTTACTCAAGGAAGCAGCCAGACAGAACGGCACTCGATTTTTGCGCGAGTCCGCGGTTGAACTGGTGAGAAACGGTGAAACGACTTTACAGGAGATCAATCGTGTCACTCTTGTCGCGTAACTCACTGGATATTGTTTTATATCCCAAACAGATTTCGTTGCTGCGCGCCACTCGCAAGCTGTCATTGCATGGTTACGAGACCCAAGTGCATGCAAGGAAACTTATAGATTGTGAAACTCCGGCCGATGGCGAGATGCCATGGCACCAGTCAATCCGAAAGCTGGAAATGATGTTGCCAACATTTGTCGGATTCAAGCCTGAAGTGAACGTGACGCTCTCAAATCAATTTGCGCAATATCTGCTGGTGCCATGGGTCGACGAGATGAGCGATGAGGAAGAGATGGTATTTGCTCAGCAGTGCTTCAGGGACATTTACGGCGATGCTGTCGACTCCTGGAGCATACGTGTAAGTCCAGGCAGGGCTGGGGCTGCGTCCCTTGCCTGCGCGGTGGACACAAGACTTTTGGACGAACTACGCGGTTCCCTGGACAAGATGGGTTTGGATATCAAGTCGATTCAGCCGTATCTGATGTCGGTCTTCAACAGCTGCCGATCTACTCTGGAAGGACGTAGCGCGTGGATCGTGCTGCTTGAACCGGGGAGTCTTTGTCTTGCCGTCTTGCGGAAGGGGCAATTGGAATGGATAAGAAAACTTCCTGTCGGCGAAGCATGGGAGAAGGAATTGCAGGCGATTTTGCAGCGGGAAGCCTATTTGACAGATACCGGTATGGAAGTGAACGATGTGCTGTTATGGGCCCCGTATCTACAGCAGTGGGATATCCAGGCCGTAGGGCGCTGGAAAATTATGCGGTTGCCATCCAGCGACAAATTCGGTCGCGATCAGGAAACTGGCGACATGCAAACTTTGGTGGCGGGTTGATAAATGAATCACATCTATCTGGACTTTCAACGTAGCAACAAGCCGTTGCCTTGGGCGGGCGTAATGGTGATCTTGCTGGCGGTCATAGTGTTGGCACTAGTCGATTTATATTACCGGGGGCTGACCGAAAAGATCGGCTATTGGGAGGCGAAGTCCGGACAAGTCTCAAGAGCCGCCGAACAGCAAGTGTCGAGCAGTCCACGCGATATTCACGATATGGCGCTGGAGATCAAACGCGCAAACGAAGTGTTGAACCAGATCAGTATTCCATGGAACAAGTTGTTTCAGGCTGTTGAATGGTCTTCCGGCAGGGACGTGGCATTGCTCACGATTGAACCGGACGCGGAACAGCATTTAGTGAAGATAAGCGGTGAAGGGAAGAACATCGAAGCGGCGTTTAGCTATGTACGGCACTTGTCCGAGCAAGAAATATTCACCAGTGTCTATTTGCAGAGCCATCAGGTGCAGCTGCAGAACCCGGAAAGGCCCGTACGTTTCGCCTTGGTAGCGACGTGGAGGGAGACACCATGAGGAGTATTCTCAGCAATCTGTTGCTGGGTGTGACGGGCGTGTTTTCAGTCGGGAGGCTCCTGCCCGAAACTCCGGAAAGCGAGTTAAGACGTTCCTGGAATTCGATAACGGAAAATCCTATCTGGGCAAGGCGGCGCTGGCTCAATTTATTCGGCTGGCCGGGCATGCTGGGGGCAGGTTTGCTGACCGCGTGTCTGGCGCTATACGTGTCGGCTGTGCAACCTGCGCAAGTACGATTGAGCGAAGCCCGCGAGAACGCTATTTCCGTTCAGGAGCGGGTAATACGTGCGGCAAGCGGCCTCAACCGTGGCGAGCTCACGGCGGCAGACCAACTGGTCGAATTCTATCGAATATTTCCGGATGAGAAGAATCTCCTGCCCTGGTTGGAAAAGGTTTTTGCATTGGCACAGTCTCAGGGAATCAGGCTGGACCAAGGTGAATACAAAGTGACGCGCGATAAGGTGGGAAAACTGGTGCGTTTCGAGATGACTTTGCCTGTCCGGAGTACCTATCCTCAGATACGGAAATATCTCGATATCCTGCACAAGGAAATTCCCATCTTGGCGATGGAACATTTGCAGTTTGAGCGCCAGAAAGTCAACGATTCGGAGGTTGAAGCAAAGATCAAGCTAGCGCTTTATGTGGAGCGCGAATCATGAAATTGCCTCCGCGCAAAATGTGGCCTTATATTGGTGTCGCGGCCGTCGCTGTGGTCATCGCGTTTCCGCCGGTTGGTGGGAAAGGTGAATCGGCAGCGACGGCCAAGAACGGTCCGCAACGCCTCAACCTGTTCTGTCCCAACCTGCATCACCGCAACCAAAGTCCCAACTGGGTCGTGTCGAACTCGAAAAACTGAATCAACAGGCTGTCAAATCCGAAAGCGGCCATGCGATAACCAACGCCTTCAAATCCACATCCTGGTATATCGCGCCACCGCCGCCGCCACCGCCGCCTCCACCGCCACCGCCGCCGCTGCCAACTGCACCGCCGGTGCCATTCACCTATGTGGGACGCTATCAGGATCCGCCGAAGCTGCTGGTGATGCTGGCTGTCGGCAGCAAGATGTATACCGTAACCACGGGCGATGTGATCGACAACAACTATCGCGTCGATCGGATCACCGACAGTGCGGTGGAACTGGTTTACCTGCCGCTGAACATCAATCAATCGATCAGCACAATTGCTGCACCGGAAACGACTCAACACCGTCCCAGTGCTGAAGAACGCTACAGGAGGCAATGAAATGAACCAATTTTCCAGATACCTCACGCGCAGGACAGCGTTGCTATTTATCGTGGCCCTCTTGGCGGCCTGTGCTTCAGGACAAATGGTGCACGATGAGGGGCTGTCGCTTCTGGATGAAGGAAAAACCCTGGAAGGTTTGGCGAAGTTGCAGCAAGCTGTCAAGGAAGCTCCGAACAATCCGGCTTATCGCGCTTCCCTTGCGAGAAACCGCGAGCAAGCCATCAACCGGATGCTGGCGAAAGGGAATAACGAGCGTATTGCCGGTCATCCCGATGCAGCGCAAGCTGATTTTGAATGGGTGTTGAAGCTCGACTCCAACAACGCCAATGCCAAAGACGGGCTTGCCGCACTGGAAATGGACAAGCGTCATGGCGTGATCATTGAAGAAGCAAAGGAGTTGATCAAGAAAGGCGATCTGGATGCCGCGCGTGATGTCCTGCGACCGGTCCTGCAGGAAAATCCGGAACAAGCCGACGCGCTTGCGATGCAACGCAAAATAGATGAAATGATACAAAGAGAAAAGTCTGCCGGACCTTCGCTTACCGCGAAATTCAGGAAACCCGTCACGCTGGAGTTCAGGGATGCCAGCGTCAAAATGGTATTCGAAGCGCTATCGCGCGCCAGTGGTGTCAACGTACTGCTCGATAAAGATGTGAGACCGGACCTCAAGACCTCGATATTCGTCAAGGATACATCGGTGGAAGACACCATCGATCTGATCATGCTGCAAAACCAGTTGGAAAAAAAGATTCTCAATGACAACACGGTCTTCATTTATCCGAATACGCCGGAAAAAAACAAGGACTACCAGGATCTGAAAGTCAGGAGTTTCCATCTGAACAACGCCGATCCCAAAGTGATGCTGACAATGATCAAGGCATTGTTGAAAACAAAAGATACATTTATCAATGAGAAGACCAATTCCATTGTCATTCGCGATACGCCGGAGGCCATCCGCCTGGCGGAGAAAATGATCACCGACCAGGACATTCCGGAACCGGAAGTGATGATGGAGGTTGAAGTGCTTGAGGTCAGCCGCAACCGTTTGGATCAACTCGGGATCAAGTGGCCCAGCACGCTTACCCTGCAAACAACGGGAACGACTCTCAGGGATTTGAGAAGCCAGAATCAAGGCACGATTACCGCCAGTCCGGCACCCGGAGTAACACTCGATCTCATGCTGCAGGATTCGGACACCAATATTTTGGCGAGTCCGCGCATCAGGGCCCGCAATCGTGAAAAGGCCAAGATCATGATCGGCGACCGGGTCCCGGTGATAACCAATGCCGTAACACCGGTGTCGACGGGGACGCCTGTGGTGACCGGTAGCGTGCAGTACCTGGACGTCGGTTTGAAACTGGAAGTGGAACCCGATATTCACCTCGATAACGAGGTCGCTATCAAGATCACCATGGAAGTAAGCACCCTTGGGAACACAGTGACAAATCCCATATCGGGCACCGTTGCCTACCAAATCAGCACGCGCAATGCCTCGACTCTGCTGCAACTGAAGGATGGGGAAACACAGATACTGGCCGGTCTGATCGACAACGAGGATCGCGCCAATGCAAGCAAAATTCCAGGACTTGGTCAATTGCCGGTAGTGGGGCACTTGTTCTCGGATCACGGAGACAACAACACCAAAACAGAAATCGTACTTTCCATTACGCCGCATGTCGTTGGCAGACCCAGGCATTCTGATGCACGGGAAACGGAATACTGGTCCGGTACCGAGGCAACGCTGAGCGAGAACCAGATGATCTTGAAACCAATTGCAGCAAATGCCGCCGGAGCAACGGCGGCAACCCTTCAGGAAGTGTCAGTGCCAACGTCTTCTACTGCGCCCGCAGCGATATCGCCGTTGGTTCTTTCCTGGCAAGGGCCCAGCCAGGCGAAGGTGGGTGACTTTGATCAATCTCACGCTCAATACCCAGTCGGTGCAGGGCATGAACAATGTCGGTTTCAAGGTGAATTTTGATCCCGCGGTATTCAAGGCAGTCGACGTAGTTGAAGGAAACATCATGAAGAAAAGCAACATCCAGTCCAAATTGACCCAGACCATCAACCAGGCCAGTGGCCAGGTCGAAGTCAATTTGGCGGGACATAGCACGAGTGGTGCTACGGGAGATGGCAGCGTTGTTACTCTAACGCTGGAAGCCATAGGCGCAGCTCCGCAATCGCAGATAACGCTGAGCCGGGTTGAGCCAACTCGCGTAGGTGGACGCTTGCCTTATAGCGCTCCTACGCCATACGCGATCGCGGTGAGCAAATGACCAGACCAAATGTCGCGCGCGAGAACGGGTTTACGTTCATTGAACTCGCAATCACGGTTGCGATCGTGGGCTTGCTGGCGACTTTGGTGCTGCCAATGACTGAGCTGGTAGTTAAACGTGATCACGAACATGAATTGCGCGCGGCACTGCGGGAGATTCGCACTGCATTGGATGCCTATAAACAGGCGGTGGATGAAGGACGAATTCATTCGGCGATAGACAAATCCGGTTATCCGCCACAGTTGAAGGTGTTGGTGGAAGGAGTGACCGATGAGAAGAGTCCGAATCAGAACAGCAAAATGTATTTCCTGCGGCGTATTCCGCGTGACCCGATGAATCCGGATTTGAGCAAGGCTGACGAAGATACATGGGGCAAACGAAGTTACGAAAGTGCGCCCGATGCACCTGAGGAAGGAGACGACGTGTTTGATGTTTATTCGCTGGCGACAGATGTCGGACTAAACGGTGTTCCCTACAAGGACTGGTGAGGAGTATTCAAATGATACCCCGTCTTGTACGCAATGGCTTTACGCTGATCGAATTGCTGGTGGTCATGTCGATCATCTCATTGCTGCTGAGTATTGCGGCTCCGCGCTATTTCAAAAGCGTGGACAAATCCAAGGAGGCGGTATTGCGCGAGAACCTGATCACCACGAGACAAGCGATAGAAAAGTATTTCGGTGACAACGGCAAGTATCCAGATGTTCTGGATGATCTCGTGACCAGGAAATATTTGCGCAGCCTTCCTTTCGATCCCATTACTGACAGTACCACGACATGGACGGTCGTTCCTCCGGAGTCCTTGGATAAAGGGGAAGTATTCGACATAAGAAGCGGTTCGCCGGACAAGGGAATGGATGGCACGGCATACAAAGATTGGTAGAAACGGCATTAAAGGAATACAGGGCGGACGATATGGGGGAACGTTTAGTACATTGCGGGAAAGTGGATGAGCGCGGCTTTACCTATATCGCGTTGCTCATCTTTATTGCCATCCTGAGCATGGGATTCATTTCGACTTGGGCGGTCTGGAATACGGCGATCAAGCGTGAAAACGAGCAGGAATTGCTTTTTGCCGGGAACCAGATCCGCAATGCCATCAACATGTACTACCTCCATGCGCCGGGGGCGGGAGGGCGCCTCCCGATGCATCTGGAAGATTTGCTGAAAGATCCGCGATATCCGTCGACAAAACGATATCTGAGAAAGATCTACCTTGATCCGGTAACCAAAAGCAGCAACTGGGAATTGCTCAAGGGGCCAAACGGCGAGATCTTCGGTGTGCATAGCGCGTCCGAAGAGGAACCGATGAAGAAATCCAATTTCAGTTTGCTTAACCAGGGTTTCGACGGGAAAGTGAAATATTCGGATTGGGTATTCATGATCTCGGTGAAGTTTGCCCCGACGGCTGCCGTCCCGACAACTGCCGCGGACACAATTTCAGTCACACCAGGGAGCATCAAACCGTAAATGCGCACAGCAAAAATAGTGGAGCAATCATGAACGGAAAACGTCGCATTATGATCGTTGAGAATCACACCCTGCTCAGGGCCGGATTGCGAATGTTATTGGCGCAGGACGACGATCTGGAAGTTGTCGGTGAATGCGACAATGGTCGCGATGCGATCAAGATGGCCGTCAAGTTGATGCCGCATCTGATTCTTACCGATTTGAACATGCCGGGCATGAATGGCATCGAAGCGACGCGGTCCATCAAGATGTTATTGCCGGATACCAAGGTATTGGTACTGACGGTCCACAAGACCGACGAATATATTCATGAAAGCCTGAAGGCCGGCGCTGACGGATACATTCTGAAGGATGCAACGCATAACGAACTGAGTGTCGCGATCCATAGCATTCTCAACGGCAAGACCTATCTCAGTCCGGATATTTCGGAAAAGGTGATCAACGGTTATCTGAAGCCTGGGGGCTTAACCAGCGTGGCAAGCGCCTGGGATACGCTGACCTTTCGCGAGCGCGAAATCCTCAAACTCGTCGCGGAAGGACATGCCAACAAGCATATCGCTGAATTTCTCAGCCTGAGCGTGAAAACCGTTGAAAAACACAGGTCCAATCTGATGAAGAAGCTCAACTTGCACAATGCATCGAATTTGACCGCGTACGCCATAGAAAAGGGACTGCTGGACATTTGTTAAGCGTGCAGGAAGACGGGGTAATCGCGTGGGTAAGTAAAGGTAGGGTTTTTGATTTAAAAAATACAGTATTCCACCCACAGATATATGCCGAACTGTCGCTTAGACTCAAATCGGAATAATAGGTAACAGACTGAACCGGGGAATCGGTTTTCGCTGGAACTTATATTTGAGCAAGGAGGCACGAAAATGAAGACATTTTCCAGACTAGTTATCGTAATCGCCTTTTTAGGATCGGGTTTAAGCGCCCCGGTTCTTTGCGCTGAAAGCGACGATGCTGCAACCATGCATGAACACCATCACATGATGCAAATGCTGGAAAAAACGACATCGCAAATGGTGGATTACAAATTGCCGCAAGTGCAACTGGTGCGCAACGATGGGAAGACAGTTTCTTTCGCAGACGAGTTGAACGATGGGCGTCCGGTTCTCATGAATTTCATGTACACGTCCTGCACCACAACTTGCTCTTTGGCGAGCCATACGCTTTCAGAACTGCAGGATAAGCTTGGCGACGAGCGGAACCGGATACACATCGTTT
Source organism: uncultured Pseudomonadota bacterium (assembly GCA_963718345.1). Lineage (GTDB taxonomy): Bacteria > Pseudomonadota > Gammaproteobacteria > Burkholderiales > Gallionellaceae > Sideroxyarcus. Next base: position 146,507 of record CAVQZH010000024.1, on the reverse strand, counting down.
CGGTTTCGGTAGATCCCGAACAGGATACACCGGCAGTACTGACCAATTACGCGCAAAAATTCAGCGCCGGCAAAGAATGGGATTTTTACACGGGCACAGTTGAAGCAAGCATCGCGGCCCAGCAGGCATTCAATGTCTACCGCGGCGACAAGATGCAGCACACTCCGGTGACCTTCCTTCGTTCTGCTCCGGGGAAACCGTGGCTGCGCATTGACGGTTTTGCCAAATCAGATGAATTGTTACACAACATAATGGCTATGGAAGTTTCAGCGCCAGCTCAATCTACAAAAATTGCTTATTGAGTCGCAAGGTATGCGGATGTTACTTATTTATCACCAGCTCAGGGGAGTGCCAGTGTTACGGCAGACGATGATCTGATAGCGCTCAAAGGGGAGCGGTATCGGGGGGTAGCGGGGAAGGCAGAACCAGGGACCGCAGTTCCGTGGAGGGTTTTTCTGCAGCTTGCTGTCGTCATTTGACCCGTAGTGAGGCCGTTTTGAAGCAGTCAGAAGCGGGGCAACAGTAGTAATTAATACCCGTCGAAATACTGTGTTCACCTCATAGCTTATTCGCGAGCCGTAACTAGAATTCGATCATGCGGCAATGAAATGGATGTTGCCGGCCCAACGTCAAAGCGGAGGTCATATGTTCACTGATCATATGTTTTTCAGCGGGGCAACAGAGATGTTTTGGATTCTTGTCATGCTGACCTCTGTCGTAAGTTATCGAGTTCAGTGCTTCAACAAGGTCCAAAAAATTGTCCTGTTGCGTCCGATGCCAGGCTTCTCTGCGCTTTCAAATCCAATTTGCTTTGTTGCGTTGCGCAGCAATCGTAGCGCTTGTTCTTCAAATAACTTCAGGCCTGGTGCACTCCTTGCCAGGAAAGTTCTTGATTTATTCCCATCATGCAGTGGGCCCGCTACTGGGGAGGAGGAAACATCATGCTGAAATATTCCTGTTTCAATCGGCTGTCGTTGGCATTGCTGCTGAGCATGTTGGCGTGTTCGGCTGGTGCCGCGTCGTTCCGGGTTCAATGTCCGACCAGTACCATCACCCACCCGGCGGCGCTCAACAATAACAATGTCGAACCTGCTTACAGCGGCCCAACGACATTTACTACTGGCGCATCGGGGTATCAGGTGCCGACTGCGAACGTGAATGGGGCCATCAAATGTCAGCAGGTCGGTGGTGGCGACGGCTTCTCGACGATGGGCGACGGAACCCAGATCTACATGTTCTCATTCGGACCATTGTCCGGATTGGCAGACATGGCAAATGGACTTCCCGGTACCGAGTTTCCAAACGTCTTCAATACCGTGTATTCAGGCGTCCCGTTGCGCCCCGGTGATCCCGCCACAACCGATGCTGTCGCTGCCGGCAGCCAAGTCCCCGTTCCGATTTCGTTTGCCTATAACGGTGCCGTGGGCCTGGCTTACGACATACCGTACCTGTACAACATTTTCTCGATCAGCGAGAGCGGCGGTGTTGTGACCATGACCGCGAATGCGCAGCTGAGTTTCTCGGTCGGCGATCAGATCAAGATCACCGGCACTGTCGGCTACGACGGTACCTATACGGTTTCCACGCTCGGCCCCGGTGCGCCCAACAATACCGGATTTCCCGACAACTTTTCGCTTCAGTTCTCAGGCCCGCCTCCCGGGCTGCCTGCCGACACTTCGGGAACCGGATCCGTGGCGAGTACCCAACTCGTCAACGGCCACGTGGATCCGCGCCAGATCATGGATGTCGGTGTGATGAACGGCAATATTCCCGCACCCTTGATGGCGATCGACGAGGACGACGAGTTCTTCCTGACGCTGACCAACGTCGGCATGATCATGCGCCCGGACCTGTTCGAGCAGCACACGATCCACTTCCACGGCTATCCCAACGCTTCGGCGTTCTATGACGGCGTGCCCGACGCCTCGGTTGCGATCAATATCGGCGGCAGCTTCACCTACTACTATCTGGCGCCGGACGCCGGCACCTATTTCTGGCACTGCCATATCACTCCGCCCGAGCACTTGCAGATGGGCATGGTCGGACAAATCTATGTGCGTCCGCGGCAGAATCGGGTTCCCGTCGGCAATAGCCTATATAGCGCACTGCAGGCACAGCAAACCGACCTGCGCACTGCTTGCAATTCCGCCAGCGATATCCTGTGCAGCAATCCCTTGCCGGCAGTCGACACCGGATTCAAACAGGCGAACGAAACAATCGGTCCCAACGCCGGCCAGCAGTTGAAGTATGCCTATAACGACGGCGACGGAACGACACGCTACGACGTGGAGTACCCGCTCCAGATCCACGGTTTCGACCCCAACTTCCACTTTGTGGGCATGACCTTCAATCCGGAAGGCTTTGCCGACATGAAGGACAAATACTTCCTGCTGAACGGGCGCAGCTATCCGGACACGACTACACCCGGTCCGCTGCAGACCCAGTCGGCTGACGGGGTCAATCACTTCTCGCAGCCTCTGCCTTCGATCATCAACATTCCGGCCGGTGGCAGGGCACTGCTGCGCATCTCCGATCTGGATGTGGCCGAAATGCAGACCTTGGCGTCGCTCGGTATCCCGATGCAGGTGATCGCCCTCAATGCCAAGCTGTTGCGCGACCAGGCCGGCAACAACATGTACTACAACACCAACTCGATCACCCTGGGTGGCGGCGAGTCCCTCGACGTGATTCTGGATGCCAGCAATACCACGTTGTATCCAAAGGGTAGCGTGTTCTACCTCTACACACCCAATCTCGATCACCTGTCAAACGACGCTGAGAACTTCGGCGGGTTGATGACCGAGGTCCGTATCAATTAGGGGAGCGGCCATGAGCGCACCGACGATGAAAAAGGAGACTTCGATGAAGAACTCGATGAACGGACTGCTTCGTCTAGTGACGATGGCGATGGCCCTGTTGTTCACTGCCGCAGCGCACGCAGCGGCCCCCGGCATTACCGGGCCGACCTTTAACCTGACCGCGCAGGAGGCGTACATTAGCCAGCCCGACGGACAGATGATCTACTCGTGGGGATACGGCTGCAATGGCGCCCCGACCGGTTATGCACCGTCGGCAATAACCAGCGGCTTCTGCAACCCGATGCAGGTTCCCGGCCCGACGTTGATCGTAACCGAAGGGCAGACGGTGACGGTGACACTGACGAATAATCTCCCCGCGGCTGCCGGCAATACCTCGATCCTGTTTCCGGGTATGCAGGTGACGCCTACGGGTGGTGTTACCGGCCTGCTGACGCAAGAGGCCGCGCATGGCAGTACGGTGACCTACACATTCAACGCCGGATCCCCTGGGACACGCGCCTACTACAGCGGCACGCAGGGCGATCTGCAGGTAGAGATGGGGATGTATGGAGCGATCATTGTGCTCCCGGCGAGCATTCCCAGCGTTTGCACTTCCGGCCTGGCTGCTGCCAACCTGCGGGTGGAAAGTAATTGGCATGAATCTGATTTCCGATTGGCAGCGGCTGCATACGATCACCCCAAGAGCTGCTACGACCGGGAGTACCTGTTCCAGTTCGCCGAGATGGATCCGAATATCCACAGTCAGGCTCAGGCGCAAGTCAGCGCATTGGCAGGCTGCACAGCGGGGGCTGCCGGATGCAGTCTCAATGTGCCGACCGAGCCGTACCATCCTGCGTACTTCCTGATCAACGGACGTTCCATGCCCGACGACATGGACGCCAACTACTCGCCCATGTATCAGCATCAGCCCTACAACGGCAATCCGCATATGCATCCGGGTGAGCAGGTGTTGCTGCGCGTCATCGGCCAGGGTCGCTGGCAACATCCTTTCCACGAGCACGCCAACCACGTGCGCATCCTGGGGCGCGATGGCAATTTGATTCTCAGTCAGACCGATCAAAGCAGCTTGGCCGGACCTCTGCTTTTCACCACCACCACGACGCCCGGGCTGGCCATGGATGGAATCTTCTATTACACGGGTCGGGGTCTCAACTGGGATATGTACGGCCACAATCCCGCGTCAAGTGACGCCAACGCCAAGCTTCCCTGTACTCCAGATGCCAACGGCTATAACACCGGTAGCACTGCTGCCGAGGCTGCAATCAACTATTTCGAATGGTGTCAGGATCACAACAAGCCGCTGCAGGGTGCTCCGTTTGGCGATGTTGCCGCAGGCGGCCCCGCCACGCTCCCCGATGCGAACATCCTGACAAACGGTGCCTGGTTCGGCGGAAGCCCTTACCTTGGACCGGATGCCACTGTGCGAGCCGTTGGACCCACAGGCGTGACCCCGCCGTCCGGCACGATCGCGAACCCGCCCGCCACCGAGGCCGGTTTCGCCTTCATGTGGCACTCGCACAATGAGCGCGAGATCACTACCAACAATGCATTCCCCGGCGGCATGATGATGATGATGCTCATCGATTCCCGCGAATTCGTGATCGACGAATCTAATTAGGAAAGAGGAGAACTGCAATGCGAGCCAATACACATAAGCTGATCAAGCACGCGACAGCTACAGCTCTGTCCGCTTTCCTTCTGTTGAGCGGAGTGTCCTTCGCCGATCAGGTAAATCTGACTGCCGGCCCGGCCACGGCAACCCTGCCCGACGGTTCCGCGGTGCCGATGTGGGGTTACAGTTGCGGCGCAGCCGCAAGCGGTGTGACGTCCACGGTGACCTGTGCGTCGTTGAATCCTGCAGCGACATCGCCAGCTGCCTGGTCACCCGTTGTGATCACCGTGCCCACAGGGACGGACCTGACGATCAATCTTACGAATAGTCTCTCCTTTGGCGCCAACAATATACCCACCTCGTTAGTGATCGTGGGGCAGCTGGGCGGCGGTCTCGGCACATCGGCAACCTCCACGCAAAGTCCGGACCACAGCAGCGCCCAGGCAAATGTCACCTGGCCCATTGCCGGCACCGCAGGCAATCCGGGTACACCCCCGGCACAGGGCCCACGCGTGCAGTCGTTTTCTACGGAAGTCGTAGTGGGCACGACGGCTGGGGCCGGTCAGTGCGCTTCGCCGTGTGCGCTGACTTGGACAGCTCCGCGTCCGGGCACGTATCTGATCGAGTCCGGCACGCACCCGTCCATTCAGGGGCCGATGGGCCTATACGGGATTCTGGTAGTGACTGCGGCACCCGCAGGCACCACAGCAGGTACGGCGTATGGCACTCCAGCAGCAGTCAATGCGGTGAGCTACAACGCCGAAATCCCGCTGCTGCTCAGTGAAATTGATCCCGTACAGAACCAGGCGGTCAGCAGCGCAGTCAGCAAGTCGGGATTTAGCGAATCTGCAACTATAAACGTCAACCAGGCAGTCGCTTCGATTACCGTTACCAACGGAGGCTCAGGCTACTCAACGGCGCCTACTGTCAGTTTCATTGGTGGTGGAGGCACCGGTGCGGTAGCAACTGCGGTTATTGACAACGGGACACCTTGCACCGGTACTAACATCCCGGCTGGCTGCAGTGTAACTGGTGGTCAAGTTACCGGGATTACACTGACAAGTGGTGGCTCAGGCTATACGTCTGCTCCGTCGGTCACGATTAGCCTCCCTTCCGGGTCTGGCACGCTCGCGACCGCGACCACAAGCTTGGGTCTTAATACAAACGGTATTACCTATTGCAGCGGAGGAGCAGCAGCTTGCTACCCACCGGCAGTGAACTACACGCCGCTGTATTACACGATCAATGGCGTCGCGTTCAACAAGAATAACGCCCCAGGTTCTTTGTTCCCGACCTTGCAAGGCACGAGTGCAACTCCGGTCAGCGGAAACGTACTGGTACGCTTCGTGAACGCCGGTTTGCGCATGCACGTGCCTTCGATCGTCGGCGCGCTGACGACACCCGCCGTTGTCCCGACTGGCAGCACTGCGGCCGCGGTCCCCGGGTTCAGCTTGGTTGCAGAAGACGGAAACCCGCTACCGGGCGTTTCACGTGTGCAGAGCGAAGTATTCATGGCCGCCGGCAAGACTTATGATGTGATGATCAATACGCCGGCCGCTTGTACCCCGGTATCGCCAGCGACAACCTGCACCCCGCCGGCACTTCCCGTGTATGACCGGCAGCTGAGCCTTTCCGGCAACGCGATCAATCGCGATGCAGGTATGCTGGCGTATATCGGCATCAACGGCGGCGTATTGCCATCCACTGGCGCATTTTCAGCGGCTTCGACGACTGCAGCGGCGAATGGGGACAGCTATCTCGTCGTTCCCGGTAACTCACTGACCGTGTCCGATCCGGCCAAGGGTGTTCTGGCCAATGACGTCGGTGTGTATGGTGTGCGCGTGCTGACTCCTCCAACCGGCGGCACATTGGCATTGAGCGCGAACGGTACGTTCGTGTATGGTCCTACCGCGACCACCTGGGCTGGCGACTCTTTCACCTATTGCGCCAATACGCCTGTCACGACTTTGACCTGTCCTGCGGCCCTGACCGCAACAGTTACTCTGAACGTGTGTAGCGGAGCTTGCCTTGGCGCTACGCCAACAGCGAACGCGGTGACGTTCACCAGCAACAACTCGGCTCGCTATGCCAGCGCCCCGCCGGGTGTGCTGGGCGGTGTCAGCAATAGCAGCGGTCTGCAGCTCACCGCGTTGGTGGCAGGTACGGCGAACAGCGCAGTCACCCTGAATCCTGATGGATCCTTCATCGCGACTGGACCCGGATCGGCTTGCCCGACGACTTTGAGTCCAGCTGCTCCCACGGGTGCCAGCTGCCAGACATTCAGTTACCAGGCGCAAACCGAGACAGGACTAACGAGTGGCACTGCGACTGCGACAGTGATTTTCCTGCCGCCGAGCGGTCTTGCCGTGAGTGTCGTCGACGGCAATACATGCCCGAGCGGGACGCCCCTGACGAACGCAGGCTGCACACCGATGACTGACTATCGCTGGATCATCGAGGAAGATCGCACCTTCTATATCGATCCCAAGTGCACGACCAACCCGCAACCGGCCGGATGCCCGACGTTCGGCCCGGTCAATACGACGACCGGGACTGCCCAGGTTCCAACCTTCGGTACCAACTTCCACACTAGCTACATGCCGGTGGTGGCGACCGGCTGTGTCGGGACGCTCGCCTGTGAAGCAGGCCAGACGCTGCTCGGTCAGAGCGCAGTGTGCGACATCGGAAATGGCGTCTGCCACACCGTAGCAAACGGGCAGCAAACGCCTGTCGATCCCAGCCAGGTTTATCTGGACCCGACCAAGCGCTACTACATCTCGGTGCTGCCGGGCGATGCGGCCACTCCATTTGAGACCGGCAACTCCAGTCCTGGTCATGGTATGGGTGGTGCCCCCATTGCTGCGGGTCAGGCCGCTGTGACGGTGCTGGCGCAACCCACGCCGTTCCCGCCGTCGAAACTCTCGGTGTTTGTGTTCGAGGACGACTTCCCGCTCAACGGCGAGCAGGATGGCGGCGGCGGAGTTGACGTGCTGTCGCCGCAGGAACCGGGCCTCGGGGGCTTCAATATCACCATCATGGATGATGCGGGCGGCCCCGGAGATCCTACCGGGCAGGTTGACTACGACATGTTCAACCAGCCGCTGGCGAATAGTCTGGCGGGAACCATCGATCCGGCCACAGGCAAGGATGCGTGCCCGATATCGGTGAATGCGCGGACAGTCGCGGGGCAGCCCGCGAGCCCGACCGGTATCACCGGTACGATCGTGACTTGCCCGAAATACGAATCTGACGGAACGACGCTGTCCCCGCTGGCTGGTCAGGCAGTTGTTGCCAACATGATGCCGGGCCGGTACGGCGTGATCGCCACGCCGGCGGCAGAACGGATTGCGAAAGGCGAGGAGTGGCTGCAGACCAATACCCTGGACGGCCAGAAGGCCCACGATTCCTTCCTGCGCATCGGCGAGCCGAATTTCTTCCAGGAATATGGACCGGCAAGTTTCCACGTGTCGATCGGCTTCGCCAACCCTGCGATCATCAATGCGCGCAAGGCCGGCGTCTGCAACGGTACCGATCCGCAAATTACCGGTACCAACTGCACTAACACGGTGAGCGGTATTGTTACCACGGAGCGCATGAGCCGCACACCCGACGAAAGGCTGTATTCCAGCGGCACTCGCCAAAGCTTCGCGTTCACCCAGTGCTACGTGAGCATCGGCGACCCCGACGGCGAGGACTTCGCCTTCACCAAGTGCAATGCCGACGGCACGTTTAGCCTTTCGGGTATTCCCGATGGTGACTGGAGAGTCACCACCTTCGACCAGTGGAACGATCAACTGGTGGATGGCCTGTCAACGCCCGTCCGGCTGTCTGGTGGAACAGGAGCACACTTTGATAGCCTGCCGGGCGGTCTGGGAGATATTGCCGCCAACCAGTGGCAGGCGAACTTCAATACCCGGACTTTCCTTGATACGAACGGCGACGGTATTTCCCAGAGCTCCGAGCCTGGACTCGCACTGGTGAAGACCAACGTTCGCTTCCGCGACGGCAGTTACTCGAACCGCAACAATACCGACCTGAACGGCTACGCGGCCTTCAACGAGGAATTCCCGCTGTTCAGCTGGTACGTGATCGAAACCGACGTGACCCGCTACAAGAATACCGGTACGCACGTGGTCTACGACGCGGGCGGCCCGGCTGACGGCACACCGTGCGGATCAGGTGTGGGAACCGCACCGTGTGGAACCTCCGCCATCGGCGCGAACCTGGCGAATACGATCGAACAGGTTTCCCTGCCCGTCAACCTGCGGGTTCCAGGCGCCGTCTACTGCGCAGACGCCGATTGCAGCACGCATCCGACCGGCATTGCGGCTGGTCCCGGCAGCAGCGATTCGCCCAGTGTTTGCACCACGTCTCCGACGACCGGTCTGACTACGTGCTCGAACACTCTATCCACAGGTCGCATCGATCCGCCATGGGTGCTGACCGAAGGCTGGCAGGGGTTCTCGGGTCAGAACAATTTCCTTGAGTTCGGCAAGAAGCCTTACGCGGCCGGCGAGAACGGCGGCATCCGCGGCCACGTCATATATTCCTCGACGCGCCCGTTTGACGATCCGCAATTCGGTACGCAAAACGTTTGGGAGCCGTTGGTTCCGCACGTGACCATCAACCTGTACCTGCAATCGACCGCGCCGGACGGGAGCACGTCGCTCACGCTCGTCGACACGACCAAGAGCAGCAGCTTTGACGATTGGGCGCAGGGCTTCCGCTCCGACGGCATCCCGAATATGAACTGTCCGGGCCAGTTGCCCGCGTCGACATCCACTTCGTCCGGTGATACGTTCTTCTTCTCGATCTATAACCAGCCGAACTACCTTGATTGGTACAACGCGCAGCATGGTGGTGCCCCATATACGCCGCTGCCTTACAACTCGCAGTTCAAGTGCTATGACGGTATGCACGTCTGGAACCAGCTACAGCCAGCGCCATACGACGGCATGTACCAGTTCCCCAGCGTGACTGGCATTGATCCTGTGACCGGAAAACCAACCGGGACGAACTGCACGGCCTGTACCACGAATCCCGACGCGACCGATCCGTACCGGTACGGCGGCAGCACTACGCCAGTGGCTTGGACACCTGGTAAAGGTGTGCCCATGCTGCCTGACGGCAAGTACGTAGTTGAAGTAGTTGTGCCCCCCGGCTATGAGCTGGTGAAGGAAGAGGACAAGAACATCCTGATTGGCGACAACTTCATCGCGCCGGTGGCAGTGGAGTTCCCCGGTTTGGGATCTGCCATTTACATTCTGCCCGACCAGGCTCAGATGAATGCGACCTACAACGCGAACAATGCCCAGAATCCGACTCAGGCGCTGGGCAGGATACAATCCCTGGCAAGTCATGAGGGTGACACTCCAACCATGAGCACGTTCTGGCCGTGCGTGGGTGCCTCGCGCATCGTTCCCGACTATCTCAGCCTGTTCCCTCAAGCCGCGGAAGTGGCACCGTTTGCAGGCGCGACGCGTAACCTGTGCGACCGCAAGCTGGTCACGCTGGATGACCAGACATCGTCGCAGGCGGAATTCTTCATCTTTACGTCGACGCACGCCGCCGCGCATTTCACCGGTGTGATCACGGACGACTTTACGTCTGAGTTCGACCCGTTCTCGCCGCAGTTCGGCGAGAAGTTTGCGCCGCCCGATCTGCCGGTCGCCATCAAGGACTGGAAGGGTAACGAGGTCAACCGTGTGTATGCGGACCACTGGGGTGCTTACAACGGCCTGAACTACTCGACCTGGGAAGTGAACCCGCCCAATCCGACAGGCTACTCGCCCACGATGATGGTCACCTGCATGAATGACCCCGGCATGGGACCGACTCCAGATCCGTTGTACAACCCGGCCTACAGCAATTTCTGCTACGAACTGCCGTACATGCCTGGAGCAACCCAGTACATGGACACGCCGGTTACGCCTACGTCGGCTTTCGCCGGCGCCGGGTACAACAATCCGGATTGCAGCTACCCGGATGCAACCCCGGCCATTGCCGAGGTTGATGGCGATGGCATCGGCCCCTGGGTGAATACGGGAGGCGGCCACACGCTGAAGATATTTGCGCTGGGCAACCAGACTGTGCCTAACAACGCGTACTCCGGGCCATCGGCCACGGTGGCTCCGTTCAACGCGAAGACCATGACCCGCCACTATGGTTTCGGCGGCACCGCAGGTACGGTGGCCCTGGTTGGCGCCGATGGCGTTGCGCATCCGTTGACGGGCGTCACCTGGTCCGACGGCCAGATCACGGGCACGGTGCCTGTGGTGGGTGGAAGCGGGATGAACTGCCCCGTGCAGCAGCAGCTGCAATACGGTGGCACCTCTACCGCGGCCCAATGCGGTGAACTGGTGATCACCGCGTCCAATGGCCGGCAATCGATCGACACGGTAACCGTCACGATCGGCGGCAAGGCCCCGACGCACGTCCTTGCTACGGACAGTATCCAGAGCAAGATCGATGCGGCCAAACCCGGCGACATGCTCATGATCGACCCGCAGACCCAAGCGAGTGCAGCGGGCCCCGGTGTGCCGGCAAATCACCGCGAGATGCTGCTGATGTGGAAGCCGCTCCGCCTGCAAGGCGTTGGAGCAGTCTCTAGCGTCCTCAACGGCGATACCCACCCGGCGGGCAAGCTGGATCCGTGGCGGCGGGAAGTCAATTGCCTGTTCGGGCTGGCGATCAACGGGCAGCCGAATTCCGACCTTGGCGCTAATCCCGCCTTGCTCGGAGCCAATCCGTTTGATTCGGATGGCATCTACTCCTGCCCAAGTGCGGGTAACGGTACGAGCGTGACGGCGAATTTCTCGGGGACTCCGACCACGTTGAATTACTTCACGGGCACCTCCACCAACCCTCAGGTCGACCGCATCCCGCTGGAAGCAGTGGTGGGCTGGGACGCGTCGCAGAACGGCAACCTGGCTGAGATGCTGCAGGAGCCGTCGCTGATGGGCGCACTTGAGGGGGCTACTATCACGGTGCTGTCGAAAGGAGTGAATTTCCCGGCCGGACAAGATCCGTTCGGGACGGGGGGAGCTGCCGCCGGTGCGTTCCCGACGGGCACAGTGTTGCTGACAAACTCCACCAACCGCACGACCGGTTGCGGGTCCAATAACGCGAATTCCAAGAATCCGTTCCCGAGCAATTTCTTCTGCAACCCGTCCAGCATAGATGGCTTGACTATCACCAACAGCTCGCAGGGCGGCGGCGGTATCTTTGTGCACGCCTGGGGGCATTACATCCAGATTGCCAACAACCGCGTCAGGAACAATTCCGGAACGCTGTCAGGCGGCATCAACGTCGGCCAGGGCGAATATCCTCCCGCATATACGGCGGGCGGCGGAGTTGCTAATGTTGCACCGGGTTCCTGCCAGAGCGAAAATGGACTACCGACTGGCACGCAGTTGCAATACTGCCTGGATACGCACGTGAACCTGCACCACAACTCGATTACGCTGAATTCCTCCACCGGTGACGAGTTGTTCTCGGCCACGCCGGCCGGCGCAGGCGGTGTCAGCATCTGCAACGGCTCGGACTACTACAAGTTCAACTACAACTGGGTATGCGGCAACATGAGCACCGGTGACGGTGGCGGTATGGCTCACATCGGCTTCAGCGCCAATGGCGACATCGAGCACAACACGGTGCTGTTCAACCAGAGCACGAACCCGACCATTGCGACCAACGGCGGCGGCATCCTCATCATGGGTGCCCCCGATGTGGATCCGACATGCGGTATCACGACCGACCAGGATTGCGTCTCAGTCCCACCCGTCGGGCCGGCAGACGGTGCGGGTCCGGGCTTGGTGATCAATGCCAACCTGATCATGGGTAATGCCGCGGATAGCGGCAGCGGCGGTGGTCTGCGCTTGCAGCACATCAATGGCACGGACGTGATCACGTTCCCGACCACTCCGAATAACTGGTACGGGGTGACCGTCACCAACAACATCATTGCCAACAACGTGGCCGGCTGGGACGGTGCGGGAATTTCGCTGCTGGACGCGTTGAAGGTGAACATCATCAACAACACGATCGTGTCCAACGACAGCACGGCGACTTCCGGAGTGTTGTTCAACACGTTTGGTGCACCGCTGGCGAGCTCGGCCGGTCCAACCTGCACTTCGAATTGCGGTACACAATCGTTGCCGCAACCCTCGGGTCTGGTGGCAATACAGAACAGCGCGAACCTGAGTGCGAACTTGCCGGCTACGATCAATTGCCCGGCCGGTCACGGTGACACGGCTAACGGGGCTTGCCGTAAGTACTCGGTCCCGGAGCTGTATAACAACGTGATCTGGCAGAACCGTACCTTCGACATCAGCGTGGGTCAGCTCGGTTTGGGAGCAGTAAACCAGCAGAACGTGGTTGCGCTGTATAACGCCTTCACAAGTACGCAAGCGCCGAGCCAACCGCCGACGGATGCTACTGCGCCCAACGGCGCCGGAACGATCATTACCGGTGGTACAGGAGCCTGCACGGCGGCGAGCTACTGGGAACTCGGCGTGCGCGGTGATACCGGACCGTCCAACCATGCAGGAGGACAGCTCACTCCGATGTACTCTGTGCTGACGGATGCAGCGGATTATCCCGGGCTGCATAACACGGGGAACAATCCGACGCTGGTGAGCCAGTACTGCAACGGTTCACGCGTCCCGCCGGAAATTGTGGCCAGTGGCGGCGGATTAGGCTGGCAGGTGCCTCCGGGCATCTCGGATGCGACCGTGCCCAACCCGATCTTCAATCTGACGCCAGCCGCGACGGTGGACGAGGGCAATAACTGGATCAACATCAGTTGGGGGCCACTGTCGGAGACCAACCCGGTCACTAACACCCTGCTTGCCAATTATGCGCTGGCCGCAGGATCACCGGCGATCGATCAAGCCAACGACACGGTTGCACCGTCGACTGACTTCTTCGGTAACCCGAGGCCGAGGGGAGCCGAGCCCGATATAGGTGCGGTCGAATTCCAGGGCACAGCCAATGCAGCGGATCTCGATGTCACACCGCAAACCTTGGCGTTCGGCAATGTGGTGGATGCCACGACCAGCACATCGCAGACCGTGACGCTGAAGAATAGCGGCACTGCGACGCTTACCGGCATCAGCCTGGCGTTTACGGGCCCCTTCTCGCGACTCGCGGGGGGCGCGGGGAACTGCGGTACTACCTTAGCGGCAGGCGCAAGCTGCGCGATCAGGGTAGTGTTCTCCCCGACAACACCCGGTGCGGCGAATGGAACACTGACCATTAACTCCAGCGATGCGGCAGCCGACGCAGCCACTGACAAGCTGGTCGCGTTGAGTGGAACGGGAATCGCTCCGGTGATTACAGCGGGCCTGACGCCAACTACACGTAACTTTGGTACCGTGACGCGGGGCACATTAGGTCCCATCCAGGTCTTCACGCTTAGAAACACAGGAAATGTAACGCTGACCGGAATCACTCAGGGAGTGCTCGGCGGCGCCAACCCGGCTGACTACGCCAAGATCGCGGCGCTGTCGACCTGCGGTCCGGCTGGTGGCGGACAGTTCCTTGGTCGGACAACGTTGGCTCCCGGAGCAACTTGCACCATTACCGTGCAGTTCCGTCCGCTTGCGACCGATCCGGCTAACAGCGTGCGCAACGCAACGGTGTCGGTCACCGATGCGGCAGGGACGCAAACGTCAACCTTGACGGGCACAGCCCGATAAGGCGACGTGAGCCGAATTCGATGCTGCTCTCGGAACTGCGTAGAGCAGCATCGGCTTCAAACGTGATATTGCGCAAGCGGACTCAGAATTGACAAGAACACCGCAGCACTTTGTGAAAGGAAATCAGTCATGAAAATCGATCGCATGTTGTGTTTATTTGCAGTCGTCGCGTTTCCGCAACTTGCCCTGGCTGAACCGCAATTCAACAGTCAGGCGGCCGGGGAGACTCAAGCCATAATCGATTTCTGTGCTCAGACTAACGGTGTCAACACCACGAAATACCAGGAGCAAGCCAGGTCTATGTTCCAGAACGTATCGGAGCATGATTTGGGTAAATTCCAAAGCACTAAGGAATACAAAGACGCGTACGCACAGACTCAGGCGGCACTCGGCCAGATTCCCGGAAACGATGCCGTTGAGGCCTGCCAGGGCTTTTTGGGATCAAGCCAGCAGGGAACGGATGGCCGAACCTCCCAGCGGGACGACTCACATGACGCGCAGAAACATTGATTCTCTGCCGGGCATGCAGTCAGTTGGCGCGTGGCGGATGTTATGTGTCAGCTTACTCGCGAGCATGCTGTTCGTCCTGCAGACAGCGCCGTGCATGGCCCAATCTGCTCGGGGCAAAGGAGCATCGGCATCCTCTCCGACCCGGGGCGTTTCGCCGTATCACGAGGTCAGCCTGCCGAATCGCGCAAAAAAATACTTTCAATCGGCTTGGGGTATCGACAATATGCAGGTGCACCTGACTGCATCTGGCCTGCTGATCCGCTTCAGCTACCGTGTTCTGGACCCTGTGCTGGCCAAAGCGCTCGGCGATGATCATGCCACGCCGTATCTCTTCGGCCAAAGGAGCCATGCCTTGCTTCACGTTCCGGTCATGGACAGGGTCGGCCAGTTGCGGCAAACGGGAACACCGGAAGCGGATACCGAATACTGGATGGCTTTTTCCAACAAAGGCAATTTCGTGAAAGAAGGGGATCGGGTTAACGTGATGATCGGTTCCTTTCATGCGGATGGGCTGTTGGTTGAATGACGGCTCAAGGATGCAATCTGTAGTTCCTGAATGGAGGATGTAAACATGAAGCGATTTCTCTTTCTGGTTTGCGGCCTGGTTGCAGTCGCCGCATCGACCACGGTATTTCCCGGCATCGCTAATGCATCCAATATGACGGCGGCCCAAATCGTCAGCAAGAATGTGGCTGCACGCGGTGGCCTGAAGGCATGGCAGGCAGTCAGCACGTTGACGCTGTCGGGGCGGCTGGAAGCCGGCGGCACGCAAAATGAAGCGCTGCCGTTCGTCATGAAAATGAAGCGTCCGAATCTCAGCCGACTGGAAATCAGCTTCGAAGGCAAGACGGCGCAACAGGTCTATGACGGCAAACAAGGATGGAAGGTGCGGCCCTTCCTGGGACGCGATGAAGTGGAGTCCTTTACGGCCGCTGAGGCCAAGGCTGCCAAGGAATGGCAAGAATTGGACGGTCCTCTGGTCAATTACGCCAAAAAGGGTATCAGCGTGAAATCGCAAGGCACGGAAGCGGTCGAAGGGCACCGCGCTTATAAACTCCTGCTGACCATGAAGGATGGCCAGCAACGGCACGTGTGGATCGATGCATCGACATTCCTGGAGCGGAAAATGGACGGCGAACCCAGAATGCTGGACGGCAAACTCCGCCACGTTGCTATTTTCTACCGTGATTACAAAACCGATAACGGATTGACCATGCCGCACGTTCTTGAAACGGTGATCGACGGTGGTAAACAGCCGCACAAGATGTACGTTGAGCGTGTGGCAGTAAATCAGTCGATGGAGAATGCCCTGTTCGCAAAACCGAATTTGGTGGATATGGCAGTGGCCAAGGTATCGATGAAAAATGGAAAGTGATTCCCATGAAAACGATAGCCTTCTGGGTATTTGCTCTGTGTCTCTCGACGCTCGCGGTGGCGGGCGATCTTGCCGATGAGCAGGGACTGACTGCGTCCCAGATCGTCGATAAAAATATCGCAGCGCGGGGTGGTCTGGATGCGTGGCGGAAGGTCCAATCCATGGCTTGGGTCGGCCACATCGTGAGCGCCGATGCACCCGCACCGAGTGTGCCGTTCGACCTTGAAATGAAGCGTCCCAACAAGACTCGATTCTTGATCAAGGCACAAAGCCTGACTTCCGTGCGCCTGTACGACGGGATACACGGCTGGAATCTGCGTCCGTCGAGCCGCGGCAAGCCGGATGTGCGGCCGTACACGCCGCAGGAACTGAATTTCGCGCGGGATGGGCAGGGCTTCGACGGGCCCCTGTTGGATTACCAGGCCAAAGGCATCGCCGTCGCGCTGGATGGCATCGACGAAATCGAGGGGCGCAAGGCTTATCGCCTGGGCGTCAAGCTACCTTCCGGCAACAGCCATCATGTGTGGATCGACGCAAAGACCTTCCTCGATGTTAAGTATGATCGCATGTCTAGCGATGCGCGTGGCCGTTCGAATACGGTGTCGGTGTTTTACCGCGACTACAAAAACGTTGAGGGGTTACAAATACCGCTTGTGATCGAAACACGCACAGATACGGCCAAGGCAACGGAAAAACTGGTGATCGATAAAGTCTTGTTGAATCCGCCGTTGGAAGATCGGATGTTCGTCAAACCCTATATGTCCGGATGGCGCAGCGCGTCTACGCTCGACATCGGCGCTGCTCGCGCAGATCGCCCTGCAATGGGGCCGCGTACAGCCATGCCCGCCGGATTTCCGCGGTCGAGTTTCCATCCTGCGCCGGGCCCGGGGGGAGCCCAGTAGTGCGAGTCGCGCTTTATGCGGGAAGCTCGCAATCTTTTTTTGCCGCACCTGACTGCATGTTTTTGCGCAGGTGCGGTATTTTTCATGCTGATCGGCGTGTTGGCGGCACCTTCGTGTTATGCACGCGTCGACTTGCCGGCGGACGCGGGTGAGGCAATCTACCGCAACGGTGTGCTGCCTTCCGGAACGCCGCTCGAGGCGACGCGCGAGGCAGGTGTAAGCATGCAGGGTGTGGATGCGGCCTGTGTCAATTGCCACCGGCGTAGTGGATTCGGTTCCAAAGAAGGTCTTATTTCCATCCCCCCGATCACCGGTCGGTATCTTCTTCGTCAGCGCGCCGATGACCTCGACCTGCCGTACCTTGAAAGCATGCGCCAGGAGCGCAATCCTTATACCGATGTAACCCTGGCCAGAGCGATCCGCGAGGGATTGGACTCGGAAGGCAAGCCGCTCAGCTACTTGATGCCGCGCTTCAAGTTGAACGATGCGGACATGGACGGCGCTCATTGCCTATCTGAAGCGCCTTGATCGGAGCAAGAATCCGGGAGTCACAGACACCGTACTGCACTTTGCCACCATCATCACACCGGATGCCGACCCGGTTAAGCGGCAAGGCATGCTTGACGTGATGAATAAATTCTTTGCCGACAAGAACACTTTTCCGATTGGCCCGACTCCGCGCCTGCGTACCTCGCGCAAGGAAATGTTCATGGTTAACCGTCGCTGGCAGTTGCACGTCTGGCAACTGACCGGACCGGAGGCGACCTGGCAGGATCAACTTGAGAAAGATTTTGCGCGAGAGCCGGTGTTGGCGATTGTATCGGGGCTGGGAGGCAAGAACTGGGTGCCGATTCAGGCGTTCTGTGAGCAACAGGCCGTGCCATGCCTCTTCCCGAACGTCGAAGCGCCGCCAGCCGATGCCGATCGTGATTTCTATTCGCTTTATTTCTCCAAAGGCGTGGAACTGGAAGCCGGATTGATTTCAAACAGGATAATCCATCCTGGCGGCGGTAACGTGGCAAGGGTGGTGCAGCAGATATATCGTGCAGGTGACATCGGAGAGGCAGGTGCCAAAGCGCTCGCTGCATCGCTCGAGCGCCAGGGCGTCACGGTACGCAGCCATGTCCTTCCGGCAGGTATGGTTGGCCATGGCATCGCCAAGGTCTTGCGACAGACAGCGCAGGCTGATGTGCTTGTCATGTGGCTACGCCCGGCAGATATTTCAGTTCTCGGAAAGGTGCCGGCCGCTCCAAAAACCATGTTCATGTCGGGGCTGATGGGTGGGCTTGAACGCTCGCCGTTGCCTCCCGCCTGGCGCGACCGCACTCGCGTCGCCTATCCTTTTGCGCTGCCCGATCAACGTATCGTCAACGTTGATTATGCCTTCGGCTGGTTCAGGATCAGGCATATTCCTATTGTCGCAGAGCAGGTGCAGGCGGATACCTTTCTTGCCTGCGGCCTGCTTTCGGAGACGCTGAAACATATGGTCGATACCTTTGTTCCGGACTACCTGGTCGAGCGTGTGGAGGACATGATCGATCGACGCATCGTTACCGGCTATTATCCGCACCTGTCCCTCGCGCCGGGCCAGCGCTTCGCCTCCAAAGGGGGATACATCACCCACTTTGCCGAACAGGAAGGCCCGAAGATCATATCCGACGGCGCCTGGATCGTTCCCTGAGTTCAATTCGAACTTTGTCGTGATGCCGATTTGAAGTGGTTGAACTGCTTCTGTCCGGCGGTTCGCCGCAGTCAGATATTCATCAGTCGCGTATGCATGCGTGACTGATGGACGAAATTCCATATACCGTTCCACAACTCGGTTGCGGCAAACCCCCTACGAACAAAATGCCATTTCTTGATGCACGTCATAAAGATGGCCGGGGAAAGTGTCTTTTGATTTTAAATTGCCGCACTCGTGCTAAAAGGCTATATTGCGTCTGAGGAGCGAAGAAATGCCCAGTGATAATCAGAACAAGCGCTCCATTCTAGAAGCGCGCCATCATGACCCCTTTTCCTATCTGGGGTTGCATCAGAACAAGTCCGGCTGGATCTTGCGCGTGTATCAACCGCACGCGACAGAGATTTCCGTCCACGACGGGGAGGCTTGGCAGCCCTTGGTGCGCGACAATTCAAGCGGTTTTTATCACTGGCAGGGAAAAAAACAATTGCCCGCGCCGTGCCGCCTGAAACTGAATTTCTTCAATCACATGATCGAAGTGCACGATGCCTACAGTTTCGGCAGCAGTATCAGTGACCACGATCTTTACCTTTTTTCCGAAGGCCGTCTGGAACAGGCATACCGCATGCTCGGCGCACACCACATGGAAGTACAGGGTGTGTGGGGCGTGCGCTTCGCGGTGTGGGCGCCAAATGCCGAACGCGTCAGCGTGGTGGGCGACTTCAACGGTTGGGATGGGCGCGTGTGTCCCATGCGTGCGCTGGGCAGTACCGGTGTATGGGAACTCTTCGTGCCGGACATCGGACTGGGCGAGTTCTACAAATTCGAGATACGCAACCGTTATTCCGGCGATGTTTTCGTCAAGACCGATCCTTACGGATTGAGTTTTGAACGGCGTCCGGGTACGGCCGCCAGGGTGGCCGTGGTGGATGGCTATGTGTGGCGCGATGCCGAATGGCAGGATGGCCGTGCGAGCCGCGACTGGCTGCACCAGCCGTTGAACGCATACGAAGTGCACGCAGGTTCCTGGAAGCGCCACTGGGACGGGCGTTTTTACAATTTCCGCGAATTGGCCGACAGTCTGGTGCCTTATGTGCAGGACATGGGTTTCACGCATATCGAATTGATGCCGATCAGCGAACATCCGCTGGACGAATCCTGGGGCTACCAGACCACCGGCTATTACGGAGTGACCAGCCGTTTCGGCACGCCGGATGACTTCCGGTATTTCGTCGACACCTGCCATATCGGCGGTATCGGCGTGATCCTGGACTGGGTGCCCGCGCATTTCCCGAAAGATGCATTCGCGCTGGCGCGCTTCGACGGCACCGCGCTGTATGAGCATGAAGACCCGAGGCTGGGCGAGCACCAGGACTGGGGCACACTGATCTTCAATTACGGCCGCAACGAGGTGCGCAATTTCCTGCTGGCCAACGCGCACTTCTGGCTGAGCGAGTTCCATATCGACGGCCTGCGCGTCGATGCCGTGGCATCCATGTTGTATCTGGACTATTCGCGTCAGGCGGGCCAGTGGCTCCCGAACAAGTTCGGCGGGCGCGAGAATATCGAGGCGGTGGATTTCTTCCGCGAGTTGAACGTCATGACGCATGAGCGTTTTCCCGGCACGCTGACGCTGGCCGAAGAATCGACTTCGTGGCCCATGGTGTCGCGCCCGACTTATCTGGGCGGCCTGGGCTTCAGCATGAAGTGGAACATGGGCTGGATGAACGATACGCTGGCCTACATCGAGCACGAGTCGGTGCATCGACGTTACCACCACAACAGCCTTACCTTTGGACAACTTTATAACTACACCGAAAACTTCATGTTGCCGTTCTCGCATGATGAAGTGGTGCACGGCAAGAAATCGCTGCTCGACAAGATGCCCGGCGACGCGTGGCAGAAGTTCGCCAATTTGCGCTTGCTGTTTACCTATCAAATGACCTACCCGGGCAAGAAGCTTAATTTCATGGGTAACGAGCTGGCACAGGGACACGAGTGGAAGGTAGGTACGGAGCTCGATTGGTATTTACTTGGACGTAGCGAGCATAGCGGGGTGCAGGCTGCACTGCGTGACCTCAATCGCCTGTATGCAAGCGTTCCTGCGTTGCATGAACAGGATTTCACGCCGGAAGGTTTTGACTGGCTGGATTGCAACAATGCCGATCAGTCCGTGCTGAGCTTTCACCGCTTTGCGCGCGACGGCTCCAGCGTGGTGATAATCCTCAATTTCACGCCGGTGCCGCGGGAAGGCTACCGCGTGGGCATGCGGCACAAGGGACTTTACCGCGAGATATTCAACAGCGATTCGCACTTTTACGGCGGATCCAACATGGGCAACGGGCTGGGGATGGATACCTCGGACATCAGTTGGAATGGAGAGCAGCAATCGTTGTCACTGACATTGCCGCCGCTGGCAGGGATCGTATTGCAGCGCGTGCTTTAACGGCATAAGGGGGAGTATGTCTGCATTGACACAATCAAAAGCGTGGCAGGATTTGCTTGTCCATTACGCTGCAAACAGCCGACTGTCCATGCGCAGTCTCTTCGACGACGACACCGAACGCTTCGGGCGTTTTTCCGTGCGTCTGGACGACCTCTTGCTGGATTACTCCAAGAATCTTGTCACGCAGGAAACTATGGCGCTGCTTTTGGCGCTGGCGCGCCAGTGCCAAGTGGAGAGTTGGCGCGACAAAATGTTTTCCGGGGAAAAGACCAACAACACCGAGCGGCGTGCGGTGCTGCATACCGCATTGCGTGCTGCAACGAATGCCGCACATGCCCCTATCCTGGTCGATGGCCGCGACGTCCTGCCTGGCGTGCGCCATGTGCTGGACAAGATGCGTGTATTCAGCGAAAGCGTGCGCAACGGAACTTGGCGCGGGTATAGCGGCAAATCTATAACCGATGTAGTGAGCATCGGTATCGGCGGTTCGTATCTTGGACCGTTGATGGTGTGTCGTGCCCTGCATCCGTACCAGGACAAAGTGAAGGTGCATTTCGTTTCCAACGTGGACGGCACTGACCTGATGGAGAATCTCGCCGCACTTGATCCGGAGTCCACGCTGTTCATCGTTGCTTCCAAAACCTTCACCACACAAGAGACGCTGATGAACGCGCGCTCGGCGCGCGACTGGTTCTTGCGGGCCGCAGGCGATTCAAAGCATATTGCAAAGCATTTTGTCGCGCTCTCGACCAATGCAAAGGAAGTCACGGCTTTCGGAATCGATGTTGCGAACATGTTCGAGTTTTCGGACTGGGTGGGAGGTCGTTATTCCCTGTGGTCCGCGATCGGTTTGTCCATTGCGCTCGCAGTCGGCATGGATAATTTCGAGGAGCTGCTGCGCGGCGGCTACGAAATGGACACGCATTTCTGCACTGCACCGCTGGAACAGAATATGCCGGTAATACTGGCCCTGCTGGGTGTTTGGTACAACAATTTCCACAATGTATCGACCCAGGCTTTGCTGCCCTACGACCAGACGCTGGAATATTTTGTGCAGTACTTCCAGCAGGCCGACATGGAGAGCAACGGCAAGCGCGTGAACAGGGAAGGCATTGCGGTGGATTACGCAACCGGCCCCGTGCTGTGGGGAGGCATCGGCACCAACAGCCAGCACGCATTCTTCCAGCTGATACACCAGGGTACGCAGGCGATCCCGAGCGACTTTGTTGCTGCCGTACACGCGCACGATCCCATTGGTGAGCATCACGCGACATTACTTTCAAATTTCTTTGCGCAAACCGAAGCGCTCATGCGCGGCAAGACGGAAGCCGAAGCGCGCACCGAATTGCAAGTTTCCGGCATGGACGCCAAAGCCATCGAAGCATTGGTCCCGCACAAAGTGTTCCCGGGGAACAAGCCGACCAATTCGATCATGTTCGACAAGTTGACGCCGCGCACACTGGGCAGGCTGATCGCGCTGTATGAGCACAAGATATTCGTGCAGGGCATTATTTGGGATATCAATTCCTTCGACCAATGGGGGGTGGAGTTGGGCAAGCAACTTGCAACGCATATCCAGGACGAGTTGCGCGGCGGCACGGAAATCGCCGCCCACGACTCCTCCACAAACGGTCTGATCAATTATTACAACGTACGCAAATGAAGATACTGTTCGTCACTTCCGAAGTCCATCCACTGATCAAGACCGGCGGTCTGGCCGATGTCAGCGCGGCGCTGCCGACGGCCTTGCAGGCGCTGGGGGAGGATGTGCGGTTATTGATACCTGGCTATACGCAGGTGCTGGACAAACTGGAAAATACGCGCATTGTCGCATCGCTTACCGTATTTCCCGGACAACCCGAGGTAAAACTGTTGAGCGCGAAGATGCCTGACACCGATGTGCCGGTGTATGTGCTCGATGCGCCGCAATACTATTGCCGTGTTGCGGGGCCTTATCAGTATGAGCTGGGTGGCGACTGGCCCGATAACGCCATGCGTTTCGGCATGTTGTCCAGGGTGGCTGCGCTCATGGGCACCGCTGCATCGCCGGTTGCCTGGCGAGCCGACATCGTGCATTGCAACGACTGGCAGAGCGGCCTTGCGCCCGCCTATCTGCAGATGACCCCAAGTTCACATGCGAAGTCAGTGATGAATGTCCATAACATGGCATTCCAGGGTAACTTTGACCGCGACTGGCTGCGGCCGCTCGATCTGCCGCAATCTTGCTTCGATATGCACGGCGTCGAGTTCAATGGTTATTTGTCCTTTCTGAAAGCAGGTTTGCATTACGCTGACCGTATTGTTTCGGTCAGCCCGACTTATGCGCGGGAAATACAAACGACCGAGATGGGCTATGGCATGCAGGGTCTGCTTACGGCGCGGAACGGCGATGTCAGCGGTATTCTGAACGGTATCGACGAGCAGGAATGGAATCCGGCGACCGACAAGTATCTGGCGGCGACTTACAACAGCGCTGACCTGGCGCCGAAAGCGGTCGTCAAGCAGGCATTGCAGCAGCGACTCGGTCTTGAAGCAAATCCGGCTGCGCCTTTGCTCGGTGTGGTCAGCCGTCTGACCTACCAGAAGGGTCTGGATATGCTGTTGGAATCCCTGCCAAAATTGCTCGACGGGGGCGCGCAACTTGTGGTGCTGGGCAGCGGTGAGGTAGAGCTGGAGCGGCGCTATCAGCATCTGGCTGAACGCTATCCGGGGCGCGTTTCGGTCACTGTGCGTTTCGACGAAGCGTTGTCGCACCAGGTGATGGCGGGAGCGGATATCTTCCTGATGCCGTCGCGTTTCGAGCCTTGCGGTTTGAACCAGATGTACGGAATGCGCTATGGCACGCCGCCGGTGGTGCGCCGAACGGGAGGTCTGGCCGATTCGGTGACCGATGCGAAGGAGGCGGACGGCACCGGATTTGTTTTCGACGAGACGGATGCGGCAATTCTGTATCGCACCATCGTGCGTGCGATCGATTGTTATCGGGAAAACAAGGATTTTCGACGGATACAGCTTAATGGCATGCGCCGCGATGTTGGCTGGAGCAATAGTGCGCAGAGATATCTCGATTTGTATCAGACGATCGTTGAGTGATTTTTTTGGTAAGTGTCTACAAAGGGTAAGGGGAGAAAATCATGGTTCAAGAAATGCGTTCACCACGATTCATCAGCGCACTGACCAAGAATACCGTGGCTTTGGTGTTGGCAGGAGGCCGCGGCAGCCGTTTGCACAATCTGACGGACTGGAATGCCAAACCCGCCGTGCAATTCGGCGGCAAGTTCCGCATTATCGATTTCCCGTTGTCCAACTGCATCAACTCCGGCATCAGACGAATCGGCGTGGTGACGCAATACAAGGCGCACACACTGATCGAGCACATTCAGAAGGGCTGGGGGTTCCTGCGCGGCGAATTCAATGAATTTTTGGCCTTGTTGCCGGCGCAACAGCGCATTCAGGAAGAATGGTATCGGGGCACCGCAGACGCGGTATTTCAGAATATTGATATCTTGCGCGGCTACAACCCTGAGTACATCGTGATCCTGGCGGGAGACCACGTGTACAAAATGGACTACGGCGAGATGCTGGCCTATCACGTGAGCAGTGATGCAGACATGACGGTGGGCTGTGTAGAAATGCCCGCGGCCGAGTCATCGTCCTTCGGCGTGATGACTGTGGGCGAGAAAGACCGCGTCATCAAGTTCACCGAAAAACCCCCCACGGGAGACGAGATTCCGGGAAAGCCCGGACGTATCCTGGCCAGCATGGGCATCTACGTGTTCAATGCCAAGTTCATGTATGAACAGCTGATTCGAGATGCCGACACAAAGAAGTCCACGCACGATTTCGGCCACGACATCATTCCCTATCTGATCGACCGCTACCGCGTGTATGCACATCGCTTCGAACGGAGTTGCGTCGGATCGGCTGAAGGCGTCGAGCCGTACTGGAGGGATGTGGGAACCGTAGACGCCTATTGGGATGCCAATATGGAAATGGTCAATGTGACTCCCGCCCTGGATCTGTATGACAAGAACTGGCCAATCTGGACTTATCAGGAACAATTGCCTCCGGCCAAATTCGTATTTAATGACGAAGGCAGGCGCGGGGTGGCGATCGATTCCATGGTCTCGGGCGGGTGCATTATCAGCGGTGCCAGAGTACATCATTCGTTGTTGTTCTCGGATATTCGCGTGGGTGCCCGCAGTGAAATCAACGATTCGGTGATTTTGTCCGGCGCGCGGATCGGGGAAGATGTGAAGCTGAATCGTGTGGTGCTCGACAATAACTGTAAAATACCGGACGGGATGAAGATCGGATTCGATCATGAGGAAGATGCCCGTCGCTTCCACGTATCACCGGGCGGGGTTACCCTGGTGACGCCGGATATGCTGGGACAGTCGATTCATCACATCAGGTGAGACAACAGGTAAAGAGGTATTGAAAAGCGCTATGCCACAACGTATCACCCCAGAAAACGCGAACAAGAAACTCCAGCTTATTCTGTGCTGGCACATGCACCAGCCGGATTACCGCGAATATCTGCATCACGGATATGTGCTGCCCTGGACGTATTTGCACGCGATGAAAGACTATACCGATATGGTCTACCATCTGGAACAGCATCCGCAGGCCAAGGCAGTGGTGAACTTCGTTCCTATCCTGGTCGAACAGTTGCACGATTATGAGCAGCAGTTCAAGAGTGGCCATATCCGCGATGCGCTACTCAGGATGTTGAGTTACGAGCATCTGGACGAATTGGGCGACGATGCCCGCAAGCATATTCTGGATAGCTGTTTCAAGAGCAACCACACCAAGATGCTTAAGCCCTACCGGGCCTATCAACACCTTTTCGATCTGCAGGCTTTGATGGATGGTCACGGCCGCGAAAATGTGACCTATCTGTCCGGCCAATATCTGGCCGACTTGCTGGTGTGGTATCACCTCGTATGGATGGGTGAAAGTATTCGCCGCAGCAGCGAAACGGTGGCGCGGCTGATGACCAAGGGTAGCCAGTTCACTTACGCAGAACGCAGGGAATTGTTCGAACTGATCGGTACGACCATCGCCGAGATTGTGCCGCGCTATCGCAAGTTGGCCGAGACCGGCCAGATCGAAATTTCTTCCACGCCTTACAATCATCCCATCATGCCGCTGTTGCTGGATTTTGCCGCAGCGCGCGAGAGCGAGCCCGACGCGCCTTTGCCGCAGACAGCGCAATATCCGGGTGGGCTGGCGCGACTGCACGCACATCTGTCCAACGCGGTGGAGAGTCACAAGCAGAATTTCGGCGTGGTTCCACACGGAATGTGGCCATCGGAAGGCGGTGTGTCGCGTGCGACATTGAAGCTGCTGGCGGAACATGGCTGCGAATGGACCGCGACAGGCCAGGCGGTGCTGGCCAACAGCCTGCTGCGCGAAATGAACGATTACCCGTTGCCCGGCAGTTCGGGCTATCTGTACAAGCCTTATCTGGTCGAGACAGGCGGCAAGCCGATCTATTGTTTCTTCCGCGACGACCACCTGTCGGACAAGGTCGGCTTCGAATACGCCAAGTGGAAGGGCGACGATGCCGCTGCCGATTTCGTGCATCAACTGGAAGATATCCTGCACAATGCGCCCGGTGAGGACGACCCGGTGGTCACCGTGATTCTGGATGGCGAAAACGCCTGGGAATACTATCCTTACAACGCTTATTATTTCCTGTCCGAGCTGTATTCAAAGCTGGAAATCCATCCAGATATTCGAACGACCACTTTTCATGAATGCGTAAAAAGTCTGGATGACCCGAAATCCCGTGTTACGCCGAGCAAGTTGCAGCAGATGGTTGCCGGCAGCTGGGTGTACGGCACGTTCAGCACCTGGATCGGTTCTCCCGACAAGAATCGCGGATGGGATTTGTTGTGCGACGCCAAGCGCAGTTACGATATCGTGATGGCGAGCGGTCGTTTGAGTGCCGATGAGATGCGTCAGGCGACCGAGCAACTTGCCGATTGCGAAGGTTCGGACTGGTTCTGGTGGTTTGGCGATTACAATTCGGCGCTGAGTGTCGCGTCGTTCGATAGCCTGTTCCGGCGCAATCTTTCCAATCTGTACCATTTGCTCAAACTGGCGGCACCGGAAGAACTGCAGCATGTGCTCAGTGTGGGTAGCGGTGCACCCGCCATGGGCGGAACCATGCGTCGTTCCGAAGCTACTTGATCATTGCCGGGATTGCGCGGCGCGGCTAATGCGAGTTCATTGTTACACTGTCGGTATTCGTTCCCGATTGTGGGGAAACTTACCCATTTGTCGGATGTGACTTGTTCATGCTGTTATGGCCTTTTCCTGCGTTTTGAACTGCTTCCCATATCCGCGCCCGGGTAGCGGACTACTTGCGTCAACATTGATTCGGTCAGCATTGTTTTTTGCAGGGAAATGGCGCGATGAGGCAAGTTGGTGCCGGCCAGTACGTGCCGCACCGAGTTGATGCCGGTACCCGTTCCGGAGCGTTTGGGTCCAGTTGTAGTCAGTGCATGGTTGGTCTTTACGCACAAATCTTCAGGGCAACGCCCGTTGGAGTAGTGATGATGATCATGCACACTCCGAACCTTTGACTGACAGGCTACAACTTGGCATCAATGTTGCTGTTGTTATGGAAAATAATTTTTAAATTTGGAATCTAAATGAATACCATAAACAAACCGTTTCTTGCCAAACATCCGAATACGCTGAAAATTCCTCCGTTGGGCATGAATGCGACGGGACTGGAAGAAGATTTCTGCCGCTACTTCAACCACACCCTCGGCTGGGATAGCGCAAGCGTATCGTCGCACCATGTGTATTCGTCCTGCGCATTGGTTTTGCGTGACCGGTTGGTGGAGCGCTGGCGCCGGACCCAGCGTGCTTACAACGAATCAGATTGCAAACAGGCTTATTACATGTCGCTGGAATTCCTGATGGGACGCGCTTTGGGCAATGCGCTGTTGAATCTGGAACTGGAGGGAGCAGCTGCGGAGGCGATGCGCAATCTGGGCCTGGATATGGAGGAGGTGCAGGAACTGGAGAGCGATGCGGGCTTGGGCAACGGTGGCCTGGGGCGTCTCGCAGCATGCTTTCTGGACAGCTGTGCGACGCTGCAACTGCCGGTGACCGGATACGGCATTCGCTACGAATACGGCATGTTCCGCCAGAAGATCGAGCATGGAAGTCAGATGGAGGAGCCCGATCATTGGCTGCGCGACGGCAACCCGTGGGAGATAGAGCGTCCCGAATATACCGTCAGGGTAAAGTTCGGCGGGCGCAGCGATTTCTACACGGGCGCGGGAGGCATGACGCATGTGCGCTGGGTTGATACGCAGGACGTGCTGGCTGTCCCGTACGACATGCCGATACCCGGATATCGCAACGGCACTGTAAATACTTTACGCCTGTGGAAAGCCGGTGCGACAGAGGAATTCGATCTGGACGAATTCAATGCCGGCAGCTACACCGAGGCGGTCGCCGCAAAAAACCAGGCGGAACACATCACCATGGTGTTGTATCCGAACGATGCAAGCGAGAACGGAAAAGAACTGCGTTTGCGCCAGCAGTATTTTCTGGCGTCGGCGAGCCTGCAGGATGTGCTGCGGCAATGGGTGCGCAAGCATGGCGAGGATTTTTCCGGCTTTGCCGCGAAGAATTGTTTCCAGCTGAATGACACCCATCCAACCTGCGCCGTTCCGGAATTGATGCGGCTACTGATGGACGAACATGGACTGGGTTGGGACGAGGCCTGGGATATTACTTCGCACACGATGGCCTATACCAACCATACCTTGCTGCCGGAAGCGCTGGAGCGCTGGTCGGTGAGCATGTTCGGGCGCCTGCTGCCGCGCCTGCTGGATATCATCTACGAGATTAATGCGCGTTTCACCGAAGAGGTATCAATGCGTTGGCCGGGCGATATGGAACGGGAACGACGCATGTCGATTATCGAGGAAGGACATGCGGCGCAGATACGCATGGCTTATCTGGCCGTGGTGGCTTGTCACTCGGTCAACGGTGTGGCGGCCCTGCATTCGCAACTGTTGCGACAGCATCTGTTTCATGATTTCTTCGAGTTGTGGCCGCACAAGTTCAACAACAAGACCAACGGCGTCACGCCGCGCCGCTGGATGGCTTCGAGCAATCCGTTATTGTGTGGCCTGATCGACCGCAGCATTGGCGGGGACTGGCACACCGATCTGACCAAGTTGAAGGGATTACAGAAGCTCGCCGACGACAAGAAGTTCCGGGCCGAATGGCACAAGGTGAAACAGGCGAACAAGCAGCGGCTTGCCGAGATGGTCGCGAGAGACTGCAGCGTGGAATTCGATCCTGCTGCCATGTTCGATGTGCAGGTGAAGCGTATCCACGAATACAAGCGGCAACTGCTCAATGTACTGCATGTCATCCACTTGTACGACCGTATCAAACGTGGAGATACGGCCGATTGGACGCCGCGCTGCGTGTTGATCGGCGGCAAGGCGGCTCCCGGTTATGTGATGGCGAAGCGCATCATACGGCTGGTGACGGCAGTGGCCGATGTCGTCAATCACGATCCCGCAACCAAGGGCTTGTTGCGCCTCGCTTTTCTACCCGACTATCGCGTTTCGGCGATGGAAGTGATCTGTCCGGCAGCAGACCTGTCCGAGCAGATATCCACCGCGGGCAAAGAGGCGTCGGGGACCGGTAACATGAAATTCATGATGAACGGCGCGATTACCATTGGAACGTCTGGACGGCGCGAACATCGAGATCCGCGAAGAGGTAGGGGCGGATAATTTCTTCCTGTTCGGTTTGACCGCCGATCAAGTGGATGCGATGCGCGGACACTATGATCCTGCAGCGATTGTTGCCGCAGACGCCGATTTTGCGCGCGTGATCCACCTTTTGGAAAGCGGGCATTTTAACCTTTTTGAAACAGGGTTATTTAACCCTGTCGTCCAGTCCATTCTGAGTCCGCATGATCCGTGGCTGACGGCGGCAGATTTTCGCGGTTTTGTGGAAGCACAACGCAAAGTGGCGGCTGCATACCGTGACCGGGAACGCTGGATACGCATGAGCATCCTGAATACCGCTACCAGCGGTAAGTTCTCCAGTGACCGCACCATACAGGACTACAATCGGGATATCTGGCACTTGCAGCAGGTGCCGGCGCATGTAGAGTAGGGGTGGGGGCGGGCCTTCCCGCCCTGTTTCATGTATCATTCCACCCTCGATATCCGTTTTGTATAGCCAGCCTAAATTCAAAGGAAGTGTCAGTATGTCAAATGTAGAGACCCTGAGTGGATTGCAACGCCGTTTGAATGCATCCATCCCCCAACAGCAATTGCGCGGCGCAATGGAAGCGCGGCTAAAGCACATTGGGCGTACAGCCAAAGTGCACGGTTTCCGTCCGGGCAAAGTGCCCTATAAGGTATTGGAGCAGCAATACGGACCTTCCGTGCAACAAGAAGTGTTGGGTGAGAGCCTGCAACGCACTTTTGCCGATGCAGCTGTCACCAATAAGCTGCAGGTGGCGGGTTATCCACAGTTCGAGATCAAGACCGCCGACCTGAATGCACCGCAGATTGAATTTAGCGCGACTTTTGAAGTCTATCCGGACGTCACCCTCCGCGACATCTCAGGCGAAAGCGTGAATCGCGTCGTGTTCACCTTGAGTGAAGCCGATGTGGAAGAAACCATCAATACCTTGCGCAAACAACGTGCCGAATTCAAAAAAGTCGGTCGTGCCGCAAAGAGCGACGATCAGGTGCGCATCGATTTTTCCGGTAAGCTGAACGGTGTTGTGTTCGAAGGTGGCGAAGCCAAGGATATCGCCCTGGTATTGGGGGCGGGCCGCATGTTGCCGGATTTCGAAAAGGCTATCATCGGCATGAAGGCAGGAGAAACCAAGTCTTTCGATATGACTTTCCCTGCGGACTATCACGGTAAGGATGTTGCGGGAAAGCAAGTGACGTTCACGATCACAGTGCATGCCGTGGAAGAAGCGCATCTGCCGGAAGTGGACGCGGAGTTCGCCAAGGCGCTGGGCGCGGCCGATGGGGATGTAGCGAAGCTTAAGGAAGAGATTCGTGACAACGTCGGGCGCGAAGCGGGGCGCAGGGCGAAAGTGCGCAACAAGGATAACGCGATGGAAGTGTTGCTCAAGATTGCGCAACTGGAAGTACCCAAAGTGCTGCTTGAAAGCGAGGCGCAAAACCTGATGCAGCAAACCCTGCACGACATGGAAGCGCGCGGCATGAAGATCCCGAAAGGTATGCAGTTGCCGACTGATATGTTCGTTGAACGCGCTACCAAACGCGTGAAGCTGGGGTTGATCCTTGCAGAACTGGTGAAGAAACACGAGCTGCAGGCAAAGCCGGAACAGACCAAGGCTTTGATTCAGGAATATGCTCAAAGCTATGAGCATCCCGAGGAAGTGGTACGTTGGTATGCGGCAGAGCCGGGCCGCATGCGCGAGGTGGAGAATCTTGTGCTGGAAGACAACGTGGTCGCCTGGGTGATGGCGGGTGCGAAGGTAAGCGATCAAACAGTGACGCTGAGCGAACTGATGGGGAGTAACTGAGTATGTTGTATAACAACACTGCGCAAGTGATGGAGCCGCAAGACATCGGCATGATTCCGATGGTCGTAGAGACCAGCGGACGCGGAGAACGCGCCTACGACATCTATTCGCGCCTGTTGAAGGAGCGAGTGGTGTTCCTGGTGGGTGAGGTCAACGACCACACTGCCAATCTGATCGTTGCGCAGATGCTGTTCCTGGAATCGGAAAATCCCGACAAGGACATCCATTTCTACATCAACTCACCGGGCGGGTCGATTTCGGCGGGCATGGCGATCTATGACACCATGCAGTTCATCAAGCCGCAAGTGTCCACGTTGTGCATCGGCATGGCTGCATCGATGGGTGCATTCCTGCTGCAGGCTGGCGCAAAAGACAAGCGCTTTGCTTTGCCCAACTCCACCGTGATGATTCACCAGCCGCTGGGCGGCTTCCGTGGCCAGGCATCGGACATCGAGATCCATGCCAAGTACATCCTGAGTTTGCGCGAACGCTTGTATGCCTTGATGGCGCACCATACCGGGCGTAGCGTGGAAGACATTGCACGCGACAGCGAACGTGATAATTTCCTGACAGCAAAAGAAGCTGTGGAATACGGCCTGATCGATAAAGTGCTGGATAAGCGCGTTTAAGTAATTATATTAAGCTGCCGATACTGTCGGAGCGGAGGTGCAAATGACGACGGATAAGAACAAGGGTGACAAGCTGCTGTACTGCTCCTTCTGCGGAAAGAGCCAGCACGAGGTACGCAAGCTGATCGCGGGACCATCGGTGTTCGTGTGCGACGAGTGCATCGCGCTGTGCAATGACATTATCCGTGAAGAGACGCAAAGCACGATCGGCGGCGACAAGACCGACAAGAATGAACTGCCTGTTCCGCATGATATTTGCAAGCGGCTGGACGAATATGTAATCGGCCAGCGCCAGGCGAAGAAGATATTGTCTGTGGCGGTCTACAACCACTATAAGCGCTTGAAGAGCACGGATAGCGACGGCGTGGAACTGGCCAAGAGCAATATCCTGCTGGTTGGTCCCACGGGTTCCGGCAAAACCTTGCTGGCGCAGACTCTGGCGCGTTTGCTCAATGTTCCGTTTGTGATGGCGGATGCGACTACGCTGACCGAGGCGGGTTATGTCGGCGAGGACGTCGAGAACATCATTCAGAAACTGCTGCAGGCCTGCGACTACGACGTGGAGCGTGCGCAGCGCGGTATCGTCTATATCGACGAGATCGACAAGATATCACGCAAGTCGGACAATCCGTCCATAACACGCGACGTGTCGGGTGAGGGAGTGCAGCAAGCGTTGCTCAAGCTCATCGAAGGCACCAAGGCATCCATTCCCCCGCAAGGCGGACGCAAGCATCCCAACACCGAATTCCTGCAAGTGGATACCAGCAACATCCTGTTTATCTGCGGCGGCGCATTCGACGGTTTGGAGAAAGTGATCCGCAATCGTTCCGAAAAAGCGGGCATCGGTTTCTCGGCCAATCTTTCCAAACGCGAAGATAGTAAAGACATCGGCACCGTGTTGCGCGGTGTGGAGCCGGAAGACTTGATCAAGTTTGGCCTGATTCCGGAATTCGTGGGACGTTTGCCCGTGGTGGCGACGCTGGAAGGGCTGGACGAAGCGGCGCTGATCCAGATACTGACCGAACCCAAGAACGCGCTGACCAAGCAATACCAGAAACTGTTTTCGATGGAAGGCGTTGAGCTGGAATTCCGCGAAGGCGTGCTGAATGTGATTGCCAAAAAGGCACTTGCACGCAAGACGGGAGCCCGCGGACTGCGTTCTATTCTCGAACAGGCACTGCTGGATACCATGTTCGACCTGCCGTCGGCGGAGAACGTGAGCAAAGTAGTGCTGGATGAAAATAGTACGGGCGAGATCAAGCCCATCGTGATGTATGCGGATACGCCCAAGGCCGCGTAACGACGGCCTTGGCGGGCAGGACTTGAATTACCGACTCCTGCCCCCATTTCATTTTCATTCCCTAATCATTCAGAGTCCGAATCATGGCCGAAAACGAACCTATTACTACAACTACTGACCTGTTCCCGCTGTTGCCATTGCGCGATGTGGTGGTATTCCCGCACATGGTCATCCCGCTGTTCGTTGGCCGTGCGAAGTCTATCAAGGCGCTGGAAGCTGCGATGGAAGCCGGCAAGAGCATCGTATTGGTAGCGCAAAAATCTGCCGCAAAGGACGAGCCCGCGACCGAAGACATTTACCGCATCGGCAGTATCGCCAATATTCTGCAAATGCTGAAACTGCCGGACGGAACGGTCAAAGTTCTGGTGGAAGGCACACAACGCGCTAAGGTACTGCGTATTTTCGACGACAAATCGCACCTGGATGCCGAAATACAACCAGTTCCAATCGACGAGGAAATCGGTCACGAGGCTGAGGCGATGCGCCGTGCTTTGATTAACCAATTCGATCAATATGTAAAACTTAACAAGAAGATTCCGCCGGAGATACTGACTTCATTGGCGGGTATCGACGACGCGGGTCGTTTGGCCGATACCATCGCCGCGCATCTGCCGCTCAAGTTGGAGCAAAAACAGGAGGTGCTGGAGATATTCGATGTGCGTCTGCGTCTTGAACATCTGCTGGGCTTGCTGGAAGCAGAGCTGGATATCATGCAGGTGGAAAAACGTATCCGCGGGCGAGTCAAACGCCAGATGGAAAAAAGCCAGCGCGAGTATTACCTGAACGAGCAGGTGAAAGCGATCCAGAAAGAACTGGGCGAAGGCGAAGACGGTGCCGACATCGAAGAAGTCGAGAAAAAGATCAAGGCTGCGCACATGCCCAAGGATGCGCGCGCCAAGGCCGAGGCCGAACTGAAGAAGTTGCGTCTGATGTCTCCGATGTCTGCCGAAGCGACGGTGGTGCGCAACTACATTGACGTGCTGGTTGCGTTGCCATGGAAGAAGAAGACCAAGATTGATACCGATCTCAAGCACGCCGAAGATGTGCTGGAGGCTGATCACTACGGCTTGGACAAGGTGAAAGAGCGCATCGTGGAATATCTTGCGGTGCAGCAGCGCGTGACCAAAATGAAAGCTCCAATCCTGTGCCTGGTCGGACCTCCCGGCGTGGGCAAGACTTCGCTGGGGCAGTCGATAGCGCGTGCGACCAATCGCAAATTTGTGCGCATGTCGCTGGGTGGTGTGCGCGATGAATCCGAGATACGTGGTCATCGCCGCACATACATTGGCTCCATGCCGGGCAAGATCCTTGCAGAACATGAGCAAGGTGGGCGTGAAGAACCCATTGTTCCTGCTGGACGAAGTGGACAAGATGGGCATGGACTTTCGTGGCGACCCGTCATCGGCGTTGCTGGAAGTGCTCGATCCTGAACAGAACCATACCTTCGTCGATCACTATGTCGAAGTCGAGTACGACTTGTCCGATGTGATGTTCGTGGCTACCTCCAACAGTATGAACATTCCGGCTCCGCTGCTGGACCGTATGGAGGTAATCCATGTTTCCAGTTACACCGAAGACGAAAAGGTCAACATTGCTACGCGTTATTTGTTGCCCAAAGCGATCAAGAATAACGGATTGAATCCGGAAGAAATAAGCGTTTCCGAAAGCGCGATTCGAGACATCCTGCGTTACTACACACGGGAAGCCGGTGTCCGTGGTTTGGAGCGCGAATTGTCCAAGATTTGCCGCAAGGTTGTGAAATCGCTGCTGCTCAAAGGCCGCGAAAATAAAGTCACAGTCAATGCGCGCAATCTGGATAAGTATCTCGGTGTGCGTCGTTACAGTTATGGCATCGCAGAAAAGACCAATCAAGTGGGCCAGGTTACCGGTTTGGCATGGACGGAAGTTGGCGGCGAGTTGCTGACCATCGAAACGGCCGTGCTGCCGGGCAAAGGCAAGACCACCACCACCGGCAAGCTGGGCGAGGTTATGCAGGAATCCATTCAGGCAGCGTTGAGCGTGGTGCGTAGCAGGGCGCGCACACTGGGTATCGCCGGCAATTTTTACGAGAAGAGTGACCTCCATATTCACTTACCGGAAGGTGCTACGCCCAAAGATGGTCCCAGTGCCGGTATTGGAATCTGCACTGCCATGGTCTCTGCACTGACGGGCATTCCGGTGCGTGCCGACGTGGCGATGACCGGTGAAATCACGTTGCGCGGAGAAGTATTGCCTATCGGTGGCTTGAAAGAGAAGTTGTTGGCGGCTCAACGCGGCGGAATCAAGGTCGTTCTTATTCCGGAAGAGAACACGAAGGATCTGGTTGAGATACCCGATAACGTTAAAAACAAATTGGATATTCATCCTGTCAAATGGATAGAGCAGGTACTGGAGATGGCGTTGGAGCGCAAGCCGGAGCCACTTACAGAGCCGGAAGTGGTTGCGGTTTCCGCACCTGCTGCTATCAACGAAACAGGGGTATCGCCTGCAATCAAGCATTGACGCGGGCTGGCAAGAGGGTGGGCAAATAAAAAAATAATTGCATTTGCTTGACCCTTTCAAAAACCCTTGATATAAAGCCGCTGCAGGGCTTTCCTGTGTTCTCGACAACTAACAAGCAAAGGGGAATCGCGTGAGCAATAAATCTGATCTCATCGAAGCAATAGCTAAATCCGCCGACATTTCCAAGGCCGCTGCCGGTCGTGCACTGGATGCGACTATCGAATCCATCAAGAAATCCCTGAAGAAGGGCGAGCTCGTAAGTTTGGTTGGTTTTGGTACGTTCTACGTCGGCAAACGCGCTGCACGAAATGGCCGTAATCCGCGTACCGGCGCCACAATTAAGATCAAGGCTGCTAAGG
Organism: uncultured Pseudomonadota bacterium; assembly: GCA_963718345.1. Lineage (GTDB taxonomy): Bacteria > Pseudomonadota > Gammaproteobacteria > Burkholderiales > Gallionellaceae > Sideroxyarcus. Next base: position 110,107 of record CAVQZH010000024.1, on the reverse strand, counting down.
TTCCTAAATTCCGCGCTGGCAAAGGTTTGAAAGATGCTGTAAACTAGTCGTCTTTGTCGGGTGCTTAGCTCAGCTGGTAGAGCATCGCCCTTACAAGGCGAATGTCGGCGGTTCGATCCCGTCAGCACCCACCAGTAATTTTGGTTTTACCAGTAGTAAAAGTTTTTGGAGTGGTAGTTCAGTTGGTTAGAATACCGGCCTGTCACGCCGGGGGTCGCGGGTTCGAGTCCCGTCCACTCCGCCAAACAGAGGCGAACGAAAGTTCGCCTTTTTTCATATGGGATGTCCAAAGTGACGTCCGTTCTTTCGGGTAGGATGTTATGTTCGATTTCGTGCAAGAAAAGAGACGGCTGGTGCAGATCGTATTGGCACTTATCATTTTGCCTTTCGCTTTTTGGGGAGTGGACTCATACCGAAAATCCGGCGGTGCCACGCCGATAGCAACTGTGAACGGAGAGAAGATCGGGCAGCAGGAATTCGACAATGCGTTGAATCAACAGCGGCAACGGATTCGTGAAATGGCGGGCTCAAATTTTGATCCGGCTATATTTGACAAGCCTGAAGTCAAGTATTCGATACTGGATGGGCTGATAACGCAGCATCTGATGAGTACAGAAGCAAGAACCCTGGGACTGACTCTGACGAATGAGCAGATCGGCCAAATAATCGTCAGTATTGGCGCTTTTCAAAAAGACGGAAAATTCGACCGGCAGCAGTATGAGTCTGTATTGAGAGAAAAAGGCAAGACGCCCGCCGGGTTCGATGCTGAAATTCGCCAGGCGGTGCTTCAACAGCAACTTAGCGATGCTTATACGCAGAACGGATATGCAGCCAAAGTGGTGGCGGAGAATCTGATACGTTTGAACGAGCAACAACGAGTCGTTGCGGTGTCCAACATTGATGCTTCCGCGCTTGTGAATCAAGTGAAATTATCAGATAGCGCTGTCAGCGATTATTACACCAAAAACGCGCAAGAATTCCGGATGCCGGAGCGCGCCAACGTCGAATATGTGGTTTTTTCGATAGATTCCTTGTTGCCCCAAGTTAACGTATCAGACGATGAAGTCAAACAATATTACGACGATCACCAGCCAGAGTTTGGGACACAAGAGCAGCGCCAGGCAGCACACATCCTGATTACGGTATCCAAACAAGCATCGGATGCGGACAAGCAAGCAGCCAAGGCAAAAGCGGAACAATTGTTGCAGCAGATCAAACAAACACCTTCCAAATTTGCTGCATTGGCAAAGCAGTATTCTCAAGATCCCGGCTCGGCGGCAAACGGGGGTGATCTGGGTATGTTCGGTCGCGGCGCCATGGTAAAACCGTTTGAGGATAGCGTGTTCGGCCTTAAAGTCGAAGAGGTAAGTAATTTGGTGCAAACCGATTTTGGTTATCACATCATCAAGTTGATTGCAGTGAAACCGGCAAAGATTCAATCCCTAAGCGAAGTAAAGAACTTGATTGTGCAGCGCCTGAAGTTGCAGCATGCCAACGATAAATTCGCGGAACTGGCAGATAAATTCAACAATACGGTGTATGAACAAAGCGACAGTCTGAAACCGGCTGCTGACTTGGTAAAAGCTTCGGTGCAGCGTGGATTATGGTTGAGCAAAGGACAGGCTCCCGCGGGGCTTTGGACGGAGAAAGTACTACAGGCAGTATTTTCCGAAGATGCCATTAAAAACAAACGCAACACTGCAGCCGTGGAAGTAGCGCCGAACACACTGTTAGCTGCGCGTGTTCTTGAATACAAACCGGCAAGCGAGCGCCCCCTGGAACAAGTCTCGGCAACTATCCGGGAGAAATTGCTGCGTGCACAAGCATCTGAATTGGCAGCACAGCAGGGACAGAAATTGTTGGAGCAATTGCAGCGTGGTGAAAAAGCAAATCTAAGCTGGAAAGCGGCGCAAGCAACAAAGCGTAACCAACGCTCTGGAATCGACCCCGCCTTGTTGCAGGCAGTGTTCCGTGCCGACATCGCGAAATTGCCGGCCTATGCAGGGGTGCAGACTGCGGGTGGTTATGTATTAGCACGCATTGATGCTGTGAAAGATGATGCGACTGTCGATGAAAATAAGCTGGGACGTTATGAACAACAGATCCGTCAACTTACCGGTGAGGCGTTACTGACCGCATATATGGATGATCTAAAGAAACAGGCGAAAATCACAACGACTAGTTTTGCCGAGGAAGAGAAGAAGTAACCGAAGGTACAGTTAGTTGTACCAAGAAAATGCCGCTCATTGAGCGGCATTTTGTTTTTGCATGATCATTAAAGGAATCAAGCTTCCGTGGAGCCAAGTGAAGTTGTATTGAAGCCGCCGTCGACATAGGTAATTTCTCCTGTGACGCCGCTGGCCAGATCGCTACATAAGAAGGCGGCCACATTTCCAACTTCTTCAACGGTGACATTGCGCTTCAGGGGAGCATGTTTTGCATTATAAGAAAGCAGCTTATTGAAGTCGCCTATACCGGCAGCTGCTAGCGTCTTGATGGGACCCGCAGATATGCCGTTGGCCCGTATGCCTTTGCGTCCCAGTTCCATCGCAAGATAACGCACACTTGCTTCGAGGCTTGCCTTGGCCATACCCATCACGTTGTAGTGCGGCATCGTTCGAACTGCGCCAAGGTAGCTCATGGTCAATAGCGCGGCCTTTTCGTTCAACGCGGGTAAGGCGGCTTTAGCCATGGCCGGGAAACTGTAAGCACTGATGTCGTGTGCGACACGGAAGGCTTCGCGGCTGAATCCATCGAGAAACTCTCCATCCAGCGCTTCGCGCGGAGCGAAAGCGATGGCGTGGACAAAGCCATCGAATTTATTCCAATGTTTCGTCAGATCAAGGAAGAGCTGTTCAATTTCAGCGTCAGAGGAGACATCGCAGGGAAATACCAATTCACTGTCGAATTCCTTGGCCATGTCTTTTACACGGTCCTTTACGCGTTCACCCTGATAAGTAAAAGCAAGTTCTGCACCTTGTCTATGCATGGCTTGTGCGACGCCGTAGGCAATAGAGCGGTTGCTGATCATTCCTGTTACAAGAATGCGCTTGTTTGCCAAAAATCCCATGCTGTTCTCCCGCAATAATTGATACAAAGACTATCAATTATATCTGCAAATGCCCTTGGCCGATGCCGACGACTGATCCGGCTTAAGCGTGGTGCGAAAACTGCCTGCGTTATCCAGTTAATTTCTTAGTAGAAACATTCACTTGTCTTGGTTCGCACCGGAATTATTGCGGATGTCAGTATTTGTCAGAATTCGTCGGCGTAAGTCAGTTAAAAATTGGATGTGTTGTATAGAATTAGTTCAAGTGCGGTCTTTAATGAGATTTTTCCTGGGCTTCTATTAAATCCCCGGAGGAGTGAAACTTTGAAGACGGTGCTGTGAGCTGTTACACCGAAAATTGGCGTTGGCAAGAAAACAATTTGGTTTGATTCAATGACAATAGTGCGAGGATCATTATTGTTACTGAGATCATGTTTGCATTGTAATTAGAAAGCTTGAAATTTGCGACAGCGATTTCAATGCCGCAGGGATGAATTGCTGCCAGGCAAGATACATCTGATGGCAGTGAGAGGGCGGCATTGCGATTATTCGATATCAAAAGGGAGTAATAAATGACCCAAAACGGACAAACAACAGCGGGCAGTTTGAGACACCGCAGTCCTGAGCATCAGAAACATTCGACTTTGCCTATTATGCTGATGCTTATTGCATCCGTAATGATGCCGATTGCAGCACAAGCGGAGGGTGAACCCAACGCGTTGTGCACCGGATGCCATAACGAAGACGGCAACAGCACAACCCCGGAATTTCCAAAACTTGCAGGGCTTGATCCAGTTTACATCGCCAAGCAAATCAAGGATTTCAAAAATGACAAGCGTGTCAGCGAAATCATGGGCCCGATGGCGAACCAAATTCCGGATAAGGATATCGGATTTCTGGCGGCCTATTTCAGCAAGCAGAAACGTTCTACGGGAGTCGTGACCGATCCCAAACTGGCCGCGCAGGGGCAACAGATATACGACGACGGTATCGTGAGCAGCGCAGTGCCAGCCTGCTCCGGTTGTCACGGTGAAAAGGGTGAAGGTACTGATAAGTTTCCGCGCCTGGCAGGGCAACATACTGTCTATCTCCTGACGCAGTTGAACAATTTCAAGAACTCAGTTCGCAATAACGATGCCCGTAAAGTGATGCGCGCCATAACCTTGCGCATGACCGAGCAGGATATGAAGGCGGCGGCTGAATACATCACCAGTTTAAAAGGGGAGTAACCAATGAAAGCATTGTTGATAATTGCACTAGCACTGTTGCCGGCGTACTCGGTTCTTGCCGCCGACGCTCCCGCAGCACCGACGATCGGTACCAAAGGCTATGTTTGGAACAAGCTGACTGCAGAGCGGGCCGACGTCCTGAGCAAAACGGGCGATGCTGAGCGCGGGAAAGAAGCTTTCCGCGGCTGTCGCGGTTGCCACAAACAGGACGCGTTTGGCCGCGTTGACGGAACGTACCCAAGATTGACCGGGCAATACGCTTCGGTCATTGTTAAACAATTGACTGACATCCGTGCGGGCGCGCGTCTCAATCCCAAGATGGAGCCGTTTATTTCGCCCGATGCAATCTCCGTCGATGAGATTGCCGATATCGCCACTTATCTTTCCACCCTGACCACCGTCAAGGAAAACGGCAAGGGACCGGGAGATCAGGTGCATCTTGGTGAGACAGTTTATAACCAAAGAGGATGCGTCAAGTGTCACGGTAGTCGCGGCGAAGGTAACGGTGAGAAGTTATTCCCTGCGTTGGCTGCCCAGCATTACAGCTACCTGTTACGTGAGATGGAACTCATCAGAACGGGTGCGCGCGGGAACTCCCATCCGGACATGGTTGCATTACTGCGTGATATTTCCACTAACGATATGGAAGCCGTGGCCGATTATCTGTCCAGATTGCCCGATCGTCATCTGTCCACGGCACACGCAGCTAGCAAGTAAATCAGGAAGCCGGCTGTTACTTCCGGCAGGTAGTTGTGCCTAGCAGGTACAGCTATCTCGCCCAAGCCGGTGTTGATAAGTTGAATTCTCCAGGTTGTTCCAAGTTACTTTCAGTACAAGCGTATTCCAGGAAGACTCCATTCGTTGCTTGGTTGACTAACAACGAATGGAGTCTTTTCTCATCAGGCTAAGTCAGCTTTATTTCAACACATCCGCCTGGAGTTGGACGTATCGCTACGGACTTATCTAATAATCAGTCTGTAGAAGGATCCGAGCCTTCAACTTCTTTCGATTCCTGTTCACACATCGGCAAGCACAAGAGAAAAGTGCTGCCTTGGCCTTCTATGGAAGAGACTTCCATCAGTCCACCGTGGAACCGGGCAATCCAATTCACCAGATAAAGTCCGAGCCCGCTCCCTCGAATGTCGGCTTCATGCCGCCCTCGCGCATATTTATCGAATACGTGTGGCTGCAGAGCTGGAGATATTCCCATTCCATGGTCGCTGACTTCAATGCACAGCATGTCTTTTTTGCAGGAAAGAACACTCAGGCAAATTTCGTCATTGCGTGATGAATACTTGTGGGCGTTATCCAGCAAATTAAGGATGGCGATTCGAATAAGCTGCCAATCCGCGCAAATCCTGGCATCGCCGTCCAGCGGCGTAAAATGAACGAAGCGTGCATAGCTTTCAACGAAATTTTCTGTCACCGCTGCACACAGCGTATTGAGATCTCCGATTTCCCGGTTAAGCCCGCTCTTGTCCATATCCAGCCATTTTTCGGTCAGGAAATTATCCATCAGCACCGAGAGTTGTCTGATTGAGCGCATGATCTTTTCGATACGTGGCTGCCAGTCCGGACGCTCGGTTTGCGCCAGCATGTTCAGCATTTGGGCCGTATTGCTGATGACTGCGACAGGGCTGCGCATCTCGTGCGCCATCAGCGCCATGAGATTGGCCTGAGTCTCACGCCCGTCCCGTTCGTGGTTGAGCGAAATTTCGAGTATCTTTTGTGCGTCGCTGAGTTGCCGTGTGCGCTTCTCAATCTCGTCCTCGAGCCATTGCTGGGTGTTTTGAATTGCTCCCGCCATCTCGTGGAATTGCAGGATCAACTCATGCACTTCCCCGCGGCTGTCCGGCACCGGCTTGGCGCTGAAATCGCCGCGGCGGATGCGGGTGACCATATCGGTAAGGGTAGCTACCGGCTTCAGAACAAGCGTATGCAGGGAAAACGCCAAGATGAGCAAGAGTCCCAATGTCCCGCAGATAATGGCCAGGATGATCTTGATAAATTCCGACTTGTGGCAACAACGCAAACAAGTCGAGCAGGGTAAGGTCATACCAGCCCACTTCAGGCAGCGCGTTCAAGCCGGCGAGATAACGCTTCCCGTTGATGCTTACAAACCCCGTTTCCACGCCTTGTTTGCCGTCTTTGAGTTTCTCGATGGTTTGCTTTACCCATTCTTTACCCGCTGTCTGGCCCAATATCTGGAGGTGAACATGTTCCGGTTCGGAATAATTCGGAACAGGCGGAAAGTCGAAGTGATTGACATCGTTGTAAACCTGCACGTTGCCGCTGCCGTCGATGAACATATTCGTGACGCTCGGCAGATGTACGGTTGATGCATTTCGGGCAAATTCATAAAGATTGACACCGGTGCCAAGCACGCCAACGACCTTGTTGTTTTCGCGTATGGACGCCATCACCCAAAGTTTGATCACTCCAAGTTTGTGGTTGGCAGAAACTTTGATGCTGCGGTCATTACCGCTTTTGACGAAATCGAAAATCCACGCATCGTCGGGTGATGTGGGATCAAGGGTATAGCGAAACGGCGTTCCCTTTTCCGGCTTCGCAGCATCTTCATAGTAGAAATTGCCCGACTGCATGATTGCAACAAAATAATTTTCACTTTGAAAGTGATTGCGAAGCGCTTCCAGGCTTCTCTTTCGGAGTTCAGGATTTTTTTCGTGTGTAACCCATTCTTTGATTATCTTCTTGTCGGCGGACTTTCTTGCCAGATCCATTTCACTTATTAATGGCTTCAGGCTGCGCGCCTTATCGAAAAGCGATTGTTCAATGGCGAACCTGCCGCCGATTCGCGACAGCAAAAGTTCGGTGAAATTGTTGAACATGGCAAAGAAGAGCAGCGAAATGAAAATTGACGAAGCGCCCATGATCAATAGAAATCGGCTTTGCAGGCTCAAATCGGTCAGATATTGCCTTGAACGAGAAAACACTTGCGTGACGACGCTGCGGTTGCTTAAATTGGGCATCGGTTTTTGGTCTCCGGTTGCGAATTGAGAATATGGCACGCATTATCATAGTTGAAGACGATATTGGACAGCAGGAAGAGTTGCAGTCCTTTTTGATGTACGCGGGGCACGAGGTGCTTGCAGTCGGCAGCGGTGTGGAACTCGATAAGCGCCTGCAATTCACCCCCGACATTGCGCTACTGGATTACAACCTCCCCGGAGAAACGGGAGTTGAGATCGCATTGCGCTTGCGCAAACGGTTCGGTCCCGGTATCGGATTGGTTATGGTTACTGCGCGCAGCCTGGGTGTCGACAGGGTGGAATGCAGACGCGCCGGTGCGGACGACTATTTGATCAAACCCGTCAATTTCGCCGAATTGTTGGCGCTGATTGATAATCTCATCGTGCGGCTTAAACCACCGGTACCGAGCGAAGAGACCTGGAAGATTAATCTTACCCGTTCAGAATTGGTTCCTCCCGGTGTACCGGCTATTCCTTTGTCCGGTTTGGAGTTGCTCTTGCTGCAGGCTTTGGCGAGCAATCAGAACCGTCAGGCAGACAGAGATACCTTGATCCGTGCCTTGGGCAAAAATCCGATCGCGTACGATCCGCGTGCGCTCGAAGCCAATATCAGTCGCTTGCGGCGCAAACTGCCTGCCATGGAAGACGGACGTAACCCGTTGCAGGCCATGCGCGGCATGGGCTACCAGTTTCTTCGTCCGCTTGTGGTTGTAAACTGATTCTTCGCAAGGTGTCATCCTTGCGTTGTCATTGTTCTGCCTCTTCCTTCACGACCGTCAGTTTTTGTCGGTCTTTGTCAATTTTCATCTGCCTCTGAAAAGCAAGCCCATCTAAGATTTTGTGTCGGGAAATTGTGTTTCCTGCTGTCTTTTTGTGCCTCATGCACATGTCAGCATTTGTCAGAATTCGTCGGCGTAAGTCAGTTAACAAATGGACGCGTTCTATAGAATTAATCCAAGTGCGGTCTTTCGAAATTTCTATGGGAGTGAGTGGCATTCACGAATTTCCAGAAATATTTGAAATTGCGCTGAGCGTTATTAATCCAATATTTAGGGGTGGCAAGATGATCAGGGAGCGATTCATAAGCAATAGCGCAATGCTGGGGGTAATTACGGCATTGTTGCTGGTGGTGGGGCAGGCAATTGCAGCCGAACCAGCTGCGTCAGGCGTTGCAGAGACAATGCCGGCAGCGTCTGGAGTAACTGCAGCAGAGCCTGCGACGGCCAATGCGCCGGCACCGGTGTTGGCTTCACAAATGGCGGGTGCGCATGGTCCGGCTACGTACGTCGGTGAGAAGGCATGTACCACGTGTCACGATGCCGAGAACAACAGTTTCGGCCATACGACTCACTCCAGAGCTTTCCGTGAAAATCCAAGCAACGAAACGGAAAAGATGGTCTGTGAGGCCTGCCACGGTCCGGGATCTCTGCACATCAAGAATACGAAGGACCACAGCCTGTTGATTGGTTTTTCCAAGGGCTGGGGATCGTCCGTTGCAAAAATGAATGCCCAATGTCTGAACTGCCACAAGGGCGGGCAGCGCATATTCTGGGAAGGTTCCATCCACCAGATGAACAAGCTGGCGTGCAGCGACTGCCACAACCCGATGGCAAAGTTTTCCGCGGGTGGCTTGCTGAAGAAGCCCAGCATCACCGAAACCTGCCAGACCTGCCACCAGCAACAACGCGCCGAGTTCAAGAAGAAATCGCACATGCCGGTACCGGAAGGCAAGATGACTTGCGAGGATTGTCACAACCCGCACGGCACCTCCGGCAAACGCTTACTCAAGGCAGATAACGTCAACGATCTTTGCTACACCTGCCATGCAGAGAAACGCGGTCCGTTCTTGTGGGAACACGCTCCGGTTCGCGAAAACTGCCTGAATTGCCACGTTCCGCACGGTTCGAACAACGACAAATTGCTCGTGCAGACACGTCCCTTCCTGTGTTCGGGCTGCCACAGCACGACCGGTTCGATGGGTCACCTGATGTGGGGCAACAACACAACGGGTGATGTTGTGAACGGCGATCCAACTTCCTTGGGCCAAAACGCTTTAGGCCAACAGGTCAATACCGCCCCGGTGGTTATCGCCAGCAAGCGCATGAGTGGCCGTTCCTGTCAGAACTGTCACTCGATGATCCACGGCAGCAACAGCCCTGGTGGCGCGCGCTTCCAACGCTGATCTGATGGGGAGATGACAACATGACACAGACCAAACATTTTGAAAAAGTTGAAACAAATCGCGTCGGGAGATTTTCAATGAACAATAGTCCGCGTATGAAATTGCTTACGCTTTGTATAGGCGCCGCATTGGCGCAGATGGCCGGCTTGCCTGCTTTGGCGGATACTGCCGTCGGCGTGGATACCGTCAACGGCAATGCAGCAAATCCCGGTTATCTGGCTGGTCCGAAGCCGATGGATGAGGATCTGTCAGCAGTCAAGCGTTCACCGTCCGGCCAGATGTATAGCATTCCGGTAGCGGACAAACCGGAGGAGGCGAATGGTCAGTTCACCGGTAGCGTAGACATCGGTCTGATGCATCAAAGTGACTCCAAAGGCGTATGCCAAGCGGACGGAGTATTCTGATCAGCGGAACGGCCTGTACATCAACAACTTCAATCTGTCGCAAGACTCCGAAGGGGCGCGTTACAGCACCTTCAACGCCGGAGGCGTGGGCCGGAAAGACCAGTTTTACGACTTCACAACAGGGAAGTATGGCAGCTGGAAGGTGAAGACTTTCTACAACGAAACGATGCACGTCTTTACGGATTCGTGGAAGTCGTTTCTACAACGGGGAGGGTACGGGTAATTTGACTACCGGGCTTGCCCAAGCCTGTCATGGTTACGTCAGGTACCACGGTGGGTACGGTGCATGGTAATTTACATCTGGCCACAGCTACAACTGCACAGCGCCCCTGCCATGCTGGTCATAACGTCGAACGGGCCAGAAGTACGGTGGCAAATACTGCATGCCTTCGCAGCAATCAACGGAACGACAGGTACTCCGGATCCTGTTACGGGCGTAATCCCTACCGGTGTCATTCCAACCACGGGGGCTAACGGTGCGACCAATGCCGCGCAATCCAATATGGCAGCTGCCATTGCCGCCAAATTGGCGAATACACCCTACAGCGAATTGAGTCTGGTACGTAAAAAAGGTGGCGTACGCGGTGACATAACCTTGACGGACACGGTGAAAGTGTACGCGAGTTACACGTTGGAAAAGCGCGTGGGTGCCCGGCCATTCGCGATGAACGACAACAATGTCGTCGACCGAGATTGCAGAGCCGATCGATTACAAGACGCATGATTTTCTGGCAGGCATGTCCTATTCGGATGAGCTGACCCAAGCTAATCTGCGGGCGTCCGCTTCCGATCTTCCGCAACAACATCAGCACGATGAATGTTGAGTATGCACTGCTGGGTTCTGCTAGGCCCATTTGGTGCTATCCAGCATGCCACCTTTGATTTGCCTCCTGACAACAATGCCTTTAACTTGAAAGGTGAGTTGGCGCGCAGCCTGCCCGATTTCTGGAAAGGGCGTTTTACTGCAGCTGCATCCTATGGGAACGAACCGCCAGAACGATGCACTGTTGGCACCCATATCTGCTGCTCAGAATGCTGATTTGGCCGCCGCAGGAGTGACCATCTATGCACGGTGGCAAATCCGGGCTACGCCGCGAACTCCGGACTGGTCAGCAACTGGAATACGACGAACGCGTTGAGTCAACAGACCGCCAATCAGCGCATCGACAGCAAGATGATCGACTTGGGGCTGTCTTTGAAGCCGGTTGACGATCTGAACGTGAAGGGAACTTATCGTTTTTACGAAACGGATAACAAGGGCGGATATATCGCTTATAACCCGCTTACCGGGCAGTTTGGCCGTGGGCCGGCCGGTGGTCAGGCAGTTACCACTCTGGAACGGTGGTTGCGCCAAACGGTAGCGGTGGCTGCTATACGCCTGCCGGGATTCACACCCGTGGCCGGATGTTCAACGCTTCCGCGGCTAGTCGGCGGTACGCTTGCCAACGGTTCCAATGTTCCGGTCTTTGCTGAAGCCCGTTCGACCCGGCAATATAACTATGGCCTCTCTGCGGACTATGATCTGACGCCGCACCAGCAGCTTGAACGCGCGCTTTTGAACGCGAAGACTTCCATCGCAACTTCAGGGAACGCGACAAGACCTGGGAAAATAAGATCAAGCTTGGATATGTCAACCGCGCCTTGGGGGACACAACCTTGCGAGTTTCTTTTGAGAACGATACGAAACGCGGCAGTGACGTATAAATACCGGACATTTGAGGACTTGGGCACTGGGCTGCCCGGACTTGACGTGGCGACGCAAGTTGCGCACTTGCGGGTCAGACTGTCAATGGCGTCGACTCTATCCAGCGTTTAACGCGAGGCTTATTCACACTCGCTATTCCACCTATGTTCCGCAAATACGATCAGGCAGATCGCAATCAGAACATCCTCAATACACGCGTTGAACGTGATGGCACTTGAAGACTTGGACGTGGGTGTGAATCTCCAGGTCAAGCGAGCCGATTATCCGGATTCGTTCTACGGTCTGAAAAAGGATGATCAGGATTCTCTTGGTTTGGATTTCAATTTCCAGGCGTCCGTTGACAGAATCATCACTGCCTACTACAACTACCAGCAGGGCAAGAAGACGATGTCCTTGAACTCCGGCAACGCGCTGTCGGGTACTGCCAGCCGCTTGTACCGTAGCCAATATTGCATCACCTGGTCGCATGTGCCGATACGACTACAGGTGGCTAATGGTGCACGTCCATATAGCGACAATATGGGATTCGTACACAACCAGGGATCGAAACGATGTCGTAGGTTTGGGATGGCAGGAAGATTTGGGATTTGCGCGGCTTGGTATCGACTACACCTATACGCAAAGCAGCACGCATATTGCATATGACTTCGGTTCAACAGCCATTTAGCGACAGTGCGGCAAACAACGCAGCCATGGCGGCCATCGCCGGTAGCGCGCTTGCCAGACATGACCACTGTTCAGCATACATTTGCGATGAATCTGGTCCGGGCAATCGACAAAAAAACAACGATTCGTGCGACGTATCGATTCGACGGATTCAGGGTCAAGGATTGGCACTATGACGGCGTGGTGCATAACGCGATGGCTGCATACGATGCGAGGCACGATGCTGCTGGATTCCGGTCCCATGAACTATCACGTGAATACGTTCGGTGTATTCCTGAACTACAAACTGTAATCTTTTCTGCGGTGTGAATTTTGGGGCCATACATTGGCCCCATTTTTTCTGGTTTTTCCGACTTCATGATTCGGAGCGATGGGAGGTTTTCCTTTGAGAAATATAATATTGTCACTAACGCTTGCCTGTGTTGCCAACGTTGCGGTTGCGGCGTCCACAGGCGATTCTGCAAAACCTGCCGAGGCAGTCCAGGTGCCGCATGGCGGCATGACAACCAAGGCGGGTGCGGTTTTGCCGCCCGGGCACGCAAAAACCATCCCCGCCGATACCCAACTGGTGAACGCCGGCAAGGTGCTCGAAGTGATCGACACGGACATGTACACCTACGTGCAAGTAACTGCTGAAAAAGGGCCTTTATGGCTTGCGGTCTACAAGACGGCGGTCAGCAAAGAGGCAAATGTGAAATATTCCAATGGTATTGCGATGTCCAAGTTCTATAGCAAGGCATTGAACCGCACGTTTGATGTGATTGTTTTTGTGGATAGTCTTGAAGTGGTCAAGTGAAGTAAGGCATTACAGTCTGATTTGATTGAATATCCTGATGTTATGCCAGCTGCAAGAGGGGTTATTCCACAAGAATCCTTATCTGGCCTAATTGGGTTGGACCAGTGAAGCGCCCCGTTTAATCGTATATAATTCTCCGCTGTTCATTTCGGATTTTCCCTACATGCTGGAAGTCAGCAATCTCGCGTGCAGTCGCGGCGATCATCGGTTGTTTTCCGGTTTGAGTTTTACGCTGCATCCCGGACAGATCATGCAGGTACAAGGGGCAAACGGTAGCGGCAAGACGACGCTGCTGCGTACTTTGTGCAGATTCACTCAGCCTGATGAGGGCGAGATTCTCTGGCATGGCAAGCGGGTGCGCGACCTGGGTGAGGATTACTGCGCAGAGCTTTTGTATCTAGGGCATTTGAATGCCATCAAGGATGAATTGAGCGCGCTGGAGAATGTGCAAATGAGCGCCGGGCTTGGCCGGCTATACGGTGAGTGAGCAGCAAGCCATTGCCGTATTGCGCCGCATGGGGCTGCAACGGCGTGAACATTTGCCGGTGAGGGTGTTATCGCAAGGTCAGCGGCGCAGGGTTGCGCTGTCGCGTTTGCTGACCAGCGACGCGCATTTGTGGATACTGGACGAGCCCTTGACCGCATTGGACGTGGGGGCAGTAGGACTGATGCAGGAACTAATCGGCGAACATCTGTCGAAGGGTGGTATGACAATTTTCACCACGCATCAGCCGTTGCAAGTGGCGGGTGTGCAGATGCGGCAGTTGGCGTTGTCATGAAGAGACTTTCGCTGTTTGGATTGCTGGGATTGGTGATCCGGCGCGATCTGTTGCTGGCGATGCGTCGCCGCGCAGATGTGCTGACGACACTGATCTTTTTTGTGATGGTGGTGAGTCTGTTTCCTCTGGGAGTCGGCCCGGAACCGGAAATGTTACGCAAGATGGCGTCCGGTGTGGTGTGGGTTGCCGCGTTGTTGTCTTCGATGTTGTCGCTGCCGCGCATGTTCTCGGCGGACTATCTGGATGGAACGCTGGAACAGATGCTGCTCGCACCGCAGTCGCTTACGGCGTTGGTTCTGGGCAAAATAGTAGCGCATTGGGCGCTGTCCGGTCTTCCCTTGGTGCTGATCGCACCGGTTTTGGGATTGCAGTTCGATATGTCGCCGCAGGCATTGTGGATGCTGGTGCTAGCGCTGTTGTTGGGAACGCCTATACTGAGCATGATTGGAGCGATCGGCGCTGCACTCACCTTGGGCTTGCGCGGCGGAGGCGTGCTGGTATCGTTGCTGGTGCTGCCGCTGTGTATCCCGGTGTTGATCTTTGGCGCGGGTGCAGTGGATGCGGTTAACAGCGGAATGAGTGCAGTATCCAACTTGTCGCTATTGGGTGCATTTGTGTTGTTCGCCCTGGTGTTTACGCCATTCGTGGCGGCGCAGGCTTTACGTATTTCAATGGAGTAGAGATTTGGCAATCAACTGGTTCAAATACTCGGCACCAACTACCTTTTATGGCCTTGCAGGTAAGTTGATACCCTTCTTTGCGGTGCCTGCAGCGATTCTCTTTGTTATCGGGCTTTATATCGGCTTCTTTGTGGCGCCGACCGACGCCGTGCAAAGCGAAGCCTATCGCATCATGTTCATTCATGTTCCTGCTTCCATGCTGTCCATGTTCATCTACCTCATCATGGCGGGTTACGCGGCGCTGGGACTGATTTTCAAAACCCGGCTGTCCGCCATGATGGCGCAAGCCCTCGCCCCGACCGGTGCGCTGTTCGCGTTTATCTCTTTGTGGACCGGCGCTCTGTGGGGCAAGCCTATGTGGGGTGCCTGGTGGGTGTGGGATGCACGTCTGACGTCCGAATTGATTTTGCTGTTTCTTTATCTCGGCTTCATTTCCCTGCACGCTTCCATAGAAGACATACGCCGTGCGGATAAGGCCAGCGCCTTGCTTGCGATTGTCGGTTCGGTCAACGTGCCGATCATTTATTTTTCCGTGAAGTGGTGGAACACCCTGCATCAGGGTTCCACGATAAAGTTCACCGGGACCAGCATGCACATCGCCATGCAGGAAGCCATGTTTACGTTGCTTGCCGCTTGCTGGTTGTATGTCATTGCCATGAGTCTGGCGCGCGTGCGCAGCATCATTCTGGAACGTGAAGCCAATACCACCTGGGTGAACAGTTTGCCTGAAGTGCAACAATTGAATGGAGCGCGGTGATGGATTGGTCGACATTTTTTGCCATGAACGGTTATGCCTTTTACGTATGGGGTTCATACGGTGTGGCGTTGGTCGTACTGGGCATCGAGATTGTGCTGGTGCGCAATCGCAGGAAAAATGCGTTGCGCGAGTTGCGACTCATGCGTGACGAAATGGATGGGAATGGAACAGGAGAAGCGGCATGACGCCCAGGAAGAAAAGATTGATGTTTATTGTGGGTGGCCTCGCCCTGGTTGGCGCGGCGGTTGGCTTGGTACTTTTTGCACTGAAGAACAATGTGAGCCTGTATTTCACTCCGACACAGGTCTATAACAAAGAAGCACCTCAAAATCGCAACTTCCGTATCGGTGGCCTGGTTGAAAAGGGCAGCCTGGAACGTGACAAAGACGGATTGACCGTACATTTCCTGATTACAGACACCACCAATACCATGAAAGTTGTTTACGTCGGTATCCTTCCAGATTTGTTCAAGGAAGGAAAAGGCGTGGTTGCAGAAGGCAAACTCGAGGACGGGAATGTCTTTCATGCTAGCGAAGTGCTGGCAAAACATGATGAAAACTATATGCCGCCAGAGGCGGCAGATGCCATAAAGAAAGCGAAAGCAGCTCAAGCCGAAGCTGCTCCATCAGGCAACGGCGCACCCGCCGCTTATTCCGTAACCAAATAACATTTGAGAGTTCAGTATGATTCCAGAGATCGGTAATTTTGCACTCATCGTCGCGCTGTTTCTTTCCATCCTCCAGGGTGCGTTGCCCATCATAGGCGCAGCGCGCAACAACTTGGTGATGATGGGTACGGCACGGCCATTGGCCATCGGACAGTTCGTCGTCGTATCCATCGCGATTGTGACCCTGGTGTATTCCTTTATTGGCAACGATTTTTCCGTGCTGTATGTGGCTGAGCATTCCAACTCGCAATTGCCGATTCAGTATCGTGTCGCTGCTCTATGGGGTGGTCATGAAGGATCCCTGTTGCTGTGGACGTTCATCCTGACGATTTGGACGGTTGCCGTTGCCTCGTTCAGTCGCCACCTTCCGCAAGAGATGCTGGCGCGTGTGATCGGCGTGATGGGTTTGGTATCCACCGGATTCCTGCTGTTCATGCTGCTCACCTCCAATCCGTTCGACCGCCTGTTGCCCGCAGCGATGGACGGCCGCGATCTGAACCCGTTGCTGCAAGATCCAGGTTTGGTGATCCATCCGCCGATGCTGTATATGGGCTATGTCGGATTCTCCGTGGCCTTTGCGTTCGCACTATCCGCATTGCTGGGCGGCAAGCTCGACTCCACCTGGGCACGCTGGTCGCGTCCGTGGACGACGGTGGCTTGGGTTTTCCTCACTATCGGCATCATGTTGGGCAGCGTGTGGGCATATTATGAATTGGGCTGGGGCGGTTGGTGGTTCTGGGACCCCGTTGAAAACGCCTCGTTCATGCCGTGGCTGGCGGGTACCGCATTGATCCACTCGTTGGCGGTTACCGAGAAACGCGCTGCGTTTAAAAGCTGGACTGTTCTGCTTGCAATAGCGGCCTTCTCTCTCAGTTTGCTGGGGACATTCCTTGTGCGTTCCGGGGTGCTGACCTCGGTGCACGCCTTCGCCACAGATCCCAAACGAGGCATATTCATCCTTACTTTCCTGGTTGTGGTCATCGGCTCCTCACTGATGCTGTTCGCCTGGCGTGCTCCCAAGATCGGTTTGGGCGGCAAGTTCGATCTGATTTCGCGCGAGTCCATGCTGCTCACCAATAACGTATTGCTTTCGGTGGCTGCGGCGTCGGTATTTTTGGGCACGCTGTATCCCTTGTTCATGGATGCGCTTGGCTTCGGCAAACTTTCGGTTGGCCCTCCCTATTTCAATAGCGTGTTCGTGCCCTTGATGACGCCTCTGGTTATCATGATGGGCTTGGGTCCTATCGCACGCTGGAAGCATGCCACGCTCCCCGATATCTGGCAGCGCGTGCGCTGGGCGCTGGGGGCCAGTGTGGTTATCGCCATCCTGTTGCCGCTGGTCATGGGCCAATGGACGCCACTCATCGCGATGGGAGTGTTGCTGGCGGCGTGGGTCGTTTTTACGACACTGCTCGATTTGCGCAAGCGCATCGCCGGATCGGGCGATTTGCTGCAACGTTTGAAGGCTCCTTCGCGCAGTTACTACGGGATGTTGCTTGCCCACCTCGGAATTGCCGTTTTCATCATTGGTGTGACCATGGTGAAGGGGTATGAAACAGAACGTGACGTCCGTATGGATGTCGGCGACACCGTCGACGCGGGAGGGTATCAATTCCGTTTCGATGGTGTGATCGATGTGCCGGGCCCCAACTATACGGCGTCGCAAGGCAGGGTGAACGTGAGCAAGAATGGAAAGCTGGTAACCCAGCTATATCCTGAAAAGCGCGCGTACAACGTCTCCGGCATGCCGATGACCGAAGCATCCATTGAGCCCGGACTGACGCGCGATCTGTACGTTTCGCTGGGCGAGCCGATTCCGGGCACGACGGCCTGGGCGGTGCGTGTCTATATCAAGCCCTTCGTCGACTGGATATGGTTCGGTTGTTTCATGATGGCGATGGGCGGTGTGTTGGCAATCAGCGATCGTCGTTATCGCATCCATGCACGCAAATCACAGACAGTCACTACGGGCGGTGAGTTATTGAAGGAGAAGACGGCATGATGCGTTTTATATTGCCATTGGTGGTTTTTTTGGTGCTGGCTGGGTTCTTGTACGTCGGTCTGGGACTTGATCCGCACGAAGTTCCGTCGCCATTGATCGACAAACCTGCGCCCGCTTTTAACCTGCCGCAATTGCACGACTCCACGAAGACGTTTTCGCAGGAGGAAATGAAAGGCAAGGTCTGGTTGCTCAATGTGTGGTCTTCTTGGTGCGTGTCGTGCAAGGAAGAGCATCCGCTGCTGTTGAATTTGGCTCAGCAAAACATTGTCCCGATCTATGGCCTGGACTACAAGGACAAGAAGGCGGATGCAGAGACGTGGTTGAGCCAAGCTGGAAATCCTTATACGCTGAACGTGATGGATAGAGATGGGCGCGTTGGTATCAACTATGGAGTCTACGGGGTGCCGGAGACTTACGTCATCGATAAACAGGGAATCATCCGCTACAAGCAGATTGGACCGGTTACGAGCGAGAGCCTGAATCAGAAGATATTGCCCATGGTTGCGGAGTTACAACGCAAATGAGAAAACTGCTAATTTTGTTGTTATGTTTGCTGCCAACGCTTTCTTATGCGGGTGAAGCGAAAGACCTTGCAGAGAATCCCGCGATAGAAAAGCGCATGGTTGCCTTGGCCCAAAATCTGCGCTGTCTGGTATGTCAGAACGAGTCGCTGGCGAGTTCCCATGCTGAATTGGCTGAAGACCTGCGCCAGGAAGTGCGCGAGATGATGCAGAAAGGTAAAAGTGATCAGGAGATCGTCGACTATCTCGTGGCCAGATATGGCGATTTCGTCTTGTATAACCCGCCGGTAAAGAGCTATACCTTGCTTCTCTGGTTCGGCCCATTCGCCATGTTGCTAGTTGGGGCTGGGCTGTTGGTGTTCCAGGTGCGCAAGCGTCGAAAGCTCGTTCAGGAATCGGTACTCACTCCTGAAGCGCTACAGCGTGCCGCCTCCTTACTCAACGAAGAAGGTAACAAATGACTTTATTCTGGCTTATCTGCGCGGCAATCTTGATTGTCGCGATGCTGTTTGTTGCAGTGCCGTTGTGGCGCGGCATTTCCAAAAATAATTCCGTTGAGCGTGGCACTGCCAATCTGGAGATTGTGCGCGACCAGATAGCCGAGATGGATAACGACCTGAAGAATGGTCTGCTGACACCGGAGTTGCACGAGCAGGGCAAGCGCGAACTACAAGCGCGTCTGCTCGAAGAAGTGAGTGATGCGAAAGGCGTGGAGGCATCCAATAAACCACACCCGCTCAAAGTGATGGCTGTCGTGTTGGCAGTCATACTGCCGCTGGCGTCGGTCGGTTTGTACTTGAAGATAGGCAATCCGGACGCCCTTGTTCCGCAGGTTGGCCTGAGTGGCGCAGGCGGCATTGTGCGTGACGCGGCTAGCATCAACGCTTTGGAAGAAAAATCCGCGCAGAACCCCAACGATCCTGAAATCTTGTTCACATTGGCCCGTTCCTACGTGGAACTTGGCCGTTATGCGGATGGCGCACGAAAATACGAGAGCCTGACCAAACTGGTTCCGAATGAGGCGATGCTGTGGGCAGACTATGCCGATGCGTTAGCAATGACGCACAGCAGCCTGCTTGGTGCGCCAACCAAATTGCTGGATCGTGCGCTTGAACTTGACCCCACTCTTGCCAAAGCACTGGCGCTGTCCGGAACCGCTGCGATGGAACGCGGGGATTATTCTGCTGCCATCAACAATTGGGGCAAATTGAGGCGACAACTCCCGGACGGTAGCGACGATGCCAAAATGATCGACCAGGGACTGCAGCAAGCTCAACAATTGCTTGCCCAAAGTACAGGTGGCAAGGCTGCTCCTGTCCTGGATCAAATCAACCAACCGTCCAACAATGCGCCTGCTGCAGGCGCAGAACGTATCACTGGGACGGTCAGCCTGAGCGATGCGATAAAGCGCAACGCAGATCCGGACGACACGGTGTTTGTTTTGGCGCGCGCCGCGCAAGGCCCGAAGATGCCGCTGGCTATCCTGCGCAAGCAAGTGAAGGATCTGCCAGTGAAGTTCACCTTGGATGACAGCATGGCGATGTCGCCGGCAATGAAGATGTCCAACTTTGATCAAGTGGTTGTGGTGGCGCGTATTTCCAAATCTGGTAATGCGATGCCACAACCTGGTGATCTTATGGGAATGAGCAAGCCGCTCGCCTTGGGAAGCAGTGGCGTCAAAATAAGTATCGACCAGCAAGTTCGCTGATCACAAAGCTGCAGCAAACCGCAAGGGCCGGCCTCGACTGTCGGCCTTTGTTTTTTGATTGAGGGAAAATTCAGAAGGCGATCGTCCAATTATCAAGACGTAGAACTATTCTGTAGAATACCGGCAACAAAGAGACACAGCCTAAAGATTTTCCGAAGCTGACTGTGACTGCCAGGAGCATTAAATGATTGCCCTACGGTTTTGATTTAATCCATGCTCGCTATTCATCAAGTTGTACGTACTCGTCCGCGCCTGATTATTTCGATAATTGCGGGTATCGGAATCGGACTTGTCGTTCCGTCGCAATGGGACCCTGTCGGGCGTGCGCTGATTGCCTGGAATGTCACTGTGTGGTCCTACCTGTGCCTCATGGGATGGTTGATGATGCGTGCGAGTCATGCGAAGGTTCGCATGATTGCAGAGCAAGAGGACAAGAGCGCAATCGTGATTTTGGCCATTATGTCGATTGCGGCAATTGTCAGCATTGCCGCCATTATTCTGGAGCTTGCAACTGTCAAGGAACTGGCGCTTGGTAGCCGCATGCTTCACTATGTGTTGACCTGTCGCAACCGTATTCGGATCCTGGTTACTGGTTGCAATCCTGTTTACATTTCACTATGCCCGTATCTTTTATAGATCGAATCCTGAAAATAGAGCCCTGCGCTTTCCGGATAACGTGCAGAATCTGGATTATTGGGATTTTCTATATTTTTCTTTTACCATCGCGGTTGCGGCCCAAACATCGGATGTAACCGTGATGACGCGTTCAATGCGCAAGACCGTTCTGGCGCAGTCGATACTCAGTTTTCTATTCAATCTTGCCATCCTTGGACTGACGATCAACATTGCTGCCAGTCTGGTCGGATCTTGAATAGCGGTACCACTGCGTAAAACCTGCGGGTTGGTTGCCAGGTCAATAATCTGCAATCACTGCCAAGACATCCCGCAGGCGGATGCAAACGGAAGTTCGGCCATTCCAAAACTTCTATTAGAATATGTCCTTAGAAGGCAACAGTCTGGATATTGGAGGAGAGTGTCCATTGAAAAGTCTGCTGGTTATTTTGACTACCCTGATGCTATGCAACGCCGCATTGTCGGCGGAGCTGTTTGGCACTGTTGATGCGTTTTCTGGAAGTGCTTACGTAGAAGATCAGTCGGGAAAATCTACTGCAGTCACAGTCGGATTGAATATCTATGAAGGTCAAGCCATTAATTCTGGTCCTGATGGCGAGGTTCATCTCGTTACCGAGGATGGTGGCATTATTGCCATACGACCGAACACCTTGTTCCGGATAGACGAATATAAGGCAGAGGGCAATTCAACGGACAAGATATTCATGTCCCTGCTCAAAGGTGCGGTTCGCTCGATTACAGGCTGGGTGGGTAAATACAACACATCCGCTTACCGTATCACTACGCCTACAGCCACAATTGGTATTCGCGGCACCGACCATGAAACGACAGTGATTGAGAATGGTAATGGTGATGAGCCCGGCACTTACGACAGCGTCAACGAAGGCTCAACGGTACTGAAAACACCGCAGGGCACGGCGGAGGTAACGCCGGGGAAATTCGCGTTTGCGGCGAGAGGCAAGGCTGCCGCCCCTATTTTTTTAGCGCAACGTCCGCGCTACTTTGCGATGCGCAGGCTGAAGATCGAAGAACGTATCCAGCAGCGCAAAGAATTCTTGCGCACCCGTCTTGAGCATATGCGCGAAGATCGCATCAGGACTCGCGGCAATCGCCCCAAGCAACTTGGCGAAAAAGGGAGCAATGAACGCCAGCCAGGGCAGCGAACGTTATTGGAACGGCGCACTGAATTTCGCCGGCATCGTTTGGAACAAGCTGAGAAATATCAGGCGGCTCGAGGTAAGCCTGGCGGCCCAGGTTTGGAAAAAAATCGTAATGACAATATTGCTCGTCCTGATCGCAGCAAACAAGTTTTGGAACAGAAGAATTCAGTCGAAGAGAGGAAGCGTCGCTATCATGCGCGAGAACGCGAGCGGTTCAAACGTGAGTAGTTACAGAAAGCGTTGGTTTGTTCTGCTTGAAATCGACGCCTGCGTGTTAGGAGCCGAGTTGAAGCTTCTTATTTCTTAAACGTGAGCCTTGCCGATATGTATGGTTTAGCGCTTTGATATTGTGCCAGCGACGCATGCCTGTTTCAGAAAAGAAAACAAACGCCTCGCTATCGATGCAAAAGGAAATAGGGTGCTGAACTCGCGCCATTCAAATTCTCCTGTTGTTCCTTCATCCTGCAAGTGAAGTGACGAGAAATTTTCGGGAGGGACCGAATATAGTAGGCCGTGCGAAAATGGTTTTTGCTTTTCCATTACACCTCCTGCAATCAAATCGTGCCGTGATTTTAATTTACCCGTAAATAATATATACAGTATTACTGTTAACGGCAAGCGTCATGATTGCCTTTTCATTGGCTTTGCAATCGAAAGTGTGCAGTCATATCAGCTTGATTTGGAAGAATTCTTGACTGGGATACAGTCGTTAAGCAAGTTTGTCGATCCGAACCAAAAGCGAAATTAACAAAATTTCACGGCTAAATCTGGAGTGCTTCTCGTTGCAAGGTGTAGCTGAGACAGGGAGAAAGTGATATTTAGTTTGAAATCCGGGGAAGAAGCATTGGGTTGGCGCTATGTGAAAAAATCGTCAAGCCAACAACAAAAGGCCGCATTTCTGCGGCCTAATTGTGTGAAACTTGGCTCCCCGACCTGGACTCGAACCAGGGACCTGCGGATTAACAGTCCGTCGCTCTACCAACTGAGCTATCAGGGAATTGATGAGGGCGCTATACTAATGACTGAGAGCGTTTTGGTCAACATGAGAAACGACTTAAGAGCGAGAAATTCGGATTTTTTTCACGGTAGGTCATGCATTTCAGAGATGAATGATCGATAAAAACAAAATTAACGTGGATCATGGACAAGAAAACAATTTTTAATAAAACCGCAAAGGGTGAGCACGAAGCTGCGAACCTGTCTAGTGACCTCAAACGCATCTTGTCTCTTATCGACGGCAAATCAAAAGCCGATGACTTGGCCAAGCGGGCTCCGCCCAGTCTGCGTCAAAGTTGGAATGAACTCCTCGGTGAGTTGCTTGCCGGTGGGTATATTGTTGATCAAAATCAACCCCATCTTGAAGCGAAGATTGCCAAGCCGAAATTCAATCCGCTAAAAATGTTCGTGCCGAAGCCGGCCGGAAAGTTCGAATCCAGGGAGGCTGCCATGCCCCCGACGGACGACTTGGACTTTAGCAATATGAACGCCACAGAGTCGGATGAGAAAAAGAAAGCCGAGGCGGCAGCGAGCGCGCGTGCCGATTTGGAAGCGGCCGAATTGGAAGCCAGAAAGAAGGCAGAAGCTGAGGCCGCTCGTGCTGATCTGGAGGCCAGTGTTGCTGCAGCCAAGGCTAAGGCAAATGCCGAGGCGGCTGCAAAAGCTCAGGCAAAAGCCAAACTCGAAGCTGAAATAGCGGCACGCGCCAAAGCCGAGGCTGAAATCAAGGCAAAGCAAGAAGCTTTGCTTCGAAGCCAGGCCGAGGAGAAAGCGAAACACGAAGCGGCGTTAAGGTTGCAAGCCCAGCACGAAGCTGCGCGTGCCAAAGCGACACAAGAAGTAGCCGCGCGGGCAAAAGCTGCAGCAGAGGCACGAGTCCGCGCAGACATAGAAGCGGCCGCGCGTGCTCAACAAGAAGCTGAGGCAAAAGCCAAACAGGCCGCAGAAGCTGCGCGTTTGAAGATTGAACAAGAGGCCTTGCGCGTTAAATCCGAGCTTGAAGCGGCTGAAAGAGCCAAGGCAAATGCCGAAGCTGCACGTCTGAAGGCCGAAGCAGAGGCGGCACGGGCCAAAGCGGAGTTGGAAGCTGCCAAAGCTCGTGCGGAGGCGGAAGCTAAAGCGCTGGTGGAAGCTCGCATTAGACAAGAAGCCGAGGAAAAGGCGAGGCAGGAAGCTGAAGCCGCACGTTTGAAAGCAGAACAAGAGGCCGCCCGGGTTAAAGCGGAATTGGAAGCGGCCAAGGCTCGCGCCGAAGCAGAAGCGAAGGCATTGGCCGAGGCGCGAATTAAACAAGAGGCCGAAGAAAAGTCGCGGCGGGAAGCGGAAGCTGCACGCATCAGGGCAGAGCAGGAAGCCGCACGCGTCAGGGCAGAGCAGGAAATCGTCGCTAGAGCGCGTGCCGAGGCAGAAGCCAGAGCCGCCGCGGAAGTTCTGGCAAGGACTAAACAAGCCGAGTTGGCCGCAAAACGAGAGGCGGAGGAAAGTGCAAGACGGGCCGCAGCGCTTGCCAAGTTGGAAGCAGCATCGCTGTTGCCGGATGATCGTTCGGCACCCGCATCAGTGTCAACGCCGGCGTTTGAGATCAACCTGGAGGCCTTAAGGGGTGGCTTGGAGCCTGCGCATCAAAGCGTTGAGCCTGCGGCTCAGCCTGAAACTCAGGCAGATGCAGATGCCGTCGCAAAAGCCAGGCTTGAAGCCGAGGAAAAAGCAGAGGCTGAAAAAATCTCCTTGAAGAATATTGCGGCCGAAATGGCTCGCCTCAAGGAAGAGGCCGAAGAAGCGCGCCGCAAGGCTGAAGAAAATGCACGCAGGCTGGCAGAAGAACACGCGTTGGCCGAAGAGCAGGCCA
The DNA here is from genome assembly GCA_963718345.1 of uncultured Pseudomonadota bacterium. Classification (GTDB taxonomy): domain Bacteria; phylum Pseudomonadota; class Gammaproteobacteria; order Burkholderiales; family Gallionellaceae; genus Sideroxyarcus. The sequence continues at coordinate 85,334 of CAVQZH010000024.1, read as the reverse complement.
GAACTTGGGCGGAGGCCGAACAGCGCGCCAAAGCCCAGGCTATCCTTGAACTGGAGCAATCTGCCCAGCAAGTGGCGCTATCGCAGGCCAAGGCGACGAAAACGCGTGGGGATAGAAAACGCAGCAACCCCTTGCCGTGGGGCAAGATCATGTTGAGCGTGGTCACGCTGGTGCTGATAGTAGCCGTAGCGCTGCCCTACGTTTATCCGCTCAACGAATACATCGCTCCCTTGGAGCAGCGCCTGTCGGCACAATTGAAACAACCTGTGCATATTGGCGGTTTGACGGCGGCATCCATACCGCCCAAATTGCGCTTGCAGAATGTGACTGTGGGTAGCGGCCAGGAAGTAAAGATCGGTAGCGCCGTGTTGAGCTTCGATTTGTCATCCCTTTTCTCGGCGGTAAAAGTAATTGGCAATGCAGAACTGGAGGACGTCAGTATCGAAGGTCGTCTGCTCGACAAACAGGCAGCCAGCCTCAAGTTATTGGGAAGCGATAAGAATTATCCGATACGTCATTTAAGTTTGCAGAGCGTGAAGATTGTTTCGGACGAGGTTGCATTGCCGGTATTTAGCGGTATCGCCGATATGGATGCACAAGGAGCGTTCAGCCGGATTTCGCTGCACAGTGCCGATGACAAGCTTGGCGTAGATATCCAATCCGATCAAGGGCGTTGGCAATTGGGTGTGAACTTGAAAGAGAGTTCCTTGCCATTGATGCGGGATATTGTGTTCAGCGACTTGAGTGCCAAGGGTGAACTAAGCGAAAGTGGGGTCAATTTCACCGAAATGGATGCACATATCTATAACGGCATCATGCTAGGGACCGCAAAGCTTAATTGGACCAAAGGATGGCAGCTGCAAGGCACCGTGGAAGCAAAGACGTTCGATCTGGATAAGATGTTTCCAAAGCTGCATCTTGAAGGTGACGTGTACGGTGAAGCGACGTTCTCGATGGCCGGAACAAAGCTCTCGCAGATGGATGATGATCCGCATCTGGAAGGCACTTTCAACGTAAAGAAAGGCACATTCAACGTCGATATGGTGGAGACTGCGCGACTGTTGAGCCGCGACAATCTGGTCGGCGGCCGCACCCATTTTGACGACATGATTGGCCAAGTAAAACTGGACAACCACACGGTTCATTTTCGCCAACTAAAGATTGTATCCGGCATGTTGAATGCCAACGGATCATTCGATGTGTCGTCGAACAACCAGCTTTCGGGTAATTTCAACGCTGAAATCAAGATGCGCGACGGCAGCAACCCGCTGGTCTTGTACGGCACTTTGCCGGAAGAGAAACTACGCGCAGGACACTGAGACCCGCGTTACTTGAAGAATTTGAACAAGCCGGACAGGAGACTTGATGCTGGCGTTTGAGTCTTCGTCCGGCATCTTGTTTGACGAATTTTCGGTGGCGACGGCTTCTTGAGTTGCGTGCTTGATTACGACTGGCGGCGAATCGCTGAAACCGAGCATCTCCCGCACCACTAATATCTGCTCTGCATGGCTGGACAGGAAATTCTGACATTGACTTGGGCTATAACCCAGTCTGCCTGCCGCACGCACGTTCTCCCAGGCAACGAATTTCGACGTCGTCGGCAACATCAGGTTCGCCACTGTCACCACGTCAATATAGTCGGACAATCCGTCTGCGGTCATGCGTTGCAGGTTCTCGTGCTGTGCGACGACCTCGACCATATCGGGCGGGAAAAGCCATTTTTCCAATAGTTTGGCACCGACTTCGGTATGAAATTTGCGTATCAATCCATCCAATGTTTCCTGGTCGAGACGCGGGTGATGGCGGTCCGCATAAATACAAAGCGGTAATGCGCCCAGGTCATGCATCAGTCCTGCCAGCATTGCCTGGTCCGGCTTGAGATGTTTTTGATGCAAGGCCAGTACGTAGCTATTGGCCGCAACCTCGCGGCTGTGATCCCACAACCGTTTCAATTCCTGGCCGATTATCGGATTGCTCGCTTTGAACAGCTTGCTCATGGTGATGATCATCACCATGTTGCGCAGCATGCGGTAACCGAGGCGAGAAATTGCCGAGCGCAAGTCGTTCACCTGATTGCCGTTGGAGAACGCGGCACTGTTTGCCGTCTTGATTATCTGCGCGGAAATGGATGGATCGGTAGAAAGCAGGCGTACCAGCGCTTCGGCGGAAACGTTGGGATCATCGATCGTCTCGCGGATCTTGATCGCAATCTCGGGCAGCGTAGGCAGTTCCAGCTTGCCGCTGTTTAACGCGGCGAAGACCTCGGCTGCAACTGCCTGCTGCTGTTCGATGCTCACACTGTTATGACAAGGCCTTGGCCATGCGCTCCAGTGCTTTTTGCAGGTTTTCCATCGAAGTGGCGAAGGACAAACGGACGTAACCTTCGCTGCCAAACGCCGATCCCGGTACCACGGCCACACCTGCTTCTACCAGCAAATATTCGGAGAAGGCGATATCGGTGGCTTCCTTGATGGTGCCTTTCTTGTGTAGCGTTGCGATAGCCTTGCGCGCATCCGGGAATGCATAGAACGCACCGCCAGCCATGATGCAGCTCAGACCGGGAATCTTGTTCAGCGTGTTCACCACGAACAAGTGACGCTCGCGGAAAGCCTTCAGCATCGGCGCGATGCAACCCTGGTCGCCGTTCAGTGCGGCTTCAGCTGCGACTTGAGAAATGGACGTCGGGTTCGAGGTACTTTGCGACTGCACGTTTTCCATCGCGGTAATGATGTTCTCCGGACCCGCCGCGTAACCGATACGCCAGCCGGTCATTGCGTAGGCCTTGGACACGCCGTTCAGCACCATCGTGCGCGCGTACAGGTCGGGGCAGGCATCCAGAATGTTGACGAACTTGGCATCGGTCAGCGCGATGTGCTCATACATGTCGTCGGTGGCAATAAGGATGTTCGGATGCTTGCGCAGCACTTCGCCCAGCGCCTTCAAGTCTTCCAGCGTATAGACCGCGCCGGACGGGTTGCTCGGGCTGTTGATTACCACCATCCGGGACTTCGGCGTGATGGCGGCTTCCAGCTGTGCCGGGGTCATCTTGAAACCCTGCTCGATGCCCGCTTCCACGATCACGGGTTTGCCTTCCGCAATGAGTACGATGTCCGGATACGAAACCCAATATGGCGCAGGAATGATCACCTCGTCGCCGGGATTGACCACGGCCAGGGCCAGGTTGAAGAAACTCTGCTTGCCGCCGCAGGACACCAGAATCTGCTTTGCGGTGTAATCCAGGCCATTGTCGCGCTTGAACTTCGCGATGATCGCTGCCTTGAGCGATGGCGTACCGCCGACGGCGGTGTATTTGGTGAAACCCTTGTTGATCGCGCCTATGGCTGCGTCCTTGATGTGTTGCGGCGTATCGAAATCAGGTTCGCCCGCGCCCAGCCCGATGATGTCCTTGCCTTCAGCTTTCAGCTTTGCCGCACGGGCGGTAACGGCAAGAGTGGGGGAGGGTTTGATGGCTTGTACGCGTTTGGAGAGTGACACGATTTTTCCTTGAGATTGATAGATGGGGGTGCGCATTATACCTGCGATGAAGGAAACATGGATTCAATGAGCTAGGAGTGGATTGAGTGGGTAATGCAAATTCGCTTTGCCTGAGCCTGCAGTCGATTTCATCTGCCTGTCATATCGCGGCCAATATAATCCGTCGAAGCTGGAGCAAGAGATAATTGCCACTAGTGTGTAATTCATAACACATTAATTTTAAATTATTTTTGCAGTATTCCAGCATTTAAAACTTGGCAAATATACTGAAAAGTATAGGCGCAAAGTCTCCGGCCTAAAGGAAACCATGGTAGCGGGACTGCGACATAGTGCTTCGGCCCTATGCCTCTGGTCTTGCTGACATCCCCTTGTTGCCGTTGAAAAAATATAAATATATACAATTGCTTATATATGCAATTGGAACAAGGAGGATGCATGCAGCAAACGCTTCAACCGAGTAAGGATATCTTTTCACTGATCAATTCGATCGATGCCATTCCGCCAGATTTTCCCTTGGAAGACGTTGCTGACTTGTTTTCCGATCCTAAATATTCCAAGTTGCTTTCGCTGCCGGTGGTTGAGGATGGCCGCCCTATCGGGGTGATCAGTCGCTACCGTTTCATGGATATCTACCTCAAGCGCTATGCGCGCGAACTGCACGGCAAGCGTCCCATTCGCAATTTCATCAATAGCAAACCGCTGCTGGTCGAGCTGGATCAACCGCTGGCGGTTGCCGCGCGGCATGTCGCAGCCAACATGCAATTCCCGCTCACAGAAGATTTCATTGTCACCCGCGGAGGCCGCTATCTCGGCGTGGGTTTCGTGATGGACTTGCTGCATGCGATGGAGCAACAGATGAGAGCCAACGCCGACGCGCTTGAACAGGCGAATTCACAGCTCAAGTCTTCACAGCTGGCATTGGTGCAATCGGAAAAGATGGCTTCATTGGGACAGATGGTGGCGGGTATTGCGCATGAGATAAATACGCCACTTGGCTATGTGCAAAACAACGTCGCGATGGGCCAGGAGCTGTTCCAGCAGGTACAGTTGATGATCGCGGGATACGAAGCGCTGGTCGACAACATGCTGGATGCTCACGCTACCGATGCTCAGATTGCGGCAAAAATGCAGCAGATCGCGGAGTTGCGTAATGATGTAAATGCGCGGGAGATGCTGGGCGAGATGCAGGGGCTGATGGGAGATTCGCTGTACGGGATCGCCCAAATTTCCGAGCTGGTCCTGAACTTGAAAGATTTTTCCCGCATGGACGCGGCGGCCACTGAAGCGGTAAACCTGAACGACTGCATTGAGAGCGCCCTCAATATCGGACGCAACGTACTTAAAGACAAGGTGGAAGTCATCAAGGAACTGGGCGATTTGCCCAGAATCACTTGCGCCCCGTCGCAGCTCAACCAGGTATTCCTCAACCTCTTCACCAATGCGGCACAGGCCATGGAAGGGCAGGGCAAGCTGTACATCAGGACATGGCTTGACGACGGTGCAGTTCACATCAGCGTGGCGGACAACGGCAAGGGTATTCCGGAAGACTTGTTGACGCGCATCTTCGACCCGTTCTTTACGACCAAACCGGTGGGAGAAGGAACGGGTCTGGGCTTGGCCATCACGCACCAGATCATCCAGAAGCATGGCGGTGAAATCCATGTCGATTCGCGTGCGGGAGAAGGTGCCTGTTTCCATATCAAATTGCCCGTCAATTCTGCAATCAGGACGCATCAGCCAGCAGTGCTGGAAGCAGCGGCATAACAAAGGAAAAACCATCATGAACAAACCAACCATACTGATCATTGACGATGAAGAACGCATCGTGCGTTCATTGCGCATGTTGTTCTTCGTCGGCTACAACGTGCGCGTGACTACCGATCCGCACGAAGCCATCAGGATACTGCGCGAGGAAAGGGTACATGTCATCGTCAGCGACCAGCGCATGCCCGTGATGCAAGGCTCCGAACTGCTGCGCATCGCGCGTGAGACTTCACCCGCCACCATGCGCATCCTGCTTACCGGATATTCCGATCTGGACGCATCCATCGCCAGCGTGAACGAAGGGGAAGTATTTCGCTACCTCATGAAACCTTGGGACGCGGCGGAAGTGAAGAAAGTGGTTGCCGAAGCCGCGGCCATTGCCGAGGCCAGTTTTGCGGTGCAGCTGCATACGGAAGTATCCGTTGATGTGGCGCAAGCCAAGCCGCGAGTACTGATCATGGATCATGACGAATCCACAGCCACGACAGTGCATGAGACTCTGGGTGATCGTTGCGAAATCATCTGGGCTTCCGACGCACAACATGCCATGGAAGAGTTGGCGAAACAGGACGTATCGGTCGTGGTGTCGGAACTTATGCTGGGTGAAACGAACGTCGGTTACATCCTCAAAACCATCAAGCAACTCAATCCGCAAACGCAATGCATCGTGGTGACTTCGTTCAGCGATACATCGCGTCTGATCGAACTTATCAATCAGGCCCAGATCACCCGTTTCCTGCCCAAGCCCGTGAGCAAGGGCATTCTGGCACGCAACCTCGAATCCATGCTGGAACGATTTCATGCCTTGCGCAACCAGCCTGTACTGCAAAATCGTCAGACTGTGGCGCCGATCAGCGACCCTCAGGAAAAACTGCTGGCCGGGAATTTTATGGGGTTACTGGGACGGCTTCGGGCAAGGATGGGCACCTGATACGGGACTTAACTGTTTTTATGTTGGTACACCGACACCCTGTTCCGTCCATCCTGCTTGGCCTGGTACATGGCAATATCGGCAAACTCCATCATTTCAGTTTCGTTTGCCGCATGTTGCGGATACAGCGCAATACCGACACAGCATGAGATATCCAGACTTTGCTGCGCTAGATTGAATGGCTGGCCAAGCGCACTGCGTATATTTTCTGCGACCGTCATGGCATCATCCAGGCTATTGATGATGCGCAACAGCACGACGAACTCATCGCCGCCGACCCTGGCCACCGTATCCGATTCACGCACGCAGCCGGTTACCCGGATCGCGACCTGCTTCAACAGCCAGTCTCCCACAACATGTCCAAATGTGTCATTGACGGGCTTGAAACGGTCCAGGTCGATGAACAGTAGCGCGACACTTTGATTGTCGCGCTTCGCGTAAGCCAATGCCTGATGCAGGCGATCGTTCAACATGGCCCGGTTGGGCAGGTCGGTCAGCGTGTCGTGCTGTGCCAGATGACGCATATGTTCATCGCTGAGTTTGCGTTCGGTGATGTCGTGGAACACCACAACCGCCCCTTTTTGTCCCTCGTCAATCAAGTTGGGCGAGACGGTGATCGTAACTGGGAAGCTGGTACCGTCTTTGCGCCAGAACCAGTCTTCACTACTGCGCGTCTTGTCATCGGCAAGCGACAGGTGGACCGGGCAATCTTGAGCGGGGTAAGGTGTACCATCTGGATGGTGATGATGAAACATCGTGTGCTGATCATTGTTGATCACTTCATCCTCGGTAAATCCAAGCATCTTTAATGCTGCCGGATTGATGAAGCTGCATTTTCCGTCGGCGTCCACGCCGAATACTCCTTCGCCCAAGGCGTCGAGCAAGCCATGGCGAAAACGGACTTCATTTTCGAGTTTCAGTCTTTTGGTCTTCAGGCGGCGATTCGTCAATAACAAGCCGGTCGACAACAGCAGAATAACCAGACTCGCCGCGACAGCCGTCATGGATTGCCAGTAATAGCGGGTCCAGACATCGTGCGGCGTGAATTTTGGCGTGCTATCAAAGGGCGGCAGGCGCAATTCGCGCAGCAGTTCTTCGACCGGCGAATAATCGCTGGGAGTAGAAAAGCCGTGTATACCCATCGACCGTGCAACAGCGGGGTCATCTTCCAGCTCGAACAAGACCGCGGCAACGCGCCTCGCGATATTCTGATCCGCATGCGGCAAAGCTGCGAACGGCCATTCCGGGTACAGTCGAGTGGATAGCAACAATGGATAGTTGTCGATGTGCTTCTGATTCAGAATTCGAATCTGCGACAGTTCCAGCTTGCCTTCGCGCGCCATGGCTTCCAGCACGCCAGTTCGAACGAATCCGGCATCGCCGCTTCCGTTCAGCACAGCCTTGATTACGTTATCCTGAGGCATGCCGACTATCCTGATGACGGCATCGTCCGGAAGTTTTATGCCGGCTAGCGCGAATTCATAAGCCTGTGCCTGGTAGGCTCCAAAAGAACCCAAATCCGGTACCACCAGTTGCTTGCGTCTGAGGTCGGTAAGTTGCTGCAGATCGGTTCGCGCGGCGCGCGTAAAGATCACCCCGCCGAATGAGGACAGAGGCACACCGTTGTCCGTGACGATGAGCGTTGCCAAAGGAGCAGACACCCCGAGCCGCCTGCTTAACAGCACAAAGTGTCCCGGATTGGTGAGCACAAAATCGACCTGTTTTTCGGAAACGGCTTTTTCCAGTTCGGGATAATGGTAGGCTTCGATAATAAAGTCATGCTGCGGCATGGCCCGCTTGAGTTGTTTGGCAAGGGGTGACCATTGCTGCAGTGTTTCAGGCTTGGGGCGGAAGGCCAGTATGCCGATTTTCACTGTCTGTGCGGTTGCCGTTGAAGTCCACAGCATTCCGACGGTGCACAGACATGCCAGAAAGTATCGACCAATTGAATTCATACCGTTCCTTCTCGACAAGTGGCGCAGCAGTCCTTCATCAGGCAGGGGGTACATCCTAAATAACCATTGATTGGATGTGGTTAGAAGGCAGTATCGGCCATGCATCTTGGTTTGGCAATTACCAGCTTATAACCTAGCCTAAGAGCTCACTTTGGAAATACAATCTTCCACATGTTCACCAAAGCCACTTTCAAATTCCTCGACGAATTGTCTGCCAATAACAACAGGGCATGGTTCGAGGAGAACAAGCCCCGCTACGAGTCGCTGGTGCGGGAGCCCGCGCTGGACTTTATCGAGGCGATGGATCCAGTTCTGAAGAAATTCGCTCCGAACTTCCGCGCGGAACCGCGCAAGATGGGCGGCTCGCTGATGCGCGTGTATCGCGATACGCGATTCTCGGGCGACAAGACCCCGTACAAGACCAACATCGGCATCCAGTTCCGGCATGCGCTGGGCAAGGATATTCATGCACCGGGCTTCTATGTGCATATTGCAACGGATGAATGCTTCTTCGCGGTTGGCTGCTGGCATCCGGAATCCGACGCGCTGGGGAAATTGCGCGATCACATTGTGCAGAAACCCGAGAAATGGTTTGCTGCGCGCGACGACAAGAAGTTTATTGCGCAATGGGAGTTGTGGGGCGACAGCCTGACGCGGCCGCCGCGCGGTTACGATGGCAAGCACCCGGCTATAGAAGATATCAAGCGCAAAGACTTCGTTGCCATTGCGCCTTTGTCCATTGCCGAGACCGCCGGACCGGGGCTGGTCAAGCTGGCCGGGAAACGCTTTGCTGCCAGCGTTCCTTTCATGCAATACCTGTGCGAAGCCTTGGAAGTTCCGTATTGAACTGACGGTTGGTTACCCCCGTTTCAGGGGTCTTGGGCGTGCTGCCTCCCCAATTTGACGGTTGGCCAGCGAAAAATGACTAAAGTTAACGAGCCCGTTGCCGATAGAGATGATGATTTAGAGGAAATATCCCTAAAAATTTGGTATAAAGCAGTCTGAATCAACCAAAAGCAAACCTATTGAAAAGTAGGGACGCAAAGTTTCCGGTCTAAGGAGCCTCAGGTTCTACGACAGCGGGATTGCCGGTTGCCACGTCAAGCCAGAGTGGTGTCCGTTACTCCAAAGCACTGTCCGACCGATATTTGCAGTCCCTTTGAGCCGATAACGAACGATGTTAACGGGAGGCGATATGCAAATAGACATAAAAAATCGCGAAGTCATCATCCTTTTGGTGGTTTCCTTGATGGCATTCGCTGCCAATCTTCCCGATGGCATGCTTGGGAATCTGGTCGACCGCAATTTGTTGCTGGTCACGCTGACCGTGACCGTCGTTATTGCCTTGTTCCGTTATCTCAAATTGATGCTGTTCATCACAGTGTCGGTACTGGCGATTGGTGCAAACTTGCCGGATCAACTGGCCGGTCAATTGGGTATCAGCCAACAGGCAATGATCGTGGCCTCGGGCGTACTCGTATTTACCGCTTTGCTGTACAAGCTCTACCACCTGCGTGCGCTGAAGAATAATCGCGCTGAACAGGAAGAGGTGGTTCGTTACAAGCATGACAGCATTGAATCCAGAAATGGCGTCATTACCGCCATACTCAACGGAGATCTGGCTGCGCTGCATCAATTGCTTATCTCCGATGTGGAAATTAACTTCAGCCAGGAAGGCCAGGTCCCGATCTATCTTGCTGTAGAAAAAGGCCATGCGGATATGGTGCTCATGCTGCTGTTTTATGGCGCAAAGCTGCGGGTAAGGAACAAATTGGGACTAACGCCCATCGAGTTCGCCTTGCTGCACAAGAATCCGCGCATCGCAAAAATCATCCACTACGCATCCAGGCAAGACTTGGCCATTCACAGTGAGCCGGCGTCCCAAAATCAAAAGAACAAGCTTGTCGTTCTGTTTGCCGATATTTGCGGAAGCACCGCCTTGTACGACCAATTGGGCAACGATACGGCTTTGCATGTCATCACGCGTACCCTGAACATCCTGATACAGGAAGTCGTCACCCATAAAGGCACCCTGATCAAGACCATCGGCGACGAAATCATGTGCTCGTTTCCGAGCGTTGCTGTCGCCACCAAGGCGGCTTGTTCAATGCAGTCTGCCCTGGATGCACAACGGCCGGGCGGTGAGCATCCGATCTTTGTGCGTATCGGTTTCCATTACGGGGAAGTCATCCATAAGGCAAACGATGTGTTTGGCGATACCGTGAATGTTGCCGCCCGAGTGGCGTCGATCACGCGGGCGAGGCAAATTCTGACCACCCAAGCAGTCATGGATGCCTTGCCATCCGGTTTGGCGGACATCGTACGACCCATTACGCGAGCCGAATTTCACGGCAAACAAGACTCCCTGGCTGTGTTCCAGGTTATTTGGGAACCGGAAAGCACAAGACTGGGCCGCATTGGCGATGCGATTTTCCGCAAACCCTATGAAGCCGGTAATGAATCGTTCATAGGCGAGCAAGAAGTCTACAAAGCAATTTCATAAGAGCAGGCGTGCAACCCGGCGTCGGATCTACACTGTCTGGCGATGACTACTTCGTAATTCCGGCAACCCGCTTGCTGCTGCGAATTTTATAGTACAAATCCTCCTTGCTTGAAACGCTTGTTCAGCGGTCATCTGCAAGCACCTATCTTCGAGAATGCCGTGATTGTTTGCTTACAGGCAATGGCGCCTGTAAATGTCCGTGCCTATTGGGTTCCATGGAAGGTAACCTATACGTCGACTCAATCAGTCAGAATTGATCTGTATGGGCAATTCGGAGCTCGGAGATGCAGAAAACAATACGGGCACCAATCCATTCAGTAAAATCCGGCACGTTCAAGTCACCGCGATAAATCAGGGAAATGATCGGATTGATACAGCGTGTCAGCGAAGCAAGCGTAAAAGTGGATGGCCGCAGCGTCGGGCAAATAGGGCGCGGCCTGCTGGTGCTGGTCGGCGTCGAGAAGCATGACGACGAAACGACTGCGAAGCGCTTGCTCGAACGTTTGCTGGGCTATCGCGTTTTCCCCGATGCTGAGGGCAAGATGAACCTGTCGCTTACCGACATCGGCGGTGAACTGCTGCTGGTGCCGCAATTCACGCTGGCTGCCGATACGCATAAAGGCACGCGCCCCAGCTTCTCATCTGCCGCCGCGCCGGAGCAGGGAGCGGCACTGTTCGAATACTTTGTGGCAGAGGCGCGGAAAACCCATTCCAGGGTGGCGACCGGCATGTTCGGGGCGGATATGAAAGTGAGTCTGATTAACGACGGTCCGGTGACGTTCTGGCTTCAGGTTGCAAATGAAAAACCGAACAAGCCTTCCGTTCGTGGTGAGCTTGTCGAACCATGAATGGAAGACCACATGTATCGGCGAATTACAAAGCCCTGGCTTCGACAGCACCCGCAAGGAGTACGCCGGTGGGTACCCCGCTGCTTCGCAGCGACCCTTCCGCAGGCTCAGCCCGAACGGCTTCTTTAGTTTTAGGTAGATTATGAGATTAGGAATTGATCTGGGCGGCACCAAGATCGAAATCATCGCGCTTGACGATAGCGGAAAGGAACTCCTGCGCCGTCGCGTGCCCACCCCAAACGGGAATTACACCGCGACACTGCAGGCCATCGCCGCGCTGGTTCACGACGCCGAAACTGAACTTGGACAGCGCGCCTCAATCGGCATCGGCACGCCCGGCGCGCTATCCAAAGCAACCGGCCGCCTCAAGAATTCCAATTCGGTGATACTCAACGACCGGCCCATCCTGCAAGACCTGGAAGCTTTGCTGCAACGCAAAGTTGCGATCAGCAACGACGCCAACTGCTTCACGCTGTCCGAAGCGATGGATGGTGCTGCAGCTGGCGCTTCTGTCGTGTTCGGCGTGATCCTCGGCACCGGCGTCGGCGCGGGCATCGTGGTCAATAATCACATCCTCACCGGCCCCAACAGTATCGCTGGCGAGTGGGGCCACAACCCGCTGCCGTGGCCGGAAGCGCACGAACTCCCCGGCCCGCCATGCTACTGCGGCAAGCAAGGCTGCATCGAAACCTTTCTTTCCGGACCGGGCATGGCGAAGCTGCATCAGATCGAGACCAAAGAATCCGTTCGGCCTGAGCTTGTCGAAGGTAAGGATTCTTACCTTGAGTGCCGAAGAAATCGTGGCACGCGTTGAGCAGGGTGATGACGCTTGCGAGCGCAGCCTGCAAACTTACGAGAACCGCCTTGCGCGTTCCCTCGCACACGTCATCAACATCCTCGATCCGGATGTCATCGTGCTGGGCGGCGGCATGTCCAACATCGAAAGGCTGTACACCCGTGTGCCGGAACTATGGGGAAGATGGGTGTTTTCAGATCGGGTGGATACGAGGCTGGTGAAGCATCGCTTCGGAGATTCAAGCGGGGTGAGAGGGGCGGCATGGCTGTGAATGGCTAGGACTTAGCAAGATTCGGGTCGCCGATGAGTACTTCAACCTCCATACTTCACTCATGCTGGAGCATATCCCAATGGAATACCCACATGACAGACTATGAACGTATCGCAGACGCCATCGAATTCATTGCCCGCAGCGTCGACAGCCAACCGACCCTGAATGAAATTGCGGCCCATGTAAATCTGAGTCCCTACCACTTCCAGCGTCTGTTCAGCCGCTGGGCGGGTGTGACCCCCAAACGATTCCTGCAGGTGCTTACACTGGAGCGCGCCAAACAATTGCTGAGCGAATCGAAATCAATACTTGAAGTTTCCGATTCCCTCGGGCTGAGCAGCGGTTCGCGTTTGTATGACCACTTCGTCCATCTGGAAGCAGTCACACCCGGCGAATACAAAATGGGAGGCGCGGGTTTGACGGTTGAGTATGCTGTACACGACACCCCATTTGGCAGGGCGTTTATCGCCATCACCCCCAGAGGTGTCTGCAATTTTTCGTTCTCTGGAGAACATGGAAATCGATGAACATCTGGCAGTCCTGCGCAACAAGTGGCCCCATGCGAGGCTGCATGAAAACCGGCAACGAACGCTTAGCAGTGATCAAGGCCATGTTCAGCGGAGAAAAGAACCTGGATCGCCCGGTATCTTTGCATGTTAGCGGAACGAACTTCCAGATCAGCGTGTGGAAAGCATTGCTGCAGATACCGCCTGCAAAGATAGTGAGCTACTCCCAGGTTGCAACTGCAATCGGACATCCGAAATCCGCGCGAGCCGTGGGGCTGGCCGTGGGCGCAAACCCTGTCGCATTCCTGATCCCTTGCCATCGCGTCATTCAACAAAGCGGCAAGCTTGGCGGCTATCACTGGGGATTGACTCGAAAGCAGGCAATTCATGCCTGGGAGTCAGCGAGGTTTGAGTAACTTCAACTTTACGTTGACCGTCTGCACTGGACGAGGACTGAACGGTGCACTACGCTGGCTGAAAACTTTTGCAAACCCTCTAAGGATTTCGCTCTCTCTAGAAAGTGAGAAAAGAAACTGCCTTGCAGTCGAGGAGCGTGTCAGAATAGTTTCATGAGCTTTGAAGCTCCTCTATCTGGCCTACGGTCGAGAACCTTGATTGGCTTATTCTTGATGTATTAAGGACGGGCTTTATGACCTTTTATTCTCTTTAGTCTTCGCAGCTCGATGGCAGATTGTTGTTCTTCCATGAACTGGACGGGATCCCAATCGTCTGTGCTTCTGGCAGGAAGCTTTATATGCTTGCGTAGCTTCGCAGCTAATTTCGACGCAGCTATCCCGAGAGTGGCGAATTGAAGCTGTCTCTCTTCGAATCCTTCGTCAAAATCAGGAGGAGTCGCGAACTCAAATACACCGTCAACACGTTGGATCGCCACTTCTGCTTTGTTGGGAAAGTCTAGAACCTCGTACATGAGGTTTGCAGGAAGCGACTTCCACTCTACCTTCAAGGACTCAGGCTCGAACTTTGGTGGCGAGACTTGAGGCCTGCAATACCCATCCTCGTCTGGCCGCCCCTCGCATAAACCATCATCTGCTACGACTTCCGCGCAACGAGCCGCATATTTTTCAAGGGCGCACGACACTTGAATTGACAAGTATTCAGCGTCCTTCTGGTTCGTCCTTCTTTGGAGCCACCAGTCTTTTGCAACGGTCAGCAACCCTCCGAGCAAAACACCTATGAGCCCAATGATAGCTACTTCCATGTGCTTCCTCTCTTGGTACACTGACCCAATGAAGTAGGGGCTACGATTATTTCAGATTCGTCCTGACTGAATTAATGTTACGTCAACAGTATCCTTCAATCATTGTGAATTAAACGCGGTCGGGTTCGGAATAGATTCGCGCCCCGCACGGAATAACTCATCACTCGCTCAGCTTCTTCCTTATCCAGCTAGGATTCCGGCGGCAATCCAGCACGGCAAACACGATGACTTCATCGTTTGCAACATGGTAATAAACAGCAAATGGAAATCGTCTGGAGAGTAGCCGGTGGTAGCCCAGCACTACGCGGTGCATCCCGGCAAAATAGGCCAACGAGTCGATGTCGGAGTAGAGCGTGTCCAGGAAATAGGTGCCGAGGCCGTCTGCTTGTGATTCGTAGAATCGGTGACCTTCTTCGAGATCGTCTTCGGCAACGCTGAGGATTTTGATCCTCATGCGACGTTTTTCTTGATTCTTTCCTTGGCCTCTTCCCAGTTTGTTACGGTTATCTTGCCGGCCTGCAGGGCGGCTTCGCGGTCATTGAGAATGGCTTCATGCCAGGCTGGGGATTCCAGATTCTTTTCGTTGCCTGCCATATCCGCCCAAAGCATCTCCATCAAATCCAGTTTTTCGGTGAATGAAAGCTGGGCAATGGGAACTTCAAATCTGTTCATCATGTTATTTCTCACAATATTCAAGAGGGTAAAGGTGCATTTGCCGTAACAGCATTCTCTACCACGCTTCATGGTTTGGCAATCCAGCCATTCCCCGTACAATACGCGGCTGACCATGAAAACCATCACCTTTCCCAGACAGTCCCTACCTCCTGCACCTGCCGTTCGACCCGGCGGGCGATCAGCCCACGGCCATCGCGCAGCTGGTGGAAGGCATCAATGACGGGCTGTCGTACCAGACGCTGCTGGGCGTGACCGGTTCCGGCAAGACTTTCACCATGGCCAACGTGATCGCGCGCACCGGGCGGCCTGCCATCGTCATGGCGCCGAACAAGACGCTGGCGGCGCAGTTGTATTCCGAGTTGCGCGATTTCTTTCCCGAAAACGCGGTGGAGTATTTCGTTTCCTATTACGACTATTACCAGCCCGAGGCCTATGTGCCGTCGCGCGATGTGTATATCGAGAAGGATTCCAGCATCAACGAACAGATCGAGCAGATGCGTCTGTCGGCCACCAAGTCCATGCTGGAGCGGCAGGATTGCGTGATCGTGGCCACCGTGTCGGCCATCTACGGTATCGGCGACCCGGTGGATTACCACGGCATGATCCTGCACCTGCGCGAGCACGAAAAAATGGCGCAGCGCGACGTGATCAAGCGTCTGGTCGCGATGCAGTACGAGCGCAACGATGTGGATTTTCAGTCGCGGCAATTTCCGCGTGCGCGGCGATGTGATCGATATCTACCCGGCGGAAAGCAGCGAAAACGCGCTGCGCGTGACGCTGTTCGACGACGAGGTGGAATCGCTGGCGCTGTTCGATCCGCTCACCGGGCACATCCAGACCCGCGTGCCGCGCTACACCGTGTATCCCTCCAGCCATTACGTGACGCCGCGCGAACACGACGCTGAAGGCCATCGAAACCATCAAGGTGGAACTGGCCGAGCGCATCGCTTTCTTCGTGAAAGAGAACAAACTGGTGGAAGCGCAGCGCATCGAGCAGCGCACGCGGCACGATCTGGAGATGCTGGCCGAGATCGGCTTCACCAAGGGCATCGAGAACTATTCGCGCCATCTGTCCGGCCGCGGTCCGAACGAAGCGCCGCCGACGCTGATGGATTACCTGCCGCCGAACGCGCTGATGATCATCGACGAAAGCCATGTCACCATTCCGCAGATCGGCGGCATGTACAAGGGCGACCGCGCGCGCAAGGAAAACCTGGTCAACTACGGTTTCCGCCTGCCGTCCGCGCTGGACAACCGTCCGCTGCGCTTCGACGAGTTCGAGAAGATCATGCGCCAGACGGTCTTTGTTTCCGCCACGCCTTCCATCTACGAAGCCGAGCATCACCGGGCAGGTGGTGGAGCAGGTGGTGCGCCCGACCGGGCTTGATCGATCCGGCCATCGAAGTACGTCCCGCCACCAACCAGGTGGACGACCTGATGTCCGAAGTGACCTTGCGCACGAATGTGGGCGAGCGCGTGCTGGTGACCACGCTGACCAAGCGCATGGCGGAAGACCTTACCGAATATTTCGCCGAACACGGCATCAAGGTGCGCTACCTGCACTCGGACATCGAAACCGTGGAGCGCGTGGAGATCATCCGCGACCTGCGCCTGGGCATGTTCGACGTGCTGGTCGGCATCAACCTGTTGCGCGAGGGGCTGGATATTCCCGAGGTATCGCTGGTCGCAATTCTGGATGCGGACAAGGAAGGCTTCCTGCGTTCCGAACGCTCGCTGATCCAGACCATAGGCCGTGCCGCGCGCCACCTGCACGGTACCGCCATCCTGTATGCAGATCGCATCACCGAATCCATGCGCAAAGCGATTTCCGAAACCGATCGCCGCCGCGCCAAGCAGGTGGCCTATAACGAAGAGCACGGCATTACGCCGCAATCCATCGTCAAACGCATCAAGGACATTATCGACAGCGCCTATGATGTGGATGACGAACGCGTATCGCTGAAGGCTGCACAGACACAGGCGAAGTATCTGGCGATGAGCGAGAAGGAAGTGTCGAAAGAGATTGCGCGGCTGGAAAAAGAAATGCTGCAAGCCGCCAAGAATCTGGAATTCGAGAAGGCCGCGCAGGTGCGCGACCAGTTGAAGAAATTGCGCGACAGCGTGTTCCTGTCGCCGTTGTGAATCGAGGCAGGGAGAGACAAATCACGCACCATGTCAGACCAAATAATCACGCCAAACGAGCGCAATGAAATTGAGGCCGAGCAGGTCAAGGCATATTTCAATGATGCCAACGATCTTAACTTGGCAGGCCTGGTGGTATATGCACTCGTGGTTTATGTTGTGCATGATGAAGCACCCGAGTGGATATGGGCGCCTGCCCTGATTATCCTTATTGCGATTACCCTCTACCGTTACGACTTGATCCGGCAATACCACCGTACACCGGAAGTTCGCAGCTCCACAGGTTGGGCGAACAGTCAGGCGCTCAGCGGGGGATTGGCCGGAGTCTGCTGGGGTGTGGCCAACGCGGCTATGCTGGTTTATCTGCCCACCACCTATCAATACTTCGTGCTGACCGTATCCGCCGTGGTTGCAGCAACTTCCACATCGGAGGGCTTTTCACTTGTCATGCCCCCGCGCACCTTTACGGTTGCGTGCATCACTCCTTCCGTTATTTGGCTGATGACAATTGGCGACCGTATCCATACCGTACTTGCGCTGATGTTGTTCTTGTTCATGCCGATAACGATTCTGCTCGGTAGCAAGAAGAACCATATTTTTGTAGAAGCACAGCGCCTGCGTTTTAAAAATGAATCCTTGGTAAAAGAACTATCAAGGCAGCACGAACTGCTGGAGGGAGCCAGTAAGTCAAAATCCCGCTTCCTTGCCGCAGCCAGCCACGATCTTCGCCAGCCTTTGGCCGCGTTGATGATTTTTCTCGAACAGCTGGAATTCGAACAACAACTGTCCCACCCTGGGAGGGACGTTCTGGAGCATGCGCAACAGGCAACCACTTCGTTGTGCAGCTTGCTGGATGGCTTGCTTGATATTTCCAGACTGGATGGTCAGGCCATCAAGAAAACAATCAGGCCGTTCGCCATCCAGACGTTATTTAACGAACTGGAAGAAGAGTTTCAGCAGCTTGCAAAACAAAAGGGAATTCTTTTGAAATTCTCGCCTTGCTCGGCAATTATTGAAAGCGACAGGATTTTGACAGGGCAGATACTGCGTAATCTTGTTTCCAACGCGGTTCGCTACACTCCTTCGGGACGCATTCTGGTCGGGTGTCGTCTCCGTCGGCATATGCTCTCCATTGAGGTGCACGATACGGGCATTGGGATCGCCAAAGATCAGATTCCCAGAATTTTCGATGAGTTCTATCAGGTTGACAATTCGGAGCGGGACCGGCAACAGGGGTTGGGGCTGGGTCTGTCCATTGTTGATCGTGCAGCGCGCCTGTTGGGACATACAGTCACTTTAAGCTCACAACTGGGAAAAGGATCTTCATTTGTATTGACGGTGCCACTCGCGAACGGTGGCATTATTGATGAGCAACCCGCCCTGCGCCTGCCGGGCAAGACGCCTGCATTGGAGGACTGCTTGATTGCGGTCATTGAAAATGAAGGCAGTATCCGCATGGGAATGCATAATCTCCTGCAATCGTGGGGGTGCCGGGTAGTGTTTGCCGATTCTGCTGCAAACATGATTGAACAACTGGATGCCATGGGCGAGGTTGTGGAAATGGTCATCTCGGATTTCGGGTTGAGGGGAGCATTTAATGGCGTGGACGCGATTGCTGAAATACGTAAGCGCTGGGGTGCCGAATTGCCTGCCTTGCTCTTTACCGGCGATATCAGCAAGGAGACGTATATTCTTGCCCAGAATGCAAGACTGTCGATTTTGTACAAGCCTGCAAAAGCGGAGGCTTTGCGCGGCGCCATCATGGACGCATTGGGCAGTATTGATATTCAGGCCGTCCGGAAATGAAAAAACAGATACATGATCCAACGGGATTGATTGACGTGCAGGCGAGATGCAATGAGTAACTTGGATAAGGTCAGGGTTAGGGTTTTGTTTTGCTGCATGGGAAATATCTGCAGGTCACCTACTGCCGAAGCCGTGTTCCGCCGCTACGTCGAACAGGCGGGGCTGGCCGAGCATATCCTGATCGATTCGGCAGGCACGCACGATTACCACATCGGCGATGCGCCGGATGCACGCACGCAGCGTGCAGCTATGCGGCGCGGCTATGACATGAGCAACTTGCGCGGGCGCCAAGTCGAGGCCGAGGATTTCAATCGCTTCGACTATGTGCTGGCGATGGATGAAGCGAATCTTTCTATTCTCAAGCATCTGCGTCCACGCGATGTACAAAGCCATCTTGGATTGTTTCTGGAATATGCAGAGCATCACCGGGAACGCGAGGTCCCCGATCCATACTACGGCGGCACGGATGGCTTCGAGTGTGTGCTGGACATGGTAGAGGACGCAGCGAATGGTTTGTTGCAGCACGTTCGGCAACGTCATTTTCAGGATATGACTTGAAAGATTCCTCTGCATGGAATCATGCTGCAAAATATTTGCTATTGAAATTTACGAAACGCAACTGCAACAATGTTGAGGCATCGGGTAAATTCCAGGTGATTCAACACGTATAGGGATATTTATTGTGAAACTGACACTTTACACAGACTACTCTTTGCGGGTCCTCTTGTATCTGGCGTCAAAGCCAGAAGGATCGGCTACGATTACCGAGATAGCGGAATACTACAAAATTTCACGCAATCATTTGGTAAAAGTGGTCCACAACTTGGGAGTAAATGAATTCATAACGACCAGCAGGGGGAAGAATGGAGGGATAAGACTTGCCCATGCCCCCGAACAAATCTTGCTGAGCGATGTGGTCAGGAAAACAGAGCCTGATATGAATTTGCTGGAATGCTTCAACCCGCAGACGGATAACTGCGTGATAAGTCCGACATGCCGTTTAAAGTCTATGTTGTACGAAGGGCGATCTGCCTTTATGGCAGTGCTCGAGAAAAATACGCTTGCGGACGCAGCAAAACCGGCAACCCGATCAGGCCCTGTGAAATCCGTGTCTGTGAATATCGCTCAATTGAAGCGGATAGATCAAAGTGTCGGGTGAGGCGGAATGTGTATTTAAAGCAAACAGAGAATTGATCGCGCCAAATCCGAAACGAGTCTTCCAACAGCTGAATTTTTGCTCCTGTTTTTCTCAAAAATAATACCCATAAAACTATTGCTTGTTAAGAATGCGTTATGTAATTGTGATGCATGCGTAAAACATGTATGAAAAATACATTTTCTGTTGACAGCCTGCTAAATCGATATTTATAGTTGAGCCCAACATGACTCATGCGACATTTTTGTCGCAGCAAATAAGAAAGTGCGCAATTAACTAAGGCACTTTTTTTTGGCTCGAGAACATGTATAAAAAATATACCTTCAGGGGGCGATGATGAAATTGTCAAGAGCAATAGCAGGGTTGATCTTTTCTGTGCTTGGAGCGTTGCCGTCTTTTGCCTGGGCCGACGCACGCGAATTCAATATGACGATCGAAGAGGTCACGATCGAAGTAGCGCCAGGATTCGTAAATAAGGTATTTGCCTTCAATGGGCAGGTTCCCGGTCCGTTGATTCATGTCAAGCAAGGCGACGATGTGACCGTACATGTGACGAACAACACGACCTTGCCACATACCATGCACTGGCATGGCGTCAATCAGATAGGTTCATGGCATAACGATGGTGTACCAGGAGTTACGCAGGATGCGATTCAACCGGGCGATTCGTTCACGTACAAATTTACCGTCGATCGCCCAGGCAGCCTTTGGTATCACTGCCACGTAAACGTTTGGGAGCATGTCGCAACGCGAGGCATGTGGGGGCCATTGATCATTGACCCGAAGAATCCGAGTGATCTCGAAAAGAAAGTGACCAAGGAAGCGATCCTCATGATGAATACATGGGAGTCCGCCTATGCCAATTCCTACGGAAAAGGGGGCGCTCCGCAAGATATCTCCGATTACTTTTCCGTCAACGCCAAGTCTTTTCCGTACACGCAGCCGATTCGAGTGAAAAAAGGTGATGTGATAAGGCTGCGTTTCTATGGGGCGGGTGACGAATTCCACGAGATGCATATGCATGGACACGACATGCTGATCACACATAAGGATGGCTACCCGCTGGAGCATCCCTATTACGTGGATACCATTTCTGTCGGACCCGGCGAGCGTTACGACGCAATCGTCGAAATGAAGAATCCGGGCTTGTTCATCATGCATGACCACGTGGACAAACACATGACGAACAACGGAGCCATGCTGGGTGGACCGGTGACCGTGTTCGAGTATGAGGGCATCAAGTTCGATCCTTTCTATGCGTGGAAGGACAAAGTCTACGATCCCAATTTCTTCTATAGCGAGTCGCTCAAGCAGGGATATGGCCTGTTTAACAACCCCGCATTCCAGGGCCAGCCCATAGAGCAGAACAGAAGGCATAGATAACATGAAGAAAATATTAGTCGTTGCATTGCTCGGTCTCGCCATGCCTGCATGGGCAGATGATGGTGCCGCGATCCTGCAGAAGAATTGCGTGTCTTGCCACAATCTGTCCGGCCCGGCACCGCAAACGCTGAAAGAAATCTGGAGCCTCAAGGGACCGAACCTCGCGTATGCGGGAAATAAATACCGGAAGGAATGGCTGGTGGACTGGTTGCAAAAGCCGACGCACATACGCCCGGCTGGAGAGTTCTATGGCAACCATATCAAGACCGGTGACAAGCACGATGTGGTGGATCCCGCAACGATCAGTGAGCACATGGCGCTATCCAGATCCGATGCAGCAGCGGTTGCCTCAGAGTTGATGAAGTTGAAGCAGCATGACGATCTGATCGCCAAGGAAAAAATCGTTCCCGGCAAGGGTTCCAAAATGATGGACGAGATGATGTTCGACAAGTTCCTGGGATGCATGGCCTGCCATCAGATCGAACCGGATTACGGTGGCTTTTCCGGCCCCGAGGTTTACACCGCTGCACAACGCCTGCAGCCCGAATTCATCGCGAGCTTCATACGCAGCCCGCAAGCCTGGGAACCCAAGACCTGGATGCCGAACAAACATGTTTCGGATGGCAACATACAAAAGCTGGGTTACTACTTTGAAGAGATAAAGACAGGAGCTGGAAATGGCAAATAGCCAAATTCTCTTGGCGCTATCAATGCTGCTGATTTCGGCGCCCGGATACGCAAAAGAAAATGCTGCTGACAATTACAAAACCTATTGCGTGCAATGCCATGGAATCAAGGGCAATGGCAATGGCGTAAATGTCCGCGACATGGCGGTGCAACCCCGTGATCACACCGACGCGAAGGCGATGTCGGCGCGCTCGGACGATACCTTGTTCAAAGTGATCAAAGAGGGCGGGGCGTCGGTCGACAAATCCATTCTCATGCCGCCATGGGGAGACACGTTCAGCGACGAAGAAATCAAGGATCTGGTGCAGTACTTGCGCGTGTTGTGCAAATGCAAATTTGGATCATGACAAAAGTTGAGGGGTAGGGAAAGCAGGGTGGGAGGGGAGAAAAAGGGGAAGGAAGCGGGCGTCAACAAGAAGAGCAGTAAGCAGGCACCAAGAAGTAGAGAAATAAGCAGCACGAGGAGGAGAAGTAGTAAGTGGTCAGAAGTAGTTGTGTTTAACGTAGCTAAACAGGGAGAGTGTGAATGAAGAAACTTACGAAAGTGACTTATGCAGTATTTGCTGCAGCGGCATTGCTTTCATCATCGGGCGTATTTGCCAAAACCGTCGAAATTACCATGACGGCCAGGGAAGTTGATCTTCCCGTCAATGGCAAGCTGGTTGGTGGCGCGGATACCATGGCAGCATGGACATTCGACGGTACTATCCCAGGCAAGCCGGTGCGTGTGAACGAAGGTGATACGGTCGATTTTACTTTGATCAATCCGGCAGAAAACAAGAATTCACACGCGATGGATTTCCATGCCGCGCAAGTGAACGTGCTGGACGAGTTTGCACCTGTTAAGCCTGGTGAACAGAAGCATTTCAAATTCGAAGCCAAAGTTCCCGGCGTGTTCATGTACCACTGTGGTGCAAGCCCGATGGTGCAGCACATCGCGCGCGGCATGTACGGTGTGATTATTGTCGAGCCCAAGGATAAGAAGAACTATCCGAAAGCCGATCGCGAGTATGTGTTGGTTGAGTCACAGTATTTCCCGGATGTCGAAAACTACGGCGCAATGTTGGGTGATGCCAACGCCTGGAAAGGTTCTCTGATCAACGGCAAGATACTTCATTACGATCCCGTGCATGATCCAAACGGCGGTCATGATGTATTGGAAGCCTTGCCCGGAGAGCGCGTGCGCATTTTCTTCTTGAATGCAAACGTCAACTTGCCAGTTGCCTTGCACCCTATCGCCAGCATCTGGGATCGCGTGTATATCAACGGCAATCCGAAAAATACGCTGCACGGGATTCAGACCTACAACGTAGCCGTGGCCGAAGCTGATACCTTCGACCTGGTAACGCCCAAGGACAAGGATGTAGCTGGTATTGCGATCGTTGACCATTCCATGAACGCTGCCCTGCGCGGTGCGATCACGGTTCTGGTTAGCAAGAAGGACGCCGATCCGAAAAAAGGTCACGGCGAAATGATCATCCTCAAGTAATTCAGTTGTGGACTTTGGGGAGGCTAGTCCTCCCCATTTTTTTCAGGAACCAACCAGCATGACAAGGAAGCAAATTGCCGTCAGTGTCGTTTTGATCGTCGCAGTTGTCCTTGTGTCTTATTTTTTCGCACGCCCATTGGTCTCGCATGGGAACGAAGCGAAGCAGATCTCAGCATTACCCCAGATTAATAACGCAGGGCCGCAGAAATACTGGGTTTGTCCCATGCACCCTGAAATATCGCAGGACCATCCGGGCACCTGCCCGATTTGCGGAATGAAACTTGTCGAAGCCGGCGCTGCAGAAATGCATGTGCATGGCATCCAGGTCGACAGCGCCACCGTGCAGCGTATGGGCGTTCGTTTGGCACGCATCAAGCAAGAGGTCATCGGCCAGGCCGTTCAGACCTATGGCAATGTGGTCATTGCCGAAAACAAGACTTTCTCTGTTCACCCAAAGTACGAAGGCTGGATCAAGAAGTTGTACGTCCATGCAGCAGGCGAAGAGGTCAAGGCCGGGCAAGTGTTATACGAGATTTACTCACCCGAACTGATTACGCGGCAACGTACCTATCTGAGTTCGATCGAGCGCAGGAAACAGCTCCTGCAGACCATCCCGACCACTTCAGATACCGAAAACGACTATGTGATGGATATGGCGATGGATGCCGCCAATGATCAGACTCAAGCTGAACCAGGAAGAGGGCGTTAGCGTCGACAGCATCAAGACCATCGAAGAAAAAAAACAGGCCAGTCGAAGTGGTGCAGATCATCTCGGAGCGTTCCGGTGTGGTCAGCCAGATCAATGTAAAAGAAGGCAGTTATGTTATGCCAGCGAATCCGGTTCTTGTGCTGGCCGATGTTTCCAACGTATGGGTAGATGATCGTGCTCTACCCGGATCAGGTGTCGCAGGTGAAACGCGGTGATGCCGTGACAATAAGGGATGCAAACGGGCTGGAAATTCATTCCAGATTGAGTTTCATTAATCCGCTGGCGAGTGGCAATAAAGTGATTGCAAGGGTGGAGTTGGACAATGCACGCTACCATCTGCGCACGGGTACCTTTGCCGACGTAACCATCCAGATTCACCCGCACAAGGCCTTGGTGTTGCCGCGCTCGGCCGTGATGTACACCGGGGCCGGGAATATGGTGATGTTGTCGCGCGGCGCAGGACATTTCTTGCCAGTGCCTGTCACGACCGGCGTTGAGAACGGGGATAGTATCGAGATCGTGGATGGCCTGCAGGAAGATGCAGAAGTCGCGGTCAATGGCCAGTTCCTGCTGGATTCAGCGTCTTCGCTTAGTGCTGCGTCCGAACGCATGCACGCGCACTAAACATGATCCGGCGCATCATCGACTGGTCTATCAGCAACCGTCTGCTGGTCATTGCGCTGGCTTTGCTGATTGCTGTTGCCGGAATCCGCGCTACGCTGGAAATGACGCTGGATGCTATTCCAGACCTGTCCGATGTGCAGGTCATCATCAAGACTCCCTATGCGGGGCAATCGCCCGAAATCGTTGAAGACCAGGTTACCTATCCGCTGACTTCTGCATTGCTCTCGGTGCCAGGATCGACTGCCGTGCGCGGGTTTTCGATGTATGGCGAATCCTACCTCTATGTCCTGTTCAAGGATGGTACCGATCCCTACTGGGCCCGATCCCGCGTACTGGAGTACCTGAATCAGGCTGAAGCACGCCTGCCCAAGGGTGCCGTGCCGACGCTGGGTCCGGATGCCTCCGGCGTCGGCTGGATTTTCGAATATGCGTTGGTCGATCGCGGACATCGCTACGATGCGGACCAGTTGCGGGCGGTGCAGGATTTCTTCCTGAAATATGAGTTGCAGAGTTTGCCCGGCGTTTCCGAAGTGGCCAGCGTCGGCGGCATGGTCAAGCAATTCCAGATCGAAGTCGATCCGAACCGGTTGGTGGCGTACAAGATCACCCTGCAACAAGTGTCCGATGCGGTCCGGGCGAGCAATTCCGCCAGTGGAGGATCGGTGGTGGAGTTGGGGCGCGCAGAATTCATGGTGCGCTCCAAAAACTATCTGAAGAATCTCGACGATATTCGCGGCATCACGCTGGCGGTGGATGAGCAGGGCGTGCCGGTACGTCTGCAGGATGTGGCGCATATCAGCACCGGTCCGGAGCCGCGCCGCGGCGTAACCGATCTGGACGGAATGGGCGAAGCAGTTGGCGGAATCGTGGTGATGCGCCACAACCAGAATGCGCTGGATACCGTGAACGCGGTCAAGCAGCGGTTGCAAGATATCCGTTCCGGATTGCCGGAGGGCGTCGAGCTGGTGGTGACATATGATCGCTCGGGCCTGATTCTTGATGCGGTGCATACCCTGCGCGGCAAGCTGATCGAGGAATCTCTGGCAGTGGCGCTGGTGTGTCTGCTATTCCTGTTTCACCTGCGCTCTTCGCTGGTTGCCGTCGTGACCTTGCCCTTGGGCATATTGATCGCCTTCATCATCATGCAGGCCCAAGGCGTGACGGCCAATGTGATGTCGTTAGGCGGAATTGCGATTGCCATCGGCGCGATGGTGGATGCCGCCATCGTGATGATCGAGAACATGCATAAACATCTCGAGCGCATGGGCGAGGGAGGCGACCGCTGGGATGCTGCGCGCCAGAGTGCGCTGGAGGTCGGGCCGGCATTGTTCTTTTCCCTGCTGGTCATCACAGTTTCGTTCCTGCCGGTATTCACCCTGACCGGTCAGGAGGGCAAGTTGTTCGCGCCGCTGGCCTATACCAAAACCTATGCCATGGCAGCGTCAGCGATGCTGGCGGTGACCCTGTTGCCGGTGCTGATGGGGTATTTCATTCGCGGCAGAATCGCCGGCGAACAACACAATCCCTTGAACCGAATGCTGCAGGCGGGTTATCGCCCGGCGCTGGATTGGGCGCTGAGGAAACGCGGGCTCACGCTGATTCTGGCTGGAGCTTTGCTGATATCGACGCTATATCCCTTGAGCCGGACCGGCAGCGAATTCATGCCGCCGCTGTACGAAGGCGATTTACTTTACATGCCGACTACGCTGCCTGGAATTTCGCTGGACGAGGCCGCCAATCTGTTGCAGATCACGGATCGTATTATCAGGGCGATGCCTGAAGTAGAGCGCGTGTACGGCAAGGCCGGGCGGGCAGATACGGCAACCGACCCGGCGCCGTTGTCGATGTTCGAAACTACTATCCTGCTCAAGCCGAAAAACCAGTGGCCGGACGGCGAGAGCGTGGAAGACCTGATTGCCAAACTGGATCGCGAAGTCCGGCTTCCCGGCTTGACCAACTCATGGGGCTACCCTATCCGCACCCGCATTGACATGTTGGCGACCGGCATCCGCACGCCGCTTGGCATCAAGATCACCGGCCCGGATCTGAAAGGAATTGCCGAGCTGGGCGTCGAGATTGAATCGGCACTGAAAAAAATACCCGGTACGCAGAATGTATTCGCGGAACGAGTGGTGGGAGGACATTACCTGGATATCGAAGTCAACCGCTCCAATGCGGCTCGCTACGGCGTGACCGTTGCCGATGTGGAGAACCTGGTTCAGGGCGCGATCGGTGGAGAGAACGTCAGCACACTGGTTGCAGGACGCGAGCGATTTTCTATCAACTTGCGCTACCCGCGCGAACTCAGGGGATCGCTGGAGAAACTGGCTGCGAGCCGGGTGACGCTGCCGCGGGGAGAACAGATACCACTGCGCGAATTGGCACATCTGAGCATTCAGGATGGGCCCGCAGAGATCAAGAGTGAGAATGCACGGCTGGTGGGTTACGTATACATCAACGTCGCAGGACGCGATCTGGGTGGCTACGTGCGGGAAGCCAAAGAGACCATTGAGAAATCGGTCAAGCTCGGACCTGGCTATGCAATCAAGTGGTCGGGTCAGTACGCAAACCTGGAGCATGCTAAACAGCGCCTGTATTGGCTGGTTCCATTGACCATCTTGCTGGTAATGCTGCTGCTCTATCTGCATTTCAAACAGTGGGACAAGGTGCTGCTGGTGTTGCTATGCCTGCCGTTTTCGCTGATCGGCGGTGTGTGGCTGGTCTATCTGCTGGGGTACCAATTGTCCGTTGCGGTAGCCGTTGGATTCATTGCACTGGCCGGAGTCGCTGCGGAATTCGGCATCGTCATGTTGCTTTATCTCGATCGCGCCATCGATACGCTGCTCGAATCGGGCCGCGTGATTGACCGCCAGGCCCTGCTAGTCGAGGTAATGCGCGGAGCGGTGATGCGCTTGCGGCCAAAAATGATGACGGTATCCGTGATCGTCGCTGGATTGTTGCCGGTCATGTTCAGCGATGCGATCGGTACCGATGTGATGAAACGGATCGCAGCACCGTTGGTTGGAGGGATGATCACCGCTCCGCTGCTTTCCCTGATTGTGATTCCAGTGATCTACCTCGGATGGCAGGAAAAACGACTGTTACGTACTACTCGAACAAAATGATCTTTAACCCAAACAAAGGAGATTACACATGAAATACGCAGCGATTCTTTTTGCCACTTTGGCACTGGTTCCAGTCAATAGCGCATTTGCCCACGATCATATGGCTATGAACATGGACATGAGTGAAACGAGCGCCAAGCCGGCGATCAGCGAAGGCGTAGGAGTCGTCGATGCCGTCGATAAAGCCAAAGGCACGGTGACGCTGAGCCATGAACCCATTGCCAGCCTCGGCTGGCCCGCGATGACCATGGATTTTTCAGTGGAAGACAAGAAGATCTTCAGCAAACTGACTGCAGGGAAGAAGGTCCAGTTCCAGTTCGTGAAACAACATAATCACTATGTGGTCACTGCAGTGAAGTAGTACTGCCGACTTGCTACGGGATTTTATTTTAAGGATGATCGATATGTTGAACACTGCTCGTCAATCGTTGATCGCATTAAAGAGTGTGCTGCTGGTGCTCCTGTGTTCACTGTGTCTGACACAGGCAGCTCACGCAGCCGACTGGAACCTGCAAGACAAGGATGGAGTCCGGTACAAACTCTCAGCGTTAAAAGGCAAATGGGTATTGGTCAATTTCTGGGCTCCATGGTGTTCCGACTGCCTGGAAGAAATGCCTGATCTCGACGCAATTCAGAAAAAGCATAAGGACTTGCAGGTTATCGGTGTGGCGGTGATGTACAGGAAGACCCAAGAAGTCACGGACGTGCTTCGGGCACATTCCATTTCTTATCCCGTTGTAATGGGGAATGAGGACATCGCTAGTAATTTTGGCGAAATGAAGGGGATGCCAACCAGTTTTCTGTATTCCCCGACGGGGAATTTGATAGAAATACATGAAGGACACCTGACGCAAGAAAAAATTGAGCAAATTATCCGTTAGTTGTGAATATCCAGGTGTCATACGATTGAGGACAAAAACCTCTGGGTAATATATGAAACGCAGTGCGACATTAATACCTTTATCGCGAGAACATCACGCCGCCCTTACTTTGGCAAAGGCATGTGAACGAGCCGCACTGTCAGGCAGTGAGGATTTGGTTATGCAAACCTGTCAACGAGCTCTTCGCGAATTCGAAAATAAATTACAGTCGCATTTTCAACTGGAAGAAAAATCATTGTTGCCATTGCTAACCGGTGTTGAACATAGGCCGCTGGTCGAACGCACTTTGGCTGAACATCAAAACCTGAGAGGTCTACTCAACGGATTGCAGCAGAATGATGGAGTAGCTTTGGCCACGTTTGGTAGAGATCTGGCCGGGCACGTGCGATTCGAGGAACGAGAACTTTTTCCAATACTTGACGCACTGTTGGCTTAGATTCGCGTGTGGTTGGGTTGGCGTCAACTTGATCCGAGATGATTTCTTGTACTCTTTCTGCGAGTAGTTGAGAATATTAAACTTTCTCTCTCGCGGTACCGGAAAGACCTCGGTTCAACTACAGCCATATGGAAAATAGATATAAAGTAAGAGTCCTGTTTTGCTGCATGGGCAACATCTGCAGATCACCTACGGCCGAAGCCGCATTTCGCCGCTATGTTGAGAAGGCTGGATTGCTGGAACATATCCAGATAGATTCGGCAGGCACGCACGATTATCACATCGGTGATGCGCCGGACGCGCGCACGCAGCGTGCGGCCAGGCAGCGCGGCTATGACATGAGCAACCTGCGTGGGCGCCAGGTCGAGGCCGGTGATTTCCACCGCTTTGATTATGTGCTGGCGATGGATGAAGCGAATCTTGCTATTCTGAAGCATCTGCGCCCGCCCGATGCACAAGGCCATCTGGGCCTGTTTCTTGAGTATGCAGAGCATCACCGGGAACGCGAAGTCCCCGATCCGTACTACGGCGGTACCGACGGCTTCGAGCGCGTGCTGGATATGGTGGAGGATGCGGCGAATGGCTTGCTGCTGCACATTCGCCGGCAACATCTGCAGAATTGAACTAGAACGACTGCCCCAATTGCAAATATGCCCGAGTGCCGCCGGGATTGTCCAGGCCGCGTGCGACACCCAATCGCAGCGGGATGGGCAGGCGATATAGGATCATCACCTCGCCCATCAATTCGACACCCACCCCACGATAGTATCTTGACCGCGCATTGCCGTTGTCCCACGCGCTGCCTGCATCCATGAACACCGACCCCGACAGGCGATCGATGCCGACGGGAGGGGACATCGCGTGGCGGTCGATATCGGAGAGCGGGGTACGCCATTCGATGCCCACATTGCGCACATTCTGGCCGCGCAGGGCGGCGTCGCTACCGCTATATCCGCGCAACGGTAGGTTGCGCTGGTTGAGCATGGGTGCTTGCGTCAGGTCGTATTCCATCGCGCCGCCGAGCTGGAATTGCTCGGTGTTGCCTTGCGCGTGCGCTTCCGTCCACCTTGCGCTGAGCACTGTCTCTCCGACTGGCAGATATTGGCGCGTATCGAAGCGGGAGACGTAGCCGTTGTAAAAACTGGTGAACGGCCGATAACTTTCGTACAGCAGGGTGCTGAGATTGCCGCGGTTGACGCCGTCCGCATACCAGTTGGTATTGCGCGTGTCGTAGCGCAGGAAGGTGGCGGCAAGGCGTTCATCCACCGTTCGCGTGGCGAGTCCGGGTACGGGCACCCGGTCGGTGGTCTGCAGAGGCTGCACCGACACCCAGAAATAGGCTGCGCTCGATTCTCAGCCACGGCAGCATCGAGGCCCACTGGGCACCCGTCGTGCGTTCAAACAATGTGGTGGTCGTATTGGAGCCGGAACCTGTCGAGTCCCGGGCCTGCAAGTTGCGCGACACGCTGAAGAAATGTTCGCCGAGATAATCGTAGTTGAAGCTGCCCATGGGTTCATGCTGCGAGGTCTCCCACATCGCGTTTGCGGTGTAGTGATGCCAGCCTAGGGCATCGCTGCCGAAAGTGAATGCACCGAAGGCAGTCAAGCCGCGATCGGATACGAGGGACGGCAACCAGCTGCGCGGATACATCGAGTACAGCGCATGGTAATCGTCGGCTGGTCCCAGCTTGCTGGTGATGGGAGGACTGTTTCCAGGCAGTGCTGTCGTTTGGCTCGATTCCAGTTTTGCCTGCGCCGACGGTGTCACTGTCTGCATGCGGCGCAACTCCGTTCCGCCCGAAGCCAGCACGCCGAGCACGACCGAGCCGTCCGTCGCCACGCCGCTGTGTGTGAGCACCGCAGTGTAGGTGTGGCTCAGCCGGGTCATTTCATTGGAGCCGAATGTGTATCTCCACAGGTCGTAGACGTGATCCTTTACCGCGATGAATTCGAGCCCGTCGCCGGCGCGGGAATAGCGCAGATCATGCAGCGGGGCGTTGTAGTTAAGCAATACGCGAGGCGCACCACCGGTGCGATCGAATTCCAGCACTTGCCACGCATGTCGCCTGCTTGACGGAAAGTGCGATATGTTTTCCGTCCGGGCTGGCGGCCAGGTCCACGGCTTCGACTTGTTCCGGGGTTTGGTACAGCGTGCCCGATTCGCGCCAGCCATTCGGGCTCTGCTCCAGCAGACTGAGTGTGGTGACACCGCCTATGGTGCGCAACGCGGCGATCTGTTCTCCCAGCCATACCGCGCGGCGGTAGCGGCCGCAGCTCGTCTCGCGTCGCAGTCCGTCGGCTTCGCTCCAGGTATAAAGGTCGTAGTAATAATTGAAGTTGCGACAAATATCGGGCTGCGCGATCAATACCTTGCCGTCTGTGCGCGCGTCGATATGCGCGCCGGAATTCAATTTGGCGATTGTTCGCACTTGTCCGTGCGGGTCGATATGTATCAACCTGGGCTGGAACCGGCCGTCATCAACCACGGCCAGCACTCCGTCGGATACCGGCGCTATGGAGTCGACCGCGAAGTTGGCGGGCAGGATGACATCGCCGTCGGCGCGCGGTGTTGCCTTGAGCGGTGCTTCGCGTTGCACGACCTGTTGGTTCAAGTCCGCGATGAATTCATCCCAAAGTTGGTCCATATTCTTGCCGGTTACTGCGACCGGGTTGGAATACACGCGCGGCAGGACGTTGCCGCTGTAGTTGTCGATGTATTTATAGATCGCGTCCGGCCCGTACTTGCGCGCGAGGAAATCGTAGAAATAGACGCCGTACAGATATTCTTTGGAGGTCGGCAGCGCACGGCCGTCGGCGTTCATCTCGGACAGCGATTTGAAGCCGTGTTCATGCTCAATGCGCAGCCACGCCTCATACATCGGCCCGCGCAGGCGGCCCTGACCGAGTTCGGGTTTGCTCTCGTTGTAGGTGGCGATGCCTTCGATGGCCCAGGTCGGTTCCCACAGATTGGGAAAGAGCAGTGGGAAGCGCCCGAAAATGTGGCGCAACACACCTGGTCCACTGTGTACTTTGTCCAGATGGAAGGTGTGCGTCAGTTCATGCGTGAGCAACATCTCCAGCCACACGCTGTTGTCCAGCAATTCGCCGTCGTTCGGCGGAGTGAGGAAGATGGCGCTTTCATTGAAAGGAAGCGGAGTGGAATAGCCGTTGGCGATATCGAACTCGTCGACCACGATGATTTCGATTTTGCCGGCCGGTTCCCATTGCAGTTCGCGGCTCAGGCGGGAATACACGCGCTCGGCAACGTCGGCGATGCGCTCGGCCTGGGCGCGCTGCGGGGTAGCGTAATTGATGCGGAAATGCGCGCTGTCGGCGCTATACCATTCACGGCTGGGGTCCGGTCCCAGTGCAGCTTGTGCTGATGTCAGAACTGACAGGGCGAAGAGTGCGATCAGGATACGAAGCATAGCGAGCGTTCCCTAAAATAAAAAAGCGCACGGCAAGCCGTGCGCTTTCATTATGCTGCAAACCGATCAGTTCGGCGACTGCGTTTCCACCTGTTGCAACGGTTCGTTGTTTTCGATGGTATATATCTCGCGCTGACGTTGGCGGCGACGCGGTGCGTGCTCGCGGTTTTCAGGCACGGGAACGATACTGGCTGCCTTGTTCGGATCGGTTTCGATCAGCGTCAGACCGGCACTGCTCAGGTCGATCGGAGCGACTTGAGCAACGACAGCTGCCGCAACCGGTACCGGTGCAGCTTGAACCGGTGCAACCGGCTCGGATACCGCTTCGACTTTTGCCGTTTCCACTTTCGCAGTCTCGACGTACTGTGCCGGATAGGACACAACTTCGGTTGGCGTGGTCCTCTTCATCGAATCGGGATAGGCCACGTATTCGCTGGGCTTGTTGGCCTTGGCGGCGACAGGTGCGGGCGCAACGGCCTCACTTGCTACTGGCATCTGGCTTTGCGCGCCTTGCGCCACCGCGTTTTCGCCTGCTGGCGTGGTCACTTGTTGCTCGCGACGCTCGCGTTCGCGACGACCGCCGCGACGACCGCGCTTGCGACCCTGGTTGCCGTTGCCTTCTTCACCTTGCTCGCCGGCCACGACGGGCTTCGGCGTTTCCAGTGCGGGTTTATCCACGACCGGACGCGGCTGGCGCGGCTGCTGCGGTTGGCGTTCTCCGCGATTTTCCGGCTGCTCCTTTGGTTCCTTGTTGTCGGCACGCGGGGCATCGTCGCGATCGCGGCGTTGTTTGTTGCCGCCTTCGTTGCGCTCGCGGCGCGGCTTGTTGCCACTGCCTTCACCGCGCTCGCCGCGTTCATTGCGGTCGCCACGCTCGCCGCGTTCGCGGCGCGGGTTGTTGCGTCCGCTCTTGACCGGCGCTGCAGGTTTGACGGGCTCGCTTTCTCCGCCCAAGGACTTGAACCAGCCGACCAGGCTGCCGATCAGGGAAGTCTTCTTTTCTTCTTTTACCGCATGTTTCGGGGCCGGTTGCGCCGGAGTAATACCGCGAACTGCCGCTTGCGGACGTTGCGCCTTGATCTCTTGCGCCGTCGCTGCGGCTGTTGGCTTGATCTCTTCCGGCTTCTCTACCAGCTTGTAACTTGCCTGCAGATGATCGGCAGTGATGTCGTCCTGGCGCAAACGGGTGACCGTGTAATGCGGCGTCTCCATGTGCGGGTTGGGGATGAGGATGACGTTGATCTTGAAGCGCGACTCGATGCGATGGATATCGGAACGCTTTTCGTTGAGCAGGAAGGTCGCAACATCCACCGGCACTTGCGCGTGGATGGCGGCGCTGCTGTCCTTCATCGCTTCTTCCTGGATGATGCGCAGGATGTTCAGTGCGGAAGACTCGGTGCCGCGGATATGGCCGATACCGTTACAACGCGGGCAGGTGCTGTGGTTGCTTTCTTCCAGGCTGGGCGCCAAGCGCTGGCGCGACAGTTCCAGCAAGCCGAAACGCGAAATTTTCGCGGTCTGGATGCGCGCACGGTCGAAGTGCAGGGCATCGCGCAGACGGTTTTCCACTTCACGCTGGTTCTTGCTCGACTCCATGTCGATGAAGTCGATGACGATCAGGCCGCCCAGGTCGCGCAGGCGCAGCTGGCGGGCGATTTCATCGGCCGCTTCGAGGTTAGTATTGAAGGCGGTGGTCTCGATGTCGCCGCCGCGGGTGGAACGCGCGGAGTTGATGTCGATAGCGGTGAGCGCTTCGGTGTGGTCGATCACGATGGCGCCGCCGGAAGGCAGATTCACCTGACGCGCATGTGCCGATTCGATCTGGTGTTCGATCTGGAAGCGCGAGAACAATGGCACGTCGTCGTGATAACGCTTGATGCGGTCGACATTGTCCGGCATCACCGTGCTCATGAAAGCCTGGGCTTGATGGTAGATGTCGTCGGTGTCGATCAGGATCTCGCCGATCTCGGGATTGAAGTAGTCGCGGATGGCGCGAACCACCAGGCTGCTTTCCAGATAAATCAGGGAAGGCGCTTTTTCGGATTCGGCGGCGCCTTCGATGGCGTCCCACAGTTGCTTGAGGTAGTTCAGGTCCCACTGCAGCTCTTCGAGGTTGCGGCCGATGCCGGCGGTGCGGGCGATGATGCTCATGCCGTTGGGCACTTCCATCTGCGCCAGCACGTCACGCAATTCGTTGCGGTCTTCGCCTTCGATGCGGCGCGACACGCCACCGCCGTTGGGGTTGTTCGGCATCAACACGATGTAGCGGCCAGCCAGACTGATATAGGTGGTCAGTGCAGCGCCCTTGTTGCCGCGCTCGTCCTTTTCCACTTGCACCAGCAGTTCCTGACCTTCTTTCAGCGCTTCCTTGATGGAGGGGCGATTGCTTGCACCTGCGCTGTAATACTGGGGGGATACTTCTTTAAAGGGAAGGAAACCGTGACGGGTACCGCCGTATTCGACAAAGCAGGCTTCGAGGCTGGGCTCGATGCGGGTGATGATTGCTTTGTAGATGTTGCTCTTGCGTTGTTCTTTACCGGCGGTTTCAATGTCGAGGTCAACGAGTTTTTGACCATCCACAATGGCGACGCGGAGTTCTTCCGGCTGCGTCGCATTAAATAGCATGCGTTTCATTTTTTTCTCCCGCGCTCTGACACGGGCAGAACAAAGCTACGCGCTGGTTAGCGCGCGAGAATTTGGGTCGTGCAAACTGTTAAGTGAGTTGTGATGACGACGGCAATTCAAGTTATTCTTCTCGTTGTTAGTTTGTCTGTATATGCATGTTGCCAAATCTAGTAAGGGCAACACACTAAAATCTATCTGCTTCGTGCTTAGAGCGCGCAAATCAATTACCATCACTGCTTGTCTCCGGTGAGTGAGATAACCGGGCGGGGCTGCTTCGTAGGCGGCTTGATTGCCTGCCTTAGGTTGGACGGGAAAAGTGGTATCCCGTTTCACGAAGGCGCACACGCGAGGGCGGAGTATATTCAAAATGAGTGGTTTGAGCAAAGAATCCGTGAGTTGGGTTGAAATCGACGAGGGCAGCGAAGGTCAGCGCATCGATAACTTCTTGTTCCGTCACCTGAAAGGCGTGCCCAAGAGCCATGTTTACCGCATCCTGCGCGGTGAAGTACGGGTCAACAAGAAGCGCATAGACCAGACCTATCGCCTGCAAATGGGCGATTTGCTGCGTATTCCGCCTATCCGCGTGGCAGAAAAGCCCGAAAGCGAGTACGTCCCGGCAACGGAATTCCCTATTTTGTACGAGGATGAAGCCATTCTGGCCATCAACAAACCGGCCGGCACGGCGGTGCATGGCGGCAGCGGTGTCAGTTTCGGCGTCATCGAACAATTGCGCAGTGCGCGTCCGCAAGCCAAATTTCTGGAATTGGTGCACAGATTAGACCGTGAAACTTCAGGGGTATTGCTGCTGGCCAAGAAGCGCTCCGCCTTGACCGGGATGCACGAGATCATGCGCGAGGGCAACAGCGACAAACGCTATTTCACCCTGGTACTGGGGCAATGGAAGAACGTCAAACAGCATGTGAAGCTGCCGCTGTACAAGTTCGACACGCCGCAGGGCGAGAAACGCGTGATGGTGCGCGAGGATGGGCAGGCGTCACATACCATCTTTACCCTGCTCAAAAGCTGGCCGGAATTCAGCCTGCTGGAAGCACAACTCAAGACCGGACGAACCCACCAGATTCGCGTGCACACCTCGCACTTGGGCTTTCCCATCGCGGGCGACGACAAGTACGGCGACTTTGCGCGCAACAAGGAATTGATGAAGCGGGGGCTGAAACGCATGTTTCTGCACGCCCATTCCATTGCCTTCAACCATCCGCTGACGGGCGAGCCGCTGGTCATCAGCGCGCCGTTACCGCCTGATTTGCAGAACTTCCTGAACAAGCTGGATGCGACAGTAGCCTAAATTATAGGCAATAGCTGCCGATAATAGGCTTGCAGACCGCGCACTTGCGGTCGGAGGAGCTCGTTATGCGCTATGTGTCCAGTATTCCACCGCCGCCGAAGAGTCCGAATACCCGTCAGGTAGGAGGTTTGACAGCTATTCGTTCGGTCAAGCCCGTACAACTACTGGAACAAACGGTTCCCAATGTCGAGCAACAGACTGCACAGCAGGAAGCTGCACGTTTGGCGGAACAGCAGCGGCGGAGCGAGGGGCAATTCGTGGATCGGCGCAAGGTTTGCCGTCGCGTCATGCAACAGCCGGTGCTGGTTGAGCTGCGTTCAGGCGTAGAGCGCCGCCGTCGTAGCCAGCGCGAAGGCGACCCGGTCGACCATATCGACGAAATCGCCTGATCGATCGCTAGCGCTTGCGCGCCAGATAGATGGTCACTTCTTCCCGGTCATGGTACAGCTGCTTGGCTTCCAGCTGGTATCGGACGCCTTTATTGTTGAGCGCGGTGCGTATGCTGTTGAGCGCGTCGTTGAGTGCTGCAACGCGTTTTTTCATCGGCAGCTTGAGGTTGAAGATGGCGCGCTGGGTATGGCCGCCGATGAACCATTCGGTCATCAAGGTTGCGACGCGCTGCGGTTGTTCCACCATGTCGCACACCAGCCAATCCACCGGTCGCTGCGGGCGAAAGCGGAAACCGTCCTCGCGCAAATGCCTGATGGAAGGATGTCCTGCCGCTGCGCCTTTGAGCGGACCGTTATCCACGGCCGTGACTTTCAACCCGCGCTGCACCAGTTGCCAGGTCCAACCTCCGGGCGCGGCCCCCAGATCAATGGCCGTCATGCCCGGTTTCAAGCACAAAGCCTGCTCTTTTTTATCGAGGAACACCTCGAACGCTTCCGCGAGCTTGAGATAGGAGCGGCTAGGCGCATCGCTCGCCATGCTGACGCGCTGGATGCCGTTGAGCGCGTCAGAGCTGTTGTGCGGGTCGCCGGTGGCGATCAGTGCGCGATGATTGTCCGGAAAGAAGATATGCAGTCGCGGCAAAGCATCCGTTCGCCCTGAGCCTGTCGAAGAGTGAACGTCCGACTCATTCCCCAACCGACCTTTGGCTCGCAACTCGTCCTCAAGCAAAGGCTGGAAGCGTCGCGTGAAGCCGGACAGTGTCTTGCCGTCGTTGGTATCGGGCACCTCCAGATACACGGCGCTAAACCGTTCGGGGGAAGCGGGGAGCGCTGCTAACAGCGGGCTCAGGCGGTCGCGTTCCGGTAATTCGTTCACTTCCGCATGCAGATTGAGCAGCTGGCGGGCGAAGGTCAATTGTCTGTAGGCCAGGCGTGGCTTGCCTTGCAGCACGACGAAGCCACTATTTTCTGTTGTTTCGACGGGCTTGGCCTGGGTCTCTTCCACGCAATCGCGCTCGAAGCCGGGGCGACAATAAATTAGCCAACTGGGTAAGGTGTTCATAGGGTATCTCTAATAATCCAAATTTCGTCGTAATACGGCGTTACTCACAAAAAATTACTCCTTACATATTAGGAATATGCCGCGTCGCAATTTTGTGCTCGCGTCTTGTCTTGCTTAGAACTTTGAATTCTTAGAGACACCCTTATGGCGCGGCATGGTATGGATTACCGGGGTGATGGGCAAGCAAAATGGTAGAATCCGCCCCTATTTTATTTTGGCGACATGAATGACTAAGCGTTACGACTTGATTGTGTTCGACTGGGACGGCACGGTGATGGACTCCACGGCGATTATTGCGGGATCGATACAGGCAGCCTGCCGCGATCTCAAATTGCCGGTACCGGACGATGAGACGGCACGCCATGTGATCGGCCTCGGCTTGCTGCAAGCCTTGCGCCACGCGGTTCCCGATGCACCGGAAGAGATGTATGAACCGCTGGTGGCGCGCTACCGCCATCATTTCCTGTCTCAAAACGAGGCGATCCCCCTGTTCGACCAGGCGCGCGAGACCATTATCGAGTTGCATGACGCTGGCTACCGGCTCGCCGTGGCAACGGGGAAAAACCGTAACGGTCTGGATCACGCCCTGGAAACGACCCAAATGGGCGGCTACTTCCACGCCACACGCACAGCCGACCGGACATTTTCAAAGCCGCATCCGGCGATGCTGTTGGAGATCATGGACGAACTTGATGTATCGCCAGAACGTACCTTGATGATCGGCGATACCACGCACGACCTGCAAATGGCGATCAATGCAGGTGTCGCTGCAGTGGGTGTAACACATGGCGCGCATCCTGAAGATCAATTGCGTGAAATGAAGCCGCTGGCTTTGCTGAATGATTTTATCGAACTGCGAGCCTGGTTCAGGGTCAACGCATAACAAATTTACTGAAGGAGTCGCAAGAATGGCGGAAGAAAACAACAACTGGGAACGCGGCGTGCTGGAAAAACTGGCGTTATCCGCCGTGCAGGAACAGCGCCGTGCGCGGCACTGGAGCATCTTCTTTAAAGTACTTACGTTCGGTTATCTGTTCCTCATCCTGTTCCTGATCATGGGCTGGATGGGCGACAAGGTCGATGGTTCGTTGACTGGCAAGCACACGGCGCTGATCGAGCTGAATGGTGTCATCTCCTCGGACAGCAATGCGAATGCCGACAACCTCATCGGCAGCCTGCAGGACGCATTCAAGGACAAGAACACGTCAGGCGTGATCATTCGCTGCAACAGCCCCGGCGGCAGCCCGGTACAGGCCGGGCTGGTGAATGACGAAATCCGTCGCCAGCGTACCCTGCATCCGGAGATTCCGTTTTACGTGGTGGTGGAAGACATGTGCGCCTCCGGCGGTTATTACATCGCCGCTGCAGCGGACAAGATATACGTCAACAAGGCCAGCATCGTCGGCTCCATCGGCGTGCTGATGGACGGTTTCGGCTTCACCGGCACCATGCAAAAACTGGGTGTGGAACGCCGCCTGATGACCGCAGGCAAGAACAAGGGGTTCATGGATCCGTTCTCTCCGCTTAACCCCAAGCACGAAGAATTCACCAAAACCATGCTGGAAGACATACACCAGCAATTCATCGACGTGGTAAAACAGGGGCGTGGCAAACGCCTGAAAGAAACTGACGACACGTTCAGCGGCTTATTCTGGACCGGCGACAAGGCCATTCAGATGGGACTTGCCGACGAGATCGGCAGCGTCGATTCCGTTGCGCGCGATGTGATCAAGGTGGAAAACATCGTGGATTTCACCACGCATGAAGGTCTTGCCGATCGGCTGGCCAAGAAATTCGGTGCCGGCGTGGCAAGCATGTTCCCCGGATTCGGTGCCCAGGCGGGCGGTGTGGCGCTACGCTGATTAAACGACTAGATATGTAGGTCGGGTTAGCGCAGCGTAACCCGACAAACCGAGAATCGAACCTCATGTCGGGTTACGCGATGAAACCGCTAACCCGACCTACATCTTCACTGTGGCAAAAGGGTTTGGATTTGATCAAACAAGTTCGGCGAGGAGGGCGTCGAGGCCGGTGATTGGCGGCAGGCATTGCGTGCCGCGACATAGCCACGCAGTCGTGTTTTCCGAGTGCGGTTTATCCAGAGCTGCAGGTAAACCGGCTTCGTTCCCCCGCAGTTCGATAATCATCAATTCCGGTCGATATTTTGCCGAGACAGCCGCCCGCCAGGCGGCTGTTTCATTTTCGGTACCGCGTAAAACCAGCATCGAGGGCGGTTGCAGCGTTTCACCCAGCGCAGTGCACAAGCTGCTGAACTGGCTGGCCGCCTGTTGCATGATGGGGAAGAACAATTTCAGGCAGCGCTCTGCCGCTTCCGCGTAGCGGATGTCGCCCGTCAGCCCGGACAAGCGCAACAATGCTTGTGCCGCGATGCCGTTGCCGGAAGGTGTGGCGTTGTCCTGTCCGGTCTTGATGCGCTGAATGAGCGACTCATGGTCGTGGCTGGTGAAAAAGAAGCCGCCGTTCTGCGTATCTTCAAAACGTGCCAGCAACGCGTCGGCGAGCTGCACGGCAAAGTTCAAGTCTACGGGTCGATACTCTGTTTGCATCAATTCCAGCACCGCATTCAACAGGAACGCGTGGTCGTCGAGGTAGGCATTCAGGTGGGTCTTGCCGTCCTTGTGCGTGGCGAGCAGTTTGCCGTCCTGCCATAACGTGCCGCGCACGAAATCCAGCGCCTGCTGTGCAGACTGCAACCAGTCGGCGCGATTGAAAGTACGCGCCGCCTTCGCCATGCCGGCGATCATCAAACCGTTCCAGCTGCCGAGTATCTTTTCATCGCGACCCGGACGGACACGTTTTTCGCGCGCGGCGAACAATTTTGCTCGAGCCGAAGAGAGCAGCGCGGATGCCTGTTCCTCGCGAAGATTCAGGTGTTCTGCAACCTTGCTTAATGGCTGCGTCACGCGCAGGTTCCACGCACGGTTCTCGAAGTTGGGCGTGCTGTCCAGACCGTAATACGGCTTGACCAGTGCGTACTCCTCGGGGCTGAGCAAATCGCGCACCTCGTTGCGCTGCCATACGTAGAACTTGCCTTCCTCGTGTTCCGAATCGGCATCCAGCGAAGCGTAATAGCCCCCGTTCGGCGACTGCATCTCGCGTATCACCCAGCCCGCGGTTTGGTCCACCACCTGCGCGAAGAATGCATCGTTGCTGCTCAACCAGGCATCGCAATACAAACCGAGCAACAGGCCGTTGTCGTACAGCATCTTCTCGAAATGCGGAATATCCCATTGCGCATCCACGCTGTAGCGGCAGAAGCCACCGCCGAGCTGGTCGTACAGTCCGCCCAGTGCCATTTGCTGCAGAGTGAACAGCGCGACGTAGCGGATTTGCTCGTCGTCCTTTGCATGCGCTTGCCGCAGCAACAAATCCAGTTCGGCCGGGTGCAGGAATTTGGTTGCATCGCCGAATCCACCGTTCACGCGATCGAAGTTCTGCTGCAGTTGCTGCACAGCCGTTGCTATTGGTGTTGCGGTAAGCGTGACTTCCGTGGAACTTTTCTCTGGTTGCCAGGAAGCGAGGCGCATGATGAGTTCTTTGCTCTGTGCGGCCAGTTCGCTGCGCTTTTCCCGGTACACCTCGGAGATGCGCAGCATACAGATCCGGAAATCCGGGCAGGCCGTAACGTGCCTGTTTGGGGAAATACGTTCCGCTGAAGAACGGCGTACCGTCGGGTGCCAGGAACATGGTCAGCGGCCAGCCACCGCTGCGCTGGGCGAGCAGGTAATGTGCATTCTGGTAGATCTGGTCGAGATCGGGACGCTCTTCGCGGTCCACCTTGATATTGATGAAGTGTTCGTTCATCACGGCGGCGACGGCTTCATCCTCGAACGATTCGTGCGCCATCACATGGCACCAGTGGCAGGCGGAATAGCCGATGGAAAGCAGGATGGGTTTGTCCTGATCGCGCGCGAGTTGCAGCGTCTCGGCACACCACGGATGCCAGTCCACCGGGTTGTCGGCATGCTGCAGAAGATAGGGACTGGTTTCGTGGATGAGGTGATTGGGCATCAGCGCAGCAGGGGCAATAATGATTTCAGGATGTGACGCATGATCAGGGGTTGGGCTTCCGCGTTGGGGTGCAGGTTGTCGGCCTGGAACTGTTCCGGTTTAACCCCTTCCAGCATGAAGGGGACCAGCGCGATGTCATGTTTCCTTGCCAGCTTGGAATACAGCGCGCGGAATTGTCTGGTGTAAACCAGTCCGTAGTTCGGCGGCAACTGCATACCAAGCAATAGTATCCTGGCGTGTGTTTTCTGCACCTGCTCGATGATCCTGTTCAGGTTCTTTTCGGTATCGGCGATTGTGGCACCGCGCAGTCCGTCGTTTGCACCCAATTCGAGGATCACGACCGCGGGCGTATGCTGCTGCAACGCGCTGCCAATGCGGCGCAATCCGCCCGAAGTCGTTTCGCCGCTGATGCTCGCATTCACCACTTCAAACTGGGGGTGGTTTTTTTTCAATTCCAGCTGCAATAAATTCGCCCATGAATCGTCTCGTGCTATACCGTATCCGGCTGATAAACTGTCGCCGAACACCAGAATGTTCTTCGCAGCTGATGCAGGGTTAGATAGCGCCAGTGCGGCGAACAGCAAAAAGAATTTAAGAAAGGTATTCATGGCGTCGATTGTGCAAGCAGTAGGTCTCACCAAGCAAGTGTTAAGTGGCGATCAGCCTCTCGTTATCCTGCATGACGTCAGCCTTGAGGTCGAAGCCGGCGAGAGCCTCGCCATCGTCGGTGCGTCAGGTTCCGGCAAATCCACCTTGCTGGGACTCCTGGCCGGACTGGACGTTCCGAGCAGCGGCAGCGTGCTGTTGAACGGCAAAGACCTATTTACACTGGATGAGGACGGGCGCGCAAGATTGCGCGGTGAACTGGCAGGCT
The DNA here is from genome assembly GCA_963718345.1 of uncultured Pseudomonadota bacterium. Classification (GTDB taxonomy): domain Bacteria; phylum Pseudomonadota; class Gammaproteobacteria; order Burkholderiales; family Gallionellaceae; genus Sideroxyarcus. The sequence continues at coordinate 42,216 of CAVQZH010000024.1, read as the reverse complement.
TCGTGTTCCAGTCGTTCCAGTTGTTGCCCGCACTGAACGCGCTGGAGAACGTCATGCTGCCGCTGGAACTGACCGGTGTAAAAGATGCACGCCAGCGTGCCGAAGTATCGTTGCGGCAAGTCGGCCTGAGCGCCCGCGCCCACCACCTGCCCAAACACCTTTCCGGCGGCGAGCAGCAGCGCGTGGCACTGGCCCGCGCTTTCGTCACCCAACCCAAAGTCCTCTTTGCCGACGAACCCACCGGCAACCTGGATGCGGACACGGGCGCTCAAATTATCGAACTTCTGCTGGAACTCAATCGCGCACAAGGTACGACGCTGATCCTGGTTACGCATGACGAATCACTGGCGCGGCGTTGCGGAAAACAGTTGCGACTGGCGGCGGGGAGAGTGGTGTAGTGCTGTTTTTTCCTCTCCTGCAAATATGAAGATGAGGTGCGATATGAGACTCTGTCGTCTCTTCCTTAAGCTAATTGAGACGCATGCTGACGCTGGCAAGCGCGAGACTGGCTTGCTGACAGCCCGCACCAAGCTCTATGCAATTGGCTTAAGCGGCATTGCGGGCATTACATTCCGCGCAAGAACAATTCAATATTTACCGTCGCAAGATCGGCTGGCATGCTGCGCTGCTTATGATTCGTTGAAATCAATGGCTGCAGGCTTAACTGGACTGCAGGATTTTGCCCGTAATATAAGGTTCGATCGTCGTACCCGGCCTCGGGTGGATCGCGTTCAATTTCGTAGCTGCTCATGTTCATAACGATAGCCATGACACACCTCCTAACGTCGTTCATTTTGCTGCGGCAACTTCTATCAGGCTCGGGATTGCGGCCCTTGCCTAACCAGTCGCATATAGCGTGCCAACAGCCGGTCGTTTGTGGTGAGTGCATTGATTGCGTTGGTGTTTGTGGTGTCTGATGGTGTTTTGAATAAGGCTTGATTGTTGTTTAGCTTACATATAGTTGTTACAAATCTGGTGCGTGATGCACAAAATCGGTCAACTGGCAGGAAGCGCGATGGATCACAATTTTCCTGGGTATAGCAAATGAATCTCCTGCGTTTATCCCTTAAATTCCTGCGCCGCGACTGGCGCGCGGGCGAGTGGCGTGTGTTGTTGCTGGCGCTGGTGTTGGCCGTGGGCAGTCTCGCCACCGTCGGCTTGTTCGCCGACCGCGTGCGGCAGGCGTTGCAGCAGCAGGCGGAAAGCCTGATCGGGGCCGATCTGCGCATCACGTCTACGCGACCGTTTTCTTCTGCCTACAGCGAAATGGCGCATAAGCGCGGCCTGCAAGTGTTACAGAGCCGCTCGTTCCCGAGCATGGTGTCGCATGGCGAGCAGGTGTTGTTGAGCGAGATACAGGCGGTGGAGCCGGGTTATCCCTTGCGCGGCAAGATCGAGATCGATGATGGCAAGGTACATGTAGCCAATAACATTCCGGCGCGCGATACGGTGTGGGTGGATGAGCGTTTGTTGCGCCGCCTGAGCATGACTGTAGGCGATGAAGTCGGCATCGGTGCGCGGCGCTTCAGGGTGGCGGCGCTCATTGTGAAGGATATCGACCAGTCCATCGGCTTTTCCAGTTTTGCGCCGCGCGTATTGATGAATGATGCGGACCTGGCTTCCACCGGGCTAGTGCAGGAAGGCAGCCGCATTTCGTACCGTTTGATGATCGCGGGTGACGCATTGCAAGTGAAGGCATTGCGAACTGCACTGCAGGAGAAACTTTCCGGAAACGAAAAGATGGAAGACGTGCGCGATGCGCGTCCGGAAATTCGCACGGCGATGGAACGCGCCGAACATTTCCTCGGCTTGGCCGCATTGACCGCCGCTATTCTTGCCGGTGCGGCGATGGCGCTCGCGGCGCGGCGTTTTGTGCTGCGCCATCTGGATGGCTGCGCGGTGATGCGCTGTCTTGGCGCGCAGCAAGGACAGGTGCTGTGGCTGTTCCTGTATCAATTCATCCTGCTTGGCGCGATTGCGGTGGTGCTCGGCGGCTTGCTGGGCTACGTTACGCAGGCTGCGCTGATCGAGAGTATTGCCTCAATGCGTGCGGCAGACTTGCCGCAGCCCGGCGTGTTGCCGCTGCTCAAGGCGGCTGCCAGCGGCTTTGCCTTGTTGCTTGGATTCGCTTTCCTGCCGCTGCTGCAAATGCGCAAAGTCTCGCCGTTACGCGTGCTGCGGCGCGAGATGGGGTCGCCCGAAGCCAGTGCCTGGCTGATTTACGGCCTCGCATTGCTGGTGTTGGCGGGGCTGTTCCTGTGGCATGCGGGTTCGTTGAAACTGGGCCTGACAGTATTGGGAGGTTTGCTGGCAGGATTGCTGGTATTTGGGGGATTGGCTTGGCTGTTGTTGCATGGCCTGGCGCGCTATGCGTTTCTGTTTGAGTCACATTTGAGGCACGCCTTTAACAATCTTGCCCGCCATGGGCGCAGTGCGGCGGTGCAAGTGGTGGCGCTGAGCCTCGGTGGCATGGCTTTGCTCTTATTGACGCTGGTGCGTGCCGATCTGCTGCAAAGCTGGCAGGGCAAGCTGCCACCGGATACGCCAAACCGTTTCGTGGTGAATATCCAGCCCGACCAGACGCAGCCGGTGCTGGATTTTTTCGCGCAGCGTTCGTTGCCTCAGCCACAGTTGCAGCCCATGGTGCGCGGCAGGCTGATCGCCATCAACGACCGCCCCATCAACGGCGACAGCTATCCCGATCCGCGCGCACGCGGATTGGTGGAGCGGGAATTCAATCTTTCCTACATGGAGCAGATGCCGGCATGGAATGAATTGGTGAGCGGGAAATGGTGGAAAGCAGGTGGGAGCGGTGAGCTGTCGGTCGAGGAAGGCATCGCCAAGACTTTGGGTATCCATCTGGGCGATACCCTTACCTATGACGTTGCGGGTAGTCACTTTACCGCGCGTGTCACCAGTTTGCGCAAGGTGCAGTGGGACTCGATGAAAGTGAATTTCTTTGTCATCACCACGCCGGAATTGCTCAGGGATTTTCCAGCCAGCTATCTCAGCAGCTTCTATCTGCCGCCGGACAAGGTTCGCGCAGGCGACGAGCTCGCGCGTGAATTTCCCAATGTGCTGCTGATCGACACGGGGGCGGTAATCGCCCAGGTCCGCAACATCATTGACCAGATCGCGCAGACGGTCAGTGCGGTATTCCTGTTCACGCTGCTGAGCGGCCTCGCAGTGTTGTATGCCGCGCTGCTGGCTACACAGGACGAGCGCAGTCACGAAGCGGCGATCTTGCGTACCCTGGGTGCTGACAGCCGCTACCTGCGGCGGCTGCATTTGTCCGAATTTGCCGTGCTGGGCGGTCTGAGCGGCCTGTTTGCGGCTGCCGCCGCGGTGCTTCTGGGCTGGGTGCTGGCGCGCTTTGTGTTGGATATACCTTACCAGACGAACATTTCGATCTGGTTCATCGGTTGCGGTGGCGGAATGACGGTGGTGATGCTGGCCGGATGGCTGGCGACACGCCAGTTGGTATTGCGTCCGCCGCTGCGTATTCTCGCGGCGGATTAAAGGCTTAGCGCTTGACGCTGGGCTGAATATCTCTATAATGCGCCCTCCCTTGAAAGTCTCTATTTGGCATTCGAGCGGAATAAGATGTTGTTTATTTGAGTAGTTCCAACCTTGCTCCACCGTCTTTCGCATGACGGGGGGCTACAAACCACAAGGAGATGAGATGCGACATTACGAAATCGTATTTATCGTGCATCCCGATCAGAGCGAGCAAGTGCCCGCGATGGTCGAGCGTTATCGCACACTGGTGACCAGCAAGAACGGTCACATCCACCGTCTGGAAGACTGGGGCCGCCGTCAACTGGCTTACCCTATCCAGAAGATCCACAAAGCACATTACGTGCTGATGAACATCGAAGTCGACCAGCCTACGCTGGATGAGCTCGAGCACGCCTTCAAGTTCAACGACGCTGTATTGCGCCACCTGACCATCAAGACCAAGGCTGCAGTCGTTGTGCCTTCCGCCATGATGAAGGAAGAGAAGTCGCGTTCGTTCAACAGCGATGCCGCAGCACCCGCACCGGCAGCAGAAACAGAAGCTCCGGCGGCTTAAACAGGTTTGAGCAGCAACCGTTGTGTGATTGAAGGGGAAGTGATCGAGCCGGAAGGCTTGCGTTACACCCCGGCAGGTTTGGCGAGAGTGGCGTTCAAATTGCGCCACACCTCGATGCAGCGGGAAGCAGGGATGCAACGCCAGGTACAGTGTGTGGTTCCGGCACTGGCACTGGGTGAAGCGGCACAGCAAGTCAGCCGTTTGCAACCCGGACAGATGGTGAAAGCCGAAGGTTTCCTTGCGCAGCGCAGCCTGAAGATCGCGCAACTGGTGTTGCACATTGATAACGTTACATTGAGATAGGAGCACAAAATGGCTCGTGTATTTAAGAAAAAAGACGACAAGAAGAACAGCGCTTCGCGTCAATTGTTCAAGCGCCGCAAGTTCTGCCGCTTCACCGCAGAAAAGATCGCGGAAGTGGATTACAAGGACCTTAACATCCTGAAGGAAATGGTTTCCGAGAACGGCAAGCTGATCCCGGCCCGCATCACCGGTACCAAGACGCGTTTCCAGCGTCAGTTGAGCGTGGCCGTGAAGCGCGCACGCTTCCTGGCTTTGCTGCCTTACACCGATTTGCACTAAGGAGTAGACCATGCAAGTTATTCTGATGGAAAAAGTGATCAACCTCGGCCAGTTGGGCGACGTGGTCAAAGTAAAGAACGGTTTCGCGCGTAACTTCCTCATCCCGCAAGGCAAGGCCAAGCGTGCGACGGAACACAACGTGGCGGATTTCGCTACACGTCGTGCCGAGCTGGAAGCGGCTGACCAGGCCAAGCTGGCCGATGCGCAGGCTCGTGGTGCCAAGCTGGAAGGCGCTACCGTGCAGATCGTGCAAAAGGCGGGCGTGGACGGCAAGCTCTTCGGTTCCGTGACCAATGCGGATGTTGCTGCAGCACTCGCGGCACAAGGCCACAAGGTCGAAAAGGGCCAAGTGCATATGGCTACCGGCCACCTGAAGCAGATCGGCGATCATCCGGTCACCATATCCCTGCATCCGGATGTGGTTGCCAACGTGACTGTGACAGTGGTGGGCGAGCAGTAACCAATGACTTGGCCGCCGTTTTTTGGCGGCTTAGTCAGCTGGCTATGCAGAGCTAATCCAGCGTTGTCATGTAGTTAAGAAAAAGGGCTGGCGACAGCCCTTTTTTGTTTTCCGACGGAGTAGAATTCTCCTCCCGAAATTTGCGGTTACATCATGCAAAATTTTTCTGTCCCTGTTGCCGATTCTCAACTCGAAGCGCTGAAATTACCTCCGCATTCCGTCGAAGCGGAACAGTCGGTGCTGGGCGGCATCCTGCTGGATACCAGCGCCTGGGACAAGATCACCGATCTGTTGAGCGAGCACGATTTCTACCGCCACGAACACCGCCTGATCTGGCGCCATATCGGGCGTCTGACCGAACACGCGAGGCCGATCGACGTCATCACCGTGGCCGAATCGCTGGAAAGTCACAACGAACTGGAGAAAGCGGGCGGTCTGGTCTATCTGGGTACGCTGGCGCAGAACGTGCCGTCCGCCGCCAATATCCGCCGTTATGCCGAGATCGTGCGCGAGCGCGCCATCATGCGCAAGCTGGTGGAAGTGGGCAGCGAAATAGCCACCAGCGCCTACAATCCTGGCGGGCGCGATGCCGGACAGCTGCTGGACGAGGCCGAGAGCCGTGTCTTCGAGATTTCGGAACAGGGCGAACGCGGGCGCGCCGGTTTCACCGCTATCCCGCCGCTGCTGACGCAAGTGGTAGAGCGCATCGAGACGTTATACAACCGCGACAACTCCAGCGATGTCACCGGTGTTGCCACCGGCTTCACCGATCTGGATCGCATGACCTCCGGCCTGCAACCAGGCGATCTGATTATCGTCGCGGGGCGCCCGAGTATGGGCAAGACCGCATTCTCCATCAACATCGCCGAGAACATCGCTCTGGAGTCGAACAAGCCGGTGGCCATTTTCAGTATGGAAATGGGCGGTACGCAATTGGTGATGCGTATGATCGGCTCCGTAGGCCGGCTCAATCAGCACACTCTGCGTACCGGGAAGCTGGAAGACGAAGACTGGCCGCGCATGACCCATGCGTTGGGACTGTTAAACGATGCGCCCATCTTCATCGACGAAACGGCCGGTCTGAATGCGCTGGAGCTGCGTTCGCGCGCGCGCCGTTTGCATCGCCAGCATGGTGGCCTCGGCTTGATTGTCATCGACTATATCCAGTTGATGTCATCACCGTCAGGCAAGGCCAGCGAGAACCGCGCCACGGAAATCTCGGAAATTTCGCGCTCACTCAAGTCGCTGGCTAAGGAACTGCAAGTGCCGGTGATCGCACTGTCGCAGTTGAACCGCAGTCTGGAGCAACGCCCCAACAAACGCCCGGTGATGTCCGACCTGCGCGAATCCGGTGCTATCGAGCAGGACGCCGACCTGATCCTCTTTATCTATCGCGACGAAGTCTACAACCCGGATACCCCGGATAAGGGCAAAGCCGAGATCATTATAGGCAAGCAGCGTAACGGTCCCATTGGTAAAGTCGAACTCACCTTCCGCGGCGAATTTACTCGCTTCGAGAATTATGCTTCTTCCCAGTACTAACAAAACACCGCATTAATTTCTTGGCTCTCCAGACCTGTTCGGTTACAATGCGCGGCCTTTTACAGGCGCGTAGCTCAGCTGGTTAGAGCACCACCTTGACATGGTGGGGGTCGTTGGTTCGAGTCCAATCGCGCCTACCAATTAAAGCTTTCTTCTCCATAACGAATGTTCTTCGAGAAGCCCGTGAGAATCCCGTGTTTACACTGAGTTTGCATGGAGAAGAAGCTACCCAGGCCCTGCTGCAATCGGGCTATTCTTACTGCCTCGTCGTCCGTTCCGAATCCCAGCGTTCCGCCTTGCTCCAGAATCTGGGCGAGCAAGCCGGGGTGGTCATCGTGCCGCACAACGGCGGCTTGATCAGTAACCTGCGCGTGTGGGAGAACATCATTCTTCCGGTGCAGTATCATGGCATCGAAATCGCGGGAAACCTTGAAGACAATGTGGCGCAATTACTCGCCCAATGCGGTCTGGAAGACGAGACCGCGATATCCGAACTGTTGCTTAAGTTGCCCGATCAATTGTCGTTATACGAAAAACGTTTGGTCGGTTTTGTGCGTGCGATGTTGATGAGCCCGGAACTGGTTATTTACGACTCCATGAACGAGGGTTTGTCGCGCAAGGAACTGGTGCGAGTGGCGAAATTCGACAAAGTATTCCGTTTATACTTCCCGTTCCGCACATCGGCTTTGGTAAGCTTCGAGGAATACAGCGACAAGGACAACCCTAAACAGCTTGTGATCCATCTGTAACGACAAATCCCAGATGAAACTACCCAACTACAACCAGAGGTTGCTGACCATCGAAAAACGTACGCAGCGCTTCATGCTGGGTGCGGTTGCGGTGTTGTTGCTGGTGTTGGTGATGATCGCGGTCAAGCAGGATTATTTTCACCGCAGCACCACGATCTATTTCTATACGCCCAACGCCCAGGGGCTGAGCGAAGGCATGGCAGTCAAATTCATCGGTTTCAAGGTCGGCAGTGTCAAGGCGGTGAGCATGCAGCCCAACGCCACGGTTCAGGTAAAAGTCGCTCTGGACGACGAATATGTTCATCTTATCGGACAAGATGCCAAGGCCAAACTGATCAAGGAAGCGCTGGTGGGCGAGAGTGTGGTGGAGATCATTCCCGGTTCGCAACAGGTGAAGCAAGTGACGCATGACAGCGTGCTCGAGTTTGAACGCGGGCAGGATGCCAGCAATGTCCTCGAGAATCTGGCGGCGCAGCTCCAGCCCATCCTGAGCGATATTCATCAGATCACGAGCAGCATCAACAATCCGAACGGCGATGTCCAGAAAACCCTCAAAAATCTGAATCAGGCTTCGGCCGAATTTCGCGAGACGGTCAAGCAATTCACGCAACTGGGCGCAAACAGCAATCAGAAACTGGACGGAGTCTACGTCAAAATGGACAAGGCGCTGGACAGCGCGAATTCCAGTCTGGGGACGTTGGACAAGGCGCTCCCGAAACTGGTGGACAAAGCGGATGCCACGCTGAACAACGTGCAATCGGCCACTGCCGATATCAAGAAGATTACAAGTGAATCGGCCGCAGAAGTTCCTTCCCTGGTGCGCAATACCAATGCCCTGGTGCAAGACGGACAGGAGACGCTGGGCGGCGTGAAGAAATCCTGGCTGCTCAACGGTCTGTTCCCTCAACCCGAGGAGCAGGCCCTGCCGGTAGACGGCTACGTTCCTCCGAAACCTGTGCCATGAGGGAAAGCCGAATGAATCTTCGTTGCGTCGCTGTTCTATGCGGTCTCCTGTTGCTGTCCGCCTGCGGGCATGTGGAAGAAATACGCAGTCCGCGACAGGAGCAGGCCACGGATTTCAATAAGCGCGCCCAGCGCGCGTTCAATCGCGGTGAATATCAGGCTGCGGCTTCCTTGTATGAGAACGCGCTGCAACTGGATGTTGCGGTCGAAAACGTGAACGGCATCGCCATCAATGCGCTTAATCTTGCCCGCGTGAATCTGGTCATGGGCAAGACAGACCTGGCAGAACGCTACCTTGATCGCTTGCTGGAGGATAAGTCGCTGCATTATGCACCCGGGCATCTGGCTACGGCGGCCGTGCAAAAGTCGCTGATTCGCTTGCAGCAGGACGACGCAGCAGGTGCCGCGAACTGGGCGGAAAAAGCTGCCGAGTACTGCGGCTCGAAATGCGCGATCAATGGCGTAATCGATAACGCACGTGCCAACGTAGCCTTGCGCGCGAACGAAGCGGACAAGGTGGTGCATTGGAGCGAACGCGCCGCCGCTGAGAACAAGAATTCATCACCGCTCGAATACTCGAATTCTTTGCGTCTGTTGGCTTCCGCGAAGCTTATGAAGAACGAAGATGAAGCGGCTTTCCAGTTGCTGAATGAGGCGCTGGACGTTGATAAGGCGCTCGGTTTACCGGAAAAAATCCGGCAAGATCTGCTGCTGTTGGCGCAGGGGTACGAAAAATCAGGCTTCACCGAACAGGCGAAACAATGCCGCGACCGGGCGGCGCGCATCGCCGCCACCTCCACGAAGTGAGACAGCAATGGAGGCGCTGAAGCGGTTGAACAATCCTAAGGTCAGGGCGCTTCTGGGATTGTTTGTTTGCATGCTGACGGCTTTGCTGCTGTATCTATCCCAGTCGAGCGAGACGCTGAGCCGAAGCGTGCTCGACACGCAATTCAACTTCCTGCATCGAAACATGTCGCACCCGGTGAAGAACGATATCGTCATCGTCGGTGTCGACGACGCGTCGTACAAGGCATTCAAAGAGCCCTTTGCATTGTGGCATCCGTATCTTGGCAAGTTTTTGCAGGCAATGGCTGTTGCCAGGCCGGCTGTGGTCGGCCTCGATATCGTATTGCCGGAACGTTCCTATCAATTTCTGATTCCGCAATACGATCAAAGTCTGTTGCAGGGATTGCAAGCGGCCAAAGCTCAAACCCCGTTGGTGCTGGCTCAGACGGTGGAGGTCAATGGCGTATTCCGTACGGTATACGAACCGATTGTTGCCGCCTCGGGAGGTGACACACAGGGCTCGGTGATGGTCTGTCCGGACGAAGATGGGATGGTGCGCCGCTTTGATCCCAATCGTTGCACGGTGAATGCGCATGGAACAACGTTTGTGGAGAAGATGGCTGCACATCTGAATGACGCAAAGCCAGGTACCGGATTGGTTGATTTTGGTGCAGGGGAACAGTTTGCATATATCCCGTTTACCAAGGTTCTGGAATGGCAGGCACAGGGGGATGCGGAGCAATTAAGGCGCACCTTCAGTGGCAAGCCGGTGCTGTTGGGCGTGGTGTCGTCGCTGGGCGAGCGGGTGAATTCGCCCGTACCGCTCGCCGCTTGGGACCCGTTCCGACACCGCATTCCGGGCGTGTTGATGCAGGCACAGATGCTGCGCTCGATGCTGGGTCGCGGCATGATCAGCGAGGCGAACCCTTATTTCGTATTGGCGTTGACGCTGCTTGCCGCGGTATTCTGGCTGGGGCGCATTGGCTGGCCTAAGCTTGTTGCGATAGTTGCGTTTCCGTTCCTGCTGCTATTGCTCACCACGTGGATGCTGGGACGCGGTGTTTACCTGCCCATCGGCAGCATTTTTTTGGCTGCCATTGTTTCTTTTCTGGCACGGGCTGCCTTTGAAGGTGTGCTGCACATTCAGCAACGAAACTGGCTGCGCGGCACTTTCGGCAGTTATGTCAGTCAGGACGTGCTGCAGGAAATCATGGCAGGCAAGATCCGCTCGGGCCTGGATGGCGCGCGCGTTCGACTGTGCATCCTGTTTGCCAATATCCACGGTTTCAGCGAGCGCAGCGAAAACGGCCGCCCGCAGGAGGTGGTATCCCTTTTGAACGACTTTTATTCGGAAATGACGGTTGCTATCCACCAGCATCAAGGTACCGTGGACAAATTCATCGGGCATGGTGTGATCGCTTTTTTCGGCGCGCCTCAGGCGCTGGAATGTCCGGAAAAGCACGCACTCGAGGCGGCACAGGAAATGTTGTTGCGCCTGCGCCTGGTCAATGACCGATTGCAGGAACAGGGTATCTTGCCCATCGAAATCGGCATCGCGCTGCATGTGGGGGAAGTCATCATCGGACAAATTGGGTCGGAGTCGCGACTTGAATATACTGCGATCGGTGATGCGGTAAGCCGGACGGCCAAACTGGCGGAGCTGACTACTACCCTGAGGTATCCTGTGGTGTGCTCCGAGTCCGTGGCAACAGCGGTGGAAAACTCGGGCGGGTTAATCGAATGTGGAGAGCATTCCATCAACGGTGGGCTGCTCCATATATACGGTTGGAATCCGCCGCTGCTGGCGGTAAAGTGATGCCCGCTTTCTGGCTGAAATTTGTCGCTTGGCTGAAAATGGAGCGGATGCGCCAGACGATCCGCGGTTGTCTGCAGCTGCTGTGGTATGCCTTTACCCATTTGCGCGTCTTGCGCATCTCTCCCGTGAACGCCGTGTTTCATCGGCAGATTTTCTTTACGGGTGTCGAAGCATTGCGCATCGTTGCTGTATTCGGATTGTTGAGCGGTGCGCTGGTCATCACCCAGATCACCTCGCTGGTTGGCGGAAACAGCGAACTCACCGTGAAGATTTTGATCTGGACCGTGGTGCGCGAAGATCGGCCCGCTATTCGCCGCCATCATCATCATCGCGCGCAGCAGTGCTGCCATCGCCTCGGAACTGGCGCTGATGAAGACACGCCAGGAAATGACCAGTCTCTATCGCATGGGTATTCCGCCACAGGACTATCTGCTGGTGCCACGCATCGCCGGCGTAACGCTTGCGGTTCTGGCGCTCACCATCTATTTTCAGGTGGTTGCCATCGGCGGCGGACTGGCGATCAGCGCCATGTTCCAGAACGTTTCCTATCTCGATCAAGTGGGACGTTTTCTGCAAACCGTCAAGTTGTCCGAATTCGCCGTGGTTGCCTTCAAAGGTTGCCTGTTCGGCTTGGCCATTTCTACCATCTCCTGCTACAACGGCATGCAAGCCCAGCCGTCGGTGACCGAAGTGCCCAAGGTCGCGATCAAGGCCGTGCTGCAAAGCCTGCTGTTTGTATTTACCCTGGATGCGCTGATTGCCTACCTCGGCATGTTGTAGTGACTTGCGCTATACTGCGCGCCCGTTTGGCGCTGGGTGCGCCAGCGAAATTTGAAAGTGCGGCAGTCGCCGCATTTGTTTTTAGCAGAGTGAATTAAGATGCCTGTCATTACCCTACCGGATGGTTCGCAACGCAGTTTTCCCAACCCCGTGACCGTGGCCGACGTCGCGCAGAGCATCGGCGCGGGTCTGGCGCGTGCGGCGCTGGCGGGCAAGGTGGATGGAGTGCTGGTGGATACCTCGCACCTGATTTCCGCCGATGCCAAGCTGGCTATTGTCACCGACAAGGACGAGGATGGCGTCGACCTGATTCGCCATTCCACCGCGCACTTGCTGGCCTACGCGGTGAAAGAGCTGTTCCCCGAAGCGCAGGTGACCATCGGCCCGGTGATCGAGAATGGCTTCTATTACGACTTCGCCTATTCGCGCCCGTTCACGCCGGAAGACCTGATGGCCATCGAGAAGCGCATGGCGGAACTGTCCAAGAAGGATTTGCCGGTGACGCGCAAGGTACTGCCGCGCGACGAGGCGGTGGCCTATTTCAAGTCCATCGGAGAGAAGTACAAGGCCGAGATCATCGAGTCCATTCCCGCCGACCAAGATGTGTCGCTGTACAGCGAGGGCGAATTTACCGACCTGTGTCGTGGTCCGCACGTACCTTCGACCGGCAAGCTGAAAGCGTTCAAGCTGATGAAGGTGGCCGGTGCCTATTGGCGCGGCGACTCCAAGAACGAGATGCTGCAGCGCATCTACGGTACGGCCTGGGCGAAGAAGGAAGATCTGGATGCCTACCTGACCCGTCTGGAAGAGGCCGAGAAACGCGACCACCGCAAACTGGGCAAGTTGCTTGACCTGTTCCACATGCAGGACGAAGCGCCGGGCATGGTGTTCTGGCATCCGAAAGGCTGGGCCATGTGGCAGGCGATCGAGCAATACATGCGTGCCGTGTACCGCGACAACGGTTATCAGGAAATCCGCTGTCCGCAGATCATCGACCGCGTGCTGTGGGAGAAGTCCGGCCACTGGGAACACTACAAAGCCAACATGTTCACCACCGAGTCGGAAAAACACGACTACGCCATCAAGCCGATGAACTGTCCCGGCCACGTGCAGGTGTTCAATGCCGATCTGCGTTCTTATCGCGAGTTGCCGCTACGCTACGGCGAATTTGGATCATGCCATCGCAATGAGCCGTCCGGCGGTTTGCATGGTTTGATGCGAGTGCGCGGGTTCGTTCAGGACGACGGTCATATCTTCTGCACCGAAGGACAGATCGAATCCGAGGTGACAGCGTTCAATGCGCTGGTGCTAAAGGTTTATAAGGATTTTGGTTTTCACGATGTAGTCGTGAAGCTGGCGTTACGGCCTGAGGGCCGGGTGGGCTCTGATGAAATCTGGGACAAATCGGAAGAAGCCTTGCGCGCCGCACTGCGCGCTTCCGGCATGAACTGGATAGAGTTGCCGGGTGAGGGCGCTTTTTACGGCCCCAAGATCGAATTCCATATCAAGGACGCGATTGGCCGTTCATGGCAATGCGGCACTATCCAGGTGGATTTCTCCATGCCGGGCCGCTTGGGTGCCGAATTTGTGGATGAGGACAATAGCCGCAAGGTGCCGGTGATGCTGCACCGCGCCATATTGGGATCGCTGGAGCGTTTCATCGGTATTCTGGTCGAAAACCATGCCGGTGCCATGCCTTTGTGGCTGGCGCCGGTGCAGATGGTGGTGATGAATATCTCGCAGGCACAGGAAGAATATGCCGGGAAAGTGGCGGAAACCTTGCGCGCTGTCCGGCTTCCGCGTGCAATCAGATTTGCGCAACGAGAAGATTACCTATAAAATACGCGAACATAGCTTGCAGAAGTTGCCTTACCAGCTAATTATTGGCGACAAGGAAGTGGCTGCAAGTCTCGTTGCCGTGCGATCCCGAACAGGTGAAGACCTTGGGCAGATGTCGGTGGAGGCGCTAGTTCAGCGCTTGCAAGCCGAACTGCATGCGGAGAGCGCGGTTTAATTTTTTAATGGAGAATTTCCAATAGCACAAGATAAGTCGCAGCGTATCAATGAGCAGATAACAGCACCACAAGTGCGGCTCATCGGCGCGGAGGGAGAGCAGGTTGGTGTCGTTGCAATTGCGGAAGCATTGCGTATGGCTGACGAAGCGGAACTGGATTTGGTGGAGATCGCGCCTTTGGCCGAACCGCCTGTATGCCGGATCATGGATATCGGCAAATTCAAATACGCGGAAGCCAAAAAGCAGCATGAAGCCAAGCTAAAGCAGAAACAGGTTCAGATCAAAGAGATCAAGTTCCGTCCGGGTACGGATGAAGGCGACTACAACATCAAGTTGCGCAATTTGATCAAATTCCTGGCTGACGGCGACAAGACCAAGATTACGCTGCGTTTCAGAGGCCGCGAGATGGCGCACCAGGAGATCGGCATGAAACTGATCGAGCGCATCCGGGGTGATCTGGACGAACACGGGATGGTTGAACAGTTTCCGAAGATGGAAGGCCGTCAGATGGTGATGGTGATCGGCCCCAAGAAGAAATGATTTTGTGTCGCAACGGAGCAAGGGACTTGCCGTTGCGGTGGTAGTAAAAAGAGTCCCAGATAAGTGGTTCCGGGTTTTCAAGCGTTCCTGTCAGGAACCTCCCGGCGTCATCAAATAAAATGGAGTTGTTATGCCTAAGATGAAAACCAAGAGCGGTGCGAAGAAACGCTTCGTCGTCCGCGCCGGTGGCAGCATCAAGCGCGGTCAAGCGTTCAAGCGCCACATCCTTACCAAAAAAACCACCAAGAACAAGCGTCAACTGCGTGGCTCGACTGGTGTCCATGAAACCAACACGGCGTCTGTTCGCGCCATGATGCCTTACGCATAAGGAGTAGAAAATGCCAAGAGTTAAACGTGGTGTAACGGCGCGCGCGCGCCATAAGAAAGTTCTGAATCTGGCCAAGGGTTACCGCGGTCGTCGCAACAGCGTCTATCGTATCGCCAAAGAAGCGGTGATGAAGGCTGGTCAATATGCTTACCGCGACCGTCGTCAACGCAAGCGCCAGTTCCGCACCCTGTGGATCGCGCGTATCAATGCGGCTGCTCGCGAGCAGGGCATGGCATACAGCGTGTTCATGAACGGCCTGAAGAAAGCCGCGATCGAGATCGATCGCAAGGTGCTGGCCGATCTGGCCGTGTTCGACAAGGCTGCGTTCTCGCAGATCGTCGCACAAGCCAAAGCCAGCCTCGGCGCGTAAGTATTGCGCTAAATAAAAAAGGAGGCGTCATGCCTCCTTTTTTTGTTTCAAAACTAGAACAATGCAAGAACTACAAAAAATTCTCGATGACGCACTGCAAAGCTTCGCTGCGATAGAAGACGCGGCCGAGCTGGAAAACGCCAAGGCGCGTTATCTCGGCAAGGAAGGCAGCCTGACCGGCCTGTTGAAAGGCTTGGGCAAACTCTCCGCCGAAGAACGTCCGGCCGCCGGTGCGCGCATCAACCAGGTCAAACAACAGATCGAAGCGGCGCTGAATGCGCAGCGCGATGCCATCCAGAATCGCGCATTGAACGCCAAGCTGGCGGCAGAATCGCTGGATGTGACGCTGCCGGGGCGCGGTACGGGCGTGGGCGGATTGCATCCGGTCACGCGCACGCTGGAGCGCATCGAAACCCTGTTCCATTCCATCGGCTACGACGTGGCGGAAGGCCCGGAGATCGAAAACGATTTCTACAACTTCACCGCGCTGAATATTCCGGCCGACCATCCGGCGCGTGCCATGCACGACACGTTCTACATCGACGAGCAGCATGTGCTGCGCACGCACACTTCGCCGATCCAGATTCGCTACATGCAAGCGCACGTGGCGAAATACAAACATCTGGCGTCCATGCCGGACGTCCGCATCATTGCGCCGGGTCGCGTGTATCGCGTGGATTCCGATGCCACCCATTCGCCGATGTTCCATCAGGTCGAAGGCCTGTGGGTAGGGGAGAAGGTCAGCTTCGCCGACCTGAAGGGCGTGATCGCCGATTTCCTGCAGAACTATTTCGAGACCGAAGACATGCAAGTGCGCTTCCGTCCCTCGTTCTTTCCCGTTTACCGAACCCTCGGCCGAGATGGACATGAGCTGGAAGGGCGGCTGGCTGGAGATCGGTGGCTGCGGCATGGTGCATCCGAACGTGCTCAAGCATGTCGGCATCGACAGCGAAAAATACATCGGCTTCGCCTTCGGCATGGGCGTGGAGCGTCTGGCCATGCTGCGCTACGGCGTGAACGACCTCAGGTTGTTCTTCGAGAATGACCTGCAATTTCTGAAACAATTTAACTGATATGCAATTCTCTGAATCCTGGTTGCGTACCTTCGTGAACCCTTCGCTCTCCAGCGAGGAGTTGTCGCACTCTGTTGACCATGGCCGGGCTGGAAGTGGAGGAGATGACTCCTGTCGCGCCGGCTTTCGAAAAGGTCGTCGTGGGGCAGGTGCTGACCAAAGACAAACATCCCGATGCTGATCGACTGAATGTACTGACGGTAGATGTCGGCCAGGCCGAGCCGCTGAACATCGTGTGCGGCGCGCGGAATGTGAGTCGTGGGCATGAAAGCGCCTTGTGCGCTGGTCGGTGCGAAGTTGCCCGGCATCGAGATCAAGCAGGCCAAGGTGCGCGGTATCGCTTCCTTCGGCATGATGTGCTCGGAAAAGGAACTCGGTTTGGCGGAAGAGAGCGCCGGATTGATGGTGCTGGCTGCCGATGCTGTCGTCGGGCAGAGCATTCGCGAACATCTCGATCTGGACGATCATCTGATCACGCTCAAGCTCACACCGAACCGCAGCGATTGCCTGTCGCTGTACGGCATCGCGCGCGAAGTGGCTGCATTGACGGGCGCACCGCTGCAAGCCGTTCCGCCAACCTCCTTTAAGCAGGCTGCTAGCCAAAGTCGCAAGATCAAGGTGACTGCTTCTGTCGCCTGTCCGCGCTATACCGGTCGTGTGATCTCCGGCGTGAACGCCAAGGCTGCTACACCTGCGTGGATGGTGCAGCGCCTGGAGCGTTGCGGCCTGCGCAGCATCAGCGCGCTGGTCGACGTGACCAACTATGTGCTGCTGGAACTGGGCCAGCCGCTGCACGCTTTCGATCTGAACAAGCTGAACGGCGATATCGAAGTGCGTTTTGCGCGTGCCGGCGAAAGCCTGAAATTGCTGAACGAGCAGACGGTGAATCTGCAAGGATGACATGCTGGTGATCGCCGATGGCAAGTCAGCCGATTGCGCTTGCCGGCGTGATGGGTGGCGCGGACAGCGCAGTGGATGATGCAACCACAGACATCTTCCTGGAAAGCGCGTTCTTCGCACCCGGTGTGATCGTCGGTAAGTCGCGCCTGCTTGGCTTCAGTTCCGATTCTTCCTACCGATTCGAGCGCGGCGTAGATTTTTCTGCCACCGCAGTTGCACTGGATCGCGCCACACAATTGATTCTCGACATTTGCGGCGGTCAGGCTGGAGCAGTGACTGAAGTGCAGAGCGCAGTTGCCGGCGCGAAATCCGGTAAAGCTCCGCACCTCGCGTGTGCTGCGCGTGTTGGGCGTGGCGCTGAAAGCTGATGAGATAGCAGCAAATCCTGTCGCGGCTCGGTATGCAGTTTCCAGCAGAAGGGTGACGAGTTTTCGGTGACACCGCCCAGCTACCGTTTTGATATTGCCATCGAAGAAGACCTGATCGAAGAAGTGCGCGCGAATTTACGGTTATGAAAATATCCAGCCCGCGCCGATACAGGCGCGCATGACGCATCTTGCCGTAGGTCGAGGCTCAACGCCCCTTGGGAAACTGCGCCAGTCTATGGTGTTGCGCGACTATCAGGAAACCATCAATTACGCGTTTGTGGAAGCCGAATGGGAACGCGATCTGTGCGGCAATACTGCGCCTATTGCATTGAAGAATCCCATCGCCAGCCAGATGAGCGTGATGCGCAGCAGCTTGCTGGGCGGTTTGCTTGCAGCTTTGCGTACCAATCTTGCGCGTAAACAGCCGCGAGTGCGCCTGTTCGAGATCGGCGGTTGCTTTGCGGCTGAGGCAGGCAGTTATGCGCAAGACGAGCGCTTGGCCGGATTGGCTTACGGTGGAGCTTTGTCGGAACAATGGGGTGCTCCTGCGCGCAATGTAGACTTTTACGATGTGAAGGGTGACGTCGAAGCGCTGTTTGCCCCGCGCAGTCTGAGTTTCCAGGCGGCAATCCATCCGGCCTCGCATCCAGGACGTTCGCGCACGCATCTTGCTGGATGGTCGTGCCATCGGCTGGATCGGTGAATTGCATCCGCAATGGCAACAACAATACGATTTGCCGCAGGCCGTGCTGTGGTTCGAGATTGAATTGGCTGCATTGACGCAGGACAGCGTTCCGAAGCTGGTGGACATCTCACGCTTCCCGCCGGTTCGACGGGATATCGCTGTATTGGTTGATGAAAATGTGACAGCTCAGTCGCTATTGGATGCAATGAGGGCGGAAAAAGCACCAAACGTGGTCGAGTTGGCTTTGTTTGACGTGTATCGTGGTAAAGGCGTGGAGCAAAGCAAAAAAAGCCTTGCATTCCGTGTGTTATTGCAAGATACTCAAAAAACTTTGACTGATAACGAGATTGAAGAAAATATAGCTCGTCTGGTTGCAGCGGTGCAACGGCTAGGCGCGCAATTGCGAGTTTAAGAGGGGAATATGACAACACTGACCAAGGCGGAACTGGCCGATCTGCTGTTTGAAAAAGTTGGACTGAACAAGCGGGAAGCGAAAGATATGGTGGAAGCGTTCTTTGAAGAGATACGTTTGCAGTTGGAGCAGGGTGAAAGCGTGAAACTTTCCGGCTTCGGCAATTTCCAATTGCGTGACAAACCCCAGCGCCCTGGCCGCAATCCAAAGACCGGGGAAGAAATTCCGATTACAGCGCGCCGTGTAGTCACGTTTCATCCCAGCCAGAAACTCAAGAGCATGGTAGAAAAGAACTATCATGGAACATCACGTAGCTAATTCCGAATTGCCCCCCATCCCGGCAAAGCGCTACTTCACCATTGGTGAAGTAAGCGAGTTGTGCGGGGTGAAGGCGCATGTGCTGCGCTATTGGGAACAGGAATTTACTCAGCTCAAACCGGTAAAACGCGGCGGCAATCGCCGTTATTATCAGCATCACGAAGTTCTCCTCATACGCCGCATCCGGCAATTGCTCTACGAAGAAGGTTTCACCATCAGCGGCGCGCGTAGCCGTCTGGATCAGCATGCCATCAATCAGGAAGAAAAGTCGCAGAACTTGCCCAGTGCTTTCAATGTGAGCGCATTCAAGCGCGAATTGCGTGAGATCATCTCGTTGTTGCATGCATAATTGCGCGAATTGCACAAAACCGCTTCAAGGAAAGTAAAGAGCTCTGCTATAATCCGCGCCCTCGGGGCGTAGCGCAGCCTGGTAGCGTACTTGCATGGGGTGCAAGGGGTCGGGAGTTCGAATCTCCCCGCCCCGACCAGTAGTAACAAGGACTTATGACTTAGCCGTCGTAAGTCCTTTTTTAATTCCAAAGTGGGCGCATTGGAAAGTGATGTATGCGCGGGTCTGTGTCGGAGAGAAAAAACGATGCGGCAATTGTGTACGTGCCATTCTATGGCGCACTTTCGAGATTCATCTCAATTTCCAGCCAACTTTCTTCCAGTGCAGCCAATTTTGTTTCCAGCATTTCGCGTTGTACATTCAGTTTAGCGATGAAATCTGGGCTGCAATCGGCGTAAGTGTCCGGGTCGCCGAGTTGCCGGTTAATTTCGCTCATTTCAGTTTGGGTTTTGCTTAATTCTGTTTCCAGTTTGGATAATTTTGACTGTAAAGCTTTTCGGTTTGGCTTGAACGCCACAGGCTGCATTGGTTTTTCCTGCTTCAGCTGAACAGTCTCGCGACGGCGTCGAGTCTCGACCCATTCCTTGTAATCTTCCAGATCGCCGTCGAACAGCTTGGCGGTGTTATCCGCAACCAGCCACAGCTCATCTGCGACGGCGCGAATCAGGCTGCGGTCGTGGGATACCAGCACCACCGCACCCGTGTATTCCTCCAGCGCCAGCGTCAGCGCGTCACGCATATCCAGGTCGAGATGATTGGTGGGCTCGTCCAGCAGCAACAGATGTGGCTTTTGCCAGGCCAGCAACGCGAGCGCCAGTCGGCTCTTTTCTCCGCCGGAAAAACTTTCCACCGGACGTTCTTCGCTGTTGCCGGCCAAGCCGAAACGACCGAGGAAGGTACGCAAGGTCAGCGTGGTTTCCTTGGGTGCCAGTCGCTCCATGTGTTGCAACGGCGTGGCTGTGCTGTCGAGATTTTCCAGCTGGTGCTGAGCGAAATAGCCGATGCGGATGTCCGGCGTGATCTCCAGCTTGCCCTGAGTGGGTTTTAGTTCGCCGACCAGCAGTTTGATCAAAGTGGATTTGCCCGCGCCGTTCGGACCCAGCAGGGCGATGCGCGCACCCGAGCGCAGGTTGAGTTCGACCTTTTCGAACAGTCTCTTGTCACCATAGGCAAACCCCATGCCTTCCGTACGCAACAGCAGATCCGGACTGCGCTCCGGCGCCTCGATCTCCAGTTCGAAATGGCCGTCTGTCACATGCGCGGGTGCGATGCGGGTCAAGCGCTCAAGGGCCTTCACGCGGCTCTGTGCCTGCTTGGCTTTGGTGGCCTTGGCACGGAAGCGGCGCACGAAATCTTCCAGATGGGCGATCTTTGCCTGTTGTGTCTGGAATGCCTGATTCTGCAGTGCGATGCGCTCGGCACGGGCGCGCTCGAAATCGTCGTAGTCGCCTGCATAGCTGTCTATCACGCAATCGTGCACGTGGGCGATACGATTGACCGTAGCATTCAGGAATTCGCGGTCGTGTGACACCAGCAGAATGCTGCCGGGGTAACGCGCCAGATATTGTTCAAGCCAGATGATGGCTTCCAGATCAAGGTGGTTGGTTGGTTCGTCGAGCAATAGCAGATCGGCACGATGCATCAACGCTCGTGCAAGATTCAGGCGCATGCGCCAGCCGCCGGAGAAACTGCTGACGGGACGTTGCAACGTATCGGCATCAAAACCCAAGCCGTTCAGCAACTGCGCCGCTCGTGCCGGTGCGCCATAACCGTCGATCGACTCGAAGTGCTGTTGGGCTTCAAACCACGGTGCATCATGCTGCTCTTGCGCAAGTATTCTTTCCAGCTGGCGCAACTGGCTATCACCGTCCAGCACGAATTCCAGCGCCGGTTGCGCGGAATTGGCGATTTCCTGTTCGACATAACCCAACGTCTTGCCACTTTGCAGAGAGACCTCACCGCCGTCAGGTTTGATTTCGCCGCGTATCAGTCTGAAAAGAGTGGATTTGCCGCAGCCGTTTTTGCCTACCAGCCCGATACGTTGGTTCGCGAAAGCTTGGAGATTTGCGGATTGGAACAGCGGAATGCCACCCTGCAGGTATGTCATGTTTTGAATATTCAGCATGTGGCAATGATAACAGACGGCTTTACGATCTAAAGCCTGTGGCGATTCCCCATTTCGTTTTAAACAAATGCCAACAAAGTCAGTAAGTTATTTTTCTAATTGCATTGAATGCTTTTTTCAGTACGAATCGTCAGTTGGTTGCATAATTCCAGTTAGTCAGTCCGCTGTTACGATATTGATCTGGATTGATTGGATTACCGAGATCCTGATCGTCAGTGAGAAGCTGGCAGAATGTTCCATGTTCTGTTGAAATAAACGGGTTGCAAGAAATTCGTTTTAATGCTGGAAAATTGCCGATGGAGAGGATAGAAAATGTTAGATGTACGAGAAATTGAACAGCAACATCAGCAACTCGTTCGCTTGTTTAAAAAATTGAACGACGCAGTAGAAAATAGAGTATCGCGGAAAGAGATTTACCAGATTATCGATGAAGTAATTGCATATACCCGTTTGCACTTTGAAGCCGAAGAGTTACTTATGGTTCAAAGCGGATACCCTGAGATCGAGGCGCATAAAGAGAAACACAGGCAACTCGTTAGCGAGGCGCTCCATCTTAAAGAAAAATTGGACTATGTTGGGGATGAGATGTTCACGGACTGGTTCAATCACTGGCCTTTCGCCAGAGTACTTGCACATATTCAATATGCGGACAAGCAGATTAAAGACTACATTGCTCAGCCAACCGAGAAAGAATAAGGGCACCGCGAATCGCCAGGTAAGTTCTGTTCAAGCGAGTGTAAGCTAGAAATTTCAGGTCTGAAGTTGTAGCTGAGCGTGTAAAAGTACGCATTAAGCATCATTGCGGAATGAATGTTGGGGCGCAACACACTCGCACGCTATTCACGCAGTTCAGATCAGCAAGTTATATTAGTTGGTGACAACGACATTGCACATGGTGGCGAACCGCGGGTTGCAAAAGACAAACAAAAACCCGGGTCAGGCTACTGCAATAAACGTCAGGCCAACGACACAAATGACAATAAACAGAGCGATAAAAACTTCAACGCTTCTCATCATATCCACGTTTTTTTCACTGACGATGCGTTCCAAGATGTGGGAGTTCATGATTCAACCCTCCTTTGAGATAATTTGAAACCTTCACGGATACTCAACTCGGTCATTGCGACTTTGTTTTATTCGTTTCATTTAGTACGGGTTTATTGTACTAGCCATAGTAACGCCGTCAAGTATTCGTAATGCTTTAGGGTGACTGGAAAAGACAACCGACTACACTTAAGTGTCATTAACCTTATCACCTATGGGTGCTTGACGCTGTCTTCCGCGTCACATGTAATGTGATCAAGGATATTGTGACTCAACCAAATTGTCTGCTGGCATAGAAAGAGTGGAGCGCATCCTTATTTTTGAAACCATCTCATTTGGGGAGATCAACTTTGAACACGCGCAACCGTCTTTCCCGTTTTTATATTCTTAACCTGAGCATTCTGTCCTGAATTGAGCAGATTGATTTTATCCATTACAGCCATTCTGGGGCCTCAGAGGGCAGAGGCATGATTATAAATGGGAGGTATATATGGCTATAGCTTTTAGAGATTTTCACGGAAGGTTTTTGAAAGATGGTGGATGCATTTCCGAACCTGACTTGGAGCCAGTAGGGAAAGCTGTTGAGTTATCAAATAACTGGATTGCGGAGAATTCCGTCAAAGTTATCAATGTTGAAACTGTCCTTACCAATTTAAATCGGGAATCAGAAGATTCTTTGCAGTTCGAGGGCGGAGAAAACAGGAATAGAAACGCTCAGATTGTCCGCGTTTGGTATTCGGTGTAGTGAGACAGTATGTATCGCTCTGTCGTAAATGTATTGAGAGTAGCAAGACCGATGAATCTAAATTTACTTAGGGACTATCGTTATGAAACTCATACTTCTCGGCGCACCAGGTGCAGGCAAAGGTACTCAAGCTAATTACATCCACGAAAAATTCGGTATACCGCAAATATCAACCGGCGATATGTTGCGCGCCGCAGTCAAGGCGGGAACTGCGCTTGGTCTGGCGGCAAAAAAAATTATGGATGCGGGTGGGTTGGTTTCGGACGATATCATCATCAATCTGGTGAAAGAGCGCATCAAGGAAAAGGACTGCGAAAAAGGATTCTTGCTTGACGGCTTTCCCCGCACCATTCCCCAAGCGGAAGCAATGAAACAAGCGGGGGTCCACATTGATTATGTAGTCGAGATCGATGTTGACGATAGCGAAATCATCCAGCGCATGAGCGGTCGCCGCGTTCATCCGGCATCGGGTAGAACCTATCACGTAGTCTTCAATCCACCCAAGGCTGCGGGGAAAGACGATATCACCGGTGAAGACTTGGTACAGCGTCCAGATGACGCAGCAGAAACGGTACGCAAGCGCCTCGACGTTTATCACAGTCAAACGAAACCACTGGTTGGTTACTACACCGGCAGGGCTAAATCTGATGGAGAGACCGCGCCAAAATATATCAATATTCCGGGGCTTGGCAATGTAAGTGATATCCGCGACAAAATATTCTCGATGCTCATGGCCAAGCGTACCTGACGCAATTCTTCGTTTAAAGTCGCTGCGTCAGAAACCTGCCATAGCGGCATGGCAATACTTGACTAAAGCATTATGGAATGTATAGTGCAGATACGTAATCTGTTTCGGCACTCTGACTACCAGAGATATTCGGTTCTATCTTTCGGATGGTCAGCGTTGGTTTTTTTGCGATGATTTAGAAAGTTCAAAACTATCCAAGTGCCAATAACTCCAGGCAGGTATGACAGTATCTGCTGCAGAAACGGAGGATGATATGGCAGCATTTTTCGGAATTGATGAACTCAAAGCGCAAGGCTTTATCGATAGAAATGTAGTGTGCTTGCCCCATTCGCCGGACGGCAAGGTCGACTTGCATTCTGTCGTGTCACCCATAAAGAACGAAGACATTGTTTTTATCAAGCACTGTACTCCTGAATTCGCTCTGCATATCAAAGCAATCGGCGTTGTAAAGTCAGACTACCCAAGCGAGAGCGATTTGGGTATTTGCCTGCCGGTTGAATGGGTGTGGCAGGGCGAAAAAGTGCCGGAGAACTCTGATGAGGTCCTCTCGTTATGCGGGGAAGACCTTTATGAAGAACACAACATCCTGGTACAAAAGGAAATCATTGACATGTTGCCGGAGAAATTCAGGTTGCCGAAAGAATGGTAGAGCAAGTCGTCTTGACTTAACGTATCAAAAAGCTGGCGCGCAACAATCGCTAAACGTCGCGGTTTGGACGGACACTGTCAATTGAGAAAAATTGACTCAACGGTGTAAGTCAGAACAGACCTACAGTTACCCTTCAGGAATTTATCACGCAAATTACTTTCATGAAGAAAGTGTGGACAACAATCAATAAGAACAAACCGGAAGGAGATGGTGATGCTTAAAGTTATTCTCATTCTTACGATGGCCGTCGTGAGCCTCAGTGCGGAAGCGGAGTGGGTGAATATCTACAGCGATGAAAACTTTTCCATATTCTCCGATGCATCCAGCATCAGCAAGAATGGTAACCTGGCAACGATGCGGTCTCTGTACGACTTCAAGGTGCCGCCGGCGATCACTGCCAATGTGCAGGCCCAATCGGAAACTTGGCAAAAGGAATTCGATTGTCAGATAAAGAAATTTCGGCCGCTTCATATGGCCTTATATTCCGAGAATATGGGCAAAGGAACCGCATTTCGTATTAACGATGAAGTGGGAAGCTGGACTCCTATTCAGGTCGCATCTTTGAACGAAATTGAATGGAAGATCGCTTGCGACAAAAAATAGGCCGACGCTGACGCGGTGTGATGGGCTGGCAGGAAAATATAGGAACTGGTCGGCGATTTCGTTGAGGTATGAATTGAGGATCGTGAAGTGATGGTTCCATTCCAGACCTTGCTTGCAGTCGGTCGCAGTGTGCATGCAGTGTGTCCGGATACTTACAGATGTATTCGGACCGTTCTGGATATTTAATTCATCTAATTGGGGCGCGGGTAGATTCTCCGCGACAAGTAACAAACTACAATACTGAAACTTCTCCGGCCCGTACAACTGTCTCCCAGACCTGATGTACGGGCCGCTTTGTTTGCAGGCGAAACGTTTGCCCGAGCGCTGTTGAACGGACATCTGGCCCTTGAAATCTTTGAAGGTGCGTTATTAAAGTAATGTGATTTATACGTGGTGCAGGGTACGAGAATTTTGTAAGATGTGCTGAGTTAATGTGTGGCGTTCGCATTGCGAGTTGGTCATATTGCAGATGCCATTTCTATGCCGTGACTGATAATGAATGGGAATTGGATGGCGATTTTGTTTGTTGTGAGTTATGGTTCCACCTGTCACCCCGAATGCAGCAGCCAAATTAATAAAAACTTGTGCGAGGTATCATGCAAAATGGCTTCGCAACAATGAAGAGCTATGCTCTCGCGCTGCTGGGCGGTCTCTTTGTCCTCGCGTCAAACGAAGCCTGCGCGGCCGATGATGCGCTTTCCGAACAAGCCTATTTGCAAGATCTCCCGGTCGTTCTAAGCGCCTCGCGTCTATCGCAGCCTCTTTCCGAAGCGCCCAATGCCGTGACGGTGATCGATCGACAAATGATCAAGGCATCCGGCTTTCGAACGATCGCCGATCTGTTCCGCTTAGTTCCAGGTATGTATGTAGGCAATGCGGGTGCGAATACGCCCATCGTTTCGCTGAATGGCGTTACCGACCAGTATTCTCGCCGTATGCAGGTACTTGTCGACGGCCGTAGCGTTTACCTTCCGCCTATGGGCGGAGTGAACTGGCAGGATATCCCTTTACTCATCAATGATATTGAGCGCATTGAGGTGGTACGCGGGCCTGCTGCCGCATCGCATGGCTCCAACTCGTTTTATGGTGTCATCAATATCATCACGCGCGATGCAGCCAGCGTGAAGGTCAACGCCGTCTCCGTGAGTAAGGGCGAGATGGGAATCTCGGATGTATCCGCTCATCTTGGCAATGCAGGTGAAGATTTCGATTACCGATTCTCTTTCGGTTACCGTGCGGACGGGGGTGATAATCCGCGGGTATTGAATGACGGAAGTGCAAATCGGCTCTTTAATTGGCGCTCTAACTATCGTCCGGATAGCGAAAACAGCATTGAGCTTATGGTTGGGCTGGATGAAGGAGTGTATGGACAGGGAACTACTGGCCGCTATCAGGATGTGTTTCGTGATACTCAAATCAATAACGATTATCAACAAATAGCTTGGTTACATACTTGGTCGGCCAAAGATGAAACCAAGGTGACTTTGTCCAGAACCAATCGAGATTACACTGATCCGCTCAAATGTATAAATGAGCTATTGTGCCAGCAACAAAACTCGCAAGGCTTTTCCTCCGATGTGGCGAAGAGCCAAAGGCAAGAGTTTGAACTCCAGAATACGACCCATTTGGGGGCGGTAAATCGTGTAGTGTGGGGAGGAGGCATACGTACTGACTATGCGAATCAACCTTTGGTTTTTGGCACTCCCATAACATTGCATCAATCGCGCATTTTTGCGCATGACGAATGGCGGGTGACGGAATCAACACTGGTGAACGTGGGCGGGATGTATGAAGATGATGGCGCTGGCCACAAGAATACCTCTCCCCGAATTGCTATCAACTATCACGTGCTTCCGCAGCATACTCTGCGCGCTTCAATCTCGTCGGCAACGAGAAATCCGATGATGGCTGAGATGGACATGACCACTGCGTACAAAGCCTATTGGACCAACGCATTTGTACCTCCGGCGACAGACCTCAGGCCGGAGAAAATACTCTCCAAAGAGATCGGTTACATCGGTCAGTTCGGTGCGCTCAGCCTGGATAGCCGCATCTACTACGACAAGGTGCGAGACATCATCATGCTTGACGGATATGTCACCGGCACTCTTCCACAGACTAACAGTTTCAAGAATTTGTTCGATGCCACCTATAAAGGTCTGGATATAACTGCCAAATATCATTGGCAAGACGGCAATGTCACCGCTAATTATTCACACCAACAGGCCAGTTGCGCATTTAGTTCATACCCGACACAATATTTCAATCCAGTCATTGGCCCGACTCTGGCACAAGCTTATCAAACGGATTATTTGAACCTTTGCAGTCAATCGGTTCCTGAGGAGAGCGGCAGCCTGTTGTTCGACCAGCACCTGTGGACAACTTACCAGTTCAGTCTGGGTTATTACGCAAGAAGTAAGGTCAGAGTTACCGATGTGGCTTCCGGTTTTCCACCGGAATCGCCGATGCGCAGGGTGGATATGCGCATTGCAAAAGTATTCGGACAAAAAGAAAAAGCAGGAGGGGGGGAGATGGCTGTGGTATTGCAAAACGCATTCCAGGATAACTATACGGGATACGGCAATGTATCGCAGCGAGTGAATCTCTTATTCGATCGGCGGGTTTATTTTACTGCAACCATCAATTTATAGCCGGACTGCCGTACCGAGCCCGGGTGTTCGATTTGCCAGCCGGATTATATCCGCGGCACTGGTGTGTTTTTTTTATTGCGTGTCTGCGGCACAGGCTGCGCCATTACGCGTCTCGGTCGTTTTGAGCGAAGACGGAGGCGTGTACCGGGAATTTAGCGATTCCTTGCGCAATAAATTGCCAGCAGCCGATTTTGTACTGAGTACCCAGCATTTTGACGAAAAGCTGAGTGCTGCTGATCTATATATTGCAGTCGGCATGAAGGCGGCATCCGAACTGGCTACCAGAGATATAGCAACATTGAATGTGCTTGTTTCCAAAGATGGTTACGATCAATTGCCGCATATGGCTGATCAGCGCAAGAAGCCGCGCTCCGCCGTTTTCCTGGATCAGCCGATGGAACGGCAAGTGGCATTACTTTTGGCGGCCCTTCCCGATACTCGAAATGTTGGCGTGCTCTATTCCATTCCTCAGCCGGAGCTTCAGAATCTGCTCCGTTTGTTGACGGCTCAGAACATACACTTGCATGAGCAAAAGATCGACGAATCGCAATCATTGAACGATGCCTTGGACAGCGTGCTGGATACAAGTGATGTACTCTTTGTTCTGCCCGATGTGGGCGTCTACAACGCAGGAACAATACGCAATATCTTGCTCACGGCATATCGCAAGCAAGTTCCCCTCATAGGAATCTCTCAGGCCTACGTCAAAGCGGGGGCATTGTACGCAGTATTCTCCACTCCGGAACAAGTCGCAGATCAGGCTGCTGGGCTGATTCAGCAATATGCCGAATCAGGCAAACTTCCTTTAGCCCAATACCCATTGGATTTCGAAGTTTCCGTCAATATGCAAGTGGCGCGGTCGCTTGAAATCCATATCAAAAACGCAGACCAACTGCGCGAAGCAATCAGGAGGAATCCATGAAACGGCATGGAATTGAGAGACAGACACTGGCAGTCGCAGTCATACCGATCCTGATCCTTGCCTTGGTGCTGGAGGGCTACTTCACCTATTTTCGTTTTGCAGATCGGGATCGGGCCTTGCTTGAGCGCGCCAGACTGATAGTCAATCAGCTCGCGTCATCCAGCGAATATCCGGTCTTTTCAGGAAACCTGGGGCTGTTGCAACAACAAGTCGACATTGCCTTTTCGCAACAGGACGTCAATTCCATCGTTGTACTCGATGCGGATTCAAAATATCTGGTTGGTGCAGGTGTTTCAGGCAATGCGAACGTGCCCAGGATTATTGGAACGCTGTCCTCCAAGGAACGTGAGCCAGTCGCTGTTCAGGAAGAAAGTACTGTCATATGGCTTCACCAGCCCATTATCGCGACGCAGATCAAGCTCGACGATTTCGGTGGTAGTGCGAGCACTTCTTCCAATAAAGCGCTGGGCAGCGTGATCGTCGAAATAAGCAAGGGCAGGTTGAACCGCGAGAAGTTAGAAATGTTGGGGCTCGATGTATTCATGCTGTTGTTCGTTTTGCTGACTACCATGCTGATCGCAGTGCGAGTGTCGCGCCGCATTATTCGGCCTGTGCAGGAGATGGACAAGGCGATCCGCCGCATTGGAGAAGGACATCTGGACACGCATATTGACAGAAACCAGGTGCATGAACTCGATGCGCTCGCTGCCGGCATCAATGATATGGCGCGGCAATTGTTGCACGATCGGAACACCTTGCAGCAACGTGTCGACGATGCGACGCAGGAACTGCGTCAAAAAAAGGAAGAGGCAGAACGGGCTAATTTTGACAAGAGCCGCTTCCTTGCGGCTGCCAGTCATGATCTCAGGCAACCAATGCATGCGCTCGGACTGTTTGTAGGCGAACTCCAGAGTCGGCTTGATTCGCGTGATCAGCAAAAAATCGCGCACAAGATCGAAGAATCGGTTGAGGCGTTGTCCAGCCTGCTTGATTCGCTATTGGATATTTCCAAGCTGGATGCCGGTATAGTGATTCCGCAGATGCAAGGTGTCGATATTGAAGTAATGATAAAACGTCTTGCCCAGGATTTTATCCCTGTTGCACAGCGCAAAAATATTACGTTCCACGTCCATAGTGTAAAAGCCATGGTCCTAAGCGATCCGGTGCTGTTGGAACGCATCCTCCTCAACCTGCTAAGCAATGCAATACGCTATACCCCGCAGAACGGTGCGGTACTGTTGGCATGTCGGCGCCGTGGCGATGATTTACGCATCGAGGTTCGCGACAACGGGATCGGTATTCCCCCTGAAGAACAGCAGAACGTCTTTCGCGAATTCGTGCAACTTGCCAACAGTGCGCGTGATCGCAGCAAGGGAATTGGACTTGGGCTGGCCATCGTGGATCGTCTTTCCAGACTGTTGCGTCATCCGCTGAACGTACGTTCAGCAATGCATCGCGGCTCGACCTTTGCCGTAACCGTGCCGCGCCTGCTTGGTGTGGATGAGCTCCTGGCGGAACCCCTGCATGCACCCGTTGCTGCAACGTATAAACACGACAGGCTGGAAAATCTCCAAGTGCTGGTGGTGGATGACGACATGCTTGTACGCTTTAGTACTGCTGGTATCCTCGAGTCGTGGGGGTGCCAAATTGCAGTCGCGGAAGATATGCAGCAAGCCTGCGACAAATATGCGGAAGCGCATTTCGACCTGGTAATCTGCGACTATCGTCTCCCGGACGGGGATGGCCTGGTGCTTGCAGATCACATCAAAGAGCACTACGCAATACAGCCCCCCTTTATTTTGATCAGCGGTGACACGGCGCCGGAGATACTACAGGCCACAAACGAAAGGGGACTTCATTTGCTGCATAAACCCGTGCGACCGGCAAAGTTGCGCTCGCTTATTTTATTTCTGCTGAAGACGCGTGACGGGAGCCCCCAGTAAAAAAACGCCCTGCCGAAAGAGGCAGGGCGTTTTTGTTTTGTTCAGATCACTTCTTTGCTATCGGGCAAGTTTGCAAACCGAAGATTGCATAAGCCGGGCAGAATTTGAAGATGCCGGTCAGCAATGGGAGCAACCCTATCCACCCCCACACTCCGATCATGCCGGAAAGTGTCAGGCCGACAAGGCCCAGCCCTACGATCACGCGCAGGAAACGGTCGATACCGCAAACGTTGAGTCTCATATTTTCTCCCTGAATGTAGTTAGAAGAACTTGCAGGATATGCTCAAAGCAATTGGCTGTCTGTAATAATTCGCAGACTCATCAGTGAACGCAGCAAACCCAAAAGTTGCGAAATTGGAGTGGCCTGACAAGCCAGTAGTTCAGGCTGAGCTTCGTCTACATAGTTGTCTCCTGCAGAAACAACGCAGTGCAAATACCCAAGAAAAACGCCCGGTCTTAGGCCGCGCGTTTAAATTAGATGTGACTGCGAACGACTATTTATTTTCCATTGGGCAAGTGTTCATGCCGAATATCGCATAGGCAGGGCAAAACTTGAAAATGCCAGTCAGCAAAGGAACAACGCCGATCCAGCCCCAAACACCAATCATTCCGGCCAGTGTTGCGCCGATAAGCGCCAAGCCGACTACGATACGCAGGATGCGGTCGATACCACCAACGTTGAGTTTCATTTTTGCTCCTTGGATGAGGTTTAGAGGAGCACGCAGAATAGGCGCAATGCAGCGGGATGTCTGTGACAAAAATCACAGACTGACCAAGTCAGAGTTCGGCGAAACGCCTAAGCCCTTCTTTATCAGTGACTTCAATCTGTTCCCGCGCCAGTTTCACCCAGCCTTGATCGGCAAATCCTTTAAGCAAGCGACTGACGATCTCGCGCGCACTGCCGAGTTCGTCGGCCAGGGCTTGGTGCGTCGTATGCAAGGGAGTGGGTTTGGCGATCAGCAGGGCGGCAAGGCGCTGGTCCAGTTTCTGGAAGGCGACAGCGGAAATCAGCTGCATCAGGTCGGTCAACCGCTCGGAGAACAGGTGGAACACGTAATCGCGGAAGGATTGGTGTTTACCCAGCAGTGCGTGGAATGAAGGTGCGGGCAGTAACACCATTTCCAATGCCTGTTCGGCGATGCCGCGCGCCTGGTAGCGGGTATGTCCGAGCAGGCAACTGCTGGTAAGGATACAACTTTCGCCGGGCATGACACGGTAGAGTTGCAATTCCCGTCCGTTCGGGGCCGCCTTGATGACGCGAATGCTGCCTGAAAGCAACATGGGAAAGCCTTGGCAAGGTTGATTCTCGTCGAATACCACCGTCCCGACCGGTAGCGGCATTTCCATCGCATTGGCCAGTAAAGCGTCCAGTTCCGCCAGCGGTAACCCGGCCAGCGTCGGGTATTGCTGCAACAGGCGGGAGCGGAGATCGGCGCTAAGCATGGAGTCTAACAGGGCGTAGAAAAATGTAGCGAGCGAAGGCAGAACAAGGCGCGCAAGGACGAAAAAGCGGAATTTACTGATCTGTAAATGAGCATTTTGAGTCCTTGAGCAACGCAGTCATGCCGAGCGCATAACCAACCACCTGGCAACTGTCTTTTGGTTGCTTAGTGGGATGGCTAGTCGTTTCATCAGTAGTTTTAATCGCCCTGTTTTATTCCGGACGCATATGCGGGAACAGGATCACGTCGCGAATGTTCGCGCTGTCTGTGAGCAACATCACCAGGCGGTCGATACCGATTCCTTGTCCGGCGGTGGGCGGTAGGCCATATTCCAAAGCACGCACGAAATCGTTGTCCTTGAACATTGCTTCCTCGTCGCCAGCGTCCTTCGCGGCAACCTGGGCATCGAAGCGCGCTTCCTGGTCTTCCGCGTCGTTCAATTCGGAGAAGCCGTTGGCGATTTCGCGACCGACGATGAAGAGCTCGAAACGTTCGGTGATCTCCGGGTGTGCGTCGCTGCTGCGTGCCAGCGGCGAGACTTCGATCGGGTAGTCGATGATGAAGGTCGGCTCGAACAGGTGCGATTCAGCCAGTTCCTCAAACAGCGACAACTGCAACCCGCCGACCGCATCGTTCGGGTTGTATTTGGCTTTCAGGTCCTGCAATTCGTTGATGAGGAATTCGCGGTTGCCGAGCTGTGCATCGGTAAACTGCGGATGATATTTCTGCACCGCCTGCACCATGGTCAGGCGGTGGAAGGGCTTGCCCAAGTCCAGCTCCTTGCCCTGATACGTGATGACGGTGGTGCCCAGCACCTTGAGCGCCACTTCGGCGAACAACTTCTCGGTGAAGCCCATCAGATATTTGTAGTCGCGATAAGCCTCGTAGAACTCGATCATGGTGAATTCGGGGTTGTGGCGGGTGGAAACCCCTTCGTTGCGGAAGTTGCGGTTGATCTCGAACACCTTCTCGAAACCGCCCACGACCAACCGTTTCAGATACAGCTCCGGTGCGATACGCAGATACATCTTCATATCCAGCGCATTGTGATGGGTTTCAAAGGGCTTGGCCGAAGCGCCGCCGGGAATGGGGTGCATCATCGGCGTTTCCACTTCCAGATAGCCGTGGCGCACGAAGAAATCGCGGATGGCCTGAACGATCCTGGTGCGTGCGATGAAGACCTTGCGCGAATCCTCATTGGTGATGAGATCAAGATAGCGCTGGCGGTATTTCTGTTCCTGATCGGACAGGCCATGGAACTTTTCCGGCAGCGGACGCAGTGCCTTGGTCAGCAGTCGTACTTGTGTGACGCGAACTGATAGTTCACCGGTCTTGGTTTTGAACAACACGCCGATCGCACCGAGGATATCGCCCAGATCGTAAGTGCTTGAATTCGCCATGCGCTTCTTCGCCGATCTTCGTTGTTGCTGATGAACAACTGGATGCGTCCGCTCATGTCCTGAACGGTGGCAAAACTGGCCTTGCCCATCACGCGTTTCAGCATCATGCGTCCGGCTACGGCGACGGGGATTTGCAGCGCTTCCAACTCGTCGTGTGTCTTCTCTCCGAACTCGGCATGCAATTCGCCGGCCAAATTTTTGCGGTCGAAATCGTTGGGGAAGGCGACGCCTTTCTCGCGGATCGCTTTCAACTTGGAGCGGCGTTCCGCGATGATCTGGTTCTCGTCCTGGACTGGAATGGTGGGTTCGTTGCTCATGGTGATTTGAATAGTCAGTTAAATTTTGTGCGGCGTGAAATATAGCACAGGGACGGGGGTTTCAGGACTACAGATACCCCTCTTGCTCACCCTTTTCACCCTGTTTCAGCATCCATTCCAACAGATCGGTAAGTGCGGAGGGAAGCGTGGATTCCAGTTGTAAGGTGCCCAGTTGCAGCTTGTCGCCCTCGGTCAGCGGTTTACGCACGCGCAATGCGGCGAGATCGGCAGCGGTCATTCGCCATGGTTGCCATGCAATCCCGCGTTCCCGCCACAATTCGGCAGCTTTGAGCGCGATGGCGATGCCCGCCGGGTCTGGATCGCAGGCGATGTGGGCGGGAGCAGGGGCGAGGTCGAGCAGACGGCCGACCGTTTCGCGCCACCAAGTCGGCGGAAAACCTGGCAGCCAGATCACCCCGGTGTCTGCATCGCGTTTCTTCGCAACATTCTCAAAGCTGGTGCGGTTCTCCACCAGTTGCCAGCGGCTGATCGTGCCGGATGCCGCCGTTACCGCTTGCACGGTGGCGGGTGTGAGCGCAGCAAAATCGGCGCAGCTTGCCAGATCAAGTTGCCCGTTCGGCAGGGTCAATGTGAGGGGAGCAGCGATCAGTAACAGCGGCGTATGGCGTTCAATGCCGAAATCAGCGAGGTCGAGCACGGATTCCAGCCAATTCCATTCGCCATCGCTGATGGCTTTGGTGTTGTCACGCGCAAACAGGGCGAAGTTACGGCGCGTGCCGCTCTGTTGCTGCGCCTGCCAGTCATGCAGTTTGAAAATCAAATCCTGCCGCGCCAGCGCGCGCTGCACGGGTAATTCGTCGAGGGCGAAGAGGGCGGGAGAGAGTGCTGTGCTGTTTAATCCACGCAGCAAGGCACGGCATCCCTGCCAGCGTTGTTCATCGCAGTCTTTGTCGCGCAGGCCGAGCGCGGCGCGCAGTTGTGGCAGGTGAAGCAGTACCACTTGATGTGGCCACCACTCGCTGAGCTTGCGCTCTTCGATTACCGCCGCCCAACCGCTGCGCAATAGCCAGTCCAGTAGAGCTTGCGCCATCTGTACGTTGGTAACGCCCGCGTCGTTGCGCAGCGTCTCCCAGCGGCTGTTGCCACCGCGCCGCACCCAGTGGGCCAATAACTCGCGCCGTTCGGCGGGGAGAGTGTCCAGCGACTGCGGCTTACCCGGTGCGGTGCGCCGCCGCTTCTGGCAAACGGCGCGCTTGTCCAGCGGCTCGATCAGCCACTCAGCCATTGCGCTCGCGCACCAACACCTTCACACCCGGCGCCCACGCATCCGTCGGTTTCTTCTTGAAAGTCACCAGTGTGAGCATGGACGGGTCGTACACGCCGACATTGTGGGTGACCGGCGTGGTCAGCAGGTATTGGGCGCGAGTGGCTTTGAGGAACTTGGCCACGCGCTCGATGTTGACGATGTCGAGGTGAGCAAAGGGCTCGTCGATGAACACAAAGCCGCCGGGGTGCGATTCCTCCATCATCAGCGCCACCAACAGGATCAGCGACTTCATCACTTGCTGACCGCCAGAGGCGTCACCGTCGTTCATGCCCATGAAGCCTTTGTCGTCGAAGTTGAAGCGTACGGCCAAACCCGCCTGTGCCAGCGACAGATCGTTGTCGCCAAATACCACCGGCTCATGCTCCACCTTGATGCCCGCCAGGTCGCCCAGCGCCTTGAGATTCTTCACATAGCGGCTGACAGTGTGCTTCAGCACGGCGACATATTGCTCGCGCGCCGCGTCGGTCTGGCTGCGCGCCATCTCATTGTCGCGGCGGCGCGTGGCGAGGTCTTGCTCCATGCGTTGGTAGTCATCACGGATCTTGTCGCGCAGCGGCACCACAGTTTCGTCAGTTTCCCAGGTTTCCTCCTTGAAGCGCCGCTCAATCTCGGCGATGCGGCGGTCGATGTTGGTGGTGTCGCGCCACGCTTCGGCGAGTTGCTGGTTGGCCGCCGAATCGCGCCAAGTCGCGAGCATTTGCCGGTTATCATGGCGCAAACGTCGCAGGCGTTTGGCCTGCTCTTCGCGCGCGGGGCGGTTTTCTTTTTCGGTGATTTCCCGGTCCAGCTGCAACATTTGTTGTTTGATTTTTTCCAGCGCCTTATCTGCCGTCACCACCGCATCATCCGTCCGCACGCGCTCCTGCTGCGCCCGGTATACGCCGTTGTCGCGGCGTTTGACGACCAGCGCATCGTAGTGCCTGCGCGCTTCAGCGAATTCTTCGGCGCGCGCCGCCAGTTGCGCGCTGGCACTTTCCCCAGCGAGCGCAGCTTGCAGGCCGTTCAGGCGTGCGGACAACTCGCCCAGTTGCTGGCGTAACGGCGCGAGCGTTTTTTCAAGGTCGGCGCGTTGCTGGCGCAGCGATTCCAGACGCGCCTTGCCGAAACGCGCCTGTTCTGGCGCGGCAAAACGTCCGCCGCGCCGCTCGCGTAAATACCCCTGGCGCGTGATCCAGTCTTCGCCGCGCGGCAGCCTAGCTCCGGCATTGGCATCTTCCACGCGGCGTATGCGTTCGAGCAGGCGTAACAGCCATTCCGGCACGGGCTGTGCGAAACGCACCACTTCCAGTAACGACCCTCGCGGCGCGAGGCCGGGGTTGCTGCGTTCCGGCACGATGAAATGTCGGTAGCGCATTTTTTCGCCCAGCGACATCGCCGCTTCCGCATCATTTTCCTTGGCCAGCAACACGATGTGAGCGAACGGTGCCAACACGGCCTCCACCGCAGCTTGCCAGGTCGGGTCGGCGATCTCCACAAGATCGGTGAGCAAGTCGTGGGCAATGCCCGCGCTGTTCAAGACCTGTCGGAATGCCGCGACATCGGCGGGATCGGTGCGCCGGCCGGCGGCGAGGTTTTCCAGCATTTCGTCGAGCCGGCTTTGCTGCTGTTCCAGTCCAGCTATGTCGAGACGCAGGCGGTCGCGCTCGTTTGCGAGCTGATTCAGTTCGCGCGCATCGGCAGCTTGTCCGCCCGCACTTTCGGCTTGCTGCAACAGGCGGTCGTGTTGTTTGACTTTTTCCTGCCAGCCGCCCAGCTCAAGGTTGAGGTCGTTTAAGGCGCGCTGTTGCACTTGCTCGTTTTCGTGCGCCGCCTGCTTCTGCAACTGCGCCGCTTGCAAGGCTTGTTGCTGCACTTGTTGTTCCAGCGCCAGCGCCTGTTTATCTGCGCGTTTGCCGCGCCAGTCGCGGCGCAAACCCTGCAAGGTGCGCCCCGCGTTTTCGGCTTCTTTTTGCAGCAGGTGGTGTACCAGGCGCGGGCGGGTTTCCGACACCAGCGCCGTGCGCTCCGCGTTCAAACCCTGCCATTCGCGGTAGCGGTTTACCTTCTGCTCGTGTTTCTCCAGACTGTTGCCCAGTGCTTCAAGCTGGTTCTGCGCCGCATCCAGCTCGCGCGAGGTGTGTTCCTGATGGTGGCGCGCCTCGTCGTAGCGCTCTAGCACTTCTTTGTCGCCGAATACGTCAAATACCAAGTTAAGCAGTTCCTTGTGAGAAAGCTCACACAACTTGTCGGTTTGCCCCTGTTCTAGCGATAACACACGAGAGATTGCTTCCGACAGGCCGGCACCTTTCAACTCCAGCTTGTATTCGCGTACGCCGAATTCTTCGCCTTTCTGTTCGATCTCTTGCAGGCTCACCTCGCCGTCTGCGATCCAGTATTTGCGTACCCAGTCGCCGCCTTTTTTGTCGATGCGGCAGGCCAGCGTGATCTTGTCCTGTTGGTAGGGCAGGCGGAATGGGCGCTTGTCGCTGCCGGGAGGGCGCTGGTTGTCCACCACGCCGCGCAGCCAGCAGAAGTCCTCGCCGTTGCGGCGCACGTAGCGCTTGTAGTCGCGCTTCTTCGAGCATTCCAGCGCCAGCAGGGTGCGCATGGCATCGAGCAGGGTAGTCTTGCCCGAACCGTTGGGGCCGGAAATGGTGATGATGGGTGCATCCAGCGGCAGCTTGAAATTGCGCCAGTAGTCCCAGTGGACGGTTTCCAGTTCCATCAATCTGAACATCAGGATTCCTCCTCGTTATGCAACTCCCCAAGCGTTACATCGCGCAAGATGCCGCGCTGCTTCAGCAAGTCGGACAGCGCACCTTGCAGGATGCGCGGGGCCATTTCGGCATAGTCGAAGGAGAGGTCGAGCAGCGGGCCTTCGTTAATCATCTTGTTCTTGAGGTCAATGAAGCCGAGGCGCGAAAGTTGGGGCAATACAAAATTCTGGAGGCGGGTTTTTCCTCCAAGCAGCTTGCCGTAATCTTCCAGCAGCACATTTTGGGAAATCCCGCGCGAAGCCTCGTGCGCTAGCGGAGTGAGCTTCACGGTCTCGAACATCTCGCTCTGTTCTTCTTGTTGCGCCGATTTGCCGGACAGCTGGCGCTCGCGCTTTGGCAGGATGATCAGCGCCCACAGGATGATTAGCAGCGCGACCGCATCCTTGGGCAGGCCGAGGTTGCTGGACTGCCAGGCGTCGTTCTGCTCGAACACAGCGCTTTCGCATTCGCGCGTGAGAGCGACACCGACATAAGCGGAGAATGGATGCGCGAGCAGGCGCAGGCCGCTGGTGGCGAGGCGCTGTTCCACTTCGTCGCGGAAACCTGCATCCACCAGCAGGCGGCGAACTTCCTTGTCCTCGCGCGGCATGTAGCGCAGCGCCAGCAGGCGTGCGATCAGGCGGGCGGCATGGTCCTGGTTCATGGGTTCGTCTCCTGTTGCGGTTCGATGTGGCCGCTGCTCATCGCGGCGACCTCGTCACGTCCGATGTGTTGCAATTTGAGGCTTTCGTCCCAGCGCACGCTCAGCGGTAACTCGGCCAAGAGCGTGAGTTCTGGGTCGACGTTCTGTTCGCCGAGAAAGGACAGCAGCGACAGACGGTAAGAGGCATCGCTGAAGTTGCCGCCGACGATGCTGTCGGCCAGATTCATCGGCTCTGTCAGCCCGGCCAGTAGTCGCGTAAGTGCGGCCAATTGGTTGGGTGGATCATGCTCGATGTCATCCACATATTCGACTTCAGCGGGAGCGGGCATGGCGGAGATGTGGCGATCGGGTTGTTCACGCGCGACGAATTCCTCGGTATTGTCCACCATCACATCTGGCAGGATGAAAGTCGAATCCGGGCTGAATGCCAATTGTCCTGCTGCAAATCCGGCCAGTTCGTCCACATTGCGTTGCTTGAGCCAAGCGGCGAGTTCGGAAGAGCTGAGTCCGCCGTGCGACAGATGCACTTGTTGGCGGCTGATCTCGGCTAGTTCGCGTTGGAAAACCGACGACATGCGCATCAGGCGCGACTGGCGCTGGCCGATTCGCTGCGACAGTTTCCAGGTCTCGTCGTCCAGCCCTTCGTTCGTCAGTTCGCGCATGACTTCGTTGGCCTTATCCATCCACTTCTGCACCGATTCCAGCTTGGTTTGTGCCGCACGCAAACGGAATTCGGAGCCGGAGGTGACGGCCTGCGAGAACTCTTCCTCCAGTTCGCCCAAGCGAGCCAGCAAGTGCGCCAGTGCTTCCGGAGATTGCTTGCCCACGGCGGAACCAGCGGCGATTTGCGCGGCAAGGTAGCCCAACTCGCCATCCTGCTCGGTGTTGAAGTCGAGTAGGCTGGAGAGAGAGGACAGCATCATGCGTCCGGTGGAGGAGAGGCGGTATAGATGGCGCTCGGCGTCCCACAACAGCAACTCGTGTTCGCGCAGGCGGCCAAGCACGGTGTTGAGCTTGGACTGGTTGACGAAAGCGAAGTGGCTTTGTAGGTCGCGCGGTGTCCATTCCGGCGCTTCGGCGCGCAGGCCGATCTCGCGCAGCACCATCAGGCGCACCATCACTTCATCATTGCCGCCACGAAATAACGCGATCATCGCGGCGATCAGTGGCTTGGCCGCTATCAACGCGTGGAGCTGCTGCACATCGGCGGGCTCGATGCCCGCGACGAAGAATTCTGCGAGTCCGCTATCTTCCGGCTCGGTCATGGGCTATTAAACGCCTTGCTTCAGGCTGGCCTCGATGAAGGGATCGAGATCGCCGTCGAGCACCTTTTGCGTGTTGGAGATTTCGATGTTGGTGCGCAGATCCTTGATGCGCGACTGATCGAGCACGTAGGAGCGAATCTGGTGGCCCCAGCCGACGTCGGTCTTGGAGGCTTC
This sequence comes from uncultured Pseudomonadota bacterium, assembly GCA_963718345.1. GTDB lineage: Bacteria > Pseudomonadota > Gammaproteobacteria > Burkholderiales > Gallionellaceae > Sideroxyarcus. The sequence goes on along the minus strand of CAVQZH010000024.1, from coordinate 2,394 downwards.
CAGCTTGTCTGCGTCGGCCTGGCGCTTGCGCAGTTCCAGTTCGTACAGGCGCGATTTCAGCATGGACATCGCCTCTGCCTTGTTGCGATGCTGCGAGCGGTCGCTCTGGCACTGCACAACGGTGTTGGTCGGAACGTGAGTGATGCGGATCGCCGAGTCGGTCTTGTTGATGTGCTGTCCACCCGCGCCGGATGCGCGGAAGGTGTCGATGCGCAGATCGGCCGGGTTGATGTCCACTTCGATGGAATCATCCACTTCAGGCGAGACGAACAGGCTGGCGAAGGAGGTGTGGCGGCCGCCTGAGGAATCGAAGGGCGACTTGCGCACCAGGCGGTGCACGCCGGTCTCAGTGCGCAGGTGGCCGTAGGCGTATTCACCTTCGACCTTGAGCGAGGCGCTGCGGATGCCGGCCACGTCGCCGTCGGTCTGTTCCAGCACCTCGACCTTGAAACCTTTGCGTTCGCAGTACCTGATATATTGCCGCAGTAGCATCGAAGCCCAGTCGCAGGCCTCAGTGCCGCCGGCGCCTGCCTGAATGTCGATGAAACAGTTGTTCGGGTCGGCCGGGTTGGAGAACATGCGGCGGAATTCGAGAGCCTCGACGCGCTTCTCGATGTTCTGCACGTCGGCAGAGATGCTCAACAGGCTGTCGTCGTCATTTTCGGCCTGCGCCATTTCGAACAATTCGGCGGCGTCGTCGAGGTTCTGGCCGATCTGCGTCAGGCTGAGCACCACATCCTCCAGCGACTTGCGCTCGCGCCCCAGATCCTGGGCACGCTTTGCGTCGTTCCAGATCGCGGGGTCTTCTGCCAGTACGGCGACTTCAGCTAAACGTTCCTGCTTGCCGTCGTAGTCAAAGATACCTCCGTAGTTCGATGTTGCGGGCTTGCAGGTCTTGAATTTTGTTCGTCAGGGCGTTGAGTTGTTCGGCTTCCATTTTTGTATAGTCTATCGCTGCTTGGAAAGTCGGCGATTATACACGTCCTCAGCGTCTCCAAGCAGCCGAAGCCGCTGTTGTCACAGGAGCAGCAGACCGAGCAGGACGCCACCGGCCATGGCGAGGAAGCCGATGGCGATGTGTTTGGCCAAGGCTATTCCGCCGATGGAGGCAGCCATACCGAACTTGAATACCATGTTGGAAAGATAGGCGAGAGCGATGGAGATGATCGCCTGGTTGCTGCCGAGCTTCTGCAGGTTGAAAAGCCGCAGGCTGGACAAAGTGATGGCATCCATGTCGGTCAATCCGGAAACGACGGCCACCATGTAGAGACCTCTACTGCCAGCCACGTCTGAGAGCCAAGCGGCACAAAACAACACGACCACAAACAGCAGTCCGAAGGTCAGGGCGGCATGTATCTCGGTCGGGTTCGAGGTCTCGGGCATGGGCAATTCGCCGCTGTTTTTTAAACGCTTCCAGTTGAAAAAGGTGGCACTCAGGCCGAACAGCAGCCCCAGACCCATGACCGGGGCGAGTTGTCTGAGTATGGAGGGCGAGACGATGCTGCTGACGACGACGAGCCTGATCAACACGACCTGGCTGGCGATCAGGATCACTACTGCCGACAGGCGCAACATGCCCTCGTTGAGTTTGCTGTGTTTGGCGTAGACCAGCGTGGTTGCAGTGCTGGAAACCAGACCGCCGAGGAAGCCCAGCAAAGGCGCGCCATAGCGGCGTCCGGTGATGCGCAGCGCGACATAACCGGCCAGGCTCAAGCCCGAGATCAGCACCACCATCATCCATGCCGAATAGGGATTGAAAGCCTCATAAGGTCGCATAGTTCTGGTCCGGCAGGATAGGCAGGATGACGAAACTGAGTACCGAAAACTGCAGGATGGAGACCAGATCGCGCCGCGTGAGTCGCTGGCTCATGCCTTGCAACTCGGGTTTAAAGTAGAGCAGGACGGTGGTCGTGATGGCGATCATGACTGCAAGCTTGGAGTAGCCGAACCAAACCAGCACACCGAGCGCAAAGCTGATGAGCAAGGCGGTAACAGTGGTGGTGCCGGGGTCGTTATTCTCGGTGGGTGTGTTGATATAGGCAGCGATGATCATTCCCGCCACAGCCAGCAATCCGGCTACGATTAACCAGGGCGCATGGCCCTTGTCAGCCAGCAGCGCGACGAGCGTGCCGAACAGGGAAACCAGCGCGAAGGTACGAAGCCCGGCTTTGGCGGAAGGATTGCGCTCGCGTTCGAGTCCGATGAGCAAGCCGATGGCGAGACTGGTCAGAAACTGGGGCAGAGCCTCAATGCCGTTGCCCTGCAATAGAATGGACTCCACGTTCAATCTCCTGACCAGTGACGCACGATGAGTTGCAAACTTGCGCTGCCATTGTATTCATTGACGCTCAGGCTGTATACCGCATGGATATTGTCGGGGGCGGGCTCGGCTGA
>CAVQZH010000023.1:0-13330 GCA_963718345.1 uncultured Pseudomonadota bacterium | reverse complement strand
TCTTGAACTACATCGCAATCACACGGGAGGCAGGATATCCAGTGGGCTGACCACTTCGCGCAGAATGTCGGTGGCGACTTGGGCATACAGCGCCGTCGTTTCCAGTTTCTTGTGCCCGAGCAGGACCTGGATCACGCGGATGTCTACCTTCTGCTCCAGCAGGTGGGTGGCGAAGCTGTGGCGCAGGGTGTGCATCGAGATACGCTTGTCGATCTTCGCGGCATCTGCTGCAGCGTGGATGATTCGGCTGAGCTGACGTGTACTGAGCGGATCGACCGGATTCAGTCCGGGAAACAACCAGCCGCCATTGAGCATCCGGCCTTCGGCACGCGCAGTGCGCCACCAGGTGCGCAGGCATTCGAGCAGCACCGGCGAGAGCATGGCGTAGCGATCCTTGCTACCCTTGCCCTGTTCGATGCGCAGTGTCATGCGCTGGCTGTCGATATCACCGACCTTCAGTGCCGCCACCTCGCTGACGCGCAACCCTGCGCCGTAGGCAATTGACAGCGCGGTCTGATTCTTCAGGTTGCCAGCAGCGCCAATCAAGCGCGCCACTTCGTCACGACTCAATACCACCGGAATCTTGTGTGGCACATGCACCGTCTGCGTGAACCTCGATTAACTCGGCGCGATCAAGTGTGCTCTCGAAGAAGAACTTCAGTCCGGTGATCGCCGCATTGAGTGAAATTGGCGAGATGCCGCGATCAACCAGAAACAACTGATAACTTCGTAGATCCTCTGCGCTGGCCGTATCGGGAGACCGGCCAAGCCAACCGGAAAACTGACTGACTACGCGGAGATATCCGCTTTGAGTCTTGGGGGAGAGTTTGCGCATCCGCATGTCGTCGATCATGCGTTGACGCAACGGACTGATGGTTTGAGTCGTTGGGTTCACGATTCTGCTCCTGTCGGGAAATGAGGCGGATTGCCTCACTTCTCAACTTAAGGAACAGTGCTGCTCTGTCAATCATCCACAACTTCTAATTCGAAGCGCCCAATACCGCGGAGCGGTTTAGTCCATTAACCCACAGCGGACAGCCGGCCTTCCCCATAACGGACACCCATTAGTCGGCCGGTAGTCAAGGGCCAAACAAAACCATCGTAATCTGAGTGCGATATTACGAAGCATAGAGCCATCGCGCCTTGCTTCCTGAAACTCGTTCAACATCTCAATTAATTGTTCACTGAATTAGCCGAATTCCACCATTGTTCCAATCAGCAACATACAGGCTCGTTCCAACTATGGTCATGCCAGCAGGATCGTTAAACATAGCCACCGACCCGGTGCCATTATTTAAGCCGGCAGTGCCAGTCGGGCTTCCGGCAAGTAACGTTACCGCACCTGTGGCTATGACAATCTTTCGGATATCATTATTGAGATTCTCCGACACATAGAGATTTGTGCCGTCAGTAGTAATGTCATTTGGTCTATCAAATAGAGCAGCAGCTCCCGTGCCATTGGTTAAACCTGCAGCGCCAGTCGAACTTCCAGCAAGCGACGTTACTGCGCCCGTGGCGATGACAATCTGCCGGATTTCGTTATTGGTAGAATCAACCACATAGAGATTTGTGCCATCCGTGGTTATGCCACTCGGATTATTGAATAGAGCAGCAGTTCTCGGGCCATTGGTAAAACCTGCTGCACCAGTCGTGCTTCCTGCAAGTAGCGTTACTGAGCCTGTGGCGATGACAATCTGCCGGATTTCGTTGTTGTAGTAATCTGCCACATAAAGGTTGGTGCCGTCTGTGGTTATTGCATTTGATTGGTGGAATAGTGCTGCTGTACCAATACCATTGGTTAAGCCCGCAGCACCAGTTGGGCTTCCAGCAAGTAGTGTTACCGCGCCAGTCGCAATGACAATCTGTCGGATTTCGTTGTTGCCAGTATCAACCACATAGAGATTCGTGCCATCCGTAGTTATGCCAATAGGGTGATAAAACAGAGCAGCGGTCCCAGTGGCATTGGTTAAACCTGCAGCGCCAGTCGAACTTCCGGCAAACAACGTTACTGCGCCCGTGGCGATGACGATCTGCCGGATTTGGTTGTTAAGTTGGTCTACAACATAAAGATTCGTGCCATCTGAGGTTATGCCATTGGGACCGTAAAACTGTGCCGCCGTCCCGGTGCCGTTGGCCATGCCAGGTGTGCCAGTCATGCTTCCCGCAAATAGTGAAACTGTCCCTGTTAGGGTGAGACCTCCACCTGTTCCTCCACCTGTTCCTCCACCTGTTCCTCCACTAGGTGCCGATCCAGCTCCGCTTCCATTCCGAGTTCCCGGAGGTGATCCGGCTCCGCAGGCCGTAAGAAATAGCAATGTAATCGCAAGTGCAGCACGTACGAGTGTTGTCGAAATTAAACGCATTTGTTCCTCACATTTTGTTAGAACTTAAAAACTGCACATGCAGAAATATGTTAGACGTAGAACTGTATGGTTTTCTGAACAAGTATGAAATGATGCTGACTAAAGATCGACTAGGCAGGTAAGGCATGGAGTTCGAAACCCCACACTGCTCCTACAGCCAAAGTGTCGTCTACTTCAGGATACGCGAAGACGCTCGGTTGCCGAGAAAGCTCCCAAGTTAGTATATTGAATGCGCTATTAAGTAATCGACGAAGCATCAGATTGATGCTCCGCAGGCACGAACGACAATACGAGCGACTCTGATGGCTTTCACCATGGGCGTTTCCCTCGGACTTTTTTAGTTTTATGTATTCGCATCTTTCGATGCGATTGCCGCATGGGATAAACCGCTAGCTGGCGTCAGGGGCGAACCCTACACGAGCGCGTTTGTAAAAACAACATGAAAGAAGATCTATACCTATTTTCAAATATTGGCTGCAATAAAGCAGAAAGATAGCTAGTGACAATAGGTTAGGAAGGTATATATCTTGAAAATATTCCCGAGTAATTTGTAGGTGCACCCGATTACGTATGGAGGGAATAATGTAAGATTGTTGTTACACTCCAACGATCTTGGTAGGTCAGCCGAATCTTCCAGATATAAAGTCGTTATCAGTCGCAGTCGGAGTGGCAAACAAAACAAAGAAATATAAAATTGTTGTTGGGGAAAATGCTTTTAGTAACGAAGCCGTACTATCTTGAAGAAGAATTTAGATTCTTGACGCTACCGCTAATGTCCGTATATGGACTCCACCTCGTTTGCAAGTAATCCGTTTTTTGGCGGTAGGTTCGACTGCTCACGTATATCCGGTCTCTAACTACTGCATCTCTGTTGAGAGACGCTGGACCATAATGGAAATTCGCGCGCTGGCTCCCTATTGTTTCTTCGGGCTTTTAGCCCTCGGACATTCACGGGTTCTTCCAGCGCCGGTTCGACCTGTTTGCCATCAAGCGGCTTACTCTGCAATCGTAGTTGGTTTGCTCCTTCTATTAACGCTCGTTTACTTCTCAACATCACTTTAAGCTGCTGCCAACTCTGGTTGGTAATCTGATCCATTCCGGATCATTGCCCAGGCGATTCGTGCCGTCTTGTTTGCCATCGCAACCGCCGCAACATTCGGGTGGCGCGTAGTTGGCGATTCTCATCACCCACTGGCTCAATCGATCATCCTTTCCCTTGGACGCAGTTGACCATCGATCGTGCACCATGTACCAGAAGACTCCTGACATAAGGATCGCCGCGCTTGCTGATGCCTAGCAACTTCTCTTTACCACCCGAACTGTTCTGCTTTGGCGTCAATCCCAAAGAGACGGCCATCTGCCGACCATTTTTAAACTGCGAAGCATCACCAACCGTTGCGAGCAAGGCCGTTGCAATCATTGGGCCGACGCCGCGAAGCTGTTGCAGTCTCTGTGCAACCGGATCCGCTACCGCAATTTCTGCGATTTCTCGATCCAGTTCCTTCACGCGCTGATCCGAGCGATAGCAAGTCAGACCATAGCCCATTCAACAGCCGACGAAACCGACTCGTCAAACCATTCTCCGCATCTTCCAACCAATCCGGTATCGCTGCACGCAAGTGCGATACCTGTATCGGTGCCACCAGACCATATTCCGAGACCAAGCCCCGAATCTGGTTTGCCTTGGCAATACGTTGCTCCATCAAGCCGGCACGAACCCGGTGAACTGCCTGGATATCCTGCTGCTCAACGGTTTTGATCGAGACGAAGCGCATATTGGGGCGGCTCATTGCTTCACAGATTGCTTCCGCATCGTTGGCATCGTTCTTGTTGCTCTTCACATACGGTTTGACGAACTGAGGTGCAATCAGCTTTACGGTATAGCCTTGGCTTGCAGCAGTCGTGCCCAATGATGTGCACCACCACAGGCTTCCATGCCGATCACGCATCCTGGCTCGATCTTCTCAAGCAGCACTTTGATCCACTCGTCACGTTTCAGCTTGCGTTTCCAAACAGGTTTCTCATCGCGATCAACCCCGTGTGCCTGAAAAACATTCTTTGCCAAATCTACACCAACTCGGATAATCTTCATGGTGGACTCCTCTCACGTTTAACTGGTTATGTCACAACTCCAGTTTGGCACGTCGATGCCGTTTAAGTGAGGTGGAGTCCATACCATTGTTATTGGCCCAGACTGTGTAAAAACGTATCGAAAGTGTACACGTAGTTTCTCGTGATGCGTTAATGGAAGTATCGGGTTAGTCGGAGCGCACGATGAAGCGATTTATTCGAAGGCGAAGATCGTTCCCAAAGCACATTGTTTCCCGAGCATCCTCGACGACTACATTGCTGAGGATAACCCGGTCCGGGTCATCGATGTCTTCGTCGATGAGCTGGATCTCGGACCAGTTCGGTTTTGATGGCGTTGAGCCTGCCGAGACTGGGCGCCCGCATACCATCCCGCCTCGCTGCTAAAGATCTACATCTACGGTTACTTGAACCGCATTCAGTCCAGCCGTCGCCTGGAGCGTGAGACTCAGCGCAACGTCGAGCTGATGTGGCTCACCGGTCGATTGACGCCGGACTTCAAGACCATCGCCGACTTTCGCAAGGATAACGGCAAGGCGATCCGCAGCGTGTGCCGGCGAGTTCATCGTGCTGTGCCGACGACTGAAGCTGTTCTCCGAGGCGATCGTGGCGATCGACGGCAGCAAGTTCAAGGCGGTCAACAACCGCGACAAGAACTTCACCGACCGCAAGCTCAAGGCGCGGATGCAGCAGACTGGAGGAGAGCATCGCGCGCTACTGACGGAGCTGGATCGAGCGGACCGGCGAACCGAGCGCTGGTGACGGAAGCTCGGGTCGAGCACACTGCAGGAGAAGATCGAGACGCTCAAGAAGCAGATGCGCGAGCTCAAGCAGATCGGCAAGCAAATGGCGCAGGCCCCGGACGGCCAGATCTCCTAACCGATCCCGACGCACGCTCGATGGCGACCAGCGGCCGCGGCACCGGCATGGTGGGCTACAACGTGCAGACGGCGGTGGATACGAAGCATCACATGATCGTCGCGCATGAAGTGACCAACGTCGGTCACGATCGCGATCAGCTCACCTCGATGGCCCATACAAGACCCGCGATGCCATGGAAGAGCAGAATCTTGACGGTGCTTGCCGATCGCGGCTACTTCAAAAGCAAGCAGATCCTCGAGCTGTGAGCAGCGGGGATCAAGACGTGTATGTCCCCAAGACCGCAGACCTCCGTGACACGGCGGCGGGGTGTTCGACAGGGATGATTTTCGTCTACATCCCACGAAGCGATGAGTACCGCTGTCCCGCCGGTCAACGAGCGATCTGGCGCTTCACCAGCGATGAACGCGAATGGCTTAACGCTACCACAAGTATTGGTCCTCGGCCTGCCGCATCATGCGCCCATCAAATCGCAATGTACGACCGGCGAGAATCGACGCATCGCACGTTGGGAGCATGAGGATGTACTCGATAAAATGCAGGAGCGACTCGATCGACTCCCGACATCACGAATACGACGACAGACCGCCGAGCATCCGTTCGGCACGATCAAAGCGTGGATGGGAGCGACGCACTTCCTGACCAAGACGATTCCACGAGTGAGTACCGAGATGAGCTTGCATGTACTGGCCTACAACATGAAGCGCGCGATGCAAATAATGGGAACCGTAGGGTTGATGCGGGCAATGAGGGGCTGATGGCCTTTTGTTTCTCACATAATTTGCGCCAACGAAATGCAACAATCTGACTTGTATGAATCTTGCGGTAGGATTCGCGCCTCAGTGGCTCTTCGTTTTTACACGGTCTGGGCCGGCAGGCGAAGTCTACACATAGTTATTCACCGCCGCAAAGCGGTCATTCCCGACTGTCGAAAAGTTAAGTTCATACACTGCCTGTCAGATCAAGACTGAGCTACTACATCTAAATATCAAACATCGGAGTCAGCTTAGCGCCTCCTACGACAGGAGCTACCGTCCTATGTAAGCGCTTGAGCCGAAAAGTCCTGCTTCTACCGACTCTCTACATCAAAGCAACACATCATAGACTTCCGCTTCAATAGACTTCTGAACCAGGCTCAATATTATGGTATCTCGCAAATACGGTCTTGATTACGGAGGACGTAATACAACACGCTATTAATTTGGATGTTTGCTTCCCTAAAATTTCACATGTACTGATTCTGAAACTGAACCGCCGTGATTTGATGCGGCGATATGCGTCGCACACCCGACGATCACACACGCCACCAACAGCATAATAATTACCCTTCGCACTAACCCATACCCATATTGAAATAATTAATCATAGAAGCAAGCAGAATCTCCAAACTTAGAGACTCTGCCTACACCGCAAACACATCATTTACCGATTTGTTTGCTGACTTCATTTTCTTGATGGTTCAACTTCTCCTGCTCTTTTTTGGTTATGTGGCCACTGTGCGCTGACGCCATCGCGCGTTCTTCCTTGCGAATTTTGTGGTCTTCCTTATGCAGCTTGGCTGCTTCGTCCTTTGACATTTTGCCTTCTTTAACTTCTTCCTTGATTCGCCGATCCTGATTCTCCAGGCGTTTGTTAACTTCTGCACGACGAGGGTGTTCCTTGTCGAATTTTGCCTCATCAGCAGAGGCACTCATCGCCATGCCTCCGAGCAGTAGCGCTGAAGCGACGAAAAGGGCATTACGTGATTTGCAGACCATGAAGTTTCTCCTGTGGAATTATTGGCGGCTGCCAATCAACCACCATGCAGCCAGTAACGCACCGCTCGGACTTTTTGTTGACGCGCTTTTTTTGTATGGGCCTAATGAACGTCTTGTCTGGGCGCTTTGCTCCTGTTCAAGGTGTATTAGCCAATGTCTGATGTATCAATCACAACGCCGTTAACCCTTTGCGACAGACAAACATCTAAAAAATATACTGTCACGAATTGGGATACTTCTATTGCGGTTTTGGTCCCAACGTCACCCGCGTCATATCCTTCGGCCGTATCCATTTGGCGAAGGCAGAACGTATATTGTCGGCCTCCAGCTGAATATAGTGTTGCGCCGCAATCGTCGGCTCGTCGAGCGGCAGGTCGAGCTCCCACCGTCCAATCATGCCTTGGGCAATGGCATCCATACTGCCTTCATTGAGCGCTATCTGCCGCAACAGCATCGTTTTTGCTCGATGTAGTTCGTCGGCTGTTACCGGTATTTTCTGCATAAGCTCAAGTTCCCGAACGATGCTGGCGTGAACCTTCGATACATTTTTCGGATCGCACGCATACTGGACGAAATACATGGCGCGGTTTCTTCCAATATCCAGAGATGATTCGACGGAATAAACAAGCCCGGCGTTTTTACGCAGATCCCGACTGAGGCGGGTTGAATAGAATCCTCCGCCCAAAATATTGTTGCCTAGTTGAAGCGCAAAATAGTCGTCATCCGAACGTGTGAGGCCGATGGTTTCGCCGAGCGTTACCTCATCCTGAATTCGGCTCTTGTCGGGCACGGCGGTGACTTCAGGCTGGCTCGGAGGAATAGATGGAAGGACCGTATTTGGTTTTGGACCTGTGGCGTGCCAAACACCGAAATATTTTTCGATGACGCTCTGGGCCTTCTCGGGCGTAACGTCACCAACTACGACGATGACGGCCAAATCAGGCCGAAAGGCCGTGTTGTAGTAATCGCGAACTTGCTCGAGGGTGATTGCCGAAACAGTAGTCGGTAGCGTCTCGCGCAAGCTGGGATCGTCCTTCGGCAGCAACGCACTACGCAATGCTTTCCCAGAGAGGTAACCCGGACTCTGCAGGCGTCCGGCGACAGAGTCCTCTACTTGCCGCCTAACAATCTGGAATGCCGATGTTGGCAATGCCGGGTGCAGCTCATTGTCGGCAAGCAATTCGACACCGCGCTCGAAATTATCCTTGAGTACGCTCACCTGAAAATCGGTTCCCGCATATTCGCTAGCGCCAATCTGGTCCAGAGCCCGCTGCAGCGCAACGCGGTCCAAATTTTCGCTGCCGTACGAAAAAAGATGATCAAGCACGGTGGACAACCCTTCAAGTCCCTTGGGCACTTCGAGTTCGGGCCGATTCCTGATGTGGCCGAATACGGTGACCGTCTTGCTCACATTTTCCGGCTGCACGATGAGCGTTAAGCCGTTGGCCAATCGACTAACGGTCGGATGCACTGCCGAAGGCGGTACGCTCAAGCGCGACTGTGCGGCACTGGCCCATTCCGGCAGGAGTGTAGACCTGGCTTCGCCGAGCGCGATACTTTCCTGACCGCCGAAACCGGTTGCGGCAACCGGCTTACCCGATCCCTGAGGTATCAGCACGGCGACGATCGCGTGATCGAGATCCAGATACTGGCGCGCCACACGGTTTACATCGTCCACCGTGACCTTTTCGATACGTGCCAGATCGTCGTCCGGGGAGTCCAGTCCATCGACTGCCACCGCTTCAGACCAAGCCGTTGCCAGACCCTCGATCGAATTCTTTTCAAATTCCGCACCACTGCGTTCCTGCAACTTTGCTGCAGCAACAAGGTCGGCAGGCACACCATTCTTGACAATTCCGCTGAGAATCGAGCGTACCTCGCGCTCGAGTTTCGCCGCATCGCCGCCGGCAGGAAACATGACCGAGGCCATGGCGATTCCCGCCTTGGGCATGGATTCAAAGGAAAAACCGGCGGAGAGCGCCTTGCCCTGCGGAACCAATTCATACAATGCACCGCGCTGACTACTGAGCACGTCAGCGAGAACTTCGAGCGCGGGATAATCGGGGCTGTCCATGCCCGGCATACGCATGGCAATGGCCTCCATCCCGAAAGGCATGTCGCTCTTCAGGGTAATGGACTGCGGCTTGACCGGCTGGAACTGCAGTGGTGCCCGCGCCGGAAGTTTCCTCGCGGGAATGCTGCCAAATAAATCGCGTATCCTGGCCAGCGTTGCGTCCGGATCAAGGGCGCCCGCGACGACAAGAACGGCGTTGTTGGGCACATACCACTGATGATGAAATGATTTGAGCATTGCTGCTGTGGTCTTGTCGAACGAGCGTTTCGTGCCCAATGCATCATGGGCGTAGCTCGTGCCGGCAAACATTGCCGCGCGCAGCCTGGTGGACAGGATGTATTCCGGATTAGAGAGGTCCTGCGCCACTTCCTGCTCAATGGCACCGCGTTCCTGCTTCCAGTCCTTCGCGGTATCCATCACATCCCGCATGCGCAGAGCCTCGATATGCAAAGCGATATCGAGATCCTCCGCGGGTACGGTGTAGTAATACTGCGTGACTGTCTGACTGGTTTGTGCATTGAAGCTGCCGCCCATGAGGCTGCCGATGTCGGCCAACTGGTCTGCCGACAGACCGGGGCTGCCGCGAAACATCATGTGTTCCTGCGCATGGGCCGTGCCGGGAAAGCCGGGCGGCGTCTCGTCGGCACCGACAAGATAGCTGATTGAAGTCGATACGACGGGTGCCAGCGTGTTACGGACAAGGATGACACGCAGACCGTTATCCAGCGTGGTTCGAACGATACGGTCTGATTCCGGCAAGTCGATAGCAAGAGCATCCGCTACAGTTCCGTTTAGAATCAGACCACAAAGCACCGCGAGCACAATTCGCCAATGACTCCATGATTTGACCGTTTGCCCAAGGTGGCTTGTCATTCAAATATCTCCCGTTTCGTCTTGCTTGATTTAATAACTGGCCGTAATTTCGCCCTAAAGACGGAGTGCGTGAACGTCATCATTGGCGACCGCGTTTCCCTTTTTACCATCATAGATGCAAACGGGCTGTATCTCTTCTCAATATTGGAAATCAATCATTTTTAAAACCAGATGTTCACACATATTTTCAGTGCGGGTTTATAACTTGATGCATCTGCTCTAGACTCCTGGAACGCGATATGACCTCAGTTCAGTATATTCGTTCGCTGTTTTGTTAGCCTTTAAGATCGCAAACTCCGATAATGACTTTCCTGCCGATCGTCGAAGACTCGCCAGCAACCAGATTCAGAGCAATGGCAAACACCGGTGGTCAGCCACAAGGGTATATGCCCCATTTGCAACAGGAGCCTGTATGTTCATCAATGGATTGGGCACAGCAAACCCGCCGCACCGCTATAACAAAGCTGAGTGTTGGGAAGCCTTCAAGTCTTCTGCATGGTTCAGAAGACTTGATAAGCGTGCACACACCATAGCGGAAGCCGTTCTCACCAAGGACAACGGCATCGAATTCAGATGTCTAGCCGTCGCGTCCCTCGATGAAGTATTCAGTATTGACCCCGAAACCCTGCACGAACGCTTTCTGAGCAACGCCCCCGAACTGGGAACAACAGCGGCGAAAGTGGCGCTGGAGAATGCCGGTATCGATGCCAGTGCTATTGATGGATTGGTAATCAGTACCTGCACGGGTTATCTCTGCCCCGGCCTGAGCAGCTATATCGTCGAACGGCTGGGCCTGCGAGCCGATATTCAGGCTTACGATCTGGTTGGGCAGGGTTGCGCGGCCGCACTGCCCAATTTGCGTCTGGCGGAAGCATTGCTGTCGGCCGACACCTGCCGGAACGTGTTATCCATCTGTGTGGAAGTGAGCAGTGCCGCGATGTACCTCGATAACGATCCCGGCGTACTGATCAGTGCATGCCTGTTTGGCGACGGCGCCGGAGCAGCCGTGCTTTCCAGACAGCCCAATCCGCTGCGGCGCAGCATCGAATGGAAAGAGTATGCTTCCCTCGTGAATCCGGCTGAACGTAAAGCGCTGTTGTTCGAAACGCATGGTGGAATGCTTCGTAACGTGCTGACACGTGCTGTTCCCGGGCTGGCTGCCGATCACGCAGAGCAGGTGTTGCACAAGGCCATGAGCAAGGCCGGTCTTGTGCCAGAAGACATCAACGCCTGGATCATGCATGCGGGCGGGCGCGACGTGCTGATTGCGCTGCAAAACCGGCTGAGAATCTCCGCTGAAGATTTACGTTACAGCGCAGATATGCTGCGCCTCTATGGCAACATGAGTAGCGCCTTTGTCTACTTTGTATTGCAGGCCGCGCTCAATGACAACGCGAAGCCCGGATGGTGGTGGATGTCATCGTTCGGTGCCGGATTCAGCTGCCACGGCGCATTGCTCAAAGTGGCGTAATCTTGTCGGGAGGGAGAGCCTATCGTGGACTTTAACCTGCAGCGGCGAGTTGAGCCCGAACTGCTCGATGGCCTTGCCGCGGAAGACCCGCAAGCGCAACGGTCGCGCAAGGACTTGCGGCGCATTCACCGCGCGATGGCGACATTGTTAATCGTACAGCGTGCACTGGATCGAGGCACAGCTGGATTCATCCCGCGCACGCTGCTTGAGCTGGGTGCCGGCGACGGCTCACTGATGTTGCGCCTGGCACGGAAGCGGGCAGATCGCTGGCCGGGGGTCAACGTTACCTTGCTGGATCGGCTGCATCTGGTAGAGCCGCTGACTCTCGAAGAAATTCACAAGCTCGGCTGGACACCCCGCGTGCTGGCGGTCGACATATTCAACTGGCTGGAAGGGCATGACGACTCGCGCACAGACGTGGTCTTCGCAAATCTGTTCATGCATCATTTTTCTTCAACCGAACTAGCGCGTCTTCTGGTGGGCATCGCAGCGCGCAGTCGTGTATTTCTTTGCTGCGAACCGAGGCGCTCTGCCCTGCTCTCTGGTGGGAAGCCACTGCATCGGCTTGCTGGGTGCAGGTCCGGTGACGCGGCAGGATGCGGTATCGAGCGTGCACGCGGGATTCCGGGCGCAAGAGTTGTCGGAACTGTGGCCCAATCCGCAGGACTGGATATTGCACGAATATTCAGCCGGCTTGTTCAGCCATTGTTTCCTCGCCGTACGGAAAGAACACAAATGAACACCAACTACGACGTAATCATTGTGGGCGGCGGCCCGTCCGGCGCCACCGCCGCCGTGCTCTTGGCACAGGCGGGATGGAAGGTCGCCGTCGTCGAGAAAGCGAAGTTTCCACGGCGCAAAGTTTGCGGTGAATTCATTTCCGGAACGACATGGCCGTTGTTGCGGCAGTTGGGAATTGCCGATCCTTTGATGGAAATCGCCGGGCCTGTCGTGCGTCGCGTTGGCGTTTACGCTGGCGACGCGATGGTAACCGCTAGCCTTGCTGCGCCAACCGATAGTGCGGAGAGACGGCGGCAGAGCAGTCGGTCGCGAACATCTGGACTCACTGCTGCTTAAGCGTGCGGCGGAAGTTGGGGCCGACGTGTGGCAGCCGTTTGCGCTCGCGTCGTTTGTCGAGAACAATGATGGCTACGTGTGCAACATCGTCGACAAGGGCGCACGCGCAGGAACGTACATTGCATTCGCGGCTGATTATCGCCGCGCATGGCTCCTGGGAGTCAGGTGCGATGCCAACGCAGAACTTCCGCCGCCCGCAGCGCACCTCGGATTTGTTCGGATTCAAGGCGCATTTTCTCAACAGTACACTGCCCCCCGATCTAATGCCCCTGCTCGCGTTTCCAGGCGGATATGGCGGAATGGTGCACAGCGATGGCGGCCGCGTCAGCCTGTCGTGCTGCATACGTCGCGATCAGCTTGAAAAATGCCGGCGGCGAATATCCGCAGGTGAACGCAGGAACGGCAGTTCTCGCGCACATCGAAACTTCGTGCAAGGGGTGTCCGAAGCGCTGTCTCGGCCACGTCTGGACGGAGCATGGTTGTCTTCCGGACCGCTGCGCACGGGCATTCACACTTTTGGCCGGGATGGCATATTCACCGTTGGCAATGCGGCAGCCGAAGCCCACCCCATCGTCGCGGAAGGTATCAGCATGGCCATTCAATCTGCATTCCTCTTGAGCGAACAACTGGACGCGTGGCGCGCTCGTGGCCGTCTCCCCTTTCCGAATCGGGTGCTCAAAGGTATCCGGCATGACTATGAAATGGCCTGGCGCAACAATTTTTCACGGCGCATCAGATTGGCCGCGGA
>CAVQZH010000022.1:0-15218 GCA_963718345.1 uncultured Pseudomonadota bacterium | reverse complement strand
TCGGCGCGAATGCGCCATTTCAGAAATGAGCGTACGTTCGAACTGCACGCGGTTCGGGAGGCCAGTGAGATGGTCGGTCATGGCGAGCTGGCTTAGAACATTCGCGCGCTGCCTGTTTTCGATAGCGGTAATTACCAGAGATGAAAGGTCACTCAATAACTCAATTTGAGTTCTTGAGAACTTACGTGGTTCAACATCCACAACCGCGATAGTGCCAAGTGCATATCCGTCACGATCAATCAGGGGAACCCCGGCATAAAATCTCAGATGTGGCTCTTGAGTAACCAGCGGATTGGTTCGGAATCTGGGGTCCTGCTGCAGGTCTTCTACGACAAGCGCCTCACCGGGTTTCATCAACGCATGAGCACAAAATGCGATCTGGCGATCAAGTTGTGGCACACCAAGTCCAAGCTGTGATTTGAACCAAAGCCGATCGGCATCCATCAATCCAATCACTCCTGCCGGCATACCCAATGCCTGGGTGGCGACTCTGGTAAGAGTATCGAAATCAACTTCCGGTGGGGTATCTAGAATTTCGTAGGATCGAACGGCTCGGAGTCGTTGCAACTCGTTTTCAGGCATGGGACAACCGATCATTGATCCGTTCATCACTTTCCCCCTAATTTTGTCGTGGTTATTTTATTCGTCTTCGACGAATACATACTCCCATGCTTCGCTTATCCTTTCAATTTTTATTACGTCGAAAATGCGTGAAGTTGATCGAGACAAGAAATGAAATCCAGTTTAACGATCATTCAATATTTCAAGTACGTTCAAGCAATCGGCGTATTTCCGGGACGCATGAACCGCAACCTGTACCTGCCTTCAAGCACAGTCCGACGGCTTCGACGCTATCCAGTTCTTGAGTTTGAATGGCGTTCAGGATGGTTTTTTCGCCCACGCTGAAGCAGGCGCACACATTGCGTCCGGTATCAGTCACAGCACCTTTGGGCGGGCGCGCAGCCAGCAATCCGGCCAAATCGGTTGCTTCAAGTTGCGACTGAGCAAACAGACTGCTCAACCATTCGCGTTCGGGCAAACGCTGATCCGCCGCCATAAAGAACGCCGCTTCCAGTCTGCCATCCTGCAGGCAAGCTGCGCGATAACGCCCCATGCCCGCATCGCGGTATTCGATCCAATTCCCTGTGCTGTCCGATGCGGCTTGTACCCAACTGCGCCAATCTGCCGGTGCGATTTCACCGGCAAGCTCGTGTCGCCAAAAACCTGCGCCCCGTGAACAAACACAATAGCTGGCATCTGCGAAATCCAGTCGGGTACGACTCAGCACGAAACCTTGCCAGGCTGGCTGATAAGGTTCGACGCGAACCGGCGTGTGTTTGGATTCAGGCTGGCCCGAGATCGGGTCGGTGATCGGCGCGACCAGTGCATCCACTCTCGCCGATTTGGCAAAGGCATCGTTCCAGTGCATAGGCACGAACACCGAGCCGGGGCGCTGATCTTCGCTGACCTGAATCCGTACCAGCATCTTTCCGTTGCGGCTCGTCAAGCGTGCCAACCCACCGCCCTGCAGCTTGTAGAGCTGCGCATCGGATGCCTGTACTTGCACAAACGGTTCTATCTCACGTGCATTCAGGCGTGGCACTTTTCCCGTACGGGTCATGGTGTGCCATTGATCGCGGATGCGGCCGGTATTCAGCACCAGCGGGAAATCATCGTCTACTGCCACTGCAGGCAGATGAGGCGAAACTGCGATCATGCGGGCCTTGCCGCTGGGCGTATAAAATTTTCCATCCACGAACAAACGCTGAGTCCCCTGCGGCGTTTGACTGTTGACCGGCCATTGCACAGGCTGCAGGGTTTCGTATTCCGCATCATCCAATTCAGCCAGTGCACTGATATCGAAAGCGCGTTTCCCCGCATTCTCAAAACCTGACAGGCGTGCATGCTCGCGGAAAATTTGCGCCGGTTGGGTGTAGGGGAACGCCTCGGCAAAACCCATGCGTTGCGCAACCTGGGTGATGATCCACCAATCCGGCTTGGCTTCACCCGCTGCGGCTAACAAGGATCGCTGGCGCGAAATGCGCCGTTCGGAATTCGTCACCGTGCCGTCCTTTTCACCCCAACCTGCAGCAGGCAACAGAATGTCGGCACACGCCGTGGTGTCGGTGTGCTGCACGCAATCGGATACCACGACCAACTCGCAATCCAGCAAGGCTTTACGCACGCTGTCTGCGTCCGGCATGCTGACCACCGGATTGGTACCCATGATCCACACCGCCTTGATCTTTCCCGCGGCGATGGCTTGGAACATTTCTACCGCTTTCAGTCCCGGTGCGCGAGCGATGTCTGGTGCACCCCAGAAACGTTCAACCAGATCGATACTCGCTGCATCGGAAAAATCCAGATGCGCCGCCAACTGATTGGCCAATCCGCCCACCTCGCGTCCGCCCATCGCATTCGGTTGGCCGGTCACCGAAAAAGGTCCCATGCCGGGACGGCCGATACGGCCGGTAGCCAGGTGCACATTGATGATCGCATTGGCCTTGTCTACGCCGCTGGAAGACTGGTTGATCCCCTGCGAGAAAATCGTCACGGTACGTTCGGTACGCGCAAACATGCGGAAGAACTCGTTGATTTGCGGCTCTGCAACACCGCACACCTGCGCCACTTTTGGAATCGACCCGACGGCACGCGCCGCCTCGAAGGCAGCGCCAAACCCTTCCACATGCGCCTCGACGTAAGTCAGATCGAGTGCGTCTTCGCGTCGCAGATAGTGCAGCAGGCCATTGAACAAATAGGCGTCCGCTCCCGGCGCAAGCGCCAGATGCAAATCGGCGATGTCGCAGGTCGATGTGCGGCGCGGATCGACCACGACCACCTGCAACTCGGGGCGCGCAATCTTTGCGGCGGCCAAACGCTGATACAACACCGGATGCGCCCATGCATAGTTTGAACCGACAATGACGACCAGGTCTGCAGCTTCCATATCCTCGTAGCAGACCGGCACCGCATCGGCACCGAAGGCGCGCTTGTGCGCGGCCACTGCAGAGGACATGCACAGGCGCGAATTGGTATCGATGTTCGCACTTCCGATGAAACCCTTCATCAGCTTGTTGGCGACGTAATAGTCCTCGGTCAACAGCTGGCCGGAAACATAGAACGCCACCGCATCCGGACCATGCTCGGCGATGACTTTATTGAATCCGTGTGCAACCTGATCAAGCGCCTCATCCCAGGAAACACGGCGACCATGGGCCAATGGATACTGCAACCGGCCTTCGTGATCCAGCGTGTCGGCCAGTGTTGCGCCCTTGGAACATAGCCGCCCGAAATTGGCGGGATGCAATGGATCGCCGGTGAGCGTGACTGCCTCGGCGCTGACACTCGCCGTCACGCCGCAACCGACCCCGCAATAAGGGCAGGTGCTGCGGGTGACTCGTGGTGTATTTATGCTTTGCATACCCCCGCCTCTACCGCAAGAAACAGCGCTTCATGTGCCACGCGTACTTCATGCCGATGCGCACAACCCACATCCGGCGCGACGGCAGAACCTGTCTCCAGGTCGATCACCCAACTGTGCAGCGGGCAGGTGACACGTGTACCGTGCACGATGCCCTGCGCCAGCGGCCCGCCTTTGTGTGGACAGCGGTTGTTGAGTGCGAATACCTGATCGTCCTTGCTGCGAAACAGGGCGATCTCGCCATGTGCAGTATTGATCACGCGCGAACCCTGTCGCGGAATATCGTCCAGCGTGCCGACTTGTATCCAGTTCATAGCGTTCTCCTTATTCAATGGTGGCAAGAGCAGCGTATTCATGTGCATCCTTTCCTTCAGCGCGTTCTTTCCACGGATCTTCCTGTGAGTCGCGTTGCGATTCCAGAAAGCGTGCATACAACCTGGCACGTCCGGCAGCATCTTCGACAACGTGTTGTTTGACGTAGACCAGCCCGACACGCTCTATCCAAGGAGCCGTACGCTCCATGTAATGGGCTTCCTCGCGATAGAGCTGCATGAATGCACCGCAGTACTCCAATACCTCGGCTTCGGTCTCGACCTTGCACAGAAAATCGGTGACGCGAACCTTGACGCCGCCGTTCCCGCCCACATGGATCTCGTAACCCGAGTCCACACACACAATGCCGAAATCCTTGATGGTGGCCTCGGCGCAATTGCGCGGGCATCCGGAAACGGCAATCTTGAATTTGTGCGGCGTCCACGATCCCCAGGTCATCTTCTCGACCTTGATACCCAGTCCGGTGGAATCCTGCGTACCGAACCGGCACCATTCCGATCCCACGCAGGTCTTGACCGTACGCAGCGCTTTGCCATAAGCATGGCCGGAAACGAATCCCGCCTCGACCATCTCCGCCCACATCCTGGGTAAATTCTCTTTGGTGATTCCGTATAAGCCGATGCGCTGTCCGCCCGTGATGTGGACGGTGGGCACTTCATAGCGTTCGGCGATCTCGGCAATCGAACGCAACTCGGATGGCGAAGTGACACCGCCCCAGATACGCGGAATCACCGAATAGGTGCCGTCCTTCTGGATGTTGGCATGCACGCGTTCATTGATGAAGCGCGAGCGGCTGTCGTCCTGATACTCTCCCGGCCATGCTGCGAGCAAATAGTAGTTCAGCGCAGGGCGGCAAACATGGCAGCCATCCGGGGTTTTCCATTGCAGGGTTTGCATCAGATCGGGAATGGTTTTCAGCGACCGGTCGCGAATCGCCTGCTGCACATCCTGGTGTGAAAATTCAGTACAGGTGCAGAGCGGCTTCTTGCTCGGCTTAGCGGAGTAGTCGCCGCCCAGCGTGTTCGCCAGCAGCGCTTCCACCAGACCGGTACACGATCCGCACGAAGACGATGCCTTGGTATGGGCGCGTACTTCTTCCAGCGTGAACAACTTCTTGTCGACGATGGCATTGACGATGGCTCCCTTGCAGACACCGTTGCAGCCGCAAATTTCCGCCGTGTCGGGCATGCTTACCACGCTCGATACGCCCCCGAGGCCGGAATCCCCGATATGCATCTGGCCGAACAGGAGATGCTCGCGCAATTCGGATACGTCCGTTCCGTCGCGCATCATCTGGAAATACCACGGGCCGTCCACGGTATCGCCGTACATCACTGCACCGCGCAATTTGTTGTCGCGCAACACCAGTTTCTTGTACACCCCTCGCGCGGAATCCTGCAGCAGCAACTCTTCGTCCAAGGCACCCGAATTGAAATCCCCCGCAGAAAACAGATCGATGCCCGTCACCTTGAGCTTGGTCGAAACGGATGAACCTTCATACCGCATCCCGCCGTAACGGGCGATATGATTCGCGGCAACCTTGGCCTGCTCGAACAAGGGTGCGACCAGCCCGTAAGTTTGCCCGCGATGCTGCACGCATTCACCCACCGAATAGATCTTGGGGTCGTAAGTCTGCATGGTGTCGCTGACCACGATGCCGCGTTCGCAATGAATGCCCGCCGATTTGGCCAGCGCGATATTGGGTCGGATGCCCGCCGACATCACGATCAGGTCGGCCGGGATTTCTTCGCCATCCTTGAAGCGCAAGCCGGTGACGGCTGTTTCGCCGAGTATGGCTTCCGTCTGCCGCGACAGATAGAACTTCAATCCGCGTTTTTCCAAAGCGTCTTTCAACAAGCCACCGCCGACCTTGTCCAACTGACGCTCCATCGGCCAGTCGCACAAATGCACTACCGACACATCCATGCCTCGAAGCGACAAACCGTTCGCCGCTTCCAATCCGAGCAAGCCACCCCCTATCACCACGGCGCGACTGCCTGTGGTGGCCTTGCTCAGCATGCACTCGACATCGACGATGCTGCGATAGCTCAATACGCCGGGCAGATCAATTCCGGGAATGGGCAGCATGATGGGATTGGAACCCGTTGCGATGAGCAGGCGATCATAGGGAACAATGATCCCATCATCGGTTTCGACCACACATCGCCTGCGATCGATTTTCGTTACAGTTTTGCCAGCATGCAGCGTGATATGGTTTTTCTCGTACCAGTCCCAGTCGTTCAGGATCGTGTCCTGGAACGACATTTCGCCGGACAACACGGGCGACAGCAGGATGCGGTTGTAGTTGGGCTGCGGTTCCGCACCAAATACCGTTATGTCGAATTCGTCCGCCGACATCTTGAGCAATTCCTCAATGGCGCGCATACCTGCCATTCCGTTGCCGATCACTACAAGTCGCACAGTATTCTTCTTCATCGTTCACTCCTCAAAATAAAAAGACGCCGTCCGGCCCTTAGCCGAAACGACGTCTTTGTCGGTAATTCTGTTTAACCTTCCGCCCGCCATTGGGTTGGGAAGATTTCTATAACAAGTTAATGCAATTCCTGTGCCATTGCCAATTGCCGCATAGATGCTGGTAATGCCGGACCAGGATGTGCATTTATTTGGTGCACGAAACCTTTTTCTGGTGCATCAATGCAAGTGACAACGAACCTTACCCACTTCGAATTCCGGCACATTATTGCCGGAGACACGGCCATGCTTGTCAGCCATGATCGCATTGCTCAAGAAACGTAAGCAGCTGTTCACGCAATTCATAATAGTCAGGGTGTTCGAGCAACATCTTGCGCGTGCGTGGGCGCGGCAAATTTATTTCCAGAATCTTGCCAACCTTGGCGTTCGGACCATTGGTCATCATCACAACGCGGTCGGCGAGAAGGATTGCTTCGTCCACGTCGTGGGTTACCAGCATGGCCGTGACCTTGGTACGTGTCCAGACTTCCATCAGCACTTCCTGCAGGTCCCAGCGCGTGAGTGAATCCAGCATGCCGAACGGCTCGTCGAGCAATAGCATCTTGGGCGAGAGCGCAAACGCACGTGCGATGCCGACACGCTGCTTCATGCCGTTGGAAAGCTCGGAGGCTTTCTTGTCTTTCACAGCGGCCAAACCGACGCGGCCAAGATAATTTTCGATGATGTCGCTACGATTTTGCGCCGTCGCGTGCGGATATACCTTTTCCACTCCCAGCGCGACGTTCTCATAGGCAGTCAGCCATGGCACGAGGCTGGGCGCCTGAAACACAATTCCCCGATCCGGCCCTGCGGCGGCAATCTCGCGTCCATCAAGAACGATTACGCCTTCGCTGATGTCAGAGAGACCAGCCATCATGGATAACACAGTTGATTTGCCGCAGCCGGAATGGCCAATGACGGAGATGAATTCACCTTTGCGTATCTTGAGGTCGAAGCCGTCGACAACCTTGATCGGCCCCTTTCCGGAGGGGTAAATTTTCGACACCTGCGAGAAATCGACATAGCGATCCAGATTTGGTCCGGCAACGTCGCGGGATTTTTTACCAACGTTCGATTGATGTTCGCGCGAGGTGTTGGGCAACACTGGAGGGCAAGATTGACTATCTTGTTGTCGACAGCGGCATTCTTTTTCGCGCCAACCTGCATCAGATACTGTGTCACATCACGGCGAATGGCTTTGAACTCAGGCGAATGATTAATTGCCGCACGGTCGCGCGGACGCGGCAGCATAACGGGGAACTCCGGCCCCAGCGTTGCATTCGGACCGGGATTCAGCGGGATGATACGGTCGGCCATGATGATGCCTTCGTCCACATCGTTGGTAATCAGTACAACGGTTTTTTTCTCCTTGCTCCAGATGCGGATGATCTCGTCCTGCAACTTGGAACGGGTGAGCGCGTCCAGTGCGCTCAGCGGCTCGTCGAGCAGAAGGATGTCCGGAGATGCGGCCAGCGCACGCGCCACCGATACCCGCTGGCGCATGCCACCGGATAGTTCGGCCGGACGCTTATCCATGGCATGGGTCAGGTTCACCATGTGGATATATTTTTCGACGCGCAACATGCGCTCTGCCTTGGGTGCGTCCTTGAACACCTGGTCGACCGCAAGCGCGACGTTCTGGCCTACCGTCATCCAGGGCATCAACGAATAATTCTGGAATACCACACCTCGATCCGGCCCCGGCCCCGCTATCGCTTTTCCGTTCAATAAAATCTCACCTGCGTCTGCCTGCTGAAGTCCGGCAATCAGCGAAATCAAAGTCGACTTGCCACTGCCGGAAAAGCCAACGATGGCAACGAACTCGCCCTCATTGATGCGAAGATTGATGTCGTTAAGCACAACTGTGCGCTGCGCGCCTGTGCCGTAGGACTTGCTTACCCCTTTAAATTCCAGAACAGGGACAGATGTCACCGGTGACGCAACTTCGGCGTGGTCTGCCATTGCAATTTGTGCGTTGGATTTCATTTGATTTTCCCGAGTAGTCACTTAGTCGGTCCGTTGGCCGAAACTGGCCATCTGCTGCAACGTATGCATAATCCGGTCGAGCATGAAACCAACGAATCCGATGGTGAAAACCGCCACCATGATGCGTTCCAGGGACTGTGAACTGCCGTTCTGGAATTCGTCCCAAACGAATTTTCCCAGGCCGGGGTTTTGCGCCAACATCTCGGCAGCGATCAGCACCATCCAGGCCACGCCGAGCGACAAGCGCATGCCGGTGAAGATCAGCTTGAGAGAAGAGGGAATGACGATCTTCATCACCTTGGTGCTGGTGGACAAGCGCAGCACTTTGGAGACGTTGAGCAAATCCTTGTCGATTGAAGCGACGCCCAGTGCGGTGTTGACCAGCGTCGGCCACATCGAACACAGCGTCACGGTGATCGCCGAGATGAGGAAGGATTTCGCGAACATCGGATCGTTGCTGACATAGAGAGCGCTGACCACCAGTGTGACAATGGGCAACCATGCAAGCGGCGACACTGGACGGAAGATTTGAATCAGCGGATTCAGTGCAGCCTGTATCGTCTTGTTCAAACCGCACAGGATACCGAGCGGCACAGCGATGATCGTGCCCAGGAAGAACCCGACGAACACCGTGTAGAGGCTGGTGAAGATCTGATCCAGGTAGGTCGGCTGACCGGTGTATTTTATCTCGTCAAATTTCTGCCCCGGGTTCGCGGCCAGGAACTCGGCCTTGCGTTCCTTCTGGCGTTGTTTGAACGCAGCTTTGCGTTCCTGCTCGTTTTGATATTCCTGATACAGGTTGCCGGCCTGCTTCATCACCGCAACGGGTCCCGGCAATGTGCCCAGCGAAGTGTGGACATGACCGGCTCCGACATCCCATAAAACCAGGAAAGCGAAAATACCAAGCAATGGCGGCAAAATTGTGCGGAATATGACCCGCGATATCGACTCGCCGCTGGAGTTGGGTTGCACCAGCGAAGACAAACGTTGCCAGACAGAGGGTGATAATTGTGTTGTGTTCATGATTACTCCACGCAGTCATTTGCGCCCCGACAACTGCCGGGACGCATTCACTATATTTACGGCTGTTCGTTACCCTTCAAGCCAATCTTGAACTTGTTGATGTACGCATTCGGTTGACGCCCATCGTAAACAATGCCGTCGATGAAACCGTCTTCCCGTCCCTTGAAGCCCGTCTCCTTTGAAAAATCCGGAAAGTCGGAAGTCTTCATCTTGCCTTCGGCAATCAGCTCCTTCGCTGCCGTCGGCATATATGTCCGGACGGTAAACTTCTTTGGCGATCTTGATGTACCAGCTGTCCGGTTTGGCTTCTGGAATCTGTCCCCAGCGGCGCATCTGTGTCAGGTACCAGACCGCATCGCTGTAGTAGGGATAGGTTGCGTTGTAGCGGAAAAATACATTGAAGTCAGGTGCGGGACGCTTGTCGCCTTTTTCATATTCAAACGTACCGGTCATGCTGTTGGCGATCACTTTTTCGTCGGCACCAACGTAGTTTGGTTTCGAGATCATTTTTACCGCTTCCATGCGGTTCCCGTCGTTCTGCGCGTCAAGCCAGTAACCGGCGCGGATCAGCGCCTTCACGATGTGAACAAGCGTATTGGGATGCGCGTCGGCCCACTTCTTGGATACGCCGAAAACTTTCTCCGGATTATTCTTCTGCACGTCGTAGTCGGTTGCGACCGGCACGCCTATTCCCTTGAACACTGCCTGCTGGTTCCATGGTTCCCCGACGCAATAACCGTCAATCGTGCCGGCTTCCATGGTTGACGGCATCTGTGGTGGCGGAGTAACCGACAGCAGTACGTCCGCCTTGAGGGTTCCGCTGGTATCGCCCTTGGTCGGCGCGTAATAGCCGGGATTCATTCCGCCTGCCGCAAGCCAGTAGCGCAACTCGTAATTATGCGTGGACACCGGGAACACCATTCCCATCTTGAATGCCTTGCCCTGTGCCTTGTATTCGTCGACAACTTCCTTGAGGTACTTCGGATCGACCGGATGTACGGGCTTGCCATCCTTCATTGGCAGCTTTTTCTTGAGCTCGGTCCACACGGCATTGGAAACGGTGATGGCGTTGCCATTCATGTCCATGCTGAACGGAGTGATGATGTCGGCTTTGGTGCCTATGCCGATGGTGGCTCCAATCGGCTGACCGGCAAGCATATGCGCGCCGTCCAGTTCGCCCGTGACTACCCGGTCAAGCAACACTTTCCAGTTTGCCTGCGCTTCCAGCGTGACTGACAGTCCCTCGTCCTCGAAGTAACCTTTCTCGTAGGCGACTGCCAACGGCACCATATCGGTCAGCTTGATAAAACCGAATTTCAAGGAAGTCTGTTCGGCTTTGCCGACTGCGGCTTTAGCGTCGGACAGGCCGAACGGCGCAACACAATTCAGTGCGAGGACGCACGCAACGATTGCCGTACTTTTAAGAAATCCGCGACGAGGTTTACAGTCTCCGTCGGAAACAGCAGTTCCATTTGTAGTTTCACTTTTCATGTTGCGTTCTCCTTGAATTAACCGCCATATATAAAAAACAATCTGTTTAAACGATCCAATAAAAAAGCGTCCGACTACGCATTTGCGCAGTGGGACGCCTTTGTCCTTGTACTAATTTTCCGAACCGCCATTGGTTCGCTAATGACAATTGCGATGCAACAGTCGTGCCACAAATTAGCGGGTATGGCTATTACCTATGCAATCAGTCATCTAAAGTTAATCTCGGTCGCACTCGGCGCTTCTCCACCGTGATTTAACGAACTGACTTGGTGCATGACTCAAACTGTTATCACCAAATGTGCACTTGTTACTGGCTTGTGGGCTGGAGATATAAAGTGCGTTTCCCCACCCTAATCCCTCCCCCGGTGGGAGAGGGACTAAACGCCAAACCTCTCCGCTCATACTCCCTCTCCCTCCGGGGAGGGCTGGGGTGGGGGAACACTCGTGAGAAACCCTGGTTTTCGAACTAATGATTAATCTGGTCTTAACCCATGCAAAAGCATGCCTTTTTGTCTACTAGCGTGCACCTGCGACATTTTGCTCTAGACGAGCGCACTCATGTGACTGAGACTTTCAGATCTCCAACACTTTAAAAAAGTGCCCGGCGCATTTCGGCGCCGGGCACCTGGTGTTGGCACGAATCAGACCTTGACGGGTTTGCCACCGATGCCGCGTTTGGCTCCCGTGCGCACATGGGTGGTGTACAGGGTCAGACCGGTGAAGGCGATGCCGCCCACCAGGTTGCCCAGCGAGGTAGGAATTTCGTTCCAGATGAAGTAGTCGGCAATGGAGAAGTTGCCTCCCATGATCATGGCGGACGGGAACAGGAACATGTTCACCACCGAGTGCTCGAAGGTCATGTAGAAGAACAACATGATCGGCATCCACATGGCGATGACTTTACCGCTGACGTGTGTGGAAATCATCGCACCGACAACTCCCATGGACACCATCCAGTTGCACAGCATTCCGCGCAGGAAAATGGTGAACCAGCCAGCGATGCCCCACTTGGCGTAGCCCAGAGTGCGCGCCTCGCCGATGCCTGCGATCTTGGTACCGATCGGACCGGGGTCGGTGGAAAAACCGTAGGTGAAAACAAAAGCCATCATCACCGCGACAGTCAGAGCGCCTGCGAAGTTGCCAACGAACACCAGACCCCAGTTGCGCAGGACGCCCTTCACGGTGACGCCGGGTCGTTTGTCGAGCAGCGCCAACGGCGTCAGCATGAATACGCCGGTGAGCAAGTCGAAGCCCATCAGGTACAGCATGACGAAGCCGACCGGGAACAACACGGCGCCAAGAAGCGGCTGGCCGGTCTGGACGGTAATGCTGATCGCGAACACCGCCGCGAGCGCCAGAATGGCGCCAGCCATGTAGGCGCGAATCAGCGTATCCCGCGTGGACATGAATATTTTGGATTCACCCGCATCCACCATCTTGGTGACGAATTCCGAAGGCAACAGATAGGCCATGATATTTTTCCTTTCAAAGTCATAAAAAAAAGCAAAACAAAAAGGCGCCCACTATCGATTTTCGCGAAACGCGAGAAATCGACAATGGACGCCTTTATCCATTTGATCGAAACAGGCAGCGTGTAATCGCCACCCTTCCATCAAACCGTCGTTAGCCTGATGATGAATATTCAGCAGTTATCGTGCCAACGCCGGAATCCGCTCTACAGCGGGGATTTGCTGGTATTTTGATTATGGTCAAACGGGATTTATGGCTCCGTGATGGTGCGTCTGGCACCGGAACCGCCCCGAGTTCGTGCGAAATTCAGGAAACCGCCGCGAGGGTCAGGACCGCCTCGGCTACCTCCACCAGTCGCCGGTTCTGCTCCATGGATGCATTGCGCAATCGTTTGTAAGCGGCGTCCTCACTGAGATTGAAACGCGCCATCAGGATACCTTTGGCACGCTCAATCGTTTTCCTTTCGTCCAAGGCACGCCGTGCCGCGACCAACTCGGTTTCCATGCCAGCCAGCCGCTGAGACTGGGCTTGCAGCACATCGACGATCGACCGTCCCTGACCGGCGCCCTCGCTGCCGGCATGTGCCACGAAGCTCAGCGCATTCTCGACTGGTATGGCGGGGTTAAAGAATTTGTCGGCCAGCTCGGCGCTCGCAGGAGGGTGCTCACGAAGTGCCTTGAGCAGGCCTTCCGAATCCTGCAAATCGGACTCAGCCTCGTCTATAAGCGAAGCGCAAAGTTTTTCAAGGCTGCCCACCAGCGCGCACTGCATGGACCAGATTGCCGACAGGCGCTCGCTGCATATCTCGAACCACTTGTCGCTCAGGTTTGTGTCGAGCGCTGTGCTCTGCCTGGCATTGCACAGCATCCGCCGCATGCGCTCCAGCTGTGCGATGTAGGGTGCGTCCTGGATTTCCTGCCACTGGGCCATCAGCTGCTCTTCTATGAATTCGCCAAATACCTGGAAGTGGCGTTCCTGCGCGTCGATGAGATGCACGATTCGTTGCTGGTGAACATCGTCGCAGATGCCAGAGGCGAAGGACAGCGCTCCGACCGCACGCTCCCGGCCCGCCAGTTCCTTGCCCTGAACCAGGTTGAAGAACGCGACCAGCAAGCTCGATATGCGCGGATCGACCGTGGAATCAGCCACCTCGAAAATCAGGGAGACCAGGCCGGCAATCAGGCGGCTGAATGCTGCGATAGAGTCATCCGCGGTCAGCTTCTGCTCGCTTATACGTTTCCTGAGTTCTGGAAGTTCGTCCAGACCGAGCAGGACCCAGGCCATCAGGTGCAGGAGCCTCGCGTTGCCATAGATGGCTCGCTTCAACTGCGGCTCGAATGCCGTCCGCAATTCGCGCTCGACTGACTCGGATTCCGCGGCCAATTCCAGGCGCATGTCGGCGAAGCGATTTCCAGCCGACGCAAGGAAGATGCTCGATGCGCCGCGTTCGGCCTGCAGATTGTGAATCAAGTGGCCAACAACCCCGACGAACTGCGACATCGCAGCCAAGTGCCTTAGCTCCTCGATCTGGAGTTGCTTGGCAATCAGGACGATCTTTTCCGCTGACAGTTTCATGGTTTGCTTATGACTGAATAATATTCAGTATTTAAGCAATTCGTATGCCATCAAAATAAACCGGGAGAACTTGTGCCCTCCAATAATATTTTTCGCAGATCCGCGAGGTATTTGACGCATTGACCAAACGGCCAGGCAACGTTGACGAGAATACATCTACACCAAAAATGTAAGCACAGCTTCATACTGCTACGGAGTGTGCTCAGGAGTATTGGTTCCAGCGTCCCGCTTTAATTTTTCTGCCGCACATTTGGAAGACTCAGCCTATGTCCGTAGGCTACATCAACGGCCTATTCGTAAAATCTTCAGCGTCCGCAATGGCCGGCAGGTTCTCGGTCATTGCGGCCGTTTCAGTTGTCTGAATCTTCGTCTGCTGTTGTCCCCATTGCGGAAGTACTTATCTCTTCGGGCGCGCCAGCGTGTTACACCAGAGCGGTTCTGCGGTCAAAGTTTTTTCCGTTCTCGCAGTAAGGAAGTTTTAGTGTTAGATTCCGGGTTGATGTATTTAGAGTCCCCCGTGTTACTTGAACGGGCGAGGCAGAGTTTACTTCACGTTAAGTACCTATTGAAGGTGCATCCAAAACCGGCCCAATGGAATTATTTAAATATACAAAAAAGGAGTACTTTGAATCTCTATTAGGAAGTGGCTCGATAAAGATCGGTACTCTAAAGTCTTATCAGTCACGAGAACATGGATCGATGGTTTCAGATTCAATGGAAGGAGCGAAACGTTTCAGCGGTAATTACAGTAACGTAACCGCTGATAGAATCAAAGAATCACATACTCTTTCCCGCATAATAAAAATGGATGGGGGCGGCCAGATTGGATCATTAGTCATGAAAAATGCTGTGATTCGCGAACCAAATTATTTCATTTTTAGCATGTCTAGTAGTTATAGTGAGTCAGACCATAACGAGTGGCTTAATCGTGAATCTTATGACTCCTGTTATAAAATAGTTTTCCTAATACATTTTTTCGTAGAGTTACTCAGAAATTGAATGAATTGAGACCTGTGAATTTCTTAGGGTTGTTCGACATTCATTACTACGATGAAAAAAATGGTATGAACTTTTTTGATCCTAAAAATTCATGCCCAGCTTTTATGTTAAAAGACATTAATGACTTTGGTATACAAAAAGAAATTCGTGCTGTATGGGAGCCAATCTCGAAAGAAAATATTTCCTGTATTGTCCTAAATGAAGAAAGGTTGCGCTCATATGTTAGCTTCCATCGAAGTCTTGAACGCAGCATTTGACAAATGCGTTAAGCACGACTTACATTGACCTTAAGGTAGGGAACTCTCCATCCAGTGCCCAGATTTATCTCTTCGGGCTCGCCCGACGAGATTAGCACTTCCGCAATGGACACAACAGCAGACGAAAAATCAGACAACTGAAACGGCAACAATGGCCGAGCACAGGTCCCTCAAGGTACTTGGAATATGTA
>CAVQZH010000021.1:0-13179 GCA_963718345.1 uncultured Pseudomonadota bacterium | reverse complement strand
TCGGCATCGCACCAAGCCTCAGGCGGGTTCGGGTGCATCTCGACCAGCAAGCCGTCAGCACCAGCGGCGATAGCGGCTTGCGACAATGCCGGCACCATCCATGCCTTACCACCCGCGTGCGAAGGATCGACGATCACCGGCAGGTGGGTTTCTTCTTCATCACGGCAATGGCGGTCACGTCCAGCACGTTGCGGTAGGCGGTTTCGAAGGTGCGGATACCGCGCTCGCAGAAAATGATGTTGTGGTTGCCGCCCGCCGCGATGTATTCCGCCGCCATCAGCCATTCACTGATCGTTGCCGACATGCCGCGCTTGAGGATGACCGGTTTGTTGATGCGGCCGACTTCCTTGAGCAGGTCGAAGTTTTGCATATTGCGCGTACCGATCTGGATCACGTCCACGTCATACTCGAGGAAAGCGTCGATCTGGCGTGCGTCCATCAGTTCGGTGACGATGGGCAGTTTGAATTTTTCGGCGGCCTTGCGGAACATATCCAGCCCTTCCACACCGTGCCCCTGGAAAGCATAGGGACTGGTACGCGGCTTGAATGCGCCACCGCGCATCAAACGGCAACCCGCTTCATGCGTGAACTTGGCCGCCAGATCCATTTGCTCTTGCGTCTCCACCGAACAGGGGCCGCCAATAATCTGTATTTGATTGCCGCCCAGAGGAACGCCGGAGATATCGATCACGGTATTCTGTTTGTGCGACTCGCGCGACACGATCTTGTATTGCTTGGCAATGTGCATCGCCGATTCCACGCCCGGCAGCGAGGTGAACATCTCCGCTTCCAATTTGCGCTCGTCTCCGATGGCACCGATAACAGTGCGCTCCACGCCGCGCGAGATATTGGCCTTGAGTCCGGCCGCTTCAATCTTTTTTACCACCGTGTTGATTTGTGCATCGGTGATTTCACTACCCATTACGATAATCATTTGTTTTCTCCGTTAACTTGCTGACTGATACATTTTTCCAGTGCAGACAAAAATTTTGCATTTTCACTTTCCAGACCGATGCTCACGCGCAACCAGTCGGGCATATCGTAATTGGCTATCGGGCGTACGATCAGGCCCATTTCGAGTAAGCGTCGGTACATCGCCGTGGCGTTGCCGATGCGGAACGCCACGAAGTTGCCGAACGAAGGGATGTATTCCAGCCCCAGCTTGGTCAGTCCTTCGGTGATCTGCAACATGCCGCGCCGATTCAACTCAAAAGTCTTTTTAACGAAGGACGTATCGCGCAAGGCCGCGACCGCCGCCGCCTGCGCAATGCTGTTCACATTGAACGGCTGGCGCACACGATTCATCATGTCCGTCACCTGCTCGTGCGCCATCGCGTAGCCGACGCGCAGACCAGCCAGGCCATAGGCCTTGGAGAAAGTGCGCGAGATGATCAGATTGGGGAATTCCTTCAGCCAGCTTACGCTGTCGTAGCGCTTGTCTTCCGGCAGATATTCGTTATATGCCTCATCCAGCATCACCAGAATCTCGGGCGGCAGAGCCGCGCATGAATGCCAGCAAGTCGTCCGCACTCAAAAATGTACCGGTCGGATTGTTCGGGTTGGCGATAAAAACGATCTTCGCCTTGTTGTCCTTGGCCGCTTTCAGCATCGCCGGCAGATCGTGGCCGTAGCCTTTGGCTGCAGGCACACTTATACCGGTCGCCCCAACAGCTTGCGTGGCCAGTGCGTACACCGCAAAGGCATGTGCCGAATACACCACCTTGTCGCCGGGCGTGCAGGAAAGCGCGTGCCGCCGAGCTCCAGCAGATCATTGGAGCCATTGCCCAATGTCACGTTGGCATGCGCCACGCCGTAGCGCTTTAACCAGTGCATCTTTCAGATCGAAACCGTTGCCATCGGGATACAGCGCGATGGTCTTGATCGCCTCCTGCATTGCGGCAACGGCGGCCGGACTCGCACCGAGCGGGTTCTCGTTCGAGGCCAGCTTGATGATGCCGGTGATACCCAGCTCGCGCTCCAGCTCGGAGATCGGCTTGCCCGGCTGGTACGGCGCGATAGCGCGAATATAGGATGGTGCTAAATCACTGTAATTCATAAAATCAAAAATCCATCACGGAAAACAAAGGCTCATCAATATGGAAGCGAGAGAGTAATTCTACTTTCGTTTATAACTTCTTCTGGTCACTGATACGAGTTGGAGGTTATTTAATAATCATTATTCAAACGGCGACCGGATATGAACCCAGCACCTTTACGAAAGAAGCTATCTGGCTGAGTTGTGCTAGTGAAGCGGCGACTTTGGTATCGGACTGATGGCCTTCGATATCGACATAGAACACGTATTCCCACAGACCTGTGCGCGACGGACGCGATTCCATTTTGGTCATTGAAACGCCGTTGCTCGCAAAGGGTGTCAACAGGTCGTGCATCGCACCGGGACGATTCGCGGCCGACATCGCCAGCGACGTCTTGTCCTTGCCTGACGGCGCCACATCCTGTTTGCCGATGACGAGGAAACGTGTGGTATTGCGCGCATCGTCTTCTATATTCGGTACGAGCACTTTCAATTTGAAGTGTTCCGCTGCGCGTTCCCCGGCAACAGCTGCGGCAAAAGACTCTTCCGCCGCCAGACGTGCCGCATCGGCATTGCTGGAAGCGGTGATGCGCTCGGCGTGCGGCAGATGCGCATTCAGCCAACCCTGGGTTTGCCCGAATGATTGCGGATGCGAATAAACCTTGCGTATAAGCGACAACTCGTTTTCATTCGACAGCAAACATTGATGCACTTGCAGCAAAACTTCGCCGCAAATCTTGAGATTGCTGTTCAGCAGCAGATCGAGCGTGCGCCCAATTGCACCTTCGGTGGAATTCTCCACCGGCACCAGGCCGTAGTTCGCTGCGCCGCTTTCCACTGCACCAAATACGCTATCGATGGAGTCCGCGGGCAAACCTTCTGTTGCCTGACCGAAACGCTGAAACACCGCCGCTTCGCTGAAGGTGCCATGCGGGCCGAGATAGGCCACCTTCAGTGGCGCCTCCAATGCACGGCATTGCGACATGATTTCGGTAAACAACTGCGTCACGCCCTGATTGGACAAGGGGCCGGTATTCGCCTGCACCATGCGCTGCAACACTTGTGCCTCACGCTCGGGACGCAGCACCGCACCGTTACCTTTGACATGACCGATCTGCTGCGCCAATGCTGCGCGCTGATTGATCAGCTTGAGCAACTCGTCGTCAATGCGATCGATCTTCCCCCGGAATTTCTTTAACTCTTCGCTCATTCGTCCGCCTCCAGCGGCAATGCCCGCACCACCAGCACGCCAGGAATGGCGGCGATCTGCGCAATCACAGTATCCGGCAGCGCAGTGTCCGTATCCACCAGGGTGTAAGCCATTTCACCGCGCGATTTATTGGTCATGTTATGAATATTGATACTTGCCTTCGCCAGCGCAGTGGATATCTGGCCCAGCATGTTCGGCACGTTGCTGTTGGCAATGGCCACGCGGAATGCCGATTCGCGCGGCATGGAAACATTGGGGAAATTCACCGTATTGGTGATATTGCCGTGTTCCAGATAATCGCGCAGTTGCTCCACCACCATCACCGCACAGTTCTCTTCCGCCTCTTCGGTGGAAGCGCCCAGATGCGGCAACGCGATGATCTTGTCGTTCGACAGCGACTTGTTGCTCGGAAAATCGCACACATAGCCGCGCAGATGCTTGCTCGCCAATCCTGCGATCACCGCATCCTCGTTGACAATGGCATCGCGCGAGAAGTTCAGCAGTACTGCTCCCGCCTTCATAACCGCCACGCGCTTTTCGTCGATAAGGTTGCGCGTCGCGTCCAGCAACGGCACGTGCAGTGTCACGAAATCGCTGTGCTTGAGCAGGTCTTCGATACTGGATGCCTTCTTTACCTGTGAAGACAGGCTCCATGCCGCATCCACAGTGATCTCCGGATCGTAGCCGATCACTTTCATGCCGAGCCCGATGGCGGCATTCGCCACCAGACGACCAATTGCACCCAGTCCGACGATACCCAGCGTACGACCGAGCAATTCGGTCCCCGCGTAGTCTTTCTTGCCGTCCTCGACCAGCTTGTGCATGGTCGCGTCGTCGCCCTTCAATCCCGCCGTGAAACGCAGCGCCGGTACCACATTGCGCGAGGCCAGCAACATGCCGGTAATGACCAGTTCCTTTACGGCGTTCGCGTTCGCGCCCGGCGCAATGAAGACCGGCACGCCGCGCTCGCTCATTTTCGCTACCGGCACATTGTTCGTCCCCGCTCCGGCGCGTGCGATAGCCAGCACACTGGAAGGAATGTCCATATCCAGCATGTTGTACGAACGCACCAGGATCGCAGCGGGATGCGACACCTTGTCACCCACCTGATATCGATTCGCCGGCAGGCGCTTCAGGCCTGACGGCGAAATCTTGTTCAGGGTAAGGACGTGAAAGGACTTAGCCATGCTTGCTGGCGAACTCGTTCATGAAGTCCACCAGCGCCTGCACACCCGCCAGAGGCATGGCGTTGTAGATCGACGCGCGCATACCGCCGACGGAACGATGCCCCTTCAGTTGCAGCAAGCCCCGCGCATCCGCCTGTTTCAGAAAATCTCCGTCCAGATTCGCATCCTTCAGCGTGAACGGCACGTTCATGCGCGAACGGTCTGCCTTGTTCACCGGGCAATTATAGAAACCGTTGCTGGCATCAATCGCGGAGTACAGCAGCTCGGCCTTCGCGATGTTGGCACGCTCCATGGCACCGATGCCGCCGTTTTTCTTCAGCCACTGGAACACCAGCCCTGCCATGTAGATGGCAAAAGTGGGCGGTGTGTTGTACATGGAATCGTTATCGGCGTGCGTCTTGTAATCGAGCATGGTGGGCAAACCCGACGGCGCGTGACCAATCAGATCTTCACGCACGATAACAATGGTCGAGCCCTGCCGGGCCGATGTTCTTCTGCGCACCCGCGTAGATCAGACCAAACTTCCACACATCCACCGGACGCGACAGGATGTTGGACGACATGTCCGCCACCAGCGGCACATTACCCGTGTTGGGAATCCAGTTGAACTCGACGCCGCCTATAGTTTCGTTCGGCGTGTAGTGCACATAGGCCGCATCCTTGTCCAGCTTCCAGGTATCGAATGCAGGCACATAAGTGCATTTCTTGTCGTTGTTGTCCGCCACCACATTCACGTAGCTGAACTTCTTCGCTTCACCGATGGCCTTCTTCGACCATTCGCCGGTATTCACATAGTCGGCAGAGAGCTTGCCGCGCAACAGATTCAACGGGATCATCGAGAACTGCTGGTGCGCGCCGCCTTGAAGGAACAGCACTTTGTAGTTGGCAGGTATCCCCATCAACTCGCGCAGATCGGCTTCGGCCTGGGCGTGGATGCCCATGTATTCCTTGCCGCGATGCGACATCTCCATCACCGACATGCCGCTGCCGTGCCAGTCGATGATCTCCGCCTGTGCCTGCAACAATACTTCCTTCGGCAACACTGCCGGACCCGCGCTGAAGTTGTAGATCGTCATGCCGTTCTCCTGTTTAGAAAATTTGTGCAGGGTAAAAAAAAGGAAAGGATAAATACATCCCTGCCATTTAGCTTTCACCCGTCTCCCAATTACTGCTCGTCGGCTTCTTCTTCCGTTTCGGCGATACGGCTCAAACCCGCCAGCTTCTCGCCCTTGCCCATATTCATCAGCGTCACGCCCTGCGTAGCGCGACTCATCTCGCGAATCTCATTGACCCGTGTACGGATCAGCACGCCGCTGGTGCCGATCAGCATGATCTCGTCGTCGGGATGAACCAATGTCGCCGCCACCACCTTGCCGTTACGCTCCGAGGTCTGGATCGCGATCATGCCCTGCGTACCCCGTCCGTGACGGGTGTATTCGGAAATTGGCGTGCGCTTGCCAAAGCCGTTCTCGGTCGCGGTCAGCACACTCTGTTGTTCGTTCTCAGCCACCAGCAGCGCGATGACCTTGCCGCCCTTGGTGAGGTTCATGCCGCGCACACCGCGCGTCACGCGCCCCATGGAGCGCACGTCGTTCTCATCGAAGCGCACCGCCTTGCCTTCGTCAGAGAACAGCATTACATCGTGCTTGCCGTCGGTGATCGCCACGCCGATGAGGAAGTCGCCCTCGTCCAGGTTGATGGCGATGATGCCGGCCTTGCGCGGGTTGGCGAAGTCGGACAATGGTGTCTTTTTCACCGTACCGTCGGTGGTGGCGAAGAAGATGAATTGGTCGTCGGAGAACTGCTTCACCGGCAGGATGGCATTGATCTTCTCGTTCGGTTCCAGCGGCAACAAATTGACGATAGGCTTGCCGCGGCTGATGCGCGTACCTTGCGGCACGTCGTATACCTTGAGCCAATACACGCGACCGCGATTGGAGAAGCACAGGATGTAATCGTGGGTGTTGGCGATGAACAGATTGTCGACGAAATCGTCTTCCTTGGTCGCTGTGGCCTGCTTGCCGCGTCCACCACGCTTCTGCGCTCGGTATTCATCCAGCTTTTGCGCCTTCATGTAGCCGCCGTGCGACATGGTCACCACCACATCTTCCGGCGCGATCAGGTCTTCCATGCTCATGTCTTGTGTGTGCGTGATGATCTCGCTGCGGCGCTTGTCGCCGAACTGCGAGCGTATCGTCACCAGCTCGTCGCCGATGATCTGCGTCACACGGGCTGGCTTGGCCAGGATATCCAGCAGGTCGGTGATCTTGTCCATCACTTCGCGGTACTCACCGACGATCTTGTCCTGCTCCAGCCCGGTCAGGCGTTGCAGACGCAACTCCAGAATGGCCTGTGCCTGCGCATCCGACAGGTAGTAGCCGCGCTCACCGTCTTTGCCCACCAGACCGAACTCAGGTGCCAAACCATCGGGGCGAGAGGCATCGCTCACACGGGACAACATGTCTTCCACCAGTGAAGAACGCCAGCTGCGCGCCATCATCTCGCGCTTGGCATCCGGCGGCGTAGGTGCCGCCTTGATCAGCGCAATGATTTCGTCCACGTTGGACAGCGCAACCGCCAAACCTTCCAGGATATGGCCGCGTTCGCGCGCCTTGCGCAACTCGAATATGGTACGGCGCGTCACAACTTCGCGACGGTGGCGCAGGAACGCTTCGATCACTTGTTTCAGGTTGAGCAGCTTGGGCTGGCCGTCAAGGATCGCGACCATGTTGATGCCGAAGCTGTCTTGCATCGGCGTGTCTTTGTACAGCTGGTTCAGGATCACTTCGGCGTTCTCACCGCGTTTCAGCTCGATCACTGCGCGCATGCCGGATTTGTCCGATTCATCGCGAATTTCCGAGATGCCTTCAATGCGCTTCTCGCGCACCATCTCGCCAATCTTCATCAGCAAGGTGGCCTTGTTCACCTGATACGGCAGTTCGTCGATGATGATGGCCTGACGGTCGCCCTTGCCGATATCTTCGAAGTGGGTACGGGCGCGCATCACCACACGGCCGCGGCCAGTGCGGTAGCCTTCTTTCACGCCAGCCAGGCCATAGATAAAGCCAGCGGTCGGAAAATCCGGCGCAGGCACAATATCGATCAATTGCTCGATATCCATTTCCGGATTTTTCAGCAGCGCCAGACAGGCATCCACCACTTCGGTCATGTTGTGCGGAGGGATATTGGTCGCCATGCCCACGGCAATACCGGAAGAACCGTTCACTAGCAGGTTGGGGAAGCGCGCGGGGAACACCAGCGGCTCATGCTCGGAACCATCGTAGTTCGGCCCGAAATCGACCGTCTCTTTGTCCAGATCGGCCAGCAGTTCATGCGCGATCTTGGCCATGCGGATTTCCGTATAACGCATCGCCGCCGCGTTATCGCCATCCACCGAACCGAAGTTGCCTTGACCATCCACCAGCGTGTAGCGCAGCGAGAAGTCCTGTGCCATGCGCACGATGGTGTCGTACACAGCGGTGTCACCGTGCGGGTGGTATTTACCGATTACGTCGCCGACGATACGCGCCGATTTCTTGTAGGCACGATTCCAGTCGTTGGAAAGCTCGTGCATGGCAAACAACACGCGCCTGTGTACCGGTTTCAGGCCGTCGCGCACATCCGGCAGCGCACGTCCTACGATCACACTCATCGCATAGTCCAGGTAGGACTTGCGCATTTCTTCTTCCAGGCTGACAGGCAGGGTTTCTTTGGCGAATTGTTGTTCCATGAGCTACCTATAAATGAACCCCAAAACAAGGCCATGGGGCATTAAAACGAAGTTCTCATTCTAGCACAGCAGCCCTGACACGGTGCGGCGGAGCCGACGGTGCGGGAAGGGCTGCCGGCGGTCGCTCCCGCAATCGGCTGCTTACGCAGTAACGTGTCGCGACCGCGCCCCCTCACCGACTACCCGCCGGACACCCGTCTAAGGTTTGGCTATTAGCCGATAGTTTTGTTAAAGTCCTCCACCTGCCAACAGAGGTCTACACCATGTCCAACGCCGATCCCATCGAACTGGAAAAATTCTCCCAACTTGCCCACAAGTGGTGGGACAAGAACAGCGAATTCAAGCCATTACACGACATCAACCCCTTGCGCCTGGGGTATATCGACCGCATTGCGGCGATTTCCGGCAAGACCGTACTGGATGTGGGTTGTGGAGGCGGAATTTTGGCTGAGAGCATGGCCGATTCGGGGGCCAAGGTTACGGGCATCGACTTGGCCGAAAAGTCGTTGCAAGTGGCCAAGCTGCACCTGCTGGAAAGCGGCAAGCAAGTGGAATATCGCAAGATAGCGGTGGAAGAATTGGCCTCCGAACGCCCCGGCCATTACGACGTCGTATCCTGCATGGAAATGCTGGAGCACGTGCCCGACCCCGCTGCCGTAGTCGCCGCCTGCGCCCAACTGGTCAAGCCGAACGGCCACGTGTTCTTCTCCACACTCAACCGCAATCCAAAGTCGTACCTCTTCGCCATCCTCGGCGCGGAATACGTTCTCAATCTGTTGCCGCGCGGTACGCACGATTTTGCCAAATTCATCAAGCCTTCCGAACTGGCCCAATGGTGTCGCAATGCCGGACTGAACGTCTCAGACGTAACCGGGATGAGCTACAACCCGCTGAACAAGATCTATTCGCTTGGACACGACACCAGCGTCAATTACATGATCGCTTGCCGCAAGGAATAATGGGCGCCTCTAAATAATTCAAAGTTCTAAGCAAGACAAGGCGCGAGCAAAAGATTGCGACGCGGCATATGCTGAAATATGTAAGGAGTAATTTTTTGTGAGCAACGCAGTATTGCGACGAAATTT
This sequence comes from uncultured Pseudomonadota bacterium, assembly GCA_963718345.1. Lineage (GTDB taxonomy): Bacteria > Pseudomonadota > Gammaproteobacteria > Burkholderiales > Gallionellaceae > Sideroxyarcus. The sequence goes on along the minus strand of CAVQZH010000021.1, from coordinate 3,932 downwards.
GGATTATTTAGAGGTGCCCTAACGTGATTCAGGCTGTACTCTTCGATTTGGACGGCACCTTCGCCGATACTGCAGCCCGATCTGGGTGCGGCACTCAATCATGTGCGATCGTTGCACGGCCTGCCACCGCTACCCATCGAAACGCTCCGCCCCCAGGCTTCACACGGTTCGCGCGGTTTGCTCAAGCTGGGCCTGAACGCCGAGCCGGATGCGCCGAATTACGACAAGCTTAAGGATGCGTTTCTGCAGCACTATGAGGAGCACATCTGTGATCACACGGAACTGTTCGCGGGCATGGCCGCCTTGATTGCAGAACTGGAACGTCACGATTTGCCCTGGGGCATCGTCACCAACAAACCCCATCGTTTTACCGTGCCGCTGATGGAACGGCTCGGTTATGCCAAACGCGCGGCCTGCCTGGTGAGCGGCGACACCTGCGCACGCGCCAAGCCGCATCCGATGCCATTGCTGCATGCCGCCGAGTTGATGGGTGTTGCACCCGAGGCGTGTCTTTATCTGGGCGACGATCTGCGCGATATGCAAGCGGCACAGGCCGCGTGCATGACCGGAATCATTGCGGCCTACGGCTATATCGATCCGACCGCCGATCTGGCCACGTGGCCGGCTTCCGGACAAATATCGACTCCCTTTGCTTTGCTGCGTTACATCCAGAACTGAACGGCGGTATGATGCCCGCCACAACAAGAAGCCCGGATGTCAGCGCATGATCGAAGGTCCAAGCGGGGATGATATTCCCATCGTTCCGACACAAGACAGTATCCAGGAGATATTGCACAAGGTCATCATCGCCCATCAACAGGCGCTGGCCCTGCTGCAACAGACCGAAGCAGCGTACAGCCGACTGATTCCACACCAATTGCTCAACCTGCTCGAGGCCAAAAGCATCGTCGACGTGAAGCTGGGCGACCAGGTCGAACGCAAGATGACCATCATGTTCTCGGACATCCGGGATTTCACCCCGCTGTCGGAATCCATGACCCCGGCGGAAACTTTCGAGTTCATCAACTCCTACCTGAGCCAGATGGAACCGGTCATCAGCCGCCATCACGGCATCATCGACAAATATATCGGCGATACCATCATGGCCCTGTTCGAAAAAGGCGCCGACGAGGCGGTGAGCGGCGCCATCGCCATGCTGGAACGCCTGGGGTATTACAACGCCGGACGTATTCGCGCGGGCTATGAGCCCATCCACGTCGGCATCGGCCTGAACACCGGCGTGGTAATGATCGGCACGGTGGGCGGCATCAACCGCATGGACAGCACCGTGATCGGCGATGCGGTGAACCTGACCTCGCGCATAGAGGAAGCCACCAAGACTTACCACGCGCCGCTCATCATCAGCCAGAACACCCTGTATGACCTTGCCGATCCGAAGAAATACGACATCCGTTTTCTGGATCGCATCCGTGTCAAAGGCAAATCGCAGCCGCTTTCGATCTATGAAGTCTTCGACAACAATCCGGAAGAACTGCGCGCGAGCAAACGTGAAACGTCTGGAAGTGTTCGAAAAGGCTGTCGCCTATTACCACCTGAAAGACATTGCCAAAGCCACCCCCCTGTTCAAACAGTGCATCGACATGGCTCCCAGTGACTTTGCTGCCACCTTCTATCTGGAGCGTTGTTACGAATACCAGGTCACCGGCCAGCATTTGGGTACAGGAGAAATGCAAACCGGGCTGGCGTGGAAAGAAGAACAGCACACCGGCCTGCCCGAAGTCGATGATGCCCATCGTACATTGATGGAACACATCAATACCTTGTCGGCACAAATCGATCAAAACAACTGCCGCGATTTTGCCGACATCTTCCCCTTCCTCTATCAGCACACACGGCGCCTTTTCCCGATCGAAGAAAAACTCATGCGCCAGCACAATTATCCTTTCGCCGAAGGACATGCCCAAGAGCACAAACGCTTCATCGAAAACTTTGCCGAGCTGGAACATAAAGCCCGGATCGGCAAGGAAGACCCGCGTTACCTCGCCTTCCGCACCGAACTGCTGCTGCTAGACTGGTTTGCCTCGCACGCCACCAAGGCCGACCGTCACTTCGCCCGCTCCCTGCAAATCAACAAGCCAAGGTAAAACTGCTACAATGCACTTGTTAGAAACACAACGAACCGGGGGCGACCTGGCTTCGACGTGGGTTACAAAGCAGTGTAGGGCATACCGAGGACCCGCCACCTCGTAAATCAGCTGGAAAACCAATAGTCGCAAACGACGAAAAGTACGCTCTAGCCGCTTAACCGGTTAGACCTCACACCCTGCTGTCTGTGGAGGGGCTCAAGGCAGTAATGCCGCGATGAGTGAGGTCATTTACACAGAATCGTGTCGTGCAGGGTCACTTTGTACGAAGCTAAAACTAAGTGACTCGTCCCGTAGCAGCCTGTCGGTTGGCGTCTGCAGGATAAAATTAAATAACTAGACTAAGTATGTAGAACTGCCTGTAGAGGACTTGCGGACGCGGGTTCGATTCCCGCCGCCTCCACCAATTAGATGTATTTTCAGGTTTCAAGAAATCCTCAAAGCCCGCACAACAGCGGGCTTTTTCTTATATACCGCATCCGTTTTAGTCCAATCAAATCCATTGACATACGGGGGTAACAGGGGGTAGTTTAAGGGGTAACACATAGACAATGATTAGGAGTTACCCCCAAATGGCGCTGTCCGACACCGCAATAAAGAGCGCCAAGCCGAGCGAAAAGCAGGTCAAGCTGTCTGATGAGAAAGGGTTGTTTTTGCTCGTCGCCCCGTCTGGGGGCAAATGGTGGCGGTTCAAGTATCGTATTGGGGGTAAGGAAAAGTTGCTATCTCTTGGCACTTACCCCGAGGTCAGCCTAAAAGACGCTCGGCAGCGCCGCGATGATGCTCGTAAGCTGCTGGCAGGCGGGGTGGACCCAAGCGAAAACCGCAAAGCCACGAAAGCAGCCAAAGCCGAAAGCGCAGGTAACAGCTTCGAGGTGATAGCTCGCGAGTGGTTCGCCAAGTTTTCCGCCGGATGGGTAAAAAGCCATGCCGATAAGATCATTAACCGACTTGAGAAAGATATTTTCCCTTGGATTGGCCGCAAGCCGATTGCCGATATAACGGCGCCAGAATTATTGGCCGCATTGCGCAGAATTGAATCTCGCGGAGCGGTAGAAACGGCACACAGAGCACACCAAAATTGCGGGCAAGTATTCCGCTATGCAGTTGCCACCGGACGCGCCCTCCGCGACCCATCCCCCGACCTAAGAGGAGCATTGTCGCCAGTACAAGGAACGCATTTGGCAGCAATCACAGACCCCAAGAAGGTAGGCGAACTCTTGCGAGCGATAGACGGCTACGAGGGCCAATTCGTCACAAAATGCGCCCTGCGCCTCGCCCCTCTAACGTTCGTTCGCCCAAATGAGCTACGCAAGGCAGAATGGACAGAGATTGACCTTGATAAGGCCGAATGGAACATACCAGCCGAACGTATGAAAATGCGTACAGCCCACCTTGTTCCGCTGTCAACTCAAGCTGTCGAAATTCTTCGTGAACTAAAACCACTCACCGAAATTAGTAAGTATGTTTTCCCCAGCGCCCGCACGAATGCCCGGCCAATGAGCGATAACGCCATACTTTCGGCCTTGCGCCGCATGGGATACGCCAAGGAAGAAATGAGCGGACACGGCTTCCGCGCAATGGCGCGCACGATACTAGATGAAGTATTGAAGGTGCGCCCCGACTTCATCGAACACCAGTTAGCACACGCTGTAAAAGACCCTAACGGGCGGGCATACAACAGAACCACGCACCTGCCAGAACGCATTGAAATGATGAAGAAGTGGCAGACTATCTCGATAAATTGAAAGCAGGCGCAGAGATAATCCCGATTCGCGCCTAAGCGAAATGCCTTTGCGGGAATATAGGCCGATTGGCATATTTCAA
>CAVQZH010000020.1:0-60722 GCA_963718345.1 uncultured Pseudomonadota bacterium | reverse complement strand
GCGGACGCATGGCCTGGAACACCTTGGCTTTCTCGTTGTGGACGGCGCCGAAGCCCTGATACGCGGGCGGCTCCATGGCCAGCAATGCGACGATCTGGCAACAGGTGATTCTGGATGACATCGCGCAGGCAGCCGGCACTTTCGTAAAATGCGCCGCGACCCTTCACGCCAAAATCCTCGGACAGCGTGATCTGCACACTGGCCACGTTGTCACGGTTCCAGATCGGTTCGAGGAACGAATTGGCAAAACGGAAATAGAGGATATTCATGATCGCCTCTTTCCCGAGATAGTGATCGATACGGAAGATCGAATCTTCTGCGAATACCGACAGCGCGATGCGATTGAGCTTGCGTGCCGATGCCAGATCGCGTCCGAACGGCTTTTCCACAATAACGCGCGCCTGTTTTGCCAATCCCGATGACCCCAGGTTTTTAATCACCGTGGCGAACAGCGCAGGCGGGATGGCAAGGTAATACGCCGGGCGTTTGGCTGCGCCCAGTTTTTGCTTGAGCGCACCAAACGTTGCCGGGTCGCTGTAGTCGCCGGACACATATTGAAGCTGTGCAAGAAGGTGGTCGAGGGCAGGGCGGTCATCGATCTTGCCAGCTTGTCCGATGCTGTCCCTTACCCGTCTGCGCAGTTGCGCCAGCGTCCATTTTGAGGAAGCGACGCCGATCACAGGGACATCGAGCAGGCCACGCTTGACCATCGCGTAGAGCGCCGGGAAAATCATTTTGTGGGCGAGGTCACCGGTTACGCCGAAGATCACCAGCGCATCCGCTGGCGCTGTGCGGATATGTTGATAGTCCATCTCAGCACCCGCCTTTCTTTTTCTCGTGCCCGCCGGGCGCCCCCTTTGCGAGTCTAATCGACCATGACATGCTTTACGTCTTGCCGGTTCAATTAGTGTGACTCAATCGGGTTTTGCGAATGGAGCTTGAAGAGATCCATGTCTTCTCAATGACGCGCCTAGATTCGCCGCCATATTATTTCTTGTGAGCCCGGTCTTGATACCTTGGTGCTATGGCCAGAGCAGGTTTCAGTTTCGGCTGGGCTCTATTGTCGGGTTCACCAAAAATTGCATTAATCAACTGATGGATAGCCGATCCGACCCGATGTGCCTTTTGCAGTGTAGTTTCCAGTAAATCTTCGTAAGACTCGCCCAATACATCAATGAAATTGTATGGCGTGGTCTTGACCAGATCACGGAGCATGGATTCTTCAAGCTTGGTCGCCTTGTTGTCGGGTGAGTAGTTACTCAAAATTGCGTTGATCAGCAGGTGAAAGGCCACGCCTATCTGATGTGCCTTTTTCAGTGTACTTTCCAGTAAGGCTTCATAAACTTCACCCAAAGTATCAATGAAATCGTAGGGCTGAGCTATTCTTTTCATGTTATTGCTCCTTGTATTTAGTGAGATATTTTACGGTACGTTTTCTTGCATACTTTGTCTGACGGCACATTGGAGCCGTAGTTCCATTTGTTTCTGCAAGTTCACTTGTTCCGGTCGTGTAACAATTTCCCGTCCACTCCGTATCGGCGCTTGATCTGACTGTTGTATCAGTCGGCGAGCAGCGCTTTTGCTCGCGCGCAAACGTTGTCGACCATGAAGCCATACTCGCGCAGTATGACGGCGGCCGGCGCAGAGGCGCCGAAGCGTGTGACGCCCAGCATGTCGCCGTGCGCGCCGATATAGCGCTCCCATCCCTGTGCCACACCCAATTCGACCGCGAGCCGAGCGCGTACTGACGGAGGCAGCACCGCATCGCGTTCGGCTTGCGGCAATGCCTCGAACAGCTCCCAGCTCGGCATTGACACGCAGCGCACCGCTATTCCTTGCTGTTGCAAACGTTCTGCTGCCGCCACGATGAGGCTGACTTCGGAACCGCTGGCAATCAGGATCAGTTGCGGCTTGCCGCCGGGAGCATCGTTCAGCACGTAGGCGCCACGGCGCAGTCCGTCTGCGGCGGCGTAGCGGCTGCGATCGAGCGTGGGCGTATCCTGCCTGCTCAATATCAGCAGCACCGGCCTGTCGCGCATTTCCAGCGCGACGCACCATGCGATGGCGGTTTCATTGGCATCGCATGGACGGATCACGACGAGGTTCGGGATCGCACGCAGGCTTGCAAGTTGTTCCACCGGCTGGTGTGTGGGGCCGTCCTCGCCGACAGCGATGCTGTCGTGCGTGAATACGTGCACGACATGCAATCCCATCAGCGCTGCCAGCCGGATCGCCGGGCGCATGTAGTCGGAGAAGATCAGGAAGGTCGAACCGTAGGGGATAAAACCGCCGTGCGCTGCGAGGCCGTTGACGATGGCGCCCATCGCGTGCTCGCGGATGCCGAAGTGCAGGTTGCGTCCGGCATGGCTCCAGCCTGCGCTATCGGAACCCTGTTGGTCGATGTTCTTGTCCGGAGGTGGATTGAAGTCGCCCATGCCTTTCAAGGCTGTTTTCGTCGACGTGTCGAGGTCGGCAGAGCCGCCGGTCAGCGCCGGCAGTCTGGGGGCAATGGCATTCATCACGTTGCCGGATGCTTCGCGCGTGGCAAGTCCCTTGGCATCGGTTTGAAATATTGGGATATCGGCATTCCAGCCCGGCGCCAATTCGCCGCGCTGGCGGTACTGAAGCTCTGTCGCCATATCTGGAAATGCCTTGGCGTAGTTGCTCATGTGCTCGTTCCACACGGCCTCGTTTTGAGCGCCACGTGTCACTGCTTCCCGGAAATGCGCCAGCGCGTCGTCCGGAATCAGAAAATCAGGTTCAGTCGGCCAGCCCAGTTTCTGTTTGGTCTTGCGCACGTTGTCTGCACCCAGCGGAGAGCCGTGCGCCTTGTAGCTGTCCTGCTCGGGCGAGCCGTAACCGATATGGGTACGCACCAGGATCAGCGAGGGGCGGTTTGTTTCGGACCGTGCTGTGGCCAGCGCGGCATCGATTGCTTCAACGTCGTTGCCGTCCGCTACCGATACGGTGTGCCAGCCGTATGCCTCGAAGCGCTGCGCGCGATTTTCGGAAAAGCTGATGTCGGTACCGGCAGCCAACGTGACGTAGTTGTCATCGTAGAGGCAAGTGAGTTTGCCGAGTTTGAGATGCCCGGCCAGCGAGGCCGCTTCGGAAGCCACGCCTTCCATCAGGTCGCCGTCGCTGACGATGGCGTAGGTATGGTGATCGATGAGGGTGTGACTGGGCCGGTTGTAGCGAGCGGCGAGCTGTGCCTCCGCGATCGCCATGCCGACCGCGTTGCCGAAGCCCTGGCCCAACGGTCCGGTGGTGGTTTCCACGCCGGGCGTGTGCCCGCGTTCGGGATGTCCCGGCGCCTTGCTGCCCCATTGGCGGAATTGCCGGATATCGTCCAGAGAAAGATCGTAACCGGTCAAGTGCAACAGGCTATAGAGCAACGCCGAACCGTGCCCTGCAGAAAGCACGAAGCGGTCGCGGTTAAACCAATGCGAGTTGTGCGGGTTGAACTTGAGCCAGCGCGTCCACAGTACGTAAGCCATCGGTGCAGCACCCAGCGGCAAGCCCGGATGTCCGCTGTTGGCTTTCTGAACCATGTCCACCGACAGGAAACGCAGGGTGTTGATGCATTGCTGATCGAGTTTGTTTGACATGCTTGTCTCCCGATTGATTGCATGCGCCTACAGGGATGCAGGATTGTGCGCCGGAACTGCGATTTTTTCGCTGTGCAGGTCGCTGCTAGACAACGACAAGAAAACTTGTGCTGCGGTTCATGAAGAAGCTATTTCAACGTCGCGGCGGGCGCAACGCAATGACCACAACGGCGACCAAGGCGATGAGAATGAATAGTTCTATGAACATGTGAATTTCCAAATGCGTTTCGTGTGAACATCCAAGTCTTGCCCGAGCATGCTAGCACGAATGCCGTCGACTGACTTTCTGGCGGGGTTGCAGTCCTTTTAACATTTCTATAATATTGGAAATGTAGAATTAAACTGGAGGTGGAGATTGAAAATCGAACTGGCGGTGGCAGAGCTTGCCGCATTGGCGCAGGAGTCGCGTTTGTCGATCTTTCGTCTGCTGGTACAGGCGGGGAAAGAAGGTGTGGCGGCCGGCGTTTTGGGCGAAAAATTGGGCATTCCGCCCGCTACGTTGTCGTTTCACCTGAAGACATTGACGCATGCCAAGCTGATCAAGTCGCGTACCGAGGGGCGTTTCGTGATCTATAGCGCCAATTTTACCGAGATGGACAAGCTTATCGCTTATCTCACCGAGCATTGTTGTGCAGGCGACGCGACGCAATGTGCGCCGCGTATAAATTGTTAAATAGGAAGGGAAGGGATGATGCAAGCGGAAAAGATATTCAATGTCCTGTTTTTGTGTACCGGCAATTCTGCGCGAAGCATATTGGCTGAAGTGTTGTTGAATCATCATGGAAAAGGAAAGTTCCGCGCCTACAGTGCGGGTAGTCATCCTGCCGGACAGGTGAATCCCGGTACTTTACGTTTTTTGCAGCGTAACCGCCTGTCTGCCGAAGGTCTGCGCAGCAAGGGCTGGGAAGAGTTTTCTGAAAAGGGTGCACCTGAGCTCGATTTTGTTTTTACCGTGTGCGACAAAGCTGCAGGAGAAGTTTGTCCGATCTGGCCGGGGCAGCCAATGACTGCACACTGGGGTCTGCCTGATCCTGCTGCATGCGAAGGCAGTGAAGCGGAGAAGGAGAAGTTGTTTGACGTGGTGGCGTCGCAACTATCCACCCGTATTCAGCTATTCATCAGCCTGCCTATTTCAAAGCTCGACAAGTTGGGACTGCAAAACAAGTTGCAGGAGATTGGAAAAACATAGCGCGGCAGTTGTTGGCAGACGAGGTGAGACAGTGAGTTCGAATATTGAAAAATTGAAAAAGGAAAATTGAAGTGAGTGAGAAGCAATACAACATATTGATTTTGTGTACCGGAAATTCCGCGCGCAGCATATTGGGCGAGGTGTTGTTCAACAGTCTGGGCAAGGGAAAATTCAAGGCGTACAGCGCTGGCAGCAAACCGGCCGGAAAAGTAAATCCGGGCGCCTTGGAATGGCTGAAAGCGCAAGGGCATAGCACCGAAGGCCTGCGCAGCAAAAGCTGGGACGAATTTGCCGCGCCCGGTGCGCCTGAATTCGATTTCATCTTCACGGTGTGCGACAACGCGGCCGGTGAAGCGTGCCCTCTGTGGCTTGGGCATCCGGCCACGGCGCACTGGGGCATTCCCGACCCGGCGCACGTCGAGGGCGATGAGGCGCGCCGGGCCGCGTTCGTGAAGGCAGCCGGTCAATTGACGCGACGCATCCAGTTGTTCCTGAGTCTGCCTATTGATCAATTGGACAAACTTACCCTGAAAGAGAAGCTCGCCGAAATCGGCCGTATCCAGGACTAGGGAGAACGTGATGAAAAAACTACAGGTGTTCGATCCTGCTTTATGTTGCAGCACGGGCGTGTGCGGAGTCGATGTTGATCAGGCTTTGGTCGGCTTCTCGGCTGATGTGGATTGGGCCAAACAGAACGGGGCGCAGATCGAGCGTTTCAATCTGGCGCAGCAACCACTGGCTTATGCTGAAAACACGACTGTAAAAAGTTTCCTGGAAAGCGCCGGCCAGGACGGGTTGCCGTTGATTTTGCTTGATGGCGAAGTTGTCTTGTCTGGTCGCTATCCCAGTCGCGACGAGTTGATCAAATGGCTCGGCATTGCCTCAGCCCCCTCACTTTTTACCGACCAGATTGCAGAGCTGGTGGCTATCGGCGCTGCCATAGGCGCAAACTGCGAGCCTTGCTTCAAATACCATTACGATCAGGCGCGCAAACTTGGCGTCAGCAATCTGGATATGCGCTATGCGGTGGATCTGGCGCAGAAGGTCAAGGACACGCCCGCGCGCAATATGCTGGATTTGGCCGCACGCTATCTCGGTCCTGCCACGCCGGACACTACCGAGAAGGCGGGGGCATGTTGCGTTACGGCTCCGGGGACTATCGTCAAAACGACCTCCAAGTGCTGCTGAACTGTCCATGAAATTTCTCGAACAGACTCCGCGCTTTTTGTTCTTCACCGGCAAAGGCGGGGTAGGCAAGACTTCGCTGGCCTGTGCCACTGCTGTGCGACTGGCGGACGATGGAAAACGCGTTCTGTTAGTAAGCACCGATCCTGCGTCCAATGTGGGGCAGGTATTCGGCATCAGCATCGGCAACGACATAACGTGCATCCCCAATGTTAAGACATTGTCAGCCTTGGAAATCGACCCGAAAGCCGCTGCGCAGGCTTATCGCGACCGTATAGTTGGACCTGTGCGTGGCTCGCTGCCGGAGGCTATAGTCAAAAGTATCGAAGAGCAGCTTTCAGGTGCCTGCACTACCGAGATCGCCGCATTTGATGAATTTACCGAGCTGCTCACCGAAGCGGATTTGCTTGATCGATTCGATCACATCATTTTCGATACCGCACCCACCGGCCACACCATTCGTTTGCTGCAGTTGCCGGGGGCGTGGAGCGGTTTTCTGGATCACAACCCGGAAGGCGCATCCTGCCTCGGCCCCTTGGCCGGACTGGAAAAACAGCGCCAGCGTTATAGCGATGCCGTTGCCGTACTGGCCGATTCACGCCGAACTAGATTGGTGCTGGTGGCGCGTGCGCAACGATCCACACTGCAGGAGGCGGCGCGCACCAGCGAAGAATTGGCGCTTATAGGTTTGTCACACCGGTATTTGGTAGTGAACGGCTGCATGCCCGCGAGTGAGATCGGCGATCTGGTTGCGCAGGCTATCTATAGTCGCGAGCAGGAAGCGCTGGCCGCCATGCCAGGGGCGTTGCGCGTTTTGCCGATGGACAGACGAAATTTGTTGCCATTCAATCTGGTCGGTATCGATGCACTGCGCGCGCTGATGAGCGAACAACCTGTTAATGCAGCAATTGCCATTTCGCACCGGGATGCCGAGTGGCCCGATCTCTCTGCTTTGATCGATGAACTGGAAAAGCCGGGACACGGTTTGATCATGCTGATGGGAAAAGGTGGTGTGGGCAAGACCACGCTGGCAGCGGCGATTGCCGTTGAACTGGCTGCGCGCGGACATGCGGTTGATCTCACGACTTCCGATCCGGCGGCGCATCTGGCAGAAACGCTGCAGGGTGAAATGTCGAATCTGAAGTTGAGTCGCATCGACCCGCATGTGGAAATCGAACGCTATCGCCAGCATGTACTCGACACCAAAGGCAGGAACCTGGATGCACAAGGCCGCGCATTGCTGGAAGAAGACTTGCGCTCACCCTGCACCGAAGAGATCGCCGTGTTTCAGGCATTCTCGCGTGCCATTCGCGAAGCGAACAACGCCTTCGTGGTGATGGATACCGCACCAACCGGTCACACGTTGTTGCTGCTCGATGCCACCGGTGCCTACCACCGCGAAGTCGCACGCAACATGAAAGACAAGATGCACATCACCACCCCGATGATGCAACTGCAGAATCGGGAGCACACGCGTATTTTAATTGTAACGCTGGCGGAAACCACGCCGGTGCTGGAGGCAGCCAATTTGCAGGAGGATTTGCGCCGGGCCAACATTGAACCATGGGCGTGGATCGTCAACCAAAGTTTGGCTGCGGCGCAGCCGGGGTCGCGCCTTCTGGCACAGCGTGCCGAGCAGGAATGGATGCAGCTTGAGGCGGTACAACAAAAATTTGCTGAACGGATAGCCGTTGTGCCGGTGCAGGCCGAGGAGCCGGTTGGAATTTCGACGTTACGCACGTTGGCACAAACTTTGTGAGAATTTTCGAAGGACAAAATTATGAGCCTGTTTGAACGATACCTGACCCTCTGGGTTTTTCTTTGCATCATCATCGGCGTAGTGTTGGGGCAAACGATGCCCGCACCGTTCCACTGGCTGGGCAGCCTGGAGATTGCCAAGGTCAACCTTCCGGTTGGCTTGCTGATCTGGGTGATGATCATTCCCATGCTGTTACGCATCGACTTCGGCGCGTTGCACGAGGTGCGCAAACACTGGCGCGGCATTGGCGTTACGCTGTTCATCAATTGGGCGGTCAAACCGTTTTCGATGGCGCTGCTGGGCTGGCTGTTCATCCGCCAATTGTTTGCGCCGTACCTGCCGGCGGAACAACTCGATAGCTACATCGCCGGTCTGGTGCTGCTGGCCGCCGCTCCCTGCACCGCAATGGTGTTCGTGTGGAGCCGCCTGGTGAATGGCGAACCGCTGTTCACGCTGAGTCAGGTCGCACTCAATGACACTATCATGGTGTTTGCCTTTGCGCCGCTCGTGGCATTACTGCTCGGCCTGTCGGCCATCGTCGTGCCGTGGGATACGCTGCTGGTGTCGGTGGTGCTCTATATTGTGTTGCCGGTATTGTTGGCGCAAGTGTGGCGCAGGTTGCTTCTGGCACGGGGAGAGGAAGCGTTGCAACGTACTCTGGTAACGCTCGGTCCGATTTCAATTTCCGCGCTGCTGCTGACGCTGGTGTTGCTGTTCGCTTTTCAGGGCAAAGCCATCGTTGAACAGCCGCTCATCATTCTGATGCTTGCCGTGCCTATTACCATCCAGGTGTATTTCACTTCGGGTTTTGCCTATTGGCTCAACCGCCGCTTCGGCGAGGCACACTGCGTGGCCGGGCCGTCGGCATTGATTGGTGCATCCAATTTCTTCGAACTGGCCGTGGCTGCGGCTATCAGCCTGTTCGGTTTCGAGTCGGGCGCGGCACTTGCCACGGTGGTTGGGGTGCTGATCGAAGTTCCGGTGATGCTGAGCGTGGTGTATCTTGTGAAGCGCAGCCAGGGCTGGTATGAGAGGGCTTAGACTAATGCAGAACGCATACATACTGTACGGTACCGAATTCTGTCATCTATGCGATCACGCGAAAGCTATTCTGAGAGCGACAGGGATTGAGGCCGACCACATTGATATTGCCGAGGATGACGATTTGCTGGAGAAGTACGGTATGCGTATTCCGGTATTGCGGAGCAAGGATACTGGCGCCGAGATAGGTTGGCCGTTTGATGCCGAGGTCATTTCGCGGTTCTTGGATTTATAGCAACACTAAATTGTCCCGGTGAATTAATTCAGGCTCATCTACATAACCGAGTATCCCCTCGATCTCGCCGCTGGCTTTGCCGGCGATGCGGCGCGCTTCGTCGGCACTGTAGTTGACCAGGCCGCGCGCGATATCCCGACCCTTGTCATCCAGAATCGCGACAACCGCGCCGCGTTGAAACTCTCCGCTTACCTGTTTCACGCCTATAGGCAGCAGACTCTTGCCGTCGACGCGGAGGGCTTTTACAGCGCCCGCATCCAGCGATATTTTTCCGTTGACTTGCAGGTGGTCTGCCAGCCATTGTTTGCGGGCATCCAGCGAGAGCGAGGACGCGGCCAACAGAGTGCCGATGCTTTCGCCTTGCAGCAAACGCGGCAATACCTCGCGTTCGTGGCCGGAGGCGATGACGGTGTGCGCACCGCTACGCGCTGCGCGCTTGGCCGCGAGAACTTTGGTGATCATGCCTCCGCGTCCGATATGGCTGCCTGCGCCGCCAGCCATCTCTTCCAGTTTGGCATCGCCCGCCTGTGCTGCGCTGATGAGCGTGGCGCCGGGATCTTTGCGCGGATCGGCGGTGTAAAGCCCGTCCTGGTCGGTGAGGATGACGAGCGCGTCGGCCTCGATCAGGTTGGCCACCAGCGCGCCCAGCGTGTCGTTGTCGCCGAATTTGATCTCGTCGGTGACCACGGTGTCGTTCTCGTTGATGATAGGGATGACGCCGAGTTTGAGCAGTGTGCGCAGGGTAGAGCGCGCGTTGAGATAACGCTCACGGTCGGCCAGGTCGGCGTGGGTCAACAGCACCTGGGCGGCGTTAAGTTTGTGCTGACTGAAGCAGCTTTCGTAAGCTTGTATCAGCCCCATCTGGCCGACTGCCGCTGCGGCCTGCAACTCGTGCACGGCGCTTGGGCGCTGTTTCCACCCCAGTCGCTGCATGCCCTCGGCAATCGCGCCGGAAGACACCAGTACCACTTCGCAGTTCTGCGCGCGCAAAGCTGCGATCTGTTTGGCCCAATTGCCAAGCGCGTTCATATCCAGGCCGGTGCCCTGATTGGTCACCAGACTGCTGCCGACTTTGACGACGATGCGTTTGGATTGGGTCAGTACGGTTTTCATGCTAACGGGTCGTGAATATCGATCTCGGTCTCTTGCGCACCATCGGTGATGGCATCCTGTTCCTGCGCGGCTATCTGGTTGATGTGCTCCATGATAGCGTAAGTCAATTCCTTGCAACCTTCGCCGTTGATCGCCGAGATGGCGAAGTAGCGCGTGTCGTCGCCGAACGCCTTGAGAAAGGCGGCGACCTTTTCGGCACGGTCTTCCTCCTGCAACAAGTCCAGTTTGTTCAGCACCAGCCAGCGCGGCTTGTTATACAGAACTTTCGTCGTATTTTTTCAGTTCGTTCAGGATGGCATGCGCTTCATGTACCGGATCGACTCCCTCGTACATCGGAGCGAGATCCACCAGGTGCAGCAACAAGCGGGTACGCGCCAGATGGCGCAGGAACTGGTGCCCAAGTCCGGCGCCTTCTGCCGCGCCTTCGATCAGGCCGGGAATGTCGGCGATGACGAAGCTCTTTTCTTCCGAGACGCGTACCACCCCCAAATTCGGGTGCAGCGTGGTAAACGGGTAATCGGCCACCTTGGGGCGCGCGGCGGACACCGCACGGATGAAAGTGGATTTGCCCGCGTTGGGCATGCCGAGCAGGCCGACATCGGCCAGCACCTTCAATTCCAGCTGCAATTCGCGGCGTTCGCCTTCTTCACCGGGCGTGCATTGGCGCGGCGTGCGGTTGGTGCTGGATTTGAAATGCAGATTGCCCAGGCCGCCCGCGCCGCCCTTGGCGAGCTGGATTTTTTCGCCATCATGGGTGAGGTCGGCGATGACCTGGCCGCTGTTGATGTCGGTAATGACCGTACCCACCGGCATGCGCAGGATGACATCGTCCGCGCCCTTACCGTAACAGTCCGCGCCGCGCCCGGATTCGCCGTTCTTGGCGCGGTGCATGCGCGCAAAGCGGTAATCCACCAGCGTGTTGATGTTGCGATCGGCAACGGCGATGACGCTGCCGCCGCGTCCGCCGTCTCCGCCGTCCGGCCCGCCCTTTTCGATGTACTTTTCATGACGAAAGCTGGCCGCGCCGTTTCCGCCGTTGCCTGCGATGACTTCAATTTTTGATTCGTCGATGAATTTCATGATGGCTGACCGAGAAATAAAAAAGCCCTACCTTGCGATAGGGCTCATTCTAACTGCCTGAATGCTTAAGCAGCGACGATGCTGACTGTCTTGCGCTTCATTGCGCCCTTGACCGCAAATACCACTTTGCCGGTGATCTTGGCGAACAGCGTGTGATCCTTGCCCATGCCGACGTTGTCGCCTGCGTGAACTTGCGTGCCGCGCTGACGCACGATGATGCTGCCCGCGCTGATCAGTTCGCCGCCGTAGCTCTTAACACCCAGTCGTTTCGAGTGTGAGTCGCGGCCGTTACTGGTACTACCCCCGCCTTTTTTCGATGCCATGTTGCAGCTCCTTCAGAATTAAGCCGAGATTCCGTCGATGCGGATCTCGGTGAAGTTTTGACGATGACCCTGATGCTTTTGATAGTGCTTACGGCGACGCATCTTGAAGATGGTCACTTTGTCGTGGCGACCGTTGGCGATGATAGTCGCCTTGACGGTAGCACCGCTCAGCAGAGGCTGTCCAACGGAGATCTTGTCGCCATTGCCAACCATCAGCACTTTGTCCAACACGATCGCGCCGCCGACGTCGCCGTCAATGGATTCGATCTTCAGAGTTTCACCTTCGACAACGCGATATTGCTTGCCACCGGTTTTGATTACTGCGTACATAACGACCTCGCTTGATGCGGTTTTTAGTTACGGCATAACCTGAAGGTTAGCCTCCACTGAAATGTGGATTTTCAGAGCCGCGCATTATACATAAACATACCCAACCGTCAAAACCCTTTTTTCAGGGGTTTAACGCTTCATCGAGTCGAAAAACTCGGCGTTGTTCTTGGTCGCCTTGACTTTATCCAACAGGAATTCCATCGCTTCCAGCTCGTCCATCGGGTAAAGCAGCTTGCGCAGTACCCAGATTCGCTGCAGCAAATCCTGCTTGATCAGCAATTCTTCCTTGCGCGTGCCGGAACGGTTCACGTTGATGGCCGGGTAGATGCGTTTTTCGGCCATACGGCGATCCAGATGGATTTCCATATTGCCGGTACCCTTGAACTCTTCGTAGATCACGTCGTCCATACGGCTGCCGGTATCTACCAGCGCGGTGGCGATGATGGTTAGCGATCCGCCTTCCTCGATGTTGCGCGCCGCGCCGAAGAAGCGCTTGGGGCGTTGCAGGGCGTTGGCGTCCACGCCGCCGGTCAATACCTTGCCGGAAGAGGGGATCACGGTGTTGTAAGCACGCGCCAGACGGGTGATGGAGTCGAGCAGGATGACCACATCTTTTTTGTGCTCAACCAGACGCTTTGCCTTTTCCAGCACCATTTCGGCGACTTGCACGTGGCGCGTGGCCGGTTCGTCGAAGGTCGAGGCGACCACTTCGCCGCGCACGGTGCGGCTCATTTCGGTCACTTCCTCGGGGCGTTCGTCGATCAGCAGCACGATCAGTGTCGCATCCGGATTGTTGGCCGAGATGGAGTGAGCGATATGTTGCAGCATCACGGTCTTGCCGGACTTGGGCGAGGCGACCAGCAATCCGCGCTGGCCTTTGCCGATGGGCGCGACGATGTCGATGATGCGACCGGTGATGTTTTCTTCGGCGCGGATGTCGCGCTCCAGCGTCATGTGTACAGTCGGGAACAGCGGCGTCAGGTTTTCGAACAAGATCTTGTTCTTGGCGTTCTCGGGCGGTTCACCGTTTACCTTGTCTACCTTGACCAATGCCACATAGCGCTCGCCCTCTTTCGGGGTGCGAATCTCGCCTTCAATCGAATCGCCGGTATGCAGGTTGAAACGGCGCACCTGGCTGGGGCTGACGTAAATGTCATCCGGTCCGGCCAGATAGGACGTGTCCGGGGAGCGCAGGAAACCGAAACCGTCCGGCAGTACTTCCAGCGTGCCTTCGCCGAAGATGCTTTCGCCCTTCTTGGCCTGATTCTTCAGCAGGGCGAAGATCAGGTCCTGCTTGCGCATGCGGTTGGCATTGTCGATTTGATTGGTGGTGGCCATTTCCACCAGTTCGGTGATGTGTTTGGTCTTTAGGTCGGATAAGTGCATATGTGGATGAGGCGCGATGGCGCTAGGTTGTGAAGAGTTGCCAGGGATGTGTTGTTACAGGGTTTGCGGGAAATTCCGCGCCGAACTGCCGTGAGTGTCTTTTAATTTATTAAGTTATAAATTTTTATATTGGGTTTCAGGACGAAACAGAGCAGTTACGGGCGGCAGACTAAAGGGTTCAGATGTGGCTGTCAATGAAAGCAGTAAGTTGCGACTTGGACAATGCGCCGACTTTGGTCGCTTCGATGTTGCCGTTTTTGAACAACATCAGCGTCGGGATGCCGCGAACGCCGTATTTTTGCGGGGTTTGCTGGTTTTCGTCCACATTCAGCTTGGCGACGTTCAGGCGTCCGGCGTATTCCTTGGAGACTTCATCCAGGATCGGGGCAATCATGCGGCAGGGGCCGCACCACTCTGCCCAGTAGTCTACCAATACGGGTAGTGGCGATTGCAGCACCTCTGCGGTAAAAGTGGCATCGGTGACATAACGGATATGTTCGCTCATGTTTGGTTCTCGCTTTGGTTTAGATATTTGATTTTAGGTACGGTCTTCTGCCGCCTGGAAGTGAAACTGAACTGGACGGCATCCTAACCAAAAAAAACGGGGTTGGGAAGGGCTTCGAAATATGCGTTATAACCTATTGATGACGCGGGTTTTAGTTGCCGTGACTGCATACTCTCGGCATTTATGAAAAAGCGTCAGGCAAGCTTTGCGGGGGAATGCGCGCTACTTGGACAATTAAGGGGGCAGATATTATCGACGAGGTGACGTCACGATTTGAACGTCACGGTTGCGCTCAGTCCGTTCCCGTCCTTGTTCTGGGCCAGATGCAAAGAGGCAGCGTGAATCTCGGCAATGCGCTTGACGATCGACAGTCCCAATCCGCTACCGCTGCCGCTTGTTCCAACCGGGCGATAGAAGCGTTCGGCCACCCTCGCCAACTCCGGCTCGGGGAGGCCCGCCCCGTTATCGGTAACCGACAGGAAATTTTGTCCTTGTTCACGGGCTGATGTCGACGCGAACTGAGGTTCCCTCGGGAGTATGGCGCACGGCGTTGTCGATCAGGTTTCGCAGCAATATCCGCAGCAATACCGGGTTGCCGCGGACCACCACTTCATCGCCTTCCGTCAATTCGAGATGCACGTTCCGGTTTAATGCGGCCGGTGCGAGCGTGGCGATGACTTCGGACGCAATTGTCTTCAACTCGCACGGAACCGTCGTTTCATCGCCTAAAGTGTCGATGCGTGCCAGGGTCAGCAGCTGATCGATCAGATGGGCGGCACGGTCACAACCGAGAATCGCGTTGTCGAGCGCGTGAATTCGTTCGGTTTCGTTGGAGGCGGCGCGAGCAACTTGGGCTTGCGCCTTGATGCCGGCAACAGGCGTACGCAATTCATGCGCTGCATCTGCGGTAAAACGGCGTTCTTTTTGCATCGAAGCATCGATGCGCACGAACAACTTGTTGAGACGGCCGATTAACGGCGCCACTTCGCGCGGTGCGGTGCCGACATCCAGCGGTGCAAGATTGTCCGGCTCGCGTTGTTCCAGCTCGTCGCTCAGTTTGACCAGCGGGCGCAGGCTTCGCGTTACCGCGATCCATAGCAGGACTGCAAGCAACGGCAGCGAGAATAACAGCGGTTTTAGCAGGTTTCCGGCAATATCCCGCGCCAATTCTTCCCGTGCATCTGCATGTTCGGCAACCTGGATCAGATTCTCGCCGGGTTCGTCCCAGGTGCTGAATACACGCCAGCGATGTCCGTTGATGATCCTGTCACTGAAACCCTGCAGCTGATCGGACATGAGTTGTTCCGGCGCGTTGGCCGAATGCAGGCGCAGCACACGCCCGTTCTGCCAGATTTGAAAAGCGACACGGCGCGAATATTTATGCAGCACCGGCGTATGTTCGGTTTCGATCTCGTCGAGTTCATGCGATGCCTGCACGACCAGCAAGGTGGCGGATTGGGCGAGATGTGCATCCAGTATCTCGCCGAACTCCTCGCGCGCATCGAAATAGGTAAAGGCAGCCGCACCGATCCAGACTGCAACGACCGTCGTCAGGGCCAACACCAGCAGCCTTTGCTTTAATGAGCCACGACCGCGCAGCTCAAGCATGTCTTGTCCTCGGGTATCAGATAGCCCACACCGCGGATCGTTTCGATCAACTCCGGAAACAGCTTGCGGCGCAAATGGTGGATATACACTTCGACTGCATTGCTTTCGACTTCTTCACCCCAGGCATAAAGCTGTTCTTCGATCTGGCCGCGCGAAAGCACTCTTCCGGCGTTGAGCATCAATGCATGCAGCACGGCAAACTCTTTGGCCGGAAGATCAATCGTCTGATTCCGATAAAGTACGCGGTGTGCAGCAGGCTCAAGTTCCACGCCGGCAATGTGCAGGGCAGATGCCGGTTTACCGCTGGCGCGCCGGATCAGCGCACGCAAGCGTGCGGTGAGTTCGCCCATGTCGAACGGCTTGACCAGATAATCGTCCGCGCCGGCGTCCAGGCCCTTGATGCGATCGTCCACCGAGTCCATCGCGGTCAGGATCAGCACAGGTATCGGGGTATTGCGGCTACGCAGGCGTCTTAGCACCTCCAGGCCGGACATGCGTGGCAATCCAAGATCAAGCACGGCGGCGGCGTAAGGTTCGGTGCCGAGTGCCTGGTCGGCCGACACGCCGTCTTTCATCCAGTCCACGGCATAGCCGGACTGCTTCAGTCCCGCCTGAATCGCATCGCCCAGCAGGGCGTCGTCTTCGATCACCAGTACGCGCATATATTCGTCCGCCAGTTAACCGCGAGTATCAGTCGTCACCATGGTGGTCGACTTGTGCCACATTGTTGCCTGTCTGCAGCAATCCAGTAGACGGATAACCCAGCCAGAATCCTGCGACCAGCACGAGCATTATGACACCCAGCCATGCATGGGCGCGACGGATTCCTTCGTTATGCTGAGACTCGCGTAGCGATTCGTTCGCTCCCTCGCCCACCGGGAGAGGGTTGGGGAGAGGGGGAACGGGCACGCCCGTTCGGTTGTACGGATTTAAAACCGGTAATCATGGCGCGTACCAGATTCTCACGATGCAACACGCTGCTTGCCAGCACGCCGACCAGATGCAGCCCCACCACGCTCAACATGGCATATGACGCCATCTCGTGCAGCTCTTCCCATGCATCGCCGCCGATATCCTGAAATACCACCACACCGCTAATGCCGACCGCGATGCCCAGGGCCAGCAGCAAATAGACGGCCACGCTGCCCGCCGGGTTGTGTCCCACATAATGTGCGGGTTTGGCTTTAAGCAGCGAGGTCACGTAGGCAACGATCTCGCCGGGCTTGAACAGGAAAGAACGGAAGCGGGCATAACGCGAGCCGACAAAACCCCACACCAGCCTGAATACGATCAGGCCCAGCAAGGTATAGCCCAGCACCACATGAATGTCGCGGTAACGTTCCGATTCTGCAGTGAGGAAGGCGCCTGCAAACGAAACGACCAGCAACCAGTGAAATACACGTGTTGGAACATCCCAGACCAATATACGTTGACTCATGATGTACTCCTTTTATTTGGGGATTCTGATGCCGTGTTCGCTGAAATTGCCGCTCTCCGCCTGCGTGTGGCAGGCCGCGCAATTGGCAGCACTTTTTACCTTCGGGTTTTTCCAGGTACGATCCGGCACTTCATCGTGTTCGCGTTGAAACCAGCGCGTTTCTGTGATGCGCAATATCGGTTTGCCGCCAGTTGCGAGACTTCTGCCACCGGCATTTTTTTCCAGGAAAGCACCGATTTCACGCGCGGATGCGGCATCCAGACTGGCATCGCTGCCGAAGTGCTTATCCAGTCCCGACATCACCGCGTGCCACGATGCGGCGGGCAGCAAACGCGGGGGAAATGCCACGTGGCAGGACCCGCATTCGTTTTGCCACAATGCGTTTTTGGCCGGTGGAACACGTTCGTCATCGTCGTCATCTTCGGCATGAGCGGCCGACATCATTACACCCAGCAGCAAAACAGCAATGCCAAATATCCGGATCAGGTTGCGGGAATCAAACAACATGGCAGTCTCCTTAGCTCTTTACAGTGAGCAGATAAGTGATCACGTCGCCTTTTTCCTGCGGCGTACAGACGCGACCCAATACATCATTGCAGTTGCGCTTGAACCATTTTTCCACTTTGGCGGGATCGGTAAAACGCTCCGCATTGGCGGCAGGAGCAAGCGGCTTGATGATTTTGCCGGTCTTGGCGTGCTTGCCGGAAGCGCCAGGATTTTCGGTGTGGCAGGAAGAGCAGCTTAATTCGTTGCCGTGCTTTTCCTTGAAGAAACTCGCTCCGCGCTCGGCCGAAAAGCCCTGGAAGGCCGGATTGGCGCCTTTCGCATCGATTTTGATCGTTGCCAGGGCATCGTTCGGCGTTTGCGCCGATGCGGTTAGCGACGTCAATCCCGCAACTGCAGCGAACACCAGAATAGCTACATGAATTACACGAAACATTTTGGGCTCCTTGAATGAAATTTCAGGATTGCAGAATAGGAGGCCAAGCTTAAGTGCTGCTTAAGGGGTGGAATTGCAGATTTGAGTAAGGTTTGCGCAGGATCCGGGCGCTACATGCGCCACAGATACAGTGTGGAATGATGCAGGTCGTCGACGGTGATACATTCCTGCGGAGGTTGGTCGTTTACGGCGAAGGTATTGCTGATGAACAGAGAGCCGGGGCGCATCTCCCGCTTGGCCTTGAGCCACAAAGCGCTCATCGGCACCGGCGACAGGTAGGCAAACACTACGTCATATTTCGACAGGTCGCAATCCCACAGGCTACCCCAACGCACCGTACATTGCGTATATCTGCCCAACTTGATACGCAGCCAGCTCCACAGAAATGGCAGCGGGGCCGATTCCACACCGTGGTAGCGTCCATGCGGATGAGTCCGCGCAAGGTGAGT
Source organism: uncultured Pseudomonadota bacterium (assembly GCA_963718345.1). Taxonomy (GTDB): domain Bacteria; phylum Pseudomonadota; class Gammaproteobacteria; order Burkholderiales; family Gallionellaceae; genus Sideroxyarcus. Next base: position 42,533 of record CAVQZH010000020.1, on the reverse strand, counting down.
CAGTACGCCGCCGATGCCGGAACCGAGGTCGATGAAAGTGAACGGCTTGTCGGTGGGCAGTTGCGTTTCAAGCGCTTGCCATACTTTGTCGCTGGAAAGGTAGAGCGGTACCTGTGTGCGGAAGGTGCTCCAGTACACGACCAGCAGAACGAGGAATGCTGCGAGGAAGAAGCCGGGCGGTATATTCAAAGCCAACATCAGTACCAGAGCGGGGGCGAAGGCGAACTGGATGAGCAGCCACCAGCGCGCCAGACCCGCGATGCGGCTGAAGGCGGCAGCCAGCGTGCCGCACAGCAGGGCGAAGACGAATGGGGCAAGGTGAAAGCCAAACAGACGCAGCGTCAGTGCGGCGAGCACGAACGCTGCGGATTGCAGCAGCAGCGCGAAGACCGAGGGAGGAAGTTTCCTGAGCAGCGACGTCACCGTACCAACCCGGCTTCGACCTCGTCGCGTTTGGGTTTGCCTGCCAGCCGTTCCACCAGCGTCAGCGCAAAATCCATTGCCGTGCCCGGGCCGCGTGAAGTGATGAGCTTGCCGTCTTCGACGACAGCCTGCGGTTGGCGCGAGACTTTGGGAAATGCGTCCAGGGCGCCGGGAAAGCTGGTGGCGCGCTTGCCGTCGAGCACACCGGCCGTTGCCAGCACCGAAGGCGCGGCGCAGACGGCGCACACGAAACGATCATCTGCCGCCATGTTTTGCAACAGCTTGATGATGCGCGCATCGGCCTTGAGGTTATTGGTGCCGGGTTGTCCGCCGGGCAGTACCACCATGTCGAAACGGCGCTTGAGCGCTTCATCCAGCGAGGTATCGGGAATCAGCATGGTGCCGCGGCTGCCGCGTATCGGCTGCCCATCCAGGCTGGCGCTTACGGCTTCGATACCGGCGCGGCGCAGGATGTTGAGAATCGTCACGGCTTCCAGATCTTCACTGCCTTGTGCAAGGGGAACGAGTACGGTTTTCATGTTCAGAAACCTCGATAAATTTGTTTTGAGGGCGAATCGCGGCGTCGCGTGCTCGCTTATTCCTCGCCTACCTTCATGGTATGCCTCGTCATTCGCTGCGCGGCTCCTTGCGCTTCATCCCTCAAAACAAACTTCTAGAGGTTTCCGTCAGAAACTGCCGACAATACGTAAGCCGATTAAACCTCCTGAAACGTCAGGAAGCAAGACCAGTTTGCCGGAACGCAAGTCATTGTTATAGGAAACCACGCTCTTGCCGACCAGCGTACCGATCATCGCGCCCACCACAAGGTCCGATGCGAAATGCGCCTGATGATAGGCACGGGCAAGGCCGACCAGGCCGGCAATGGAATACGAGGTACAGGTCACCCAGGTTTCATCGTAATGGTTGGCGATGACCGAGGCCAGCGCGAAGGCTTCCGTCGTATGGCCGGAAGGGAACGAGGAGTTGGCGTTGCTGAACGGTTTGAAGTTATAGATTCCGTTATCGTCGCGCGGGCGGCTGCGGCCAGCGACCAGTTTGATGGCCGGCGTGACGATGCCGCTGGCGATCAGGCTGGCTGCGAGTCCGTCTTGTGCAACCCGCATTGCAGTCTCGTTGTCGGCGAGTGCGCCAACGACATAGAAACCGCCAACGACGCCTGCCGCATACTGCGAGCCGAAACGTTCCACCTGGGTGATGACAGCGTTGTTACCGGAATGGCGGCGCATTTCGTCGCGCAGCGGGCGGTCAATGACCAGCGCAGTGCCGACCACCGCGAGAGACGCCCATCCTGCCTGGCGCCATTCGGTGTCTTCCCAGCGGGAGGGTGCGGTGACAACGTGCTTTACGTCGTCGAACAATATGTCGGGGTAGGTGAGTTCGGCTGCGCTGGCCTCGTGTGTCAAACACAAGGCCAGCAGCGGGAAGTGCAATAGCCGGAGACGGAGCTTCAATCGCGGAAGTTCTGATACTGCAAGGGGAAGTCGGTGATCGTCTTCTTGATGAAGGCGATGGCGTCCTGCAAGTCGTCGCGATTCTTGCCGGTGACGCGCACGGTGTCGCCCTGGATGCTGGCTTGCACCTTCAATTTGCTGTCTTTGATGTGTTTGACGATCTTCTTCGCCAACTCGATTTCCACGCCGACTTTCACCGTACAGTTGCGCTTGACCTTGTTGCCGCTGACTTTTTCGATCTTGTCGCTGATATCCAGGCATTTGATATCCACGCCGCGTTTGATCAGCCTGCCGTTAAGGATGTCCTGCACCTGGTTCATCTGGAATTCATTGTCGGCGTGCACCGTGAGCACCAGCTCGGCCTGCTCGACGCGCGCATCGGAACCCTTGAAGTCGAAGCGGGTGCCGACTTCCTTGTTGGTCTGCTCGACCGCATTCTTGACTTCGGTCTTGTCAACTTCGGAAACAATGTCGAATGAGGGCATGGTTGTTCCTTAAAGTTGAATTAGCCAAAACTGCAAACGTAGTGGACCGCATCGGCACCGGTATGGATATCGAAACTGCTGTTGGCGGCGACTTTGAAGCTCGTACCTTCGGGATATGCCTTGAAGCCGGATTCTCCGGCGATCTTGACCTGGCACGTACCGCCGCTGATTTCCATCAACTCCGGTGCGCCGACGTTGAAGGTGAGCTGGCTGTTGGGCAGAACGACGCCCACAGTCTTGCGCGAACCGTCGGGGAAGAATACCGAGTGCGACACGCACTTGCCGTCGAAAAATACATTGGCTTTTTTGCCGACGCTGACGTTATCGATTTTGTCTGACATGCGAGATTTCCTTGATGGTTGGATTATTTCGGGGGTTCGGTGGCTTTGACGCCTTTTTGGTAATTGGCATACACATATATAGGTATGCCCAGATCGCCAAGTTGCTTTTCGATCATCGGCTTCACGTCGTCCCAGTCCAGTCCGCCCACGCCGCAGGCCAGGCGCGGCAGGGCGAGACTGCCGAGTTTCTCTTTCTGTACGACGCCGCGCAGTGCGTGCAGGCTGTGGTTGATATGCTGCAGCGAGGCGCTACCGGGCTTGCTTCCGTGCGCGTAAGCGGCATCTTGCGTGAAAAGATTGATGAGATAGCGGCCATCGGCGCTCATCCAGGTCCACAACTCGCCGGACTTGGGGTGCTTGGTCTGGCAGTAATGGCGAAAATCCTTGTACATGGCAGGCATACGTTCGCGCAACTGCAAAGCGAGGCCCTGGTGGAAGTCGTCATTCGGAGCGACGCCTTGGACGATGGCTCTGGCGCCGCTGAATAAGATGTCACCGCTCAGTTCGTGAAGCATGCCACCTCCTTGAATAGCCCGCCTTATTTCCGGTTCTTCAGGTTCGCCGCAATACGCAGGCGCAACGCATTCAGCTTGATGAAGCCGCCCGCATCCTTCTGGTCGTAGGCGCCCTTGTCGTCCTCGAAGGTGGCGATGGTCGGATCGAACAGCGAATCGGTCTTGGAATCGCGGCCGACGACGATGACGTTGCCCTTGTACAGTTTGACGCGCACCCAGCCGTTGACGCAGGCTCTGGGTGTGGTCGATCAGCGTTTGCAGCGCCTTGCGCTCCGGGCTCCACCAGTAGCCGTTGTAGATCATGCTGGCGTAGCGCGGCATCAGGTCGTCTTTCAGATGCGCGACTTCGCGGTCCAGCGTGATGGACTCGATGGCGCGGTGCGCCTTGCAGCATGATGGTTCCGCCGGGGGTTTCGTAGCAGCCGCGCGACTTCATGCCGACGTAGCGGTTTTCCACCAGGTCGAGGCGGCCGATGCCGTGCTTGCCGCCGAGTTCGTTCAGCTTGGTCAGCACTTGTGCCGGGCGACATCTTGCTGCCGTTGAGCGCCACGATGTCGCCGTTGCGCGAACTCGAGGTCGAGGTATTCGGCTGCGTCCGGTGCATTTTCCGGCGATACCGTCCAGCGCCACATGCTTTCTTCGGCTTCGGCTGCCGGGTCTTCCAGATGGCGGCCTTCAAAGGTGATGTGCAGCAGGTTCGCGTCCATGGAGTAGGGCGAGCCGCCGTTCTTGTGCTTCATGTCGATGGGGATGCCGTGCTTTTCGGCGTAGGCCAGCAGTTTTTCGCGCGACAGCAGATCCCACTCGCGCCACGGCGCGATGACCTTGATGCCGGGCTTCAGCGCGTAAGCGCCCAGTTCGAAACGCACCTGGTCGTTGCCCTTGCCGGTCGCGCCGTGCGAGATGGCATCGGCGCCGGTCTTGTTGGCGATGTCGATCAGGCGCTTGGCGATCAGCGGGCGCGCGATGGAGGTGCCGAGCAGGTATTCGCCTTCGTAAACGGTGTTGGCGCGGAACATCGGGAACACGAAATCGCGCACGAATTCTTCGCGCAGGTCGTCGATGAAGATGTTTTCCGGCTTGATGCCGAATTGCAGCGCCTTGTGCGCGTGCCGGCTCCAGTTCTTCGCCCTGGCCGAGGTCGGCGGTGAAGGTCACGACTTCGCAGTGGTAAGTGTCCTGCAGCCACTTGAGGATGACCGAGGTATCGAGTCCGCCGGAATAGGCGAGGACGGCTTTTTTGATTTCGCTCATTGCGTGTTGTTCCGATTTAGTTGTTGATCTTGCCCAGCAGCAGGTATTCCATCAGGGCTTTTTGTACGTGCAGTCTGTTCTCCGCTTCATCCCACACCACAGATTGCGACCCGTCGATGACTTCCGCCGAGACTTCCTCGCCGCGATGCGCGGGCAGGCAGTGCATGAACAGCGCATCCTTGGCGGCGACGCGCATCATGTCGCTATCCACCTGCCAGTCGGCAAAGTCTTTCATGCGTTCTTCGTTTTCGGCCTCGAAACCCATCGAGGTCCACACGTCGGTGGTTACCAGGTCGGCGCCGCGAGCGGCTTCCATCGGGTCCGTGAATTCTTCGTAATTGTTTTCGCCGAACAGGCCGGCGCGTTCCGGCTCCACTTCATAGCCGGGCGGGGTGGAGACATGTACATTGAAGTCCAGTATCTCCGCAGCTTGCAGCCAGGTGTTGCACATATTGTTGGAGTCGCCGATCCAGGCCACGGTCTTGCCGGTGATGCTGCCGCGATTCTCGACGTAAGTGTAAATGTCTGCCAGCACCTGGCAGGGGTGGTACTCGTTGGTCAGGCCGTTGATGACGGGCACGCGCGAATGGGCAGCGAAGCGTTCGATGATGTTCTGCTCGAAGGTGCGGATCATCACGATGTCGCTCATGCGCGAAATGACCTGCCCCGCATCTTCCACCGGCTCGCCGCGTCCCAGTTGGGAATCGCGTGTATTAAGGTAGATGGCGGAGCCGCCGAGCTGCTGCATGCCCGCTTCGAACGACAGGCGGGTGCGCGTGCTGGCCTTTTCGAAGATCATCACCAGTGTGCGGTCCTGCAACGGCCAGTACTGCTGATAGGTCTTGAATCGTTGTTTGATGATGCGCGTGCGTTCGAACAGGTATTCGAGCTCATCGCGGGTCAGATCCTTGAATTGCAGAAAGTGCTTGATGGGTTTGCCGCTCATGCTCACTCCCGCGCCAGAAATTCCGCGACCAGCGGGCACAGGATATCCAGTAATTGTTGCGCTTCGGTTTCAGAGAAGATGAGCGACGGCAGCAACCGGATCACATTGTCGGCAGTCACATTGATGATCAGGCCTTTCTCCAGTGCCCTGGCAACCAGCTCGCCGCAGGGTTTGTCGAGTTCGATGCCCAGAATCAGGCCTTGTCCGCGTACCGCGACAACGCCTTTCAGTCCGCCCAGGCGAGACTGCAATTGCTGCTTGAGCCAGGTGCCCAGCTTGTCGGCATTGGTCAGCAGTTTGTCCTGCTCCATGATGTTCAGTGTGGTCAGCGCGGCGGTCGACGCCAGCGGATTGCCGCCGAAAGTCGACCCGTGATTGCCGGGCTTGAATGTGCCCGTCGCCTTGCCCGCGGCCAGACACGCGCCGACGGGTACGCCGGAACCCAGGCCTTTGGCCAGCGTCATCACGTCCGGCATGATGCTGGTGTGCTGGAAAGCGAACCATTTGCCGGTCCTGCCCAGACCGCATTGCACTTCGTCCAACATCAGCAGCCATTCGTGTTCGTCGCAAATCTTGCGCAAGCCTTGCAGGTAGCTTATGTCCGGCGTGCGGATGCCGCCTTCGCCCTGGATGGGTTCGACCAGCACCGCGACAACATTGGGCGTGTGGCGAGCGACCTGGCGGATGGCGTCGAGGTCGTCGTATGGTACGCGTACGAAACCTTTGACCAGCGGCTCGAACCCGGCCTGCACCTTGCGGTTGCCGGTTGCGGAGAGCGTGGCCAGCGTCCGGCCATGGAAAGCTTTTTCCATGACGATGATGCAGGGATCGGCAACGCCGTTGTTGTGACCATACAACCGGGCCAGCTTGATGGCTGCTTCGTTCGCCTCGCAACCGGAGTTGCACAGGAACACTTCCTGCATTCCGGAGATTTCGCACAATTTATCGGCAATCAGCTCCTGTTCGCGAACCTGGTACAGGTTCGAGGTATGGATCAGTTTGCCGATCTGTGCGGTGAGCGCGGCGGTAAAGCGCGGGTGCGCATGTCCTAGAGTGTTAACTGCAATGCCGGAGAGGGCATCCAGGTAGCGTTTGCCATTGACGTCCCATAGCCAAACCCCTTCCCCGTGGGTGAAGGTTACATTCTGTCTCGCGTAGGTGTTCATCAAATGTGACATGGCAAGCTTCCCGGTCTTGTTGTATCTCTGATGTTCGAACTATAAACAAAAAAGGCCGACAACATCGTCGGCCTTTTGTCGCAGACTTATCGTCTGCAATAAATCAGGCCATCGCCTTGATCGCGGCGGACAGGCGGCTCTTATGTCGAGCAGCTTTGTTCTTATGGACGATCTTCTTGTCAGCGATGGAATCTACCACGCTTGTGGACTCGCTGAACACGGCTTGTGCAGCTGCCTTGTCACCGGCCTCAATCGCCTTGGTTACCTTCTTGATCGCGGTACGCAGTTCGGAACGCAGGCTGGCATTGTGCTGGCCTTGCTTGACTGCTTGTCTTGCACGTTTTCTAGCTTGTGCGCTATTTGCCATGACTACTACTCCTTGAGAATTCGGCTTTTCAGAAAGGGGCGCATTCTAGAGGCTCAAGCAAGCTTTGGCAAATCCTTTTTTCTTGCATGGCCGCAGGGCCGGATAGGTGAGCCACGGTCCATTGCGGCTCGGCGCTCATTTAGAGGATGTCTCCCCATTTAGACTAGTACACCTGAAACCCGGCCTTGCAAATGTTCAGATCACCTTGAGCAGCGACGAGCTCAGTTCTCCGGCTCGACGCCTGCCATCGCTAGTTTCGACGATCGCGTTGTACCAGGGTATGAAGCTCTTGCGCAATTCCTCGTGCGTAGTGGCGGCGGAAGCGGCCGTGACGATGGAAAGGTGAGCCCACTGACCGCAGAAGGTATACAGGGTGTTCAGGATGAAATGCTTGGCCATTTCCAGATCCTTGGGATCTGGCGTAGCTGGAAGCTGGCGGAAGGTAAAGTTCTCGGGCAGTCCGCCATCTATCTTGGTAATCAGCGAGCCGGATTCGGACTGATTGATTGGCCCGATGTAGCCGGCTTTTTCCAGCTGTGCAAGCGTTTGGCTCAAATCGTCGGCTAGTGCCAGTGCATGAATATCCTCGACACTGCGTTTTCCATCAACCAGTATCAGGATACGCCGCACCCTTAGCGACATGTCGCTGGCGCGTTTTTCGATCTCTTCAATCCCTTTTTGTGTCTTAACAAATATCTTGCTCATTTGCCATTTCCTTCCAAAAGAGCCGCTACTGGTCTTTTTTTACTTTAGCGGAATCCGTTGCACGTTAGAAAAGCTGTAGTTCATGTAACCGCATGAGGCGGCATAACCATTTGATACAAGCGACTCACGATCCCTGTTTCAGTCTTGATGTGTAGCCAATATGAAGGAGGTTGGAAACACGTAAGTAATTCAAGCGAGTATCGATCGATTTTTTTGCCCAGTGTAAGGGGAAATGCTTACAACATGCTGACTGACTTAATCCCATCGTTCAACAAGCACAACACGGATGGAGGACCTAAAACGGCTTTTCTATCAGATGGTTCGGTGGGGCAATAGGGCGATGCTACAATTGCGCCCATTTTAGGCTTCCGGAAATTCAAATTGTTAGATAGGAATGATCGCTCTCCCGACCTTGCCGAATTCGTCATGCAAAGCGTGACTAAAGAAATATCCTTCGTGGCTCGATGAATCTGCTTAAAGCCCTTGCTGCAGTCAGCAGCCTAACCCTCGTTTCACGCATCCTGGCATTCGTGCGCGATGTGTTGATCGCGCGCATCTTCGGTGCGGGCATGGTAAATGACGCATACATCATCGCGACCAGACTGCCGAATCTGTTGCGACGCTTGTTTGCCGAAGGCGCTTTTTCGCAAGCTTTTGTGCCGATCTTCGGCGAATACAACAAACGACGCGGGCACGACGAAACCAAGTTGCTGGTGGATCATGTAACGACCATGCTGGCGCTGGTCCTGTTTGTGGTCACGCTGACAGGTATAGTCGCGGCGCCCCTGATCGTATATTTCACCGCGCCCGGGTTCAGTAAGGACGTCGAGAAGTTCAACCTGACCGTGCAGATGCTGCGGATCACTTCGCCCTACATTTTCTTCATTTCGCTGGTATCGGTGGCGGCCGGAATGCTGAACACCTACAACAAATTCTGGGTGCCGGCGTTCGCCCCCATTTTGTTGAATATTTGCCTGATTGGCGGCGCTTTGTGGCTGGCCCCGCTTTTCGAACAACCAATTATAGGTTTGGCCTGGGCCTGGTTCATCGCGGGCTTCGTGCAACTGGCCTTCCAGGTGCCGTTTTTGAAAAAAATCGGCCTGTTGCCCAGCATACGCTTCAGCCTGAGGGATGAAGGTATGTGGCGCGTTATCAGGCAGATGGGGCCGGCAGTCTTTGGCGTTTCCATCGGGCAGATCAGCCTCATCATCAACACCATCTTTGCTTCGCTCCTGATGGTGGGCAGTGTGTCCTGGCTGTATTACGCGGATCGCCTGATGGAATTTCCCTCGGGCCTGTTGGGTGCGGCGCTCGGTTCCATCCTGCTGCCTTCGCTTTCCAAACACTATGCCGACAACAGCACGGAAGAATATTCCAGGCTGCTGGATTGGGGCTTGCGTCTGGTTTTCATGCTTACACTGCCCGCCGCGCTGGCGCTGGGCATGATTGCCGTACCTTTGCTGGCGACTTTTTTCCAGCATGGCGCGTTCGTCGCCAACGACGTGCTGATGACGCGCAACGCGCTGGTGGGTTACAGCATCGGGCTCATTGGACTCATCGCGGTGAAAGTGCTGGCTCCCGGTTTCTACGCGCGGCAAGACATCAGGACACCGGTCAAGATCGGTATTGCCACGCTGCTGGCCACGCAACTGATGAACCTGCTGTTCGTCTTCGGGATGCATCTGCAACATGCGGGATTGGCGCTCGCCATCGGCCTCGGTGCTTGCTTCAACTCCGCTATCTTGTTCTATTTCCTGCGCAAACGCGGCATTTACCAGCCCGAGCCGGGCTGGGGCAAATTCTTCTTCAAGCTGTGTATTGCCTTGCTCGCACTGGCCTTGACGCTCTGGTTCGGCATGGGCAGCGAGCAACACTGGCTTACCAGCCACGGCTGGACACGCATCATCCACCTCTCCTGGCTGGTGGCGCTGGGGGTGGTGGTGTACTTTGCCGTACTGTTTGCGCTGGGTTTCCGGCTTAAGGATTTTTCGAAACGCGGAGCCAGCTAGCGATCGGGCTTGCGGCTAGCGAAGTGCCATACGTAAACGCTCGTCAAGTATGCAAGAATCGACTCATGCAAGCCGCACGGTTATAAAAGAAAGAATATGACCATACACAGGACTCAGGGATATCCGGTTTTGATTATCGGCGCCGGACGCGGAGGCACCGCGTTGCTGGAGATGTTTCTGGAAGACAGCCTGGTCAAAGTTGTGGCAATAGCCGATACGAGCCCCGACGCGCCTGGAATCCAACTGGCAAAACGCTACGGGATTCAAACCTATGCCGACGCGGTCGAGGCACTTCGAGCCTGCAAGGACTATCCGGATTGCATCGTGTACAACTTGTCGCACGATGACGCGATCGCCGATGCAGCATTCAAGGTTTTCGGAGACAGGCGCGTTGCCAGCGGTCCCGAAGTCAAACTGTTTTGGCAGATGGTCACCAACCTCAAGCAGATCAAAGTGGATCTTGAGAAGAGCCAGAACCAGCTGCAATCCGTCATTCGCAACGTGATGGACGGCATTATCACGATCAGTGAGGCGGGCGACATCGAAGGGTTCAACCCGGCCGCAGAGGAAATCTTCGGTTATTCCCATCAGGAAGTGATGGGAAAGAACGTGAAAATGCTGATGCCCGAACCGGATCGAAGCGCGCATCAAGGTTACATCGACCGGTATTTGCAAACGGGACAGGCTCAGATACTCGGGGTGCGCGGACGTGAAGTGACGGCTGTTCGCAAAAACGGCGAAAAATTCCCGATGGAATTGTCCGTATCCGAGATGGTGCTGGGCGGCCATCGTTACTTTATCGGAATTGCCCGGGACATCACTGAACGCAAGCAAGCCGAGAATAAAATCGCTCATTTGGCGCATTATGACTATTTGACCGACCTGCCGAACCGGGCGTTGCTGTTGGATGTTCTCAATCATTCTGTTGCATTGGCCAAGCGGAACAAGAACAAAACGGCAGTCTTGTTTCTCGATCTTGATGGATTCAAGCGCATTAACGATACGCTGGGACATGATGCGGGAGACTTGCTGTTGAAAGGCGTTTCGGCCAGATTAAAGAAATCAATCCGAAACTCGGATACGGTAGCGCGTGTCGGCGGCGATGAGTTTATCGTCGTACTGGACAGTATCGGAACGAATGAAAATGCCTCGCACGTGGCAAACAAGATCATCGCTGCTTTGTCGGAAGTATTCGATCTGAAGGGTATGCCAAGCCGTGTGGGCGCCAGTATCGGCATTTCCATATTTCCGGATGATTCCGATAATCCTGTTCAGCTCGTCAAGCAGGCAGATCAGGCCATGTATTTGGCCAAGCAAGGCGGGAAGAATACCTACCGGTTCTTTCACGATGTATTGCCACAGCAATCCAGCGATTGAGCGTTTCAGTCAATTCCGGAAATACACTGTCTGTGTTTGATTCTCACGTTGACGTCTAAGCCGTCAAGTGCAACGCCTTGGATACCACGTCGCGCGTAAGGTGCGGCGCGAACAGTTCGATGAAATGATAGCCGAAGCCGCGCAGGTATTGGTTCTTGCGTATGGCGATGCGCGTGGTACTGGGCTGAATAAGGTGTCCCGCATCGATCATGCGCAAATGACGATCGCGATCGGGAATGAAGGCCATCTGTGCCACGATGCCTATCCCCAGTCCCAGCTCAACATAAGTCTTGATCACATCCGCATCAATGGCGGTGAGCGCAATGTTGGGTTCGATGCCCGCCTCGTGGAACGCCTGATTGATCTTGTTGCGCCCGGTGAAGGCAAAATCGTAGGTAATGATGGGATATTGCGCCAGTTTTTTCAGCGTCAATTTCTTTTCCAGCAACAAAGGATGCCCGGTAGGCACCACCACGCAGTGATGCCACTCGTAGCAGGGCAGGGTCACCAGTTCGTCGTATAAGGCCAGGCTTTCGGTCGCAATGCCGATATCTACCTCGCCGCTCAATACCATTTCGGCGATCTGCGTCGGGCTGCCCTGATGCAGACCGAGCTTCACACCGGGATAGCTTTGGGTGAATTCCTTGACCACCAGCGGCAGCGCGTAACGCGCCTGCGTGTGCGTGGTGGCGATGGTCAGGCTGCCGCTATCCTGCGTGCGGAACTCCTGCCCGACCTGCTTCAGGTTCTCTGTCTCGTGCAACACGCGCTGGGCAATTTCCAGCACCGCTTTGCCCGGATCGGTGATGGCGACGATGCGCTTGCCGTTGCGTACAAAGATGTCGATGCCCAGTTCCTCTTCCAGCAGCTTGATCTGTTTGCTTACCCCGGGTTGCGAGGTGTAGAGCGCATTTGCCGCGTCCGAGATATTCAGGTTGCAACGCACGATCTCGTTCAGATAGCGCAGTTGTTGCAGGTTCATGGCTGCTCCGTATATGTCAATAGGTTATAAGATACTAACATAAAAGTATTTAGGTATATAAGAGAGCCAACCTAAAATGCGACCCATCGTAAGGATATTGAGGTGGCGCAAATGGATTGGCTATTCACGGTTTCCGGGTTTCTGGTCGGATTGATCGTCGGGGTGACCGGGGTCGGTGGCGGATCGTTGATGACGCCGCTGCTGGTGCTGTTCTTCGGCGTCTCGCCCGCAACGGCGGTCGGTACCGATCTGCTGTATGCCTCGTTGACCAAGAGTTTGGGCGGCTGGGTACACAGCCGCAATGGCACTGTGGATTGGAAAGTGGTCGGGCTGATGAGTTTGGGCAGCTTGCCCGCGGCATTGCTCACTGTCGTTCTACTGAAATATCTCGCGCTGGATGCGAAGACCTTGCGCAGCCTGGTCACAAGCGTCCTGAGTGTCGCCTTGCTGTTGACCGCCACGGCGCTGTTGTTTAAAGACCGGATCAGGAAGATTGCCCAGCGCGAAGACGGCAAGGTGTACGAGTTGCACCACAGTTATTTGCCCGCAGCAACCATCGTGACGGGTTTCATTGTTGGCGCGCTGGTTACGATCTCATCCATCGGTGCCGGTGTGTTGGGCACCGTGGCGCTGCTGTTCCTGTATCCGCGCATGGCTACAGCCAGGGTGGTGGGTACAGACATCGCACATGCCGTGCCGCTCACGGCGGTTGCCGGTCTGGGGCATATGGCGCTGGGGACGGTTAATTTCGTGCTGCTGGGCAGTCTGCTGCTGGGTTCGTTGCCCGGCATTTACATCGGCAGTCACTTGAGCGCCAAAGTGCCCGAAAACTATTTACGCCCGATCCTCGCGTCCATGTTGCTGATCATCGGCACCCGCCTGGTCTTGAATTGAAAGGAAATCGCTATGAGCCTGAATAACCGCAATTTATCCGATCTGGAAGAGATCGACCGCTTCGAGGAAGCGATTACCGTCTTCAATGCCGGCGGTATAGACCCCGACCGTTTTACCGCAGTACGCTTGCAACAGGGCGTGTACGGCCAGCGCCAACAGGGCGTGAATATGCTGCGCATCAAAGTGCCCGGCGGGCGCCTGAACGCGGTCCAGCTGGAAGTCCTGGCTGATATCGCCGAGGAATTTTCGCAACACCAGATCGCGCACGTGACCACGCGCCAGAGCATCCAGATCCATTACATCCCTTTGATCAAGATGCCGTCGGCGATGCGTCGTCTGGCCAAGGCCGGCATGACCACACGTGAGGCTTGCGGCAATACCATCCGCAATATGACGGCGTGCCCGTTGGCCGGCGTGTGCCCGAAAGAGCATGTGGATGTGAGCAAGCACCTGGATGGCGCAACCGTGCATTTCCTGCGCAACCCGCTCAACCAGCAATTGCCGCGCAAATTCAAGATTTCATTCTCCGGCTGCGAGGAGGATTGCGCGCAGTCACTGCTGCACGATTGCGGCGTAATCGCGGTAAGCAAGGACGGCCAACCCGGTTTCAGGATTCGGGCCGGTGGCGGCCTCGGGCACAAACCGCGTGAGTCTATCGTGGTTGATGACTTCATTCCCGAGAGCGACCTGATGTTCGCGATGGAAGCGCTGGTGACGCTGCACAACAAATACTCCGACCGTACCAAGCGGGCGAAGTCGCGCATCAAGTTCCTGGTCGAGCGTTTTGGCGCGGAAGGATTTGTCGAGAAATACCGCGAAGAGTTTGAACGCACCAAACAGGCTTTGGCCGATCAGTCCTATCCGCAAGGAGAATGGCGCACACCGAGCGGCAACGAAACACCGGGACAAGGCGCACCGCGCAAGGTTTTTGCGCAACGGCAGGCTGGATTGTTTGTGTTCCCGATTGCGCTGCGCGTTGGCGACGTGACGGCGGATCAGTTGCGCGGCCTTTCTGCATTGTTGCAGGCGCAGGGACTAAGCGAGGTGCACACGACGCAGGACCAGAACTTCGCTGTGTTCAATGTCGCGCAGGAGAAAATTGCGGCCTTGCGCAGCGGTCTCACGGCTTTCGGTTTGTCCGAACCCAAGATTGGCGACAACGTCGTGGCCTGCCCCGGCACCTCGACTTGCCGTCTGGGCATCACTTCCAGCACCGTGCTTGGGCCGCTGCTGTCTGGTGGCAAGGCCGACCTGAATATTCGTGTGTCGGGCTGCCACAACGGGTGCGCGCAACCGGAAACCGGCGACATCGGTATTTACGGTGAGGGCAAACGTATGCACGGCAAGCTGGTGCCGCACTACCAGATGTATTTCGCCGGCAAGGGCACCGCCGGCGGTGCACTGGCCTTGAAAGGACCGTCGTTGCCCGTGGCGCGCATCAAGCAGGCCATTGAGCGCGTGCAGGCGGCACATCTGGCCAGCGGCGAGCCGAGTTTCTTTGTCTGGGCGCGTGCGCAGCAGCCGGATTACTTCAAGGAATTACTGGCCGACCTGGCAGAAGTGAAGGCTGCAGAGCTGGAGAGCGTGATGCGCGATTACGGCGACAAGACAGACTTCCGCGTGTTGCAACTGGGCGGCGGTGAGTGTGCAGGCGCGTCGCAGGTGCTGATCGGTGCAAACTTCTTTGAGGCTGCGCATGAAAGGGAATATCGCAACGCACTGGTGTTCCAGCGCAAGTATAACGAAGCGGCGCAGTGCAACGAATCCATCCTGCGTTTGCTGGGTTCCGGTGTGGCGCAGTTGCTGGGCGGTGCGCGCCAGGACGATCTGACTCAACTGGCGGCTCAGCTCAATCTGCTGGCGCCGGAAGAGATCGCAGCCGAGTTTGCGCATGCCGCGCTTGAACTGGCCGGCAGCGAAGAGATCGACAACGACGCGCTGACGCTGGCCAGTGCAAAAGTGGATGCGTGGACAGTCAAGGTGGCTGCGTTCGCCACCGAGAAAGACGGACAACTGGATTTGAAGGAGGCTTTGCCAAAATGAGTGAAGACTTGAGTAGCAAGATCAATGCGACCGTTGCGGTGTTGCGGCAAGCCGCGCGGCGAATTCTCCCCCGTTGTGTTTGCCAGCAGCCTGGGTGCGGAAGACATGGTGCTGACCGACCTGATCGCCAAACATCAGCTCGACATTCAAATGTTCAGCCTGGATACCGGACGCCTGCCGAAAGAAACCTACGACCTGATGCAGGAAGTCAGGTTGCATTACAGCGTTCCGCTCACGATCTACTTCCCGGACGGAAAGCTGGTCGAGGAATATGTGGCCCGGAATGGCATAAATGGTTTCTACGACAGCGTGGAAAACCGCAAGGGATGCTGCTTTGTGCGCAAAGTGGAACCGTTGCGCCGTGCGCTGGCCGGCAAGGGCGCGTGGATTACCGGCATGCGCCGCGACCAGGCGGTAACGCGCGGTACGCTGGAAATCTCATCCTTCGACGCCGACAACGGTTTGCAGAAATTCAACCCGTTGCTGGAGTGGTCGAACAAGGACGTGTGGGCGTATATCCGGCAATACGATGTTCCGTATAACAAATTGCACGACCAGTTCTATCCCAGTCTGGGCTGCGCACCTTGCACACGGTCAGTTACACCGGGTGAAGATATTCGCGCCGGCCGCTGGTGGTGGGAGAACCCAGAGAATAAGGAATGCGGTCTGCATGTGGGCCATGCTCAAAAAGTGGCGCACGGATCGGGAGTCCAGGCGGTGAGCGGTACGTCACTGCAGGCGAGCCGTAAACGCATTATCGAGATTGCGTCGCAGGTTGATAAGAAGCAGGAAATTCCTGCGTAATTTGGCGAAACGGGAAAAGTCATGAAACTGGTCGAAAAAAATGTGAGCAAACATACCTTCACCCATCTGGATGCTTTGGAGAGCGAATCCATCCACATCATGCGCGAGGTGGCGGCAGAGTGTAAGAATCCGGCGCTGCTGTTTTCCGGCGGCAAGGATTCCATCGTGATGCTGCGCTTGGCAGAAAAAGCGTTTCGTCCGGCGAAGTTTCCGTTTCCGCTGGTGCATATCGACACCGAGCACAATTTTCCCGAGGTGATCGCCTGCCGTGACAAACTGGCTGCCGATCTGGGCGAGCGCCTCATCGTGCGTTCGCTGGAGGATTCCATCAAGCGCGGCACCGTTGTCATCAAGGATGAGAGCAAGCCGCGTAATCCTTTCCAGTCGGTGACGCTGCTGGAAACCATCGCCGAGTTCGGTTTTGACGCCTGTATGGGCGGCGCCCGGCGCGACGAGGAAAAGGCGCGCGCCAAGGAACGCATCTTCTCGTTCCGCGACGAGTTCGGCCAATGGGACCCGAAGAATCAGCGCCCGGAATTGTGGGATACCTACAACACCCGTGTGCATGGCGGCGAGAATATTCGCGTGTTCCCGATCAGCAACTGGACCGAGATGGATATCTGGGAATACATCGGGCGCGAGAAGCTGCATATCCCGAATATCTACTTTGCGCATGAACGCGAAGTGATCCGCCGCGGCGATTCAGTGATCCCGGTATCGCATCTGGTGCAACCGAAACCGGGCGAGAAGGTGGAAGTGCTCTCGGTACGTTTCCGCACCGTGGGCGACATGACTTGTACCGCTCCGGTGGAATCCACAGCAAGTACAGTGGACGAGATCATCGAAGAGACCGCGACTACGCGCATTACCGAACGCGGTGCAACACGCATGGACGATCAGACATCTGATGCCTCCATGGAACTGAGAAAGAAAGAGGGCTACTTTTAATGGATACCACGACACAATTATTACGTTTCATCACCGCAGGTAGCGTGGACGACGGCAAGAGCACGTTGATCGGTCGCCTGTTGCATGATTCGAAATCCATCTTCGAGGATCAGTTCTCGGCCATTTCCAAAACCAGCGAGAAACGCGGCATGGCTGCAGTTGATCTGTCCCTGCTTACCGACGGTCTGCAGGCCGAGCGCGAGCAGGGCATCACCATCGACGTGGCGTACCGCTACTTCGCCACGCCCAAGCGCAAGTTCATCATCGGCGACACGCCGGGACATGAGCAATACACGCGCAACATGGTAACGGCCGCAAGCACCGCTAACCTGGTGGTGATCCTGATCGACGCACGCAAGGGTGTACTGGTGCAAACGCGCCGCCATACCTACCTTGCCAGCCTGGTTGGAGTGCCGCATATCGTGGTCGCAGTGAACAAGATGGATATGGTGGACTACTCGCAAGCACGCTTCGACGAAATCGTTGTCGAGTACAAAAAATTCGCCGCACAACTGAATCTGCATGAAGTGACCTTTATTCCCATGTCTGCGCTGAACGGCGACATGGTGGTGGACCGCGGCGACAATCTGGGCTGGTACAACGGTCCGGCGCTGCTGGAGTTGCTGGAAAAAGTCGAGATCGATCACGACGTGAACACCAGCGACTTCCGCTTTCCGGTGCAGTGGGTATGCCGCCCGCAGACGCGAAGAGCATCACGATTTCCGTGGCTTCATGGGACGTATCGAAGCGGGCGAAGTCTCGGTCGGCGATGAGATTACCATCCTGCCATCCGGCCGCACTACCACGGTCAAGGAGATCGATACCTATGACGGCAAGCTGCAGACCGCTTTTGCGCCGCAGTCGGTGACCATCACGCTGGCGGACGAGATCGACATTTCGCGCGGTGACATGTTCGTCAAAACCGATCATCTGCCACCGAAGGTGGAAAAGGAATTTGAAGCGACCTTATGCTGGCTGTCGGAAGCACCACTGGACAAGAATCGCAAATATCTCGTCAAACATACTACGCGCACGGCCAAGTGCCTGTTCTCGCGCCTGGACTACCGTGTGGACGTGAATACGCTGGAACGGCATGCTGCGGACAAACTGCATATGAACGATATTGCCCGCGTTGGTCTTAAGACTCAGCAGCCGCTGGTGTTCGACAGCTACGAGATAGATCGGGCAACGGGCAGCTTTATTGTGATCGACGAAGCAACCAACAATACGGTGGCGGCAGGCATGATCGTCTAGGAAACCCGCAAACCTGCTGCGCGCTTCGATTCACCCGCGAGGGCTAGGCCGATGGGGTCTCGGCGGCTTTGCCCCGCCATTTGCGTGTCGCGTTGCAGCAAATCCGCATCCGACATGCCGGATGCGGATTTGTCTGCGCTCCGAGTGTCTTGTAACCGAACGCTCGCTACGGTTTTCGAGGTTTCCGTTATTGTGGCTTCCATTGGAGCGTGGGGCCATGCCTGTGGTATCTTTCTCCCTATTCGAGTTAGATGTCCTGTTGAAGCCATGAGCCTGCTCTCTTTGATCACCGCGTTGTTATTGGAACAACTGCACCCGCTGTCATCCCGCAAATACCTCAATTCATGGCTCGCAAGCTATGTGGACTTCTTCCAGCGCAACTTCAATGCGGGCGAACAAAAGCAGGGGCGCATCGCCTGGATACTGGCCGTCATGTTGCCTTTGCTGCTGGTCGCTGTTTTGTATTACCTGCTGTTGAGAGTCCATCCGGTCTTCGCGTGGGCATTCAGCGTTCTCGTGCTCTACCTGACCATGGGATTTCGCCAGTTCAGCCACTATTTCACCGATATTCATCTGGCGCTGCGCGAAAAGCAATTGGACAAAGCACGCGATCTGCTCGGCGATTGGCTGGGGAAATCATGCAGCGATTTGAGTTACGAAGAAGTGGCGCGTGTGACCATAGAGCAAGCCCTGCTGGCTTCGCACCGCAATGTGTTCGGGGTTGTGTTCTGGTTTGTCATTTTCATGATGCTGGGACTGGGGCCGATCGGAGCGATCCTGTATCGTCTAGCCTTGTTTCTGTACAACCGCTGGGGGCTACAGGATGAGGCCGACTTCGGAAATTACGGCGTTTTTTCGCGGCAGGTGTATCACGTTATGGAATGGTTGCCGTTGCGCATCACCGCAAGCACCTTCGCCATCGTCGGCAATTTTGAAGACACTGCGTACTGTTGGCGCAATCAGGTACAGAACTGGCCTGACCCCGAGGCCGGCATCATTCTCGCCAGCGGCGCCGGCGCGCTGGGTGTGAATCTGGGGCAAACAATAGTACTGGACCAACTGCCAGTTTTTCGTCCAGAACTCGGCATCGGAGACGAAGCGGATGCCGACTTCATGCAAAGTGCCGTCGGTCTGGTATGGCGTGCATTGGTATTCTGGCTGTTCATGCTGCTGCTACTGACGGTGGCGAATCTGCTGGGTTGAAGTCTGGCGACTGGTCCTGCGCTTGCCGGACCAAAGTTGCCGCATCGAACTCCTCAAATCGGTGTTTCCATATCAATACGGATATCAATCCAAGCCCAAATTTTTACTCAAAATTAACATTAATCCCTTATTCATTGTTGATTATATGGATAATTTTTGATAATTATTCTTGACGTATTCAGTCAACCAATGCGATTATTTCCTTGCCACACGATTTGCTTACTCGTAGTCACAAATACTCATGGTATGCGATCGACGCAGTAAGAATACGGCTGTGGTATGCGCAAGTTTCTATTAACTTATTGGGGGTGCAATTGTGTCTACATCGATGATTTTCTTACCGCTGGTTATGTCTCCATTTATCGTGCTGTGCTTCATGATATTTTTTACCGGAGACTCCAAGTAATATTCAGCTTGCATCTGTCTTTACTCCATTAGGCAATACCATTTGGGTCCTGACTTCGGTCGGGACCTTTTTATTTGAGCTAGTGCGCCGTGATCTGCTGAAATAACTTCAATCGCCGCAAGTCGATCTTGCGCTCATCGGTCGCCTTCCGTATCGCGCAATCAGGCTCATGCGAGTGGCTGCAGTTGGCGAAGCGGCATTGGCCAAGGTAGGGCAGGAATTCGGGGAAGCTTCTTTCTATCGCGGCGAAATCCAGATGATGCAGGCCGAACAGCTGTACGCCTGGGCAGTCGATGAGATTGCTGTTGGCGTTCAGGTGATAGAGGCGTGCATGGGTGGTGGTGTGTTTGCCGGAATCAAGTACGGTTGAAATCTCGCGCGTGGTGGCTTGTGCTTCCGGGATGAGGGCGTTGATGAGGGTCGACTTGCCCATGCCGGATTGTCCGACGAGCACGCTGGTGTGGCCCTGAAGGTGGGGCAGCAGCGGCGCCACATCCTGCTTGGCGGATAGTTCCAGCACGCGGTAACCGATCTTTCCATAGGGTGCGAGCTGTGCACGCGCCGCCGCGATCTGCGGCAGGTCGCACTTGTTCAGCACGATGAGGGTTTCCAGTTTCTGGTCATGCGCGGCGATCAGGCAACGTGCCAGAAGCTCATCATTGAACGACGGTTCGGTGGCGACGACAACAACGATCTGGGTGACGTTGGCCGCGATGATCTTTTGCTTGTAGGCATCGGAGCGATACAGCAAGGTGGAACGGGGAGCGATGCTGTCGATGACGGCCTGGTCGGCGCTGGTGCGTTCTATCTCAACCGTATCACCGCAAGCGACGTCACTTTTCTTGCCGCGCGGTACGCATTCCAGAATTTCACCGCCGGGCAACTCTGCCAGATAGTGTCGCCCATAGGCGGCGATAATAAGTCCGCGTAGTTTTTCGCTCAAAGCTTGAACAGTGCATCCACTTTCGCGGCGCAGATGAAGTCGTTCTCGGACAGGCCGCCGATAGCGTGGGTGGAATACTCCACGCGGCACTTACTATAGCCGACAGTCATGTCTGGATGGTGGTCTTCACGGTGCGTCATCCAGGCCACCGCGTTGACGAAGGCGATCACCTGATAGTAGTTCTTGAAGGCGAAGGTCTTGCTGATGACGTTGTTTTGAAGTTCCCAGTCGTCCAGTTGCTTGAGCAATTCCTTTGCTTCATCTTGTGTAAGCGCGGGTACGCCACCTTCGCAGGGCTTGCAGTTCTTGTTGGTCAGATCGCAGACGGTTGCCATGTTAGCCTCCTCAATTGAAGTGGTAATAGGTCTGGTTCAGCAGGGCCGCGAGGTCCAGCTTTTCTTGCGTTGTGAGATTTTTACCGATGGCGCCGGAGCATTGTTCCATCCGGTCGATGAGTTTGTCGGCGTTTGTCACGATACGATCCGGACGGGTGAAGATGGCGTTGCCGTCGCCCCCCACTTTGCCTTTATGGCAACTGTTGCAATCGTATTGGGCGAACAGTTTCCGTCCGTTTGCCGCGTTGCCCTTGGCGAATGGGTCGGCGTGCGCGGCGCCGGTGGCAAGTAATAAGAGGAAGAAATATTTCTTCATTTGGACACTCCAAGTTTTTGCAGATGTGCGATGCGTATCGGTGCGGGTGGATGCGATTCGTAAAAGGTGGCGTACAGCGGATCGGGCGTCAGTGTTTTGGCGTTGTCCTGATAGAGCTTCACCAGCGCATTGACCAGTTCATGCGCATCGGTTTGTTGCGCGGCATATGCATCCGCCTCGAATTCGTGTCTGCGCGAATAAGCCGAGGCAATGGGATGCAGCAGGAAAGTGAATACCGGAAGAATCATGAAGAACAGCAACAGCGCGATCGCTGTGGATTGACTGGTTACTCCCAGGCCCTGATAGAACCATCCGGAATGTAGCAGCTGGGCCAGCAGCCACAGGAAACCCAAACTGATGATGAAGGTGTAGACGATACGTTTCAGCACATGGCGGCGTTTGAAATGCCCCAGTTCGTGCGCCAGCACGGCGTCCACTTCGTTCGGGGTGAGTCGTTGCAACAGTGTGTCGAAGAATACGATGCGTTTGGTTTTGCCGAAGCCGGTGAAATAGGCATTGCCGTGCGTGCTGCGTTTGCTGCCGTCCATCACGAACAGACCGCTTGCGGCAAAGCCGCATTTCTTGAGCAGCGCTTCGATGCGTGCTTTCTCGGCTTCATCCTGCATCGGCTCAAAATCGTTGAACAGCGGGGCGATATATGTGGGATAGATGAACAACAGCAAAAGGTTGAATACCACCCATACGCCCCATACATATAGCCACCACAGGTCGCCCATGCGCGACATCAGCCACAGCACACCCAGCAGAAGCGGCAGGCCTAGGATGACGCCGAGCAGCAGCCCTTTGAGCGCGTCCAGCAGATAGAGCCTGAGCGTCATCTTGTTGAAACCGAAGTGAGCCTCGATTTTGAAAGTGCGATAGAGATCAAACGGGGCTTCCAGTACCGATTGCAGTAATAGCACCGCAACGATAATGGCCACACCCTGTACCATCGGCGCGTTGAAAGTGGCTGCCGACCAATCGCTGAGCCATTGGATGCCGCCGCCCAGAGTGAAGCCCAGCAACAGGATTGTGCTGAATAACAAGGTGATCAAATCATGCTGAACCAGTGCGCGCGTATAGTCCGCAGCTTTTTGGTGTGCCGCGAGGTCCACTTTTTCGCGGAAAGCCACCGGTACTTCGGCGCTGTTTTTCGCGATATGGTCCAGTTGGCGGTATGCCAGCCAGAATTTGATGATGCCGTTCGCGAACAGGGCGGAGATAAACAAGGCTGTGAATTGGGATGCGGTCATGGTCGTTGGATTGAGCGGCGCTGCTGTGCGACAATGCGCCAGACTTCTAATAAGAACTACGGTGGATTATGGCACAAAATCAAAACAACCTCGTCTGGATAGACATGGAAATGTCAGGGCTTTTACCGGACACGGACCGCATCATCGAAGTGGCGCTGGTGGTAACTGACGGCGATCTGAATACCGTGGCTGAAGCGCCCGTGCTGGTTGTGCATCAATCCGACATCGTGCTCGACGGCATGGACAACTGGAACAAATCCACCCACGGCAAGTCCGGACTGATCGATAAGGTCAAGGCCTCGGTGCTCGACGATGCGATGGTCGAAGCGCAAATGATCGAGTTTCTGAAAGAGCACGTACCGACACGCACCTCGCCGATGTGCGGCAACTCCATCTGCCAGGATCGCCGTTTTTTGGCACGCTGGATGCCCAAGCTTGAAGATTATTTCCACTACCGCAACCTGGACGTAAGCACGCTCAAGGAACTGGCGAAACGCTGGAAGCCGGAGGTGGCAAGCGGCATCAAGAAACACGGCAAGCATGAAGCCCTGGCGGACATCTACGAATCCATCGCGGAGATGAAGTATTACCGCGAGCACTTCATCAAACTATAAAATGTCCGGCAGGCGGGGCCTGCGCGGAAGCGGGAGAGAAATGGGTTTTCTGTTAGAGGGATGGCGCGCGATGGGTGTGCAGGGGAAATTGCACATACTGATACAGGGCGTGCTCATCATATCGTTCTTTTTCCTGATGCAATGGGTGGCGAGTCGCTTCGAGGTGCAAATCGAGCGCTCCGCGGAATCGCGCGCCCAGGAAACTGCCGACGGCCTCATCAACGGCATGAACATGCTGATGCTCACGGGGGAGATAACCGATCCTGAGAATCGCAAACTGCTGTTGAACAAGATGTCCCAGTCGCGTGGCGTCTCGGAATTGCGCATCATTCGCGGAAGTGCAGTTGTCAAACAGTTCGGTCCCGGTTTACCCACTGAGGCCGCCATCGACGATTTGGATCGCGAAGTGCTGGATGGCGGTAAGACCGTCTTCCGTAAAATGATGGGGAAAGACGGGCACCCGGCGCTGCGTGTGATGGTTCCCTTCATCGCTCTGCAAAATTTCCGCGGCACCAACTGTCTCGCCTGCCATAGCACGCAGGCAGGCGGAGTCAACGGCGCGGCCAGCGTAACGATCGACCTGGCCGAGGAAGAGGCGCAACTGGCCGATACCAAGCATTGGCTGTGGAGTGGCTTCATCGTTTTGCAGTTGGTGTTGCTGATCATTATTTCGATGTTCGTGCGCATGGTCATCGTGCGCAACATCAACCGCCCCATCAAGAACCTGCAGAGCGCGATGGCGGAAATAAAACGCGACATGAATCTGTCCATGCGCGCCGATGTCGATGCGAACAATCCCGATGTGGGCGAGATGACGCAGAACTTCAATCTTCTAGTCGAAAAGCTGGAGAAGGCCAACGAGCGACTGCAGCTGTTCGTGAAGATGTTCGACAACAGCGGTGAAGCCATACTCATCACCGACGCGCAACAGAGAATCATTGCGGTGAATCCGGCGTTCTACCTGATTACGCAATTTTCCGAGGAAGAAGTCATTGGCAACAAGCCCGGCATGCTGAGTTCAGGCAGACAGGACGCAAAGTTCTATCAGGCGATGTGGAAAACCATCAGTGAGACCGGGACGTGGCAGGGCGAAATATGGAATCGGCGCAAATCAGGTGAAATATTTCCGGAATGGTTGTCCATCGGTACGGTGAAAAATGCGCAAGGCGAAGTGCTCAACTATATCGGATTGTTTACCGATATCAGCCAGCGCAAGGCAGCCGAAGCCCACATCGAATATTTGGCACACTACGATTCGTTGACCAATTTGCCCAACCGGGCACTTTTTGCCGATCGCCTGAAACATGCACTTGTGACGGGTTCGCGCAATCAGAAGAAGACCGCGCTGCTATTCCTGGATCTGGATAAATTCAAATCGGTGAACGATGCCATGGGGCATCTGGCGGGGGATTTGCTGCTGCAATCGGTGGCTGAACGCCTGAAATCCTGTGTGCGCGTGTCCGACACTATCTGCCGCCAGGGCGGGGACGAGTTCATGATCCTGCTGGCGGAAATAGGAGGGGCGGAAGATGCGGAAATGGTTGCGCGCAAGATCGTCGCCGCCATGGCGGAGCCGCATCAGATCGGCAACAGAGCTTTGACGATCACCTTCAGCATCGGTATCAGCATCTGTCCGGATGATGCGACCGACGAAGAGACCATGATCAAGAATGCCGACGATGCCATGTACGTCGCCAAGGAAAGCGGACGCAACAACTACAAGTTCTTCGCTTAGGTCGTGGCCCCGGCTGCCTGCGCCAGCAGGCGACTTTGATTGAGCCCTGAGACGTCAGGTTCCGTCAGCCAGCCGTGCAGATTGTCCAACACCAGGTCGGTCAATGCGTGAATCCAGTCGTTGCGTTCATTCAGGCACGGGATGTAATGGTATTCGCCACCGCCGGCATGCCGATACTCTTCCTTGCCTTCCAGTGCGATTTCTTCCAGCGTCTCCAGGCAGTCGGCCACGAAGCCGGGGCAGACTACATCCACGCGTTTGGTTTTCGATGCTCCCCATTCTTTAAGCGTGGCGGACGTGTAAGGCTTGAGCCATTCTGCCTTGCCGAAGCGGGACTGGAAGCTGATGGCGTATTGCTCCGGCTTCAGTCCCAGTTCCTGTGCCAGCAGGCGGCCGGTCTTGTGGCATTCGCAGTGGTAGGGGTCGCCTTTGTCCAGCGTGAATTGCGGCAGGCCGTGGAAGCTCATCAGCAGTTTTTCCGGGCGCCGTTGTTTCATCCAGTAATCGTTGATGTTGCTTGCAAGTGCCTTGATGTAGCCGGGGTGGTCGTGAAAGTTCTTGATGGTGCGCAAGGCCGGCGTGTTGCGCATCTGTTTCAGCGTGTCGAACACGATGTCGTTCGCCGTCGCCGTGGTGCTGGCAGCGTATTGCGGATACATCGGTACCACGAGGATGCGCTGGCAGTTCTGCTGCTTCAGTTTGTCCAGCACACTCGGAATCGACGGATTGCCGTAGCGCATGGCATATTCGATCACTAACGGTGTCTTGGTGCGCTCTCCCAGATATCCCTGGAGCAAGGCGGTCTGCTTCTGGGTATGGACGCGTAGCGGTGAACCTTCCGGCAACCATACCGCGGCATATTTCGCAGCGGATTTCTTCGGGCGTGTGTTGAGGATGATGCCGTTCAGAATGAGCCACCAGATCGGCCTGGGTATTTCCACCACGCGCGGGTCACTCAGGAATTCTTTGAGATAGGTACGGACTGCCTGCGGCGTGGGTGCATCCGGCGTGCCGAGGTTGACCAGCAGGATACCGGTCTTTTGCGCGCGTGCCGTGGGTGTAGTTGGGTTCTGTCTGATAGGCCATCGTGGGTTTAATGTTGTGAGAGTGCGTTGCTCAACAGTTTTGCGGTGATGTCCACGATCGGGCACCACGCGCTCATAATTCATGCGCTTGGGGCCGACTACGGCCAGCGTACCGATGATCTGTCCATCAGCCGTATACGGTGCGCTGACTACGCTGCATTCATCCAGTCCGATCAATCCGGATTCGTTACCGACGAAAATATGCACGCCCGGCGCGTGACGGCCGGCATCCAGCAGTTGCAGCAATTCGGTCTTTTGTTCGAATACGTTGAACAGGTTGCGCAACTGGTTCATGTTGGCGGAAAGATCGTTGAAATTCAACAGATTGCGTTCGCCGCTGATGACGTAATCCTCGCTTTTGCGCGAAATAGCCTCATCGCTGGCAGCCATTGCCGCACTCATCAGCGCCGTCATGTCGTGCTGCAACTGGCGCAGCTCGTTTTGCACGCGCTGGTGGATGTCGCCGAACGCGAGGTTGGCATAGTGCTGGCTCAGGAAATTCCCAGCCTCGGTGAGTTGTGCCTGGCTGTATTCCTTGTGCGTCACCAGCACGCGATTTTCAACTTCGCCGTCCGGCATCACGATAATGAGCAGTACACGCTTTTCGGACAGGCGCAGGAATTCGATCTGGCGCACGGTGGCGCTGGCACGCTTGGGCGTAGCCACAACACCGGCGAACTGGGTGAGTTCCGAAAGCAGATTGGATGCCTGTGTCAGCAGTCGGGTCGGGTTGTTGGGCTGCAACTGGCTTTCAAGTTGCAGAACACGCGCTTCGGACAGCGGCTGCACCACCATCAGCGTGTCGATGAAGATTCGATAACCCAGGGCGGTGGGTACGCGTCCGGCGGAAGTGTGCGGACTGGCGACCAAACCCATCGTTTCCAGATCGACCATCACGTTGCGGATGGTGGCGGGGCTGATTTCCAGGCCGGAGAATTGCTGCAGCGCACGCGAACCCACCGGCTGTCCGTCGCTGATATAGCGTTCCACCAGGGTCTTGAGCAATACTTGTGCGCGTTCATTTAACATGTCCGGCATTCTACCATTGCAACTTTGTCATTGAATCGCGCCTATGGTTTAATCCGGCACATGAAATCCCACTTCAAGACCGTCGCGCTGATCGGCAAATACAAATCGCCCGAGATTGCCGAGCCCCTGCTCAAGCTGGCCGACTTTCTCGCGAGTATGGAATTGAACGTGGTG
Source organism: uncultured Pseudomonadota bacterium (assembly GCA_963718345.1). Taxonomy (GTDB): domain Bacteria; phylum Pseudomonadota; class Gammaproteobacteria; order Burkholderiales; family Gallionellaceae; genus Sideroxyarcus. Next base: position 15,442 of record CAVQZH010000020.1, on the reverse strand, counting down.
GTGGACAGCCTCACCGCCGAACACATGCTGGCCCATCCTTATAGTGTCATCGCGTTGGCGGAGATGCACGCCAAAGTTGACCTCGCCATCGTCATGGGCGGCGATGGCACCCTGCTTGATGTGGCAAGGACATTGGCCCCGTTCGGCATTCCTCTGGTGGGTGTCAATCAGGGCCGTTTGGGTTTTCTGACCGATATATCCATCGATACCGTGCAGCGAACCATATCCGGCATGCTGCGCGGGGAATTCGTCACCGAGAAGCGCATGCTGCTGAGTGCGTCCGTACAGCGGGACGGGAAGCACGTATTCGAGTCCCTGGCGTTCAACGATGTAGTCATGCATCGCGGCAATAACAGCAGCATGCTTGAATTTGAAGTGCGTATAAATGGGGAATATCTTTATAATCAAAGGGCCGATGGCCTGATTGCGGCAACGCCTACCGGCTCCACTGCCTACGCGCTATCGGCGGGCGGTCCCATCCTGCATCCGGCGCTCGACCTCATCGCGCTGGTACCGGTCGCTCCGCACACATTGAGCAATCGCCCCATCGTGTTAAAAAGCGATTCCGTGCTGGATATAGCCATGCATCATGCTTCCGAGGCGCGCGTACGTTTCGATGGGCACACCCATTTCGATCTGAACTCTCACGACAAGGTTGTGGTCTCGCGTTATATTGATCCGGTCTGTCTGCTGCATCCGGTAGGGCACAGTTATTATCGAACGCTGCGCGAAAAATTGCAGTGGAACCAGACTCTATAAATGCTTAATCACCTGATAATCAAAGATTTTGTAATCGTCGACACGCTTGAGCTCGATTTCACGCCCGGTTTCACCGCGCTGACCGGCGAAACCGGGGCCGGCAAGTCAATATTGATCGATGCACTATCCCTGGCGCTCGGCGAACGCGGCGATGCGGGCATGGTGCGATCCGGCTGCGAGAAAGCCGACATCACCGCCGAATTCGATATTTCCGGCCTGCCACAATTGCAGGATCTGGTTGCGCGAACAGGAGCTGGAAGGAGATGAGGGCGCGTGCCTGTTGCGCCGTTCCCTGGATTCCAGCGGGCGTTCGCGCGGTTTCATCAATGGCCGCAGTGCAACGCTGCAGCAAATGCGCGAAGCAGGCGAACAACTGATCGACATTCACGGACAGCATGCGCACCAATCCCTGTTGCGAGGCGATGTGCAGCGCGACCTGCTGGACAGCCAGGCGGGATTGAACAAAGAAACTGAAGCGGTGGCGGCAAGTTTCAAAGCCTGGCAGACGCTGCATCGCCGCCGCCAGCAGCTGGAACAGAATGCCGAAACGGTGGCAGCCGAGCGCGAACTGCTGTCGTTCCAGCGCCGCGAACTGGAAACGCTGAACTTTGCCGCCGCCGAGTGGGAAAGTCTGCACGCCGACCATGCGCGCCTGTCGCATGCCGCCAGCCTGCTGGAAACGGCACAGTTCGGGGTGGAAGTACTGAGCGAAGCCGATACAGCCTGCCTCGCGCAGCTGAATGCCTTGACCACGCGCCTGCGCACCGGACTTGAATTCGACGCAGAACTGCAAGGCACGCTGACCATGCTGGAGAGCGCGCAGAACGAGTTGCAGGAGGCAGTCTATGCGCTGCGCCATTACCAGCAAAAGCTGGATGCCGACCCGCAACAGCTGCGTCAGCAGGAACAGCGCATGGCGGATGTGGTGGAAGCTGCACGCAAATATCGTGTGCCGCCGGAGCAGTTGCCGCAAACCCTGGCAGGCATCGTGGCACGGCTGGACGAATTGGGCGGCAACGCCGATCTGGCGGAACTGGCCAAACAGGACGAATCTGCGCGCGCTGCCTATATGAACGCGGCAAGAAACCTGAGCGAGGCGCGCATTACGGCGGCGCAGGCCATGTCTGCGGAAATCACTGCCGCCATGCAGACGCTGGCGATGCAGGGCGGGCAGTTTTCCATCGCTTTGTTGCCGTTGAACGAAGGCAATGAACACGGATTGGAAATCGTGGAATTCCAGGTCGCGGCCAACCAGGGATCGCCGCTGCGCAGCCTGGCCAAAGTCGCCTCCGGCGGCGAACTGTCCCGTATCAGTCTGGCGATCCAGGTCGCGGCCAGCCGCGCGGCCGCGGTGCCGACGCTGATTTTCGACGAGGTGGACAGCGGCATTGGCGGTCGCGTGGCGGAAATTGTCGGCAGCCTGCTGAAACAACTGGGCAAGCGGCACCAGGTCATGTGCGTCACCCACCTGCCGCAGGTGGCTGCGCAGGCCGACGCGCAATGGCAAGTGAGCAAAGCCGCACATGCGGGCAAGACCCTGAGCAGCATCCATGTCCTCAGAGACGACGAGCGTATCGAGGAGATCGCGCGCATGCTGGGCGGGGTGAAAATCACCGAAACGACACGCAAGCATGCGGCCGAACTTCTGGGTGTCCCGGCTTGAGGTATCATGCCGCCTCTTTTGTGCAAGCCAACTAGAATACCTATCCAAATGCGTATCCATATCGTCCTCATTTCCATATTGCTCGCCTCCTGCAGCCTTTTGCCCACGTTCTCGACCTACAAGGTCGAGATACGCCAGGGCAATCTCATCACTGCGGACATGCGTGCCAAGATCAAGCCCGGCATGACGCAATCGCAAGTGAAAGCAGCGCTGGGAGCGCCGCTGATCACCGATCCTTATCATGCCGATCGCTGGGACTACTTTTACAGTCTGGATCAGCAAGGCAAGCTGGTGGGAAGCCAACGCCTCACCCTGTATTTTGACAAGGATGTGTTGAAGCGCATCGATGACGCCACACCGCTGCTGGCCCCCGAACCTGCCAAACAGGAGTAGAACAATGGGAAAAATTAGAGTTGCCATCGCCGGTAGCGGCGGACGCATGGGCAAAGTGCTGCTGGAATGTGTGGCACAAGCCGACGATTTGATATTGCATGCCGCGCTGGAACACGGCGGCAGTGCGTTGCTCGGCAACGTGGTTGCCGAGGGAGTAAGGATCAGTGCCGATATCGAATCGGCTCTGAAGGGAGCGGATGTGCTGATCGACTTCACCCGCCCGGAAGGCACGCTGCATCATCTGGAAATCTGCCGCAAACACGGCGTGAACATGGTGATAGGCACCACCGGCTTCAATGCGCAGCAAAAGGCGCAACTGGGTGCGGGAGCGCAGGACATCGGCATCATGTTTGCGCCCAACATGAGCGTGGGCGTGAACCTGGTGTTCAAGTTGCTGGAGACTGCGTCGCGTGTGCTGGCCAACGGTTACGACATCGAGATCATCGAAGCGCATCACCGGCACAAGGTGGATGCACCTTCAGGTACCGCGCTGGGCATGGGTGAAGTCGTCGCCAGAACCTTGGGGCGCGATCTGGAAAAGTGCGCTGTATACGGACGCGAAGGCGTCACCGGCGAACGCGATCCCTCCACGATAGGTTTCGCCACCGTGCGCGGCGGCGACATCGTCGGCGACCATACCGTACTTTACGCAGGCATAGGCGAACGCATCGAAATTACGCACAAGGCCAGCAGCCGTGCCACTTTTGCGATTGGTGCATTGCGTGCTGCGCGCTTCCTGCAAGCGAACAAGGCCGGGCTGTACGACATGCAGGATGTGCTCGCGCTGAAGTAATCCGCATCAATTCGCTGAATTTAAAACTATAAGAGGTTAGTTATGGGGAATTCCTGGAATTGGGTAGGTCGTTACGTGGCTGTTATTGTCGTGACGCTGGTATTGGCGGCGGCACTGGGCAGCATGGATCTGTTCGAGAAGACTTCGGTGTTCAGCGGCAGACTGACGGCTGCGCATCTGGTGCGCTTCCTCGGCTATTCCACCGCGTTGACAGCGTTCTGGTTGCTCGGTCAGCGCGCGACGATCTTCCTGCGCCAGCAGGAGGGACGCTGGTCGTTCTTGCAGCATCTGATCCTTCCCGTGGTGAGCCTGATTTTTGTGGCTACCGCCTATACGGTCTTGCTGCTGTTGCTCAAGCCGTTCATGGACGCCTCGTTGCATAACATCTACAACTGGCTCTTCATCGTTGCCATTCTTGCCACTGCCGCCTGGCTGGTAATGGCGGTATTGAATCAATCTGCCCCGTTGACTGCGGTCGTTCACTTCATTCGCTACCGGCAAAGCGTGTCCCGCCTGCGGCGCCGACTGCGATTCCGCAGCCAGGTTTTGTAAATCCTGCGGGCGTGATTTGACTGCTACAATTTTAGGTTAGGTTGCACAAAAAGGTTATCGCCATGGTCGATCCGACTGAAAGCCTATACAAGAACATTACGCTAAATGACGTCCAACTGGCGTCTGCGTACTATCCAATTCTTATCGAGCTAGCCAAGCACAAGCAACTCTTTACATATGGCGAGCTGGTGGCGAAAGCGAAAGAGATTTATCCGGAAAGAGCGGAAGTGCGGGGCGCCATTGCTGTATCCACCGGCCGAAAGCTTGACGTTGTCCGCATCTTCACCGCCGAGCGAGAACTGCCTGATCTTACATGCTTAGTTATTAGCAAAGGCTCCGGTGAGTGCGGCGTTGGATTTACTCAGTATTTCGATCCTATTGCCACTAGAGAAACGGTATTCCGGTTCGATTGGAGTACGGTCAAAACCCAGTTTGATGGTTACATCAAACACACTCAGACCGTCATTGCTCCCAGAAAGAAAATTAAGGAATCCAAAGCGCGAGAAATGATGGCGGCGTACTACACGCAGAATAAAGAACGCCTGTCGCCATCCGTCAGAGAAAAACGTGAACTTATAATTGAACTCCTTGTGGAAGGCTTTTCAGAAGAAGAAGCCTTCTCCCAAGCTACCAGCAGCCCGTAGATACTGTTATCCAAGTCAACACTTCATGGCTGTTGACTTGGATAACAGTATCTACGGCAGTTGATTGACGTTACATCACCAGCATCTTGATCCCGATCAGGATCAGCACAACCCCGCCGAATATCTCCGCCTTGCTTTCCAGCCAGGTACCGCTGCGCTTGCCGATCAGCACGCCCGCCCAGCTGAAGGCGAAAGTCGTTACGCCAATGATCAGGCAAGCCAGATAGGCGTTGATATCCAGAAGCGTCAGGCTGAAACCGGCGGCCATGGCATCGATGCTGGTCGCGATAGCCAGCAGCAACATCATCTTGTTGGTGATCACGCTGATGTCGTTTTCTATACCCTCCTGCAGTCCTTCGTAGATCATCTTGGCGCCGATCAGCGCCAGCAAGCCAAAGGCGATCCAGTGTGCATAGGCCTCGACCCAGCCCAAAACGCCCTTGCCGCCCAGATATCCGATGAAGGGCATCAAGGCCTGAAAGGCGCCGAAGAATAATCCGGCCTTTAGACCCAATCCTCGCGTATTTCCTTTGGAGCCCAACCCGATGGAAACGGCAAATGCATCCATGCTCAGTGCAACAGCTAAAACGAATACTTCCAACATATCAGTTATTTTTCATGCAGTTGATCGGAATTGCCCGCAACCTGGCAGGCGCGCGCAAGCCGCGCATTATATGGCACGCACCAAGCTCATAAGCCGTAAGCGGCGCGCTACCGTTTGATGCGGACCCGCTAATCCGCTATAATACAAGACGAATCAAAAGCGGGATGGACGCAACGTTCTTCCCGCTTCTTTATGTCCAGTTCAAGGGAGCCTCCGGTGTCGCAAACAAGTCCTGCCATTCTAGTTTTAGCCGATGGGACCGTGTTTAGGGGCACAGCCATTGGCGCTTCCGGCAGCAGCGTCGGCGAGGTGGTGTTCAATACCTCCATTACCGGCTACCAGGAAATCCTGACCGACCCCTCTTATTCCAGGCAGATCGTCACGCTGACTTATCCGCATATCGGCAACGTCGGCTGCAATCCCGAGGACGTCGAATCGCGCCAGGTGTTTGCCAGCGGCCTCATCATTCGCGACCTGTCCATGACGGTGAGCAATTTCCGCAGCACGCAGACTCTTCCGGAATATCTCAAGGCCAACAATGTGGTCGCCATTGCCGGGATCGACACGCGCAAACTGACGCGCATCTTGCGCACCAAGGGTGCCCAGAACGGCTGTATCGCCACGGGCGACGATGCCGAAGCGGCGTTGAAGGCGGCGCGCAACTTCGCCGGGTTGGCAGGCATGGATCTGGCGCAAGTGGTGACCTGCGACAAGCCTTACGAATGGAAGCAGCGCCTGTGGGAACTGGGTGTGGGGTATCGGGATACGGGATACGGGATACAGGATTCAGGGAAAAGCGGGGCTGCGGGTTCTGCTGAATCCCGTATCCTGAATCCTGCATCCTTCCATGTGGTGGCGTACGACTTTGGCGTGAAGCGCAACATCCTGCGCATGCTGGCCGAGCGCGGCTGCCGTGTTACGGTGGTTCCGGCCAAGACTAGCGCCGCAGAGGCGCTGGCGCTGAAGCCGGACGGCGTGTTTTTGTCCAATGGCCCCGGCGATCCGGAGCCGTGTGATTACGCGATCGCGGCGACCAAGAAATTTATCGAGGTAGGCGATTCCGTTGTTCGGCATCTGTCTGGGACATCAGATCATGGGGCTGGCCGTGGGTGCGAAGACCGTGAAGATGAAGTTCGGCCATCGCGGCGCCAATCATCCGGTGCAGGATACTCGGACCAAGCGCGTCATGATCACCAGCCAGAACCACGGTTTTGCGGTGGATGCGGCAACGCTGCCCAAGAATGCGCGCGTCACGCATATCTCGCTGTTCGACGGCACGCTGCAAGGTTTCGAACTGACCGATAAACCCGCGTTCTGTTTTCAGGGCCATCCCGAGGCGAGTCCCGGACCGCACGATGTGGACACACTGTTTGATCGCTTCGTTGCGATGATGGGCAAGTAAATGGCAAAACGTACTGACATAAAAAGCATCCTGATCATCGGCGCCGGCCCCATCGTCATCGGGCAGGCGTGCGAATTCGACTACTCCGGCGCGCAGGCCTGCAAGGCGCTGCGCGAAGAAGGCTATCGCGTCATTCTGGTGAACTCGAATCCGGCCACCATCATGACCGACCCGGACATGGCGGATGCGACCTACATCGAGCCGATCACCTGGAAGATCGTCGAGAAGATCATCGCCAAGGAACGTCCCGATGCGATCCTGCCCACCATGGGCGGGCAGACCGCGCTGAACTGCGCGCTGGATCTGGCCAAGCACGGCGTGCTGGAAAAATACAATGTCGAGATGATCGGCGCGTCGCGCGACGCCATCGACATGGCGGAAGACCGCGAAAAATTCAAGCAGGCGATGACGCGCATCGGCCTGGCCTCGGCGCGTTCCACCATCGCGCACAGCATGGAAGAAGCGCTGCAGGTGCAGCAGGCGCTGGGCTTCCCGACCATCATCCGTCCGTCCTTCACCATGGGCGGCAGCGGCGGCGGCATCGCCTACAACCGCGAAGAATTCGTGGAGATCTGCGAGCGCGGCCTGGAAGCCTCGCCCACGCGCGAACTGCTGATCGAGGAATCGCTGCTCGGCTGGAAAGAATACGAGATGGAAGTCGTGCGCGACCGCAACGACAACTGCATCATCATCTGCTCCATCGAAAACCTCGACCCGATGGGCGTGCATACCGGCGACTCCATCACCGTCGCGCCGGCGCAGACGCTGACCGACAAGGAATACCAGATCATGCGCGACGCCTCGCTGGCAGTGCTGCGCGAGATCGGCGTGGAAACCGGCGGTTCCAACGTGCAGTTCTCCGTCAATCCGGTTGACGGGCGCATGGTGGTGATCGAGATGAATCCGCGCGTGTCGCGTTCCTCGGCGCTGGCGTCCAAGGCGACCGGCTTCCCGATTGCCAAGGTCGCGGCCAAGCTGGCCGTGGGCTACACGCTGGACGAACTGAAGAACGACATCACCGGCGGTGCGACTCCGGCCTCGTTCGAACCGACCATCGACTACGTGGTGACCAAGATTCCGCGTTTCGCGTTCGAAAAATTCCCGCAAGCCAATGACCGCCTGACCACGCAGATGAAATCGGTGGGCGAGGTGATGGCCATCGGCCGCACGTTCCAGGAATCGTTCCAGAAGGCCCTGCGCGGCCTGGAAGTCGGCGTGAACGGACTGGACACCAAATATTACCGATCGCGAAGCTATCGTGTCCGAGCTCGGCAACCCCGGACCGGATCGCATCTGGGCCGTGGGCGATGCGTTCCGACTCGGCATGAGCGTGGAAGAAGTATTCAACGTCAGCAAGATCGACCCGTGGTTCCTGGTGCAGATCGAAGACCTGATCCGTCAGGAGAAGGCACTGGCGGGCCACACTCTGGAAAGCTTGAGCGCGGATCATCTGCGCGCATTGAAGCGCAGCGGATTTGCCGATGCGCGCCTGGCAAAATTGCTGGGTATCGATGATGAATCGGTGCGTGCTTATCGCCATGCGCTGGGTGTGCGTCCGGTGTTCAAGCGCGTGGATACCTGCGCAGCCGAGTTCTCCACCAACACCGCCTACATGTATTCGACCTACGAGGAAGAATGCGAGTCGCAGCCTACCGGCAACAAGAAGATCATGGTGCTGGGCGGCGGGCCGAACCGTATCGGTCAGGGCATCGAATTCGACTATTGCTGCGTGCATGCCGCGCTGGCGATGCGCGAGGACGGCTACGAGACCATCATGGTCAACTGCAACCCGGAGACCGTGTCCACCGACTACGACACTTCCGATCGTTTGTATTTCGAGCCGCTGACGCTGGAAGACGTGCTGGAAGTGGTGGCGGTCGAGAAGCCCATCGGCGTGATCGTGCAGTACGGCGGGCAGACTCCGCTCAAGCTTGCGCAGGGGCTCGGCCAAGAACGGTGTGCCTATCATCGGCACCACGCCGGACATGATCGACATGGCGGAAGACCGCGCGCGTTTCCAGGCCATGTTGCGTGAACTGAATTTGAAGCAACCGCCAAATCGTACTGCGAGCAATGTGGCCGATGCGGTCGCAGGCGCAGCCGAGATCGGCTATCCGCTTGGTGATGCGACCATCCAACGTGCTGGGCGGCCGCGCCATGGAGATCATCCATGCGCAGTCCGATCTCGAGCGCTACATGCGCGATGCAGAGGAAATGTCCAAGACGTATCCCGAACGCATGCCCATCCTGCTCGACCGCTTCCTGAATGACGCGACCGAAGTGGACGTGGATGCGGTGTCCGATGGCACGCAAGTCATTATCGGCGGCATCATGGAACACATCGAGCAGGCAGGTGTGCACTCGGGTGACTCCGCCTGTTCGCTGCCGCCGCATTCGCTGTCCCTCAAGTTGCAGGACGAGCTGCGTCGGCAGACCGTGGCAATGGCCAAGGCGCTCAACGTGGTCGGACTGATGAACGTCCAGTTCGCCATTCAGGGCGAAACGGTGTACGTGCTGGAAGTGAACCCGCGCGCTTCGCGCACCGTGCCGTTTGTGTCCAAGGCGACCGGCGTGCCGCTGGCGAAGATCGCCGCGCGCTGCATGGCCGGCCAGACGTTGGCGGCACAAGGCGTGACCAGCGAGATCATTCCGCCGTACTACTCGGTGAAGGAAGCGGTGTTCCCTTTCATCAAATTCCCCGGCGTGGATACGATACTGGGTCCGGAAATGAAATCCACCGGCGAAGTGATGGGCGTGGGCGAAACTTTTGCGGAAGCCTTCGTCAAATCGCAACTTGCCGCCAGCGTGAAACTGCCGAAAGGCGGCAAGGTGTTCATCAGCGTGCGCGAAGAGGACAAGACAGGTACAGTTGAAGTTGCGCGCACCTTGAAGCAACTGGGCTTTACCATCCTGGCGACCCGCGGAACCGGATCGGTCATCGCGGCGGCAGGAATTGAAGTGACCGTGGTGAACAAGGTTGCCGAAGGGCGTCCGCATATCGTGGATATGATCAAGAACGGCGATGTCAGCCTCATCTTCAATACAACGGACAGCAGGCCATCGGTGATGCGCGATTCGTATTCGATTCGCCATGCCGCGTTGCAGGGGCGTGTCACTTACTACACCACGCTTGCAGGGGCCCGTGCCGCCTGTCTCGGCATGCAGCATCTGGCCGAGTTGCAGATATACGACGTGCAGTCTTTGCACAGGCGTCTAGAAAAATAAAATTTAGGGGAGTGCAGCATGAGTAAGGTTCCATTGACTGTGAACGGCGCCGAATTACTGCGCCAGGAGTTGCACCGCTTGAAGACGGTGGACCGGCCGTGGGTCATCAATGCCATTTCTGAAGCCCGTGCTCAGGGCGATCTGTCGGAAAACGCAGAATACGAAGCGGCCAAGGAACGCCAGTCGTTTGTCGAGGGGCGTATTGTCGAATTGGAATTCAAGCTGGGTAGCGCGCAGGTCATCGACCCCAAGAAACTGAATGCGGACGGGCGCTGTGTATTCGGTTCGACGGTAATACTGGAAGACCCCAACAACGGCGACGTGGTGACGTATCAGATCGTCGGCGACGACGAGGCCGATATCAAGCAACGCAAGATTTCCATCAGTTCACCGATTGCGCGTGCTCTGATAGGCAAGGTGGTCGGGGATATTGCGGAAGTCCGGGCGCCGGGCGGTATCCGGGAATACGAAGTAGTGGAGGTTCAGTACATCTAGAGCGGGGAAGATAAGAGGGACGTGGAAGCGTGAACCTGTTCTTCGAAGAGCGACGGGTTTGCCCTTCCCTCTTACCCTTCTCCCTTCCTCTTAAGTGCGGCTTCCGATTTGTTTCTTGGTGAGCGACTTGCCGGTACGCCGCTTTGGCGGCTTGGCGATGGGAATCTCCAGCGGACGATACACCACCAGAACTTTGCCGATGTGCTGCACAGAGCCTGCCTTCAGGGTCTCGCAAATTTCCAGCAGCATGGCCTCGCGCGCTTCCCGGTCGTCGTTCATCACGCGGATTTTCAACAGGTCGTGGCTTTTCAGGCTGCGTTCGATTTCATCCAGAACGGCAGGTGTCAGGCCGGCATTTCCGATGATGACAACAGGATTGATGGCATGCGCGCGCGCCTTGAGGTCGCGGCGCTGTGAAACGGAGAGAGATAACATGGTATTCCTTCAGATAAGGCGCGGATTCTAAACGATGAAGGCCTCGAAGACCAGTAAACAATGGATGCGCGAGCATGTGAACGACCCTTATGTGCAGCAAGCACAGAAGGACGGCTATCGCTCGCGTGCTGCGTACAAGTTGCTGGAGATTGACGAACGCGACCATCTGATCAAGCCCGGCATGGTGGTGGTGGACCTGGGTGCGACGCCCGGCGGCTGGTGCCAGGTGGTCGCAGGCAAACTCGGCCAGCAGGGACGCATCATCGCGCTGGATTTGTTGCCGCTGCACCCGCTTCCGCGGGTGGAATTCATCCAGGGCGACTTCCGCGAAGACAGCGTGCTGGCGCAGCTGGAAGAAAAGCTGGAAGGACGCCAGATCGGTCTTGTAATTTCGGATATGGCGCCCAATATCAGTGGCGTGGGTTCTGCCGATCAGGCGCGCTCCATGTATCTGGCGGAACTGGCTCTTGACTTTGCGGTCAAGCACTTAGCCCCCGGCGGATCGTTTCTGGTCAAGATATTCCAAGGGGTGGGTTTTGAGGATTATCTGAAGCTGGCACGTAGCCATTTTGAAAAAGTGGTTACACGCAAGCCGAAAGCTTCGCGTGACCGCAGTAGCGAACAGTATCTGGTGGGGCTCGGCAAGCTTGAGTAAAGGCCCCGGACAGTGTTTAATGCAACTTCGTATTACCGCTCATAAGGAGCATGTGTGAACAATTTATTTAAAAGTGTCGGAATCTGGCTGGTTGTCGCATTGGTGCTGATGACTGTGTTCAATCAATTCAATGCGCGCCAGCAGTCGACGGCGCAAGCGCAACTGGATTATTCGCAATTTCTCGATGAAGTGAAAGCGGGCCACATCGAGAAGGTGACTATCGAAGGCCGCACCTTGAAGGCGACTACCACTGACGGCAAGCGCATTACTACCTATGCGCCGAGCGACCTTTGGCTGGTCTCCGACCTGCTCAAGAACGGCGTGAAGATCGAGGCCAAGCCGGAAGAAGAGCAATCCTTCCTGATGAGCATTTTTGTATCGTGGTTCCCGATGCTGTTGCTGATCGGTGTATGGATATTCTTCATGCGCCAGATGCAGGGCGGCAAGGGCGGCGGCGCATTCTCGTTCGGCAAGAGCAAGGCGCGCATGCTGGACGATGCCAAGGAACGCGTGACTTTCGCCGATGTGGCAGGGTGCGATGAGGCCAAGGAAGAAGTATCCGAACTGGTCGATTTCCTGCGCGACCCCACCAAGTTTCAGAACCTGGGCGGCCGTATTCCGCGCGGCGTGCTGATGGTGGGCAGTCCCGGTACCGGCAAGACGCTGTTGGCCAAGGCCATCGCGGGTGAAGCCAAGGTGCCGTTCTTCTCCATTTCCGGTTCCGATTTCGTCGAAATGTTCGTCGGCGTCGGTGCCGCGCGCGTGCGCGACATGTTCGAGCAGGCCAAGAAGCAGTCGCCGTGTATCGTGTTCATCGATGAAATCGATGCAGTCGGCCGCCAGCGCGGCGCAGGACTTGGCGGCGGTAACGACGAGCGCGAGCAGACACTGAATGCATTGCTCGTCGAAATGGACGGTTTCGAAGGCGCTTCCGGCGTGATCGTCATCGCCGCGACCAACCGTCCCGACGTGCTCGACCCAGCATTGCTGCGTCCCGGGTCGTTTCGACCGTCAGGTGGTAGTGCCGCTGCCGGATATCCGTGGCCGCGAGCAGATCCTCATGGTGCATATGCGCAAGGTACCGGTAGCGCCCGACGTGAAGGCCGATATCCTGGCGCGCGGTACTCCGGGTATGTCCGGTGCCGATCTGGCCAATCTGGTGAACGAATCGGCCTTGTTTGCTGCCCGACGCGGCAAGCGTTTTGTCGATATGGAAGATTTCGAGGCGGCCAAGGACAAGATCATGATGGGCGCAGAGCGCAGGTCCATGATCATGCCGGAAGAAGAGCGCCGCAATACGGCGTATCACGAGTCCGGCCACGCCGTGGTGGCGAAGCTGATGCCCAAGACCGATCCGGTGCACAAGGTCACCATCATCCCGCGCGGTCGCGCGCTGGGGTTGACCATGCAATTGCCGTCGGAAGACCGCTACAGCATGGACAAGGACCGCATCCTGTCCACAATCGCCGTGCTGTTCGGCGGTCGTATCGCCGAAGAGATATTCATGCATCAGATGACGACAGGCGCCTCCAACGACTTCGAACGCGCGACCGACATGACACGCAAGATGGTCACGCAGTGGGGCATGTCTGACGCGCTGGGCCCTATGGTGTATGCCGAAAATGAAGGCGAAGTATTCCTTGGTCGTTCGGTGACTTCGCACAAGAACATCTCCGAGGCGACCATGCAGAAGGTGGACACCGAGATCCGTCGCATCATCGACCAGCAATACGCGTTGGCGCGCAGCCTGATCGAAGCCAATCGCGACAAGATCGAAGCGATGACCAAGGCGCTGCTGGAATGGGAAACCATCGACGCAGACCAGATCAACGACATCATGGCGGGCAACCCGCCGCGTCCGCCCAAACCGAGCCTGAGTAACAAAGCACCTGAGCCGCCAAAGGATCAGGCCCCGACGGCGACGGCAACCAATAAGCCGGCTGAAGGCGTTTAACTTACGCACACGGGGGCTATGCCCCCGTTTTCTATGGCAACCTCAATAAACTCATTTTTGCGAGCATCCGCGATGCGGATTGCCTGCTTAAAGCACTTCGGGCGCATCGCTGCGTTGCTCGGTGCTCGCTTCCTCGCCTACCTAATTGGTATGTCTTCGTCGCTGTGCTCCTCGCGCCTTGCGCTGCATCCCGAAAAGCTGAGTTTCTAGAGGTTGCCTGATGTTCCACTGCGGCAAATTCCAGTTCGATCTTTCGCGTCCGCTCGTGATGGGCATCGTCAACGTCACGCCGGATTCCTTCTCCGACGGCGGACGTCACATATCCGCTGCCGATGCTATTGGCCCACGCACGGCAGCTGATAGCCGACGGCGCGGATATCCTGGATATTGGGGGAGAATCCACCCGGCCCGGTGCGGCCATCGTGAGCGAACAGGAAGAACTGGATCGCGTACTGCACGTGATTGAGGGCTTGCGCGATACATCGGTTCCCATCTCCATCGATACCTATAAACCGGAAGTGATGCGTGCAGCGCTGGCGGCAGGCGCAAGCATGGTCAACGATATAAACGCGTTGCAGGCAGAAGGCGCGCTGGCGGTGGTTGCCGCGACCGATGCGGCCGTGTGCCTTATGCATAAGCAAGGTGCGCCGCAGACCATGCAACAGCAGCCGCATTACCAGGATGCCGTCGCCGAAGTGAGTGCGTTTTTGCGTGACCGCGTGGCAGCTGCCGAGGCTGCGGGCATTGCGCGCAACCGCATCGTGATCGATCCGGGTTTTGGCTTTGGCAAGACGCTGGAGCATAATCTGGCCCTGCTGCGCAGTCTGGAAACTTTCCGCGCTCTGGGTGTGCAGGTGCTGGCGGGTTTATCACGCAAATCCATGCTGGGCACGATTACCGGACGAGCAGTCGGCGACCGCATGGCTGCCAGTGTTGCCGGGGCTTTGCTGGCGGTGCAGCGCGGAGCCTACATCGTGCGTGTGCATGACGTGCGCGAGACGGTCGATGCTTTGAAGATTTGGAACGCATTAAACGAGGGATGAAATGAGCAGAAAATACTTCGGTACCGACGGTGTGCGCGGACGCGTGGGCGAACATCCCATCACGCCGCAATTCGTGATGCTCCTGGGTTTTGCCGCAGGCAAAGTGCTGGCCAAGACCGAGCATGCTCAAAGCGAGCGTCCGGGTGTGCTGATCGGCAAGGACACCCGCATCTCCGGTTACATGCTGGAATCGGCACTGGAAGCCGGGCTCATCGCGGCCGGTATCGATGTCTACCTGGCGGGACCGATACCGACGCCGGCAGTGGCTTACTTGACGCGCGCCCTGCGCCTGCAGGCTGGCGTCGTCATCTCCGCTTCGCACAATCCGTTCGATGACAACGGCATCAAGTTCTTCTCCGGCAACGGCATGAAGCTGGCGGACGAGGTCGAACATGCCATCGAGGCCGAGTTGGACAACGCCATGCAGACCAATCCTTCGGGCAGCCTGGGCAAAGCCAAGCGCATCGACGATGCAGTCGGGCGTTACATCGAATTTTGCAAGAGCACTTTCCCGGCCGACATGAACCTGCGCGGCATGAAGATCGTGGTGGATAGCGCGCACGGCGCGACCTACCACATTGCGCGCAACGTATTCCATGAACTCGGGGCAGATGTCATCGCCATCGGCGCCGATCCGAACGGCAAGAACATCAACGACGGCTATGGCGCGACCGCACCCAAGAACCTGCAACAAGCGGTCAGGGAAAATCACGCGGACATCGGTCTCGCGCTCGACGGCGACGGCGACCGTCTGATCATGGTGGATGCAGATGGCAAACTCTACGACGGCGACCAATTGCTCTACATCATTGCCAAGCACCGTCA